>DASVCS010000140.1:0-45637 GCA_036381495.1 Longimicrobiales bacterium
GGCGGCGCGCAGCGCACCGCAGTAGCCCAGGTCGATCTCACACGAGTAGTACCACGAGCCACGGTGGTGCGGCTGTTCGAGCCATGTCCGGCCGTACGGCGCGGGCTCGAAGCCGCCGCCCGCGCCGCCGTCGTTCTCCGCGCCGGGGTACCAGTAGCCGTAGTTCGACTCCGGCGTGCCCGTGTTCATCAGCGCCCACGCACTGAGATACGACGCGTACCCGAGCCGGAGGTACGGCGCGGCGTCGGCGGCGTAGTGGAGCCCGTAGTCGAGCACCGCCCACCCGCCGAGCTGCGACATGTACGTGAGCGTGTACCGGTCCCCCGCGCCGCCACGGTAGTCGCTCCCCAGGTAGTAGTACGCCGGCTCGATCGTGCCGCGGCAGAACAGGTTGGCCGCCATCTGACGCTCCATGAAGCGCCGGGCGTCGTCGACCGGGTCCCGCGGCGGCGCCTCCTCCCGCTCGTCGTCGTCTCTCCGGGTACGCAGACTCTCGGGGTGCGCGAGCGCGTACCGCGCCAGCGCGTGCGTGGACTCGAACCCCGTCGAGTCGAACGCGTACTCCGACCGGAACAGGTCCTGGTCCCCGTTCACGAACGACCGGACCTTGCGCTCCCAGTGCAGCCGCAGCCGCTGCGCGCGGTCGGGCATCCCGGCCGCATCGAGCGCGTCGATCAGCGCCACGATCACCCGCTCGTTGTACAGCCCGGTCCCGTACGCCGACCACCGCTCGATCTCCCACGGGATCGTGAACAGCGCCAGCGCGGTGCCGTACGCACGCTTCAGGTACTCGACGGCCGGGAGTGCCGTCCGGATCTGCGGGTTCTCCTTCGCCACGCGATACATGCTGAAGTACATCAGCACGATGTGCGGGTAGTCGTAGATCCGCCACAGGTGGAGGCGCCCGTCCCGGCCCGGATCATCGCTCTCCCGGTCCGTCTTCCAGTCCGGGATCCCGTAGATCCCGTACGCGAACGTCTCCTCCGTCGTCCGCTGGAGCCCGCCCCAGACGAAATGCTCGATGTAGTCGTCCAGCGCGGTGACCTCCGCCTGCACCGGGTACTCCGCGTTCTTCGCCGCGAGGAACGCCGGCTTGCTGAGCCCCGGGTCGTCGCACGTCACCTCGTAGATGCGCCAGCCCCGGATGCGGTCGTAGTTGTCCGGGCCGAGCATGACGCGCGATTCCATGTTCCATTCCGCGAGGAGGCCGTAGTACCACTTGCTCGGCTCGCGGTGCTGGTGCGCGGCAATGAACGCCGCGCGCTTGCGGATCAGTGTCTCGAGCGGCTCGGTGCAGAAGAACTCGAGGAACATCCGGCGGTCCTGGCCGAAGCGGACGGTGAGCAGGTTCTCGCCGAGCCGCGAGAAGCGGACGTCGTAGAAATGCACGTCGCCCTTCGTGCCGAGCGGCCGGATCTCGGTCGCATCCGGGAACTCGGCCTCGACGGCGGTGATCCGCTCCTTCGTGCGCAGCGCGATGCGGGCGAAGAGGTCGTTCGGCACGGTCATCCCGGGGACGACGTGGACATCGATCAGCCCTTCGTCGACGAGGACGTCGCGCACGCCGTCGTAGTCGTCGGCCCAGCGGAAGGTGAAGCCGTAGGTGCGGCTGTGGCCGGGCGTGCCGCCAGGCGACCCGGCGCGCCCCGAGCCCTTCGCGACCACCGTGCCCCGCGCGTCCTTCGGCGCGAGCGTGAGACTCGTGTTCGGCTGGCGCCAGTTGCAGCCGCGCTCGCGGGCCTCCGCGCCCGCGACCGCCGAGTGGAGGTAGGCGCGGTACCCGCGCCGCGACTCCCAGTACTCGAGGCGCGTGTCCGCGGCGGGCGTCATCGTGAGGTACGGGCCGACGCTGTTCCGGCGCATCCAGTAGAAGAACGAGCCATCGCCGGAGACCAGGCAGTGCTTGAGCACCGCGGCGGTCGGCGGCTGGTTCCGCCGCCGGAAGTTCGTGTTCATCGGCAGGGGTACGGCCAGGTCGCCGATCTCGAGGGGCGAGTCCGCGAGGTTCTCGACGGCGAGCGTCCAGCGGACGGCCTCCCGCTCGACGACGAAGCCGACCCGCAGCTCGAAGCCCGGCGACGCGCCGTCGGCCTCGCCGGCGCGCTCCGCGAGGGCCACGCGGTAGACCGCCTCGTGCGCGGCGCCATCGGCGCTCGATGAGAGCCGGCGCGCACCCTCCGCCTCGGCCGTCTCGAACGTCCGCCACGCGTCGCCGGGCCGGCGGTAGCGGACGATCACGTCCCCCAGCCGCCCGCCGGGCGCGATGTAGTCCGCGTCGAACGCGTCGTCGACGCGGCGGAGACTGACGATCGCGCCTTCGTCGAATTGCACCGCGAAGTGCGAATCGCGGGGGCCGGACGCGGACGGCCGCTCGGCTCCTTCGCCGGCGCCGGCGCCCGCGCGCCCGGGCAGTGCGAAGGCCGGCGCACCCAGCGCCAGGTGCGCGCCTGCCAGCCCGGCGGCCTGGAGGAAGCCGCGGCGGCTGAGCCGCGGCGAGCGGTCCGGTGCGGGTTCGCGCGCGGTGTCGTCCGGGCGGCGATCGTCGTGCATGTTCGGCTTCGTCGGCTTCGACTGTGATTCCATGAAACGCTCGTCCTCGGTCGGGATGGCCGGCCATCACGGCGCGTCCGCGGCGATCGCGGGCCGTCCCGCCGCGCGCAGCTTCTCGTTCAGCGCCGCCAGGCGCCCGTCCACGACGGCCGCGAGCTGCGCCACGTAGCGCTCGGTCTGCTCGCCGAACTTGCGGATCCACTCGATCTGCGCGGCCGTCGGCCGGCCGGTGTAGTTGCCCACCTGGATCGGCAGCCAGTTCACCCGGCCCGCCAGGTTGACGTACCCGGGATCGTTCGGGTCCCCGCCGATCAGGCCGAGCCGGATCGGCCGCAGCGCGGCGCGCACGGCCGCCACGTCGGCGCGGAAGTCGGCGGCCGTCGGATCGCGCTCGAGAGCGGACAGCCCACGCTCCAGCGCACGCAGCCGGTCGGCCGCGCGGTCGATGGTACACTCCATCCGCTCGATCCTGTGCGCCTCACGATACCAGACCGCAAGGTCCTCGTCGGTCGCGTGTACGCGCGGATCGAGCCGGACCCGAGCCGTCTGCTCGACCGTCCGGCCGAACGCGGTCAGGCGCACCGTGTACTCGCCCGGCAGGGCGCGCAGCCAGGTGCCGCGCCGGGCATTCCCCTCGGCCAGCGCGCACGAGGAGGCCTCGCCCAGGTCCCACACCACCCGGTTGATCCCCGCCCGCTTCGTGCCCTCGAGCGTCCGCAGCGTCCGGCCGGCCGAATCCAGGATGTCGATCCGGACATCGTCGTCCGGCCCGCCGGCCGCCGCGAGATAATACGACAGGATCACGCCGTACGGCTGGTTGCGCGCGCGCCAGGTGTCATCGCTGAGCTGGCTGACATCGCTCGCGGGCGTGTACCGCACGGCCGGCATCGGCTCGAAGAGCGTGACGGGCCCGAGCGCGCCAAGGTCGGACCCGCTTGCCTTGCTGGCGCCGGAATCCGCATCCGCGGCTTCACCGGGAGGCGCGCTCGGCGGATCATCGCCGCCGCTGCCGACGGACCGCCCGCCAGGCGCCACACCGGAGCCCCCGCCCCGCACGACGGCGAAACTCGCGTCCCACACACCGCCCGAGCTCGCGCCCGCAGCATTGTCCCCCGGCGCCGCGGCCGACGCCAGCCGCACCGCCCGCGCCAACCCTTGCAGCGGCGTCACGTCATCCAGGATGTAGAAACCGCGTGCGTGCGTCGCGATCACCAGGTCGTTGTCCCGCGGGTGCACCGTCATGTCCCGGACGGCCAGCGGCGGCAGGCCGAGCCGGAAGTCGGTCCAGCTCGCGCCGCGATCGAACGAGACGAAGATCCCAAGCTCCGTGCCCGCGTAGAGCAGGTTCGGCTCGCGGGGATCCTCCATCACGATGTGGACGTAGCCGCGGAGCCCGTCGGAGATGCGGCGCCAGGTGCGGCCGTAGTCCGTCGTCATGAAGGCGTAGGGCGTGAAGTCGTCCATGCGGTGCTGGTCGATCGCGACGTACGCCGTGCCGGCATCCGCGTGGGAGGCCCGGATCGCGGCCACCCACGAGAAGGCCGGCGCGCCCTCGATGTTCGGCGCCACGTTCGTCCAGTGCTTCCCGCCGTCCCTCGTGAGCTGCACGTTGCCGTCGTCCGTGCCGACCCAGATCACCTCCGGATCGCGCGGACTCTCGGCAATGGCGAGGATCGTGGAGTGGAACTCGGCGCGCGTGTTGTCGGGCGTGATCGGCCCGCCGCTCGGCTGTTGCTTCGCCGGATCGTCCGTGGTGAGGTCGGGGCTGATGACCGTCCACGTCGAGCCGCCGTCCGTCGTCTTGAACAGCACGTTGCCGCCGTAGTAGATCACGTCCGGATCGTTGGGCGACATGTGGATGGGCGAGTTCCAGTTGAAACGGTACTGCTCGAGGTTCGCGCCGCCGCCGGCGGGCCCGGGCGGGTACGGCTGGATGTAGCGTTCCTCGGCGTTGCGCATGTCGATGCGCGTGATGTCGCCGAAGTGGCCGTTGTAATAGATGATGTTCGGGTCGCGCGGGTCCGGCAGCGCATACATGCCGTCGGCCATGTAGCGCAGGCGGACCCAGTGCCCGCCCCGCACGCCCGTGCGGTTCCACTTCTCGTTCGGACCCCGCCAGATCTCGTGGTCCTGGAAGCCGCCGGCGACGTTGTACGGCTCGGCCATGTCCACGCCCACGTGGTACGCCTGGGCCAGCGGGATGTTGTTCAGGAAGTCCCAGTGGCGGCCGTAGTCGTTCGAGACGAAGAAGCCGCCGTCGGTCCCGCAGAGCAGCCGCGAAGGATCGAGCGGGTCGATCCAGAGCGCGTGGTGGTCGCCGAACATGCGGCCGCCGCTCGGACCGAAGGTGCGGCCGCCGTCCGTCGAGACGTTGAAGCGGCCGGCCAGCGTGTAGACGCGGTCCGGGTCCACGGGGTCCGCGCGCACCTGCGTGTAGTAGAACGGCCGGTTGTTGAGGCGCCGGTCGTCGTTGACCATCCGCCACGTGATGCCGCGGTCATCGGACCGCCACAGCACGCCCTCCGTCGACTCGATCAGCGCGTACACCACGTTCGGATCGGCGCGGTGGATGCTGATGCCGATCCGCCCCAGGACCCCGCCCGGGAGGCCGTTGTCGAGCGCCGGATCGGTCAGCTTCGTCCACGTGTCGCCGCCGTCCGTCGAACGATACAGACCGCTCCCCGGGCCGCCGCTGCGGAAGTGCCACGGCCTGCGCCGATAATCGTACATCCCGGCGTAGACGATGTCCGGGTCCTCCGGGTCGATGGCGACGTCACTCGCGCCCGTCGTCTCGTCGACGTAGAGCACGCGCTGCCATGTCACGCCCCCATCCGTCGAGCGATACACGCCCCGCTCCTCGTTCGGCCCGAACGCGTGCCCCATCGCCGCCGCGAACACGATCCGCGGATCCGTCGGATGGATCACGATCCGCGAGAAACGCTCCGTGTCGTCGAGCCCGAGGTGCACCCACGTCTTCCCGCCATCCGTCGTCTTGTAGATCCCGTCGCCGTACGAGATGCTGTTGCGAACCGCGCCTTCGCCCGTGCCGACGTACACCACGTCCGGATCGTCCGGCTGCACCGCGATCGCGCCGATCGACAACGTGTTCCCCGAGTCGAAGACCGACTCGAACGTGATGCCCCCGTTCGTCGACTTGAACAGCCCGGAAGAAGCAGCGCCGACGTAGAGGATGTCCGGGTCGCCGGGCACCCCCGCCACGTCCGCGACCCGGCCTCCGAACATCGCCGGTCCGATCGAACGCCACGAGAGGCCGCCCAGGAGCGCCGCGTCCACCCGTGGCTCGGCCTCCTGGGCCGCCGCTGCGGCGACCGACAGAAAAACGGTGAAGAGCGTCGCGAGAGCAGTCTTCAGGATACGCATGCGCCAACGCCTCCTTCCGAAGGGGACGGCACGGGCCGGTCGGGCCGGCGGATGCGCCGCGGCCGCGGTCTTCGGCCGCGGGCCCGGTGCGGGGGGGGCCGGCCGGCGCGGCTCCGATCCGGATATTGTATCCAATCTATCGGGCCGCCGCGACGACCGCTACCGCGTACCGCACCAGACTCGCCACGCCGTTGCTGTCGTATTCGGCCACCCGGATGCGGGCGCTGTCCGCGGCAAGGATCGTGGCGCCGCGCGGCCACGCGGACCTCCGGCGGCGTATCGCGGGCCCAGGCGGGGGGAGGAGCAGACCAACCGCGAGCCGAGTGGGAAGCGTCCTCGAGATTCTCCGATCCGGGGCGTTCAGGGGCGGGAACTGCCGGGAACGGCCCGGCCACTCCCCAGCCCGAGAACGCTTCGTCCGCCGGTTCGGGGCCGCACGGCCACCCGCGCGCTCGCGACACGCACGTGCGGCTCCGGACCGACGCGACGACCGCCCCGGTCCCAGCCCTAGCCCCAGCCCCAGCCCTAGCCCGGGCGCCCGGAGGGCGCCCCCAGGGCGCCCCTACTCCGCCGCGCCTCCCGCCGTCAGCCGCGCCTCGAGCCAGTCCACGCGATACGCGTCGTCCCGGTCGGTCCCCGGCGGCGCGGCGGGGATCACGCGCAGCGTCAGCTCCCGCACGCCGCTCACGTCGATGTCGACGGGGACGGGTCCGTCGCCGGTGGACACCGTGTCGCTGCGCCAGAGCAGCCGGCCATCGCCGTGGACCTCGAAGACGGCGCCCGCCGGCGCGCGGCGCCGCTGGTCGTCGTCGAAGCCGACGCGTGCCGTGAAGCGGCTGAAGATGCCGAAGAGGCGGTAGCGTAGCTCCGAGTCCGAGAGCGTGCCGATGCCCTTCTCGTAGACCGTGCCGGCCACGGTGAGCGGGCCGCCGGTGACGGTGCGGTCCCGGCCGAGGCGCTCCCAATCCTGGCGCACGCTCAGCGGCTCGAGGTCGGAGAGGGAGACGCTCTCCGGGACCGGCGGTGTGTACTCCAGCTCCGCGGCGTTGTCCGCGGCCGAGCCGTCGAGCCATAGCGAGCGGACCGTGATCCGGTGCGCGCGGCCCGGCTCGAGCCCGTCCAGCGGGATGTTCGGCTCGAACGCCACGCCGAGCGCGCGGCCATCCACCTCGATGCGGTACGCAGCCCGCGGGTAGTACTCGACCTGCCAGCCGAGCGTGGCGCTGGCGAGCCCGGTCGGCGTGGCGCGCAGCCGCTGGGGCGAGGTGACCGGGTAGACGTACGGCTCGGCCGGCTCGAAGTCGAGCTCCCACGCCACGACCTGCGTCGAGTCGGTCTCGAGCGTGACCGTGGCGTACCCCTGATGACGGGTCCACGACACCTCGACCGGCGCGCCGTCCTCGCCGTTCGCGCGTGCGCCCGCCAGGCGGAACGTCGGCGCGCTCCGCGGCAGCCCGACCGTGAGCGTGTACGGATCGCCGCCGATGATGCGGCTCCGCCCCGAGAGCGTCGGGCGCGTGCGCGTGCCGCCCTCCTCCAGGGCGAGCAGGTCGACCCACCCCTGGGTGATGTGGCGGCTCGTCGAGACGAGCACCGGCCGGTCCGTCGCGCGGACGAGCGTGATGACGCGCACGTCGGCCGCCGGCACGTCGATGTAGACGCCGTTCTGCCACGCGCCGTAGTAGACTCCGTTCCAGAAGTCGTAGACGTGGTACGTCGCCGTCGAATCCAGCCCGAGCGCGCCCCACGAGAGCAGCCGGGTCGCGGGGTGCTCCGCGTCGTAGTTGAAGACGCCGACCACGTCGTACTCCCGCCCCAGGTGGTTCACCTTCAGGTCGATGAGCGGCTTGCGCGTGTTCTCGGGGCGAAACAGGTCGAGCGGCCGGATGTCGACGGCCGGATAGACGCGCCGCAGCAGCTCGACCCTCGATTCCGGCAGGTCGGTCAGCCGGTCGCTCGCCATGAGCGACTGCCCGGTCAGCCCGAGCGCCGTCGCCCACGAGCGCGCCGTGCCCTCGGTCATCGGCTGGCGCACGAGCAGCACGTCCGGATCCGAGTACCAGGCGACGTTGTGCAGGAAGTTCCAGCGCTGGACCGCGCTCATCGCGCCGAGGAAGCCGGCCCACCCCTGCACCACGTCGCCGCCCGTGCGCGAGCCGTTGTAGAGGCCCATCCCGGCGAGCGGCGTGCCCCACGAAGCGAGGAGGTAGGACTCGGGCCCGATCGCGTCGCGGATCGCGCGCAGTGTGCCGCGGTACAGCTCCGCGGCCACGCGCTCGGGATCGCCATCCGGGATGGCGCCCTTCATGAACTCCGTCTTCTGCTCGTACTCGCGCACCACGACGGTCTGCCCGTCGATCTTGAAGTACGTGTACCCCCACGAGCGCAGGCGCTCGAAGAGGTCTTTGAGGTAGTCCTCCGCGGCCGGCACGGTCGGGTCCACCAGGTAGCCGCCTTCCCACGTCTCGGAGGCCGTCGTGCCGTCTTCCTTGAGCAGGAACGCGCCCGAGCGCTCGACCACGCCCGCGTCGCTCTGTCCGTGCGGCGCGATCCAGATCCCGGGCTCGAGGCCGAGCGCGCGGATCGAGTCCGCGAGCGCCTTCATCCCCGGCTGCTGGAAGCTGACATCGAGCGTGGTCCAGTCCCGCTTCCGGCCCGTACCCGTGCCGCTCCCCTGCCAGCCGTCATCGAGCTGCACGTACTGCGCGCCGAACGGCTTGAGGTTCTCCGCGATCCAGCGCGCATTGTCCAGGAACTCCGCCGGCGTGATCTCCGAGTAGTAGTAGTACCACGTACACCAGCCGGAGGGCGGCAGCGGGAAGACCGACTTGTCGACCGGCTCGTAGAACGGGATCTCGAGGTGGTCGCGGTAGTAGTGCTCGATCACGCGCCCGTCGAACGTGGTCACCCGGTCCGCGACGGGATCGAACACGCCATCGGCGAGCGGCGTCTCGACCACGCCGAGCGTGTTCACCAGGACGTCGTCCCGGCCGTCCGGCTCGAGCCGGACCGGGATCGGGCGCGGCCACGGCGTCACCGGACCGGCGCCGGGCACCCTCGAGACCGTGGGCGAGCGCTGCGCCCGCGCGGCGGCGGGCGCACAGAGCGCCATCGCGGTGCCGAGCGCGGTCGCGATCACGGCGCGCCGGAGGGAGAACGGGGTCGGACGGATCACCATGATGCTGCGGCCTCCTTCGGGTATGCGTCTCATCCGGTTGCCCGGATCCGGTGTCGTACGCGTGCGGGTACGCGTTCTCGTGCGCATCGCCGGCCACTCCGCCGCGCTCGAGCCGGCCCCGAAACGGCAGGGCGCGGGGCCGGGCCGGGTCGCAGAGGCGAACGGCTCGGGCGATTCTGGATTATCGATCTTGGGCCGCGACCATCGAACGCGGCAGCAGTTCGAGCAGGACGACCGACTTGGCCGGCAGCTGGATGATCAGCTCATCGCCGGCGAGCCGCGCGCCGTGGAACTCGGCCGGCGCGACCGCGTCGGGCTCCTCGAACGTGTTGTGCGCGCCCATCGTCGCGGCCGTCAGCACCCGGCCCGAGACGCGCGCGACGTCCTCGCCTCGCACGTCCGTGCGCAGCGTGCGCGGGCGGTGCGGATCGAGGTTGGCCAACGTGATGTGGATCCTGCCCTCCTTGTCCCGCGACGCGGAAGCGCTCACGGCCGGGACCGTGTCCCCCTCGAAGACGTACGCACCGGCATCGAACTCGAGCGGGAGCAGCGTTGCGTCCTGGTGGACCTTGTAGAGGTCGAAGACGTGGTAGGTGGGCGTGAGGATCATTTCATCGCCCCGGGTCAGGATCATCGACTGGAGCACGTTGATCGTCTGCGCGATGCTGGCCATGCGCACCCGGTCGGCGTGCCGGTTGAAGATGTTCAGTGTCAGCGCCGCGACCACGGCATCGCGCAGCGCGTTCTGCTGGTAGAGGAACCCCGGGTTCGTGCCCGGCTCGACATCGTGCCACATCCCCCACTCGCCCACGATCAGCGCGACGCGCTTCTGCGGATCGTACCGGTCCATGATCGACGAGTGGCGCGTGATCAGCTCCTCCATCCGGAGCGCCTTCTGCATGGCCACGAACCACTCGCGCTCCGTGAAGTCCGTCGCCGAGCCCTTGTGGTTCCAGGGGCCGACCACCGTGTAGTAGTGCAGGTCGAGGCCGTCGATCATCCAGCCCGCTTCGCGCATGACCGTCTCGGTCCACCGGTAGTCGCCCACGTTCGGGCCCGAGGCGATCCGGAACGGGCGGACGTTGCCGTACGAGCGCAGGAAGGTCGCGAAGCGCTTGTAGACATCGGCGTAGTGCTCGGGGGTCATGCTCCCGCCGCACCCCCAGCTCTCGTTGCCCACCCCCCAGAAGCGCACGTTCCACGGCTCCGCGTGCCCGTTCTTCCTGCGCAGCTCGGCCAGCGTGCTGCCGCCGGGGTGGTTCACGTACTCCCACCACTCCGCCATCTCGCGCACGGTGCCGCTCCCCACGTTGCCGACCACGATCGGCTCTGCGCCGAGCCGCTCGACCAGCTCCATGAACTCGTGGGTGCCGAAGCTGTTGTCTTCCGTGACACCGCCCCAGACCGTGTTCACCATCACGGGCCGCTGGTCGCGGGGGCCGATGCCGTCCCGCCAGTGGTAGTAGTCGGCAAAGCAGCCGCCCGGCCAGCGGAGGTTCGGGATCTTGATCCTGCGTAGCGCCTCGATGATGTCGTCGCGCAGGTGGTACTCGCCGTCGCCGTCCCGGACCCAGAACCCGCCGTAGATCCCGTGCCCGAGGTGTTCGGCGAAGTGGCCGTAGATGTGTCGGCTGATCGTCGTCTCGCCGAGGTCCGCGTTCAGGACCATGCGCAGCGTGTCGGGCGACTGTGCCGCGGCCGGGCGCAGGCAGCAGAGAACCAGGAGTGCAGCGGCGGCTACCGGTCGTGCGAACATAGCGATCCCCCTACGAGAGCCAGAAGCTGAAGTACAGGTACGCCGCAACGACCACGGCCAGGATCGCCACCGTGGCGATCACGTCGGCCTTGCCGTGGCCCACATCCTCCTCGGCGGCCGGTCCACCGGACACCGCGTCCTCCGCGTCGGCCGCGAACGCGGCGCCGGCGGCCGCCGCCACGTCTCCCTGCGGCTGCGCGGCATACGCCGGCGACGCGGCGCCTCCGGCCACCGCGAGCGCGGGCGCCGGCCGCGCCGGCCGGCGGACCGCCGACCCGTAGGTCAGCCCTTCGATCTTCTCGTCCGGCTCGGGCGGCGTCAGGTACGAGATGATCACCACCAGCACGACGCTGATCAGGAACAGCACGCCCGTGAAGTAGTAGCCGTTGAACGCGCCGATCGCGCCGAACACCCCCGTGGGCTCCATCGCGCCGGTCTGGACCAGCGTCTGCAAGGTCAGCTTCATCATGCCCAGGACGAAGCCGGCCACGAGCCCCGCGAGCGCGCCCCGCCCGTTGATCCGCTTGTGGCATACGCCGAGGAGGAACACCGCCGCGATCGGCGGCGCCAGCATCCCCTGCACGTTCTGGAGGTAGTCGTAGAGGCCGGTGTTGCGCTCCGCCACGACCTTCATGATCGGGATCCAGAGGATGCCGAAGAAGACGACGACGGCGGTCGCGATCCGCCCGACGCGCACCAGGTGCCTCTCCGGCTTCCCGGGGCGGAGCTTCTCGTAGATGTCGACCGTGAAGAGCGTCGCGCACGAGTTGAACAGCGATGCCAGCGAGCTCATCAGCGCCGAGAGCAGGCCGCCGACGACCAGACCGCGCAGCCCGACAGGGAGGATCGATGCGACCATGGTCGGAAAGACCAGGTCGCCGACGATCGCGCCGTCCGGCCCCACCGGCATGTCCAGCATCCCGCGCTCGTGCAGCGCGTAGCCGATCATCCCCGGCACGACGAAGATGAACACCGGCCAGAGCTTCAGGAACCCGCCGAAGAACGCGCCGCGCCGCGCATCCGCGAGCGAGCGCGCAGAGAGCGCGCGCTGCACGATGTACTGGTCCGTACACCAGTACCAGAAGCCGATGATCGGCGAGGCGATCAGCACGCCCAGCCACGGGAAGTCAGGGTCGCTGTTCGGCCGCCAGAGCGCGAACTGCTGGGCGTTCCGGCTAAGGATCTCCTGCATCTCGCCCCAGCCGCCCAGCTTCGCCAGCCCGAAGGCCGTGATGAAGATCGAACCCAACAGGAGCAGCCCCGTCTGGAGCAGCTCCGTGTAGACGACGGCGCGCAGACCGCCGAAGATCGTGTAGATCCCCGTCAGCACCACGGTCGCGAACGCGCCCACCCAGAACGCGTTGTCCGGCGTCCCGAAGACGTCGGGGAGCAGTGCGCGGAAGACGAGCGCGCCGGCGTAGACGGTCACCGACACCTTCGTGAAGACGTAGGCGACCAGCGAGACGACGGAGAGCACCCAGCGACTCTTCTCGTTGAACCGCCGCTCGAGGAACTCCGGCATCGTGAACACGCCGGACCGGTAGTAGAAGGGGACGAAGAACCACCCCAGGATCAGCAGAAGCCACGCCTGCATCTCCCAGTGCGCCTGCGCGAGGCCGTTGTTCGCGCCGCTGCCGGCAAGTCCGACAATGTGCTCGGAACCGATGTTCGATGCGAAGATCGAGGCGCCGACCGCGAACCACGCCACGTCGCGTCCGGCAAGGAAGTAGTCCTCGGAGGTGTCCTGCTTCCGCGACGACCACCACACGATGGCGACGATCGCGAGGAAGTAGGCGGCGATGATGAACCAGTCGATCCCAGTCATGCCGGCTCGTGTTCACGGGTGAATAAGGCGAGGCCCACCGCGGCGGGCGCCGGTTCGTGGTTCGCCGGCATCATCCGCACGGTGGGCCTCCGTTACCGCTGACCGTCCACGGCGTTCGCGCCGCCCGGCGTCAGTTCCCGACCTCGTCGGCCCGGACCATGCGCACGCCGAACACCGCGGCGATCTGGTTCCGTTCCTTCGCCTGGAAGCGCACGGTCACCTTCTGCTTGCCGCGCACCAGCTCCGGCGGGATGGCGTACGAAACGTCGAAGAAGCGGCCCGGATCCGTCCGCTCGATCGTCTGCTCGCCCACGCGCTGGCCATCCACGAGAATCTCGAACGACGCCGGCAGGCTCCGCCGGTCGGCCGTGTAGTACGTCACGACCACCGCCATCGGATGCGACGCATCGACCGGCAGGTCGTACGAGAACCAGCTCCGGCCGGCGCGCGCCCGGCGACCCACCACGAAACGCCGCGTGATGCCGTCACCGCTCTGGTAGTTGTACTTCTCCTCGGCCTCCCGGTCGCCCGGCTGCACGAACCCGACGCTCGCCGCCTCGAGCGCGCGCTGCCGCTCCGCCTCACGGACGTAACCCGCCTTCCGCTCCTCCCACTCCGGCGGCGTCAGGAGATCCCAGTACGTCGAGTACGTGCGCCGGTGCAGGCGGTAGAAGGGGACCAGGTCCACGTCGTGAACGCGGCCCTCCGCGTCGGGCTCACGGCCGACACCGTCGGTACGGAAGTGACCCGGCTCGCCCGGGACCGGCTTCACCCACGTCTCGACCGGCTTCTCCGCCGCCACGAATACCGGCACCACCGGCCAGCCATCACCGCCCCCCTCTTCCTGGTCCCGGTCGCGGCGCCCCCTCGGCTCCGGCCCGAGGTCGCCCGCCAACACCAGCGGCCCCCACATGATGGCGACGCGGCGCGGGTCGTCCGGCGTGGGCTCGAGCCGCAGCGACTTCGGCAGCGTCACCTCGACCACGTCTCCGCTCCGCCAGCTCCGCTTCACTTCGACGTAGTCGCCGACCGGAACCGACCAGTCGTACTGCCCCCGCCGATCCCCCGACGCCTTGCTCGCCTGCGCCGCCTGCTCGACCACACGGCCGTTGACCTTCACCGAGAAGCCATCGGCCACCCAGTACGGCCGCCGCACCGCCAGCGTGAACTCGCGCGGGGCATCCAGGTCCAGCGTCAGCTTCGCCGTCTCACCCTCGGGGAAGTCCGTCGCCATCGTCAGCCGGACCCCCGCCTCCGACCACTCCGCCTTCGACGGCGCATAGAGGTTCACCCACAGCTTGTCGCCGGCCTCGTAGTAGATGCCGTCCCCGTGGAGCGCGTGGTTCTCCATCCCCGTGCCCACACAGCAGGTGAAGCTGCGGAACATGTCCTGGTACTCGTGCGTCACCCCCGGGCCGACCGGCACCATGTAACACATTCGGCCCGTCTCCGGGTCGAGCGACGCCAGCGCGTGGTTGAACAACGCCCGCTCGTGGAAGTCCGCGTAATGCGCGTCCGGCCACAGCGAAAAGAGCCGGCGGCTCAGCTTCAGCATGTTGTAGACGTTGCACGACTCCGACGTCCGACCGTGGACCCGCGCGCCGAGCACATCCGGCGGCCCGAAGTACTCGTCCGTCCCGTGCCCGCCCGTCGAGAAGCTGTGATGCCGCGCCACCCGATCCCAGAAGAAGCTCGCCGCCAGCAGATCCGCCGGCTCGCCCGTGTACGCGAACCGGTCCACCGAGCCGATCACCTTCGGGATCTGCGTGTTCGCATGCGTTCCAGCCAGATCGTCCTGGTGCCGCTGGAGCGGCTCGATGAACGCCCGATGCTCGAACTTGTACGACAACTCGAGCCAGCGCCGGTCCCCCGTATCCGCGTACAGGTCCACCAGCACCTCGTTCATCCCGCCGAACTCCGTGTCCATCATGTGCTGGAGCTGCGCATCGCTCAGCCCCGACAGGATCCGCTCCGCCCACTCCGCGAACCGCGTCTCCACCTCGAGCGCAGTCCGGTTCCCCGTGAATCGATAGGCATCCCGCAGCCCGCCGTACGTCTTGTGCAGCGTGTACCACGGTGACCACTGGCCGTTCAGGTCGAACGACGACGCCCGAATCTCCCCGCGCGCCAGCGCATCGAAACACTCCCGACCACCCTCCAGCGCGCTCAGATACCCATCCCCGTGCTTGTCCTGCACGACCTTCAACTCGGCCACGATGTAGTCCGCGCGCTCCTTGAAACGCGCATCCCCCGTCGCCGCCCACATCAGACTCACCGCCGACAGATAATGCCCCGCGACATGGCCCGTCAGGTTCCGGCCATCACCATCCCACCCGCCGTACGGCTCCGCCTTCGGCTTCAGCCCCGCCCGCTCCCGGTAGTACGCCAGCATCCGGTCCGGCTCGAGCTCCAGCAGATACCGCATGTCCGCCTCCTGGGCACGCTTCAGCGGACCCCCCAGGAGCCGCACGCTCTTCAGCGGCAACGGACGCGCCTGGAGCAACCGGTCCTCGACCGCCTTCACCTCCGGATCCTCCGGCCCCGCCACCACCTCCAGCGGGATCCGATCCAGCAACGGCACCGCGCCCGCTCCGAGACCGAGCTTCAGCAGGGTACGGCGGGATACAGTCATGGAATCCTCCTCTTGGCCGGCGCAGCCTTGTAAGCGCTTACATGCAACGGGACCACAAAAACGCCGCCGCTCCACCCACCGGCAGCCGGACGACGATCGGCGCGCCCCGCAAACACGGCACGGCGGGTGGTGGCTCTGCTTTCATGGAAAGAGGAAGCCGGATCCGACCGGCCTCGCCTCAATTCGATGCTCGTTCGTGGATTCGTGGGGGAGCGGCCCCTCGTGCGCCCGTGCGCTGCGCCCTCAGTGGCGCGCTCGCCGGTGCGGATACGATATCCAACCGCCCCTCGCCCATCATAGGCGGCACACCGGTTCCACGCAAGAGCGGGGGCCGGGGCGGGGAAGGGCCGGGAAGGGCCGGGCCGGCGCCGCATGCGCGTCGCGGCGCGACGGAATTGAACGGTCCGGGGTGGACCGCTATATTGATGCGATCCATACAAAGGAGAGAGTTCGGATGAAGCCCTCGATCGACATCGGGGCGCGACGCGCGCATCGGCGCGGCGTGGCGTTCATCGCCATCGCCGCGGCGGCGGGCCCGGCGTGTTACAGCTACCATCCGGCCGAGCTGGCGCATGTCCAGCCGGGCGAGCAGGTGCGGGTGGTCCTGGAGGACGCCGGCTACCGGCGCATCGCGCCCGCTGCGGCGGCGGATGCGGAGCCGCGGCTGGAAGGGAGGTTCCAGGGCGCCACGGCGGACAGTCTGGCGCTCTCGATCTGGATCGGCCAGGCATACCGTGGCACGCCGTTCCAGACCGCTCACCAGACCGTACAGCTCCCGCGCGACGAGGTGATCCGGATCGAGCGCCGCGAGATCTCCACGCTGCGCACGGCGCTCACGGCGGCCGGTGTCGTGGGCGTGCTGGCGTACCTCATCGCCAACATCACGTCCTCGCCGGAGGCGCCGATCCCGGGCGGCGAGCCTCCGCCGCCGCCCCCCGGGCCCGGCGGCGAGGGCGGCATGATCGGCGGGTTCGACCTGATTGGAGCGCTCCGCCCGCTCCAGGGACGCTAGCACTACCCTGCCACGTTCTCGGGGTGCGGCGGACGTGTTCGGCTTCGCCGCGCCATTTGCACTTACGCGACTCCCCGGGATCGGCGGCGAGAAATGGCGTGGTCGCAGGCTGTACACGGACCTGGCAGCGTAGCGCTAGCGCGGTTCGCTCGCAGGTTCGGAGCCGCGCTAGCGGCCGCTGCCCTTCAGCTTCAGCTCGATCACACCGCGCTGGTGGCCCATGCCGAAGCGCGCCGCCGCGGTGCCCGGCTCGTAGTACCGCAGCTCCGTGATGTCCAGTACGCTGACGTTCCTGAGGTACTCTGCGTCGCCGACCTCGACGCCGTTCACGTACACCGTCACGCTGTTCGGGCTCGAGTTCGTGAGCGAGGTGGGACCGCGGCTGCTCAACCAGTCCGGCCGGAGGATCCGGACCGCCTCGTAGGCCGTCTGTGCGTTGGTCCCCGCCAGATCACTGGCCGTGATCACATTGCGGCTCTCGGCTCCGGCCCCGCTCATCGCCGAGGCGCACGCCGTCATCAGTGCAACCGCTGCCGCCATCAGGAACAGTCTCGTGCTCGTGGTCCTCATGATTCCTCACAGAATGGGGATGGGGGTGGACATGGCGTTCGCGCTCCTGATCGCAGCAGCAGCGGCACACCACGGTTCCCGGCGTGGTGTGCCGCGGCCTGTGCGATAGTGACGCGATCGGATCTTGGGCCCGCGCCGCGCCCCGGCACGAAGCCGGGGCGCGCGAGAGCCGCTCGCGGTCGGTGGGCGCCCTAGTTTCCGGAAGCCCACCAGACCTTTTGCAACATGCCTTCGAGCCCGGTCGGGATCCCGGTCGCCGCCACGTTGTCGCCGTTGTAGGCGATCTCTGCCGATGGCGTCCGCAGACGCTGCGGGATGCCGTCCACATACGCCGAATCCACGGGGATGATCGTCGGATAGCCGGTGCGGCGCCAGTCGTTCCACACCTCGATCCCGTGGAGGAAGTTGGCGATGTACTTCTGCGTCATGATCGCCTCGAGCGCGCCCTCATTGCCCAGCGAGGCGAGCGGCGGGAGCTGGTCGAGGTACGCCTGGATCGCCGCCGGATCGACGCCCAGACTCTCCATGTGCGCGCGGATTCCTGCCTCGTAGGCCGGCTGCGCCGCGCCGCCCAGGATCAACTGCGCTTCCGCCTCGAGGAAATGCACCTCGGGCATGCCCACCCACACGTAGTCCGTACTGTCCACCGTGATGGCCGCGCCGATGTGCGAGAAGATGGAGTCGTTCCAGGCGATGTCCGGATAGTCCTCGTCGTCCGGATCGCACGATGCCGGGGCGACGGTGCACCGGTCGCTGTCATCGAAGAACGGATCTCCCGTGACCATCCGATCCGCGGCGGGGATGTGCCCGCGGAACGCGCCATCGTAGGCGGCCGGAGCGACCATGATCGGAAGACGCGGGTCGTTGAGCCCCTCGAGCAGATCAATGAACGGGGCCGCGATCACGTAACGCGTATTCCAGTCGGCGCCGTCGTAGTCGTAGAGCGGTTGCCGGTTGCCCTCGCCGCCGATGTAATCGAAGGCGACGCTCTCGGTGATCCCGTTGGCCAGCTCGTCGAGCGCCTTCTGCGCCCGGTCGGTCGGGCTCTCGCCCGGCGCGTACGCCAGGCGCATGTGCAGCCGCGCCTGGACCGTATGGGCCAACTGAACCCAGCGCGCCATGTCCCCGCCGAAGATGAGGTCGTTCTCGCCGGGCACGTTGTCGCCCGGCATCTGCATCTCCTCGATGGCCTCCGCGATCATCTGTTGCGCGGTCTGGTAGACGACCTGCTGGTCATCGTAGGCCGGATCGGGGTTGAGCGGATCCAAGGCCTCGGTGAACGGGATCGGCCCGAACATGTCGGAGAGCCGCGTGGCCGTCCACGCCAGCAGGAACTGGGCGAGGCCGTGGTAAGCCCAGTCCTCGTTGGCCTCCGCCACGTCCATGAGGTTCTTGGCCTCGATCATGACATCGTCGTAGGCCTCGGCCCACACGTCGTCGGTATCGATCGCCGTCACCTCGTACAGATCCGTCCGCGAATAGGGCCAGGGCTGGTTGTACGACCACTGTTGCATCCACAGCGACGTCCACCCCTCCGGGCTGTACAGCGGACTCCCGGTCCCCAGTTCGGTGAATTCGACGATGATGCCCGGGAGGATCTGCGCCACGGGCACGGACTCGGGCGCATTGGGGTCATCGTTCACGTCCAGGAAGTTCTCGCAGCCGCCGGCGGCCAGCGCCAGTACGAGCGCGAGGCCGATCCCGGCACTCGCTCTATGGTTCCACATTTCGGTACCCGACTCCTTCTTGGGTTCGTGTGACGAACGTGCGCGCCGGCGCATCAGAAGTTGGCCCTCATGCCGATGCTGAAGCTCCGCATCGGCGGCGGCAGGAAGAAATGGAACGCCGTGCCGCCGGCATTCGTGGACCCGAAATTGCTCCCCTCGGGATCGCCGTTGCTGTAGTCCGTCCAGATGTGCAGGTTGCTGCCCTGCCCGTAGATCTGCATCGAACTCAGACCCAGTCGGTTCACGAGCGACTGCGGCAGCGTGTACGAGAGCGACACCGATTGCAGACGGATGAAACTGCCGTCCTCGATGAAGTTCTCGTGATGGTTGTACGCGCCGTAACGCTGCCAGAACTCCCGGTCGCGGATCAGCACCTGGTCGTTCGGCTCGCCCGTGTCCGCGTTGATCCCCTTGAAGACGTACTCGTCGCCCCGGTGCGCGGTGAGCGAGGAACTGCCGTTGGCGATCGTGTAGTTGAGGTCGAAGTTCAGGATGTCACCGCCGTGCCGGCCCGTGAAGAGCGCCGTCAGGTTGACCGGGCCGTACTGGAAACCGGTATACACGCTCCCCAGCCAGTCCGGCTGCGAGTTGCCGATGACCTTGAGCTCATCGTCCCAGATCGGGTAGCCGGGCTCGGTGAGATCGCCGCTGACCGGATCGCGCGCCGTGCCGTCCTCCGCCGCGCTCGGACCGTAGATGAGGCGGTTCCCGTTTTCGTCCCGCGCGTAGCCGTACCCCCAGATCACGCCGTACGGCTCACCCTCCATGATGCGGACCTGCGGCCACGAGTAGCCGGCGAGGAAGATCGACTCGACACCGGGCGCCAGACTCTCGACGGTCGAACGGTTCCGCGACCAGTTGAACTGGAGATCCCAACGGAAGTTCGACGTCTGGATCGGCACCGTCTGGAGCGACACCTCGATGCCCTTGTTCCGCAACGAACCCGCGTTCCGCGTGATCTCGCCGTACCCCGTCGCCGCCGAGGCCGGCACGTCGAAGATCTGGTCGTAACTCCGCCGGTCGTAGTACGACACGTTCAGCACGCCACGCCCGCTGAGCCCGCGGAGGTCGAGGCCCACCTCGTACTCCGTGGTGCTCTCCGGCTTCAGCGCCGGGTTGCCGAGGCCGTTGCTCTGCGCGAAGCCGAGCTGCCCCTTGTACGGCCACTCGACGCCGCCCGCCTCCCGGTACGTGGTCGCCAGCCGGTACGGCGGCGCATCATTACCCACCTTCGCCACCGAGAGCCGCAGCTTGCCGTACTGGAGCCACGGGCTCCGCCAGCCGAGCGCATCCGTGAAGATGATCCCCAGACTCGCCGACGGATAGAAGTAGGCGTTGTTGTCCTTCGGCAGCGTCGAACTCCAGTCGTTGCGGCCCGTCAACGTCAGGAACGCCCAGTCCCGGTAGTCCGCCGTGATCTGGCTGTAGATGCCCACGAGGCGCGTCTTCCGCGTGAGTGTCCCGCGGGCGTATTCGTTCTCGAAGTTGCTGAGATTGTAGAGGTCGGGAATCGTGATGTTGTAGGCGTACGCCGCCAGGTCATCGTCCTGGTTCATGTTCACGTTCGCGCCCACGAGACCGCTCACGGTCACGCCACCCCCGACCGGCGTGCCGCTCAGACTCAGGATGAGGTCGTCGTTGAGCTGGAGGCGGCGTGCGCGACTCTGGAGCGTGCCGCCGGAATCCCTGCCCTCGGCGGTGCGCCACGGCCGCTCCCCCTGGCGTTCCTCCCGGATGTCGTTGTACGTGTCCATCCCGAGCCGGTTCTGGATCGAGAGGTTGGGCAGGATGTCGTAGCGGAGCGTCTGCGAGACGATCCAGCGCGCCGCGTTGCTATCGCGGAAATTGTTCTTGGCCAGCCATTCGAAATGGGGATCGTTGTTCCCGAACATCACGGGCACGCCCTGACCGCACGTGTCGTCCGGGACCGGCTGCCCATCGCAGATCCACGCCGGGCGGATGTCCCGGTTCGCGGGGAAGCTGAGCACCAGCCGCCGGTTGGGGCTGTAGTAGCCCACGTTGTGCCATTCGTTCTGCGTGTGGGAGTACATGACCATGGTGGTCGACTGGAGCCGTTCCGTGAGCTGGAGCGCCACGTTGGCGTTGAGGTTCAGCCGGTCCAGCGCCGTTCCCGGATCGATCCCATCGTTCTTCACGAAGGAGGCGCCGAGGTTGTAGCTGCCGCCGCCGCTGATGCCGCCGTTCGCGTTGATGGACGTCTCCGTGAGCAAGCTGTTGCGGTAGTAGTCCTCCCTCGGGTCGACCATACGGACCCGGCCCTCGTGGGCCAGGACCTCCGCCGACAGGCTGTCCTTGTGGGGACCCCAGTTCCAGTACGTGTCGGAATCTTCGATGGCCGCCTCTTCGCACCACCCCCCCTGCTCGGCGGGGAGGGCGTTACAGAACCTGGGAATTCCCAGCGTATCGGTGTAGCCCGCCGTGTAGTTCGTCTGCTTGCCGTAGAAGAGCGGCTGCCCCACCTGCATCCGCGTGGACACCGTGAAGCGTGCGGACTGGCCCGGAGTCCCCTTCTTCGTCGTGACCACGATGGCGCCGGCGGCCGCGCGAGCGCCGTACAGCGCCGTGGCGGCCGCGCCCCGGAGCACCGAAATGGATTCGATGTTGTTCGGGTCCAGGTCCATGCCGCGGTTGCCGGCCTGACCCACGTCGAGCGCGCCGGTCCTCCCGCCCGCCGTGATCGGCAGTGTCCGCTGCGCATCCGTGTCCATGCTGATCGGCACCCCGTCGATCACCCAGAGCGGCTGCCCATCCCCGGTGAACGAACCCTCACCACGGATCGTGATCCGCCGCGAGGCGCCGGGCATGCTGCTGGCCGTCGTGATCCGGACACCGGCGGACGTGCCCTTCAGCGCCTCGACCACGTTGATCGCGGGAGTCTGCTCCAGACGCTCGTTGTCCACGTTCTGGACCGCAAAGCCGAGACTCCGCTCCTCCCGCTCGATCCCGAGCGCCGTCACCACGATCCCCTCCACCTGGATCGCCTGCTGCTCCAGCCGGAAGTTCACCGTCACCGTCCCCCCCGCCGGGACCGTCACCACCTGCTCCACGTCCGCGTACCCCAGGTTCTGCGCCCGGACGGTCTGCTCCCCCGCCGCGACGTTCGGAATGAGAAACCTGCCCTGCGGATTCGACAGCGTCCCCTGGCCGGTCGCCGGAATGTGGATCTGCACTCCCGCCAGAGGTTGACCGGTACCGGCATCCACGACCGATCCCGTGATGGTGCCCGTGGCCTGCGCGGACGCCCCACCGGCCGTCCCCAATGCCAGTGCCACGACGGCGCTGATCCGACTCACCCACCTGGACATCTCAGACCTCCTTCGACGAAGGAACTCGGCTCCACGGATCCCGGCGCAGCGGAACCGCGTACCCATGACCCGGCCGTTCTCGACCGGTGCGTCTGTTCCCCGCAGTGAAGCCACGCGGGGTGCATGAATGTGGGAATTGCCCCTAGGATAAATTATACGACTCGCTCGCGCAAGAACCTCCTTCACCAGACCCACGCCGAGGCATCGCGCCGCGCCTCAAGGATCACTCGGACAGCCCGGCAGCCGGAACGCGCCGATGCGGGTCGAGTAGGTCGGGGCGCCCTTCTTGTAGTAATCGCCGACGTACCAGATGGTGCAGTCGTCGACGGGGTCGACTGCGGTCTGGGAGTAGTCTTCCCAGCGCAGCGTGTTGTCCTGCGCGTCCTCGCCCTCGGCGAGGATGGCCTCGCGGAGGGTGAGGACGCCGAGCGGGTCGTCGGCGAGTCGGCCGGCGAAGCGCTGGCCGGCGAAGTGGGTCGGGCCGCCGAACGAGTAGCCGATGCCGATGTTGCCGGAGCGGTCGATGGCCGGGCTGGCCATCCAGCGGTAGTCGCCGTCCGGTGCGTAGGTGCCCTGCTGGCGGAGGTGGACGGTGCGGTCGTCGTCGATGGTGAACTCGTACCAGCGGACGCCGCCCGCGCCGGCATCGGTGGCGACGGAGTGGACCGCGACGATGGACTCGCGGCCGTCGATGTTACGATAGACGAGGCGCGCCATGATCTTGTCGCCCTGGGCGTCCAGGCGCCGGTCGGTTCCCGGCTGTGGCACGCAATTCGTGAGCTGGCCGTTGCAGAGGTAGTGATAGGGTGCGACGGGGATCTTCTCGGGGCCGGTGACGGCGGTGTTCGCCGGGTCCTCCCAGTCCACGTGGAACTGCCAGACGTAGATGCCGTCGTCGTCGAAGTCCTCCCGGAGTTGGGCGCCGCCGGTGGCCATCATGATGTTCGGCGCGCCGGTCGGCGGCGGCGTGCGCCCGTCGAGGTCCGCGTTGTTGAGGAAGTTGACGCCGTCGATGACCACGCACTGCTCCGTGGCCGGCTCGCCGGCGAGCATCCGCCGGCGGTCGACCACGCACGCGTGCTTCTGGATCACTTGGTCGCCGGTGCTGGTCGGGACGTAGTAACCGTCCGGCCAGACCGCCGGACGCGGGTAGTCGGGGAAGAGCGGCCGCAGGAACTCGTAGCGGTAGTACGACCCCATGGGATCGGGGCTGGTGCTCACAGCGTAGCAAATCGAGTACGGCCCCGAACGCTCCGGCGGCCGTTCCCGCCGCCGTCCCCGCCGCCCGGCGGGCGCCTCCACATCGGAAGGCGGCGCGGGCGGCGGCACGTAGAGCCGCGCGGCCGGGCCCGGCTGACCCGCCACGCCCGGCGGGCTCAGGTACACCGAATCGCCCGCCACCCACGGACCGGGCTGGTCCGGCCGCTCCTCGTCGCGCCGGAAGATCGGCATCACGATCAGCCACCGGTCCGCCAACTGGTCGTAGCGCACCACGGCATCGCCGTTGTTGTGCGCCTCGCAGGTCCCGCCGAACCCCTTGAAGACCGTGTTCGTCGGGACCGCGCCGTAGAGGACCCGCCCCGTCCGGTCGAACCGCTCGCCCTTCTTCGTGAAGATCGCCATCCGCGAGTTCACGATCTGGACGATGTGGTTCGGCCCCACCGCCAGACTGTTGTCCGACGGGTTGCGCCCTATCGACGAGCCGTGCGGACCCTCGAAACCGTAACCGAGACCATCGAAGCTCGCCACCAGCGTCGCCGCCGGCCGCCGCCCCGCGGACGTCTGCTCGATCGCCGCGGCCGACGGAGGCACGCGCGCCGCCTTCTCCGCCGGCGCCTGGCTCCGCGCCGGAACCGGCCAGAGCAGGACGAAGCTCGCCGACGCGACAGCGGAAATGATCCGGAATCGGGGACTCAGGCGTCTCATTGCATGCGGTCGCTGTGGAAGGATCGAGGGGGACCCGCCCGCACGTGCGGGGGCCACCCCTATCGGATATTATATACGATGGCGCCCGGGGCCGCAAATCGACGCGACCGAACAGCGGACCGCCGGGGGGACTCGCCGCCGTGCCGGGCGCGGCCACGGCATGGCGCGCGGCTCGGCTGCAACGGCCAGGGCCCGCCGGTGCTGCGGGGCCGGGGGCCGCGCGCGGAGCAGGGGCACGCGCTGGCGGCGAACCGGTGGGACCGCGAGCCATCCGGGGACCCTCCGCCCGGGCATCGGGAAACCGCTGCACCACGCCGTGGCTTCCCAATTGCAGGAGGACCGTTCCGCGATCGAACTCGGATCCGCGCCTGGCCTCGCGCAGCGGCCCCCGCGCGGTTCGGACGATGACGACGTCACAGGGGGGCTCTCATGCCTGGATGTTCGATCTCCTTCGGGGAGCGCGTGGGCGGTCGGTGCGGCGCGCCGGGCCGCCGGCCGCGCGCCGCGGCGGCGACCCGTGCGGCGGCGCCGGGCCGCCGGTGCACACCTCCCCGGCCGTCATTGCTCGCGGTTGCGACGGTGCTCCTGGCCGCTGCGCCGCTCGCGGCGCAGCGGGACTCGGCCGCGCTCCGCCTGCCGGTCGTCCGGGGCCGCCTCATCGACGCGGAAACGGGCCGAGCGGTCACGGAGGGGAGCGTCCGTCTCCTGTGGGGCGGCGACGTGGCGGTCTCGACGCTGAGTGGAGATGACGGGGCGTTCGTGCTCGTGGCCCCGCGGCCCGGTGCGTACCGGTTGCGCGTCGGAGCCCTGGGGTACGGGGTGGCGGACGAGCCGCTGCATCTGAGGGCCGGGGACACGGTGCGCATCGACGTCCGCCTGGGGATCAATGCCATCGAGCTGGACTCGCTGACGGCGATAGCGCCGACGCCGACGCGCGGCGCGGGTCTGGCGGGGATGCAGAGCTTCTTCGAGCGCTACGCTCGTCTCTCCGGCTCGCCCTTCGCGGAGTTCATGACCCGCGACTCCCTCGCGCTCTGGGAGCAGCGGGTACAGAGCACGGGGCACATGCTGCAATGGACGACCAGGTCGGTGCAGCAAGTCGACCCGGTCTCGGGCGAGGTGACGCTGCGCGGTGGGTGCCGGCCGGCCTACTACCTCAACGGAACGCGCGTCTCGTACCTCATGGTCGAGCCGCTGACGCCCGAACTGCTCGAGGCCGTGGAGGTCTACGTGCGTCCGGCGATCCCGGCGGAGCTGTCGCAGGGTGCGCCCTGCGGCGTCATCTCCCTCTGGAGCCGCCGCTCGCCGCCGGACACGCCGCCCAAGAGCAGGGTCGCGAGGACGCTCGGCATCGTCGCGACCGCGCTCGGCATCGTCCTTCTCGTGACGGGGACCATCCAGTAGGGCGGGGCGGGGGAGCGGCGCTCCGTTCCCGGCGGCTCTCCGTTCCCGCGCCTACCGCCGGTCGGCTCGCAGCACGACCTCCGCGGGGCGCTCGCCCAGCGGGACCACCCACGCCCCCCGTTCCGTGGAGTAGCGCCGGATCGGGGCGAAATCTCCCACGCCCGGGAGCCGCGCGGGCTGCTCGACGCGGAGGAACGCCCGGGGCGTGCTCGGCGTCGCCGGCGCCAGCGTGACCCGGACCTCGTCCCCGGCCAGCGTGATGCTCTCGAAGGTGCCGGCATCGAGCGTCAGCCAGAGGCCGAGCGGGGCCAGGTAGACACGGGCGCGCGCTGCATCGCGCGGCTCGACGCGGACCGTCGCGTTCGCGCCGGCCGGCATCGCCCCGGCCGCCTTCGCCGATCCTTCGACGCTCAGGTTGCCGCCGAAGGCCAGCCATCCGAACTCGGGGTGGCGCACGACGTACGTCGCGGTGTTCACGGCGTGGCCGAAGAAGTTCGAGCCGTAGTCCCCCGAGTAGCCGTCGATCCGCAGCGTGGACGGGAAGGCGTGGAACGCGGCGGGCCCGAAGCCCTCCCGCGTGATGTTCGAGATCGAGCCCAGCAGCCCGCCGTAACCCACCCGCAGCAGGTAGATGTCGTCGGGGTGGTCCCGGTACTCGGTCAGCACGGGGATCGCGTTCAGCCCGGAGCCGTAGTGGTGGAGCTGCCGCTCGATCCGCCGCAGCTTGCCGGCGTACTGGAAGTCCCAGTACCGGCGCGCGCTGCCGTTGTAGCCCCAGTGCGGCACCGTCGGCATGTAGCCGAGGATCGCGTTCAGCGTGACCGCCGCCTTCTCGTCGAAGCCGAAGTACCGGCACCAGGCGTAGACCTCCTCCTGGCCGGTCGAGTCCCACGGCATCTCACTGCCGAACGGATAGCCGAGCGCCTTCCACGCCTCGGCCCGCTCCCGCATGGTCGCCTCGAGCGCCGCGGCCTGTTCGGTCCAACCCTCGCGCTTCAGATCCATCAGGATCAGCACGAAGACCGTCCCCTCCATCTGCCCGAACTGCGCGTAGTCCGGCGCCAGGCGCACCATCGCCTGCGCCGTCTGGTACGCGTGCTCGAGGTACCACTCCCACGAGTGGTTCGTCACCAGCCCCTCGCGCGTCCGCGCCAGACGGTAGAAGACCCAGTAGGCCGCGGCCACGTGCGGGTAGTCGTACGAGCGGCCCACGGTCATCGCGTGCTCGCGGTTCCAGCTCGACCAGCCGCCGTAGCGGATGGAGTCGCTGTACGTCCCCGCAGGCATGTCGTCGGGCTCGTAGTAGAACATGCTCTTGCGCACGCCGTACATCAGCTCGCCCTCGGCGTACTGCAGGCCGCCCCAGACGACGCCGTCGATGAAGCGCTGGAGCTTGGCGATCTCGGCCGGATCGGGCCGGACGAGTTGTTTCATCATGGCGGCGAGCCACGAGCCGGCGCCGCCCTCATCGCTGAGACCCGCGATCCAGGCGCGGTTGTCCTCGGTCACCTGGCGTCGGCGGTCGAAGTCGTAGCTGATGACGGAGGGGCTGCGGCCGAACGGGTCGTCGGGATCTTCGAACCACTGCTCGGTGGTCAGGAACCGGCCGAGGTCGTCCACGACGCGGGTGGCCGGCTCGATGACCTTGTAGTGGATGGTCTGTTCGGTTCCGTCGGCGTAGGAGACGGTGACGCGTGCGCGGCCCCATGTGTTTCCGCGCACGTCGTAGGCGCGCCAGCCGTGCTCCGTGGTCCCGGCGTCCTCGAACGACAGCGCGCCGGCGGGCTCGATGTCGATCGAGCGGACGGCGGCGGTGTGCTTGAGGAAGAGCCGGGCCTCGATGTCGGTCGGCAGGACGTAGCCCGGGATGCCGATGGCGACGGGCCGGCCGTCGGCGAGCAGGGTCTCTTCGATGTCGCGGATGGTCGGCGCGCGCAGGAAGGCGACGCCGTACGAGCGGCCCTCGCCGGGTGCGAGCGTGTCCGCCGTCGGCGGATTCCACGGCTGGGCGGCGCGCCACTCGTCCTCTGCGTACGCGCGGCTGTGCGGCATCCACTCGTAGAAGCCCTCGAAGGTGATGCCGCGGCGCGTCCGCTCGTCCAGCAGCGGGCGCCAGGCCTCGAAGGGCGTCTCGCCGAGCGGCACGACGAGCAACGCCGGGCCCGCGCCGCTCAGGCGCGTGACCTGGAGGTAGCCGGCGTCGTTGCCGATGTACGGGTCGTGGAACGAGGCCACGGCGTGCGCCTCATCGAGCGACCGATCGGTGAGGATGTTGTTGAACACCATGGGGATCCCGAGGGCCCCGACCTCGATCGGCGTATCGCTCTCGTTGCGGATCTCGAAGCGCAACGCCAGGTGGCCGCCGCGGATCTCCCAGTACCGGTGGACCCGGAGCGGAATGGCCGCCGGAAGCGTCGGCGCGAGGTCCGCCGCGGCCAGGACCGAATCGGCCGGTGGCAGTGCGACGTCGCCGGCCGGCGCGACGGGCGCGGCGGCCGGTGCTTCGAGCGGGCGGATCGGATGCCGCGCCGCCGCCGTCGAGTATTCGTGCCACTCGGTGGACCCGACGGCGCGCAGCCGCAGGTTCAGGTCCCCGAGGTGATAGTGTCCGTTCGAGGCGCGGCGCTCCAGCCAATCGCCCGGCGTGAAGTCGAATTGCAGGCTGTCGACCGGCCGCAGCGCGGCCACGGTCTGTGATGCCCGGACCAGTTCGAGCCGGAACTCGGGAGTGCGATACGCGACCACGCCGGCTTCGAGCCCGAGCGTGGGCGTGGTGTCACGGCGGGCGCCGCGCACGCGGCCGCCCTGCTGGGCGGCCGCGGCGTCCGGCCACGCCGCGAGCGCGCACAGCGCGAGCCAGGCGACGAGGACCGTGGAGCGTGGCCGGGGCGCCATGTCACTCGCTCACGCCGAAGGCCAGGACCGTGCGTGACCGGTACTCCTCTCCCGGACGGAGGATCGTCGACGGGAAGGACGGCTGGTTCGGCGAATTCGGGAAGTGCTGCGTTTCGAGGCAGAAGCCGCTGCGGTGCCCGTAGACCTTGCCATCCTTGCCCGTGATGGTGCCGTCCAGGAAGTTCCCCGAATAGAACTGGAGCCCCGGCTCGGTGGTGTACACTTCGAGGGTGCGGCCGCTCGAGGGCTCGACGACCCGTGCCGCGAGGGCGAGTCCCGCGCCCTCGCGGTCCAGGACGAAGTTGTGATCGTAGCCCGGGCCGTAGCGGATCTGCTGGTCATCGGCGTCGATGCGCGCGCCGATTGCGGTCGATGTCCGGAAATCGAACGGCGTGCCCTCGACGGAGCGGATCTCCCCCGTCGGGATGAGCGTCGAATCGACGGGCGTGAACGCGCTCGCGTTGATCATCAGCTCGTGCCCGAGGATGTCGCCGTTGCCCGCGCCCGCCAGGTTGAAGTAGCTGTGCTGCGTCAGGTTGACCGGCGTCGCCTTGTCGGTCGTCGCCACGTAGTCGAAGACCAGGCGGTCCGAATTCGTGAGCGTGTAGGTGACCTGCACGTCCAGGTTGCCCGGGTAGCCCTCCTCGCCGTCGGGACTGCGGTAGCTGAACGTCACGCCCACGGCAGTGTCGTTCTCGAACGGCGCCGCCTCCCAGATGACCTTGTCGAATCCACGGTTTCCACCGTGCAGGTGGTTCGGCCCGTCGTTCGTCGCCAGCGTGTACGTCTCGCCGTCGAGCTCGAAGCGGCCGCCCGCGATGCGGTTGCCGTACCGCCCGATGATCGCGCCGAAGTAGGGCGTGCCCTCGAGGTAGCGGTCGAGCGTCTCGAAGCCCAGGACGATGTCGCCGAGGCGCCCCTCCCGGTCCGGCGTCCGGAGAGACACGATGATCCCGCCGTACGTCATCGCCCGCACCTCGATGCCATGCGGGTTCCGGAGCGTGAACAGCTCGACGGTCTCCCCCTCGGGGGTCGTCCCGAAATCGGCGCGGGTGATGCGGCGGCTCATGCCGGTGTCCCCCGATGCGCACCCAGCCACCAGGCCACACGCCAGGAAGACCAGTGCGGGCAGACGGGTGGGTCTGAAGTCCAAACGGGCCATTCGGGGCTTCTCCTCCTCTTCAAGGATGGGTCATCGGTCGATCCGGGCCCCTCTGCTCCGGGACCGGTGGATGTGGACTCTCTCGGACGGCCGGGCGCGATGCTCCGGGCGGCCATTGCCGGCGGGCGCCCCACCGTTCAGTGCTTGGTCGTGATGATGACCACGCCGTTCGCGCCACGCGTGCCGTAGACCGAAGTGGATGCCACGTCCTTCAGCACCTGGATCCGGTCGATCTCGAGCGGGAGCAAGCCCCTCAGCGCGTCCGCGATGCCGCCCAGGGCAATCGGCTTGCCATCGATGATCAGCAGCGGCTCGCGGTCGCACCCGCCGGCCATGAGCCCCGTGGTCATCCCCCGGATCCGCAACGTGACGCCGCAGTCCGGGGTGTCCACCACCTGGAGGCCGGCCACGTGGCCGCGGAGCATCTCCTGGACGGTTTCCACGAAGCGGTTGTCACCGTTCGTGGTCACCGTTTCGACGGCGCCGGATCCGCCCGCCTGCGGAGCCAGCCCTCCGCCCGATGCCGGGCGGGCCGCTCGAGCGCCACACGCCGCGAGTAGCGCGAGGCCGCCGATCAACGATACTGCGACGACCATGGGTTTCATGTCCGTCCTCGCTCTCCTGAAGAATCGCTGCTCTGCCCCGCGCCGTGACGATCCCGATGCGCCGCGGATCCTCGCCACGGCCGTTTCCCGGAGCCGATGCGGATCCTCTACACGGTAAGGAGATGGGCGGCGATTCACGCCGCCCATCTCCAGCTCGGTTTCCTTCCGGAACCCGGCTCAGTATCCCGGATTCTGCTTCAGCTTCGAGTTGGTCTCGAGCACATTGTTCGGGATGGGGAAGATGCTCCGGTAATCTCCGTTCGGCATGTGGTTGAACCACGCCTTGGTGGTGAACACGCCGAACCGGATCAGGTTGCGCCGGCGATGGCCTTCCACCGCGAACTCCCAGCCCAACTCATCCAGGAAGCGGCCGTACTGGATGTCGGCGCCGCCGAACATCCCGCCGGTCGTGTTCGTAACGGGCGTGCCGTCCGGCCCGTCCTTGACCACGCCGTCGTAGTCGTACCAGCCGTAGACGTACGAGCTGCCCTCGAGCAGGTCGGCGCCGGTCACCGTGGCCTTCGCCGGATCCGTCTCGGCGAACGCGCGCTCGCGCACGTCCGTCACGATCTGGGCGGCCGCGTCCGCATCCCCGAGCCGCAGCATGGCCTCGGCCCGCGTCATGAGGACCTCGGCGTAACGGATGATCGGGTAGTCGACGTCCGAGCAGCCTTGCTCACCCGGGTACACCTCGTACTTCCAGACGGGGTATCCGTACTCGAACGCCCGCTGGTCCGCCGGAGCGTTGATGTTCGGCACGTACTGCACGAAGTCGTAGCCGTACTGCCCGTCATCGGTGAACTGCGGGCCGACCAGCCACGTGCCGCCGCGCCCTTCTTCGTCGTCCGTCCCCTTGAACCGGGTGTCATCCGGATCGTACGTGTCGATGAACTGCGGGTTCGACGCGCTTCCGCCCCACGGCTGCGAGATGTCGAAGACGTACTGGAGCTCGGGCTTGAGCGTCTTGTTGTGGAAGCTGCTGCACCTGCCGTTGATCTCGTCGTACGGCACCGCCCACAGGATCTCGATCGAGTTCTGGTTGTCCCGCGCGAACGGCGCACGGTAGTCGGATTCCAGGTCGTACGGCCCGTCCGACACGATCGGGTCCGTCACCTCGATCGCCTTGTCGTACATCGGCTGGCCGGTGTACACCTCGGCGTTCAGATACACCCGGCCAAGCAGTGCGCGCGCCGCCCAGTGGTTGATCCGGCCGTAGGTCGACGTGCCCGGCCCGTCCGTCGACAGGTTCGGCAGCGCCTCGGTCAGCTCGTTGACGACGAAGTCGAACGCCTCCTTGCGCGTCCGCTGCTCCGGCAGGTCCGTCGCGGTGAAGTCCGTCACGATCGGAATGTTGCCGAAGCCGTCCATGAGCAGGTAGTAGTAGTACGCGCGGAGCGCCCGCAACTCGGCCACGAGCCGGGTCTTCAGCCCCTCATCCGAGATCGGCACGAGCCCGGATTCGATCTGGTAGATCACCCGGTTTGCCGCGTTGATCCCGTCGAACGCGTTGCCCCACAGCGCGTCGATCTGCCCGTTGCCGGGGGTGATCCAGCGGTGCTCGTGGAGGCGGATGTACGTGCCGCCATCGTACCAGCCGTTGGGACGGACCGGCGTGATGAGCACATCCGCCGTCTCTTCCTGGAAGTCCAGGTTGCCGTACCAGTCCATCCACACCTGCCGCAACGGCGAGTACGCCGGCCCGATCAGCGAGCCGATGTCCTCCTCCGTCGGCTTGAAGTTCTCCTCCGTGATCTGGCTGTACGGCGTCTCCGTGAGGTCCGTACACGCCGCGAGCGCGAGCGCGAGCGTGGCGCCGAGCGCCATTCGGCTCGGGAATCGTGTGAAGTGTCTCATTGTGCGAGCTCCTTCTCAGGCATCGTGTTCTTGCGTTCCGCCGAAGATTCCGGGTCCCGCATCTAGAATGTCAGGCTCATGCCCATGGTGAACGTCCGGGTCGTCGGGTACGTGTCCCGGTAGTCGTTGCCGGGAGCCAGCGGATCCCGGGTCAGACTCACCTCCGGGTCCATCCCCTTGTAGCCGGTGATGGTCAAGAGGTTACGGCCCGACAGATAGATCCTCGCACGCGAGACGACGGTCGAGAACAGCGGCAGCGCGCTGGGATCGAGCGTGTAGCCCAGCGTCACGTTGTCGATCTTCCAGTAGTCGCCGTCCTCGACGTAGTAGCTCACGTAGTCCAGCTCGTAGTCGAGGAGCCGCTTGCCGTACACCGGGTCGAACGCCGACTCGAGCATGTTGTACTCGGTGTTCGTCGGGTTCTCGTAGAACATCCGCTGGAAGTTCAGGATCTGGTGACCGAACGCACCGCGCATGTTCACGTTGAGGTCCCAGTTCTTGTAGCGGATCGAGTTGTTGAAGGCGAGGAAGGCATCGGGGATGCCGTTGCCGAGGACGTGGTACTGGTTGCCGGCGTCTTCGATCGAGATGGCGTTGCCGAGGGTGTCTTCCACGATCCAGCGGCCGTCGTCATCGATGCCGACCGACTTCAGCCCCCAGAAGTTGCCGATCGGCTCGCCGATACAGACCCGGTGCGTCGACTTCTGGACCGGCTCGCCCGTGTACCCGGTGTTGAAGCACTCGTCCGTCTCGTAGACCTCGTTCGAGAGGCTGACCAGCTTGTTCCGGTTCAGCGAGCCGTTGACGGTGGCCTGCCAGCGCAGGTCCGCGCTGCGAACGATATCGTACGTCAACTGCGCTTCGATACCGCTGTTCCGCATGTGGCCCACGTTCGCCAGGATGTTGCCGTAGAGGAAGGGCGGGGACGGGACGTTGTAGTTGTAGAGCATGTCCTTGGTGTCCCGCTGGTACACATCCAGGCTCCCCGCGAGGCGGTAGTCGAAGAGCGAGAAGTCGAGACCGACGTTGATCTCTTCCTTGCGCTCCCAGCGCAGGTCCGGATTCGGGTTGCGCGAAGGCTCGATCCCCTGCACCCACTGGCCGTTGAACGGGAACCGGCCACGGTAGCTGTAGGCGGTAAGAGAGAGGTAGGGACTATTCGGTGCGATCCCCGTGACGCCGTAGCCCGCGCGGAGCTTGAGGTCATTGAACGGCGAGCCTTCCATGAAGGACTCCTCGCTGAGCCGCCAGCCGGCCGAGACGGCGGGGAACAGGCCCCACTTGTGGTCGGCGCCGAACTTCGAGTTGCCCTCGTAGCGGAGACTCCCCATGAGCAGGAGGCGGTTGTTCCAGTCGTAGTTGAGCCGGCCGAAGAAGCCGATCACCTTGTAGCCGGACTTGTCGCTCCCGACGCCTGCCCGCCCGCTGGTGAGCCCGTCACCCCGCTCGAGCGCGTTGTAACCGAACACGTCGGTGGGGAAGTCCTGGTTCGAGGCATCGAAGCCCTCGCTCACGACGTCCTGGTAGCTGTAGCCGCCCAGGAGCGTGACCGAGTGGCCGCCGAAGATGCTCGAATACGTACCGGTCAGCTCGAGGATCCGGTCGTCCCGGGAATCGGTCCAGCGGCTCGCCCTCAAATGGTCATCGAGATTGGACCGCACGGCCATCTGCGTGTTCGAGCTGCCGCCGAGCCGCGACTGCTTCTCCGTGCCGGCCAGCACGGACAGGCTCAGACTTTCGATCGGGCGGAACGTGAGCCTGCCGTGCAGCCGCATGTTCCGGTCTTCCCGATCCCCGTTGAACTCGTTGACGAGGCCGACCGGATTCGGGTAGAAGTACGTCCCGCGCTCCTGGTACGTCCCGTCATCATCGTAGACGCGATCCGTGGGGTTGCGGATGAGCACCTGCCGCCACGCGTAGTTGTAGTCGGCGCCGTCGAAGCGCGTCTCGACCCGCGTCAGCAGGTTCAGGTTCGCCTCGAGCCGGCCGTCGAACATCGAGTGCCCGATGTTGAGGCGCCCGGTCAGCTCCCGCCGCTCCGAGCGCTCGAAGATCCCCTGCGCGTTGTTGTAGCCGAACGACCCCGTGTAGTGCGTGTTCATCGCGCCACCGGTCACGGTCACGTTGTGCCGGTAGCTCACCGGCTGGCGGAGCAGCAGGTCCTGCCAGTCCGTGTTGAAACCGTGATCCACGAAGTCGTAGCCCTCGTCGATCAGACGCCGGTAGTCGTCCGCATCGAGGAAGTCGGGCGTCTTGTAGAGCGTCTGCACGCTCACGTACCCGTCGTAGCGGATCGTCGGCGGCATGCCGGGCTCGTACTTCTTCGTGGTGATCAGGATCACGCCGTTCGACGCCCGCGACCCGTAGACCGCGGCCGCCGATCCGTCCTTCAGCACGTCGATCGAGGCAATGTCCTCGGGCGCCACCGTCCGCAGGTCGCCCGGCACCCCGTCCACCAGAATGAACGGCTGGCGAGGACCGCTGATCGTCGGGATCCCGCGCAGCATGATCTCACTCTGCGCCCGCGGGTCGCCGCTCGCCGTGTTGACCACCAGCCCCGGGATCTTCCCCGCGATCAGCGAGGCCGCATCCCGCGCCGGACCGTCGATGAATTCTTCCGACGAGACGTGCGCCACGGACGCCGTCAGGTCCTCCCGCCGCTGCGTGCCGTAGCCCGTGACGACCAGCTCATCGAGCTGCACCGCCTGCGCCTGGAGCTCGAACCGCACCGTCGCGGTCCCACCGGCCGTCACCTGCACCGTCTGCTCCGCCGTGGCGTACCCGATGAACTGCACCCGCAGCGTGGCCTGCCCCACCGGCACCTCCGGCACCAGAAACCGGCCCTGGTCGTCCGTCAGTGCGCCCCGCTGCGTTCCCGTGACCATGACCTGTGCGCCGGTCACGGGCTGCCCGGTTTCCCGGTCCACAACGCTCCCCGTGACCGCTCCCGTTTGCTGGGCCGACACCGCGGTCGCGCTGGCCACGACCAGCAACCCCGCGACCGTCCAACGACGCATCCACGTTTCCATACTCACTCCTCCCCCTGTGGAATGCGGCTCCTGTCGCCTGAAGCCGCTTGAGGCGTTCGGGTCTTCACCCGTCCGACGGCGCGTCGGGCTCCACTGCGCGATCCCGTCCGATCGTCCGCTCTCCGTCACTGTCGGCACCCCAACGCCGCGGGGGATGCCTCCCTCGCAGCGTAAGCGCTTACATTCCGGTCGACGATCTACCAGCCGTCCTTACAACGAACAAACGCCATTGCCCCGCACCACACCGACGACACCCCCAGACGATGGGACGACACGGCGTGCGGTGCGGGCCCGCCGCCGCTCCACCCGCGATCACCGATCACATCGGCGCGCCGGGGAAGCGGCGCCACGGCCTGGAATCAAGGGTCACCGGATTGCGCACTCGTGCCGCATGCGCCGCGCGCTGCGCTCCGGGGAACCCGCATGAGTTCGACTTTTTTCCGTTCTATCGAGGAAGAGACCGGTTCGGACCGGTCATCGTTTCGGTGTGTTGGGACGCACGGGCCGACGGGGGGCCGTTGCTCACCCCGCCACACGCCCGGCGCCGGAAACGTGGATACCATATCCAATGGTTTCGGGGCGTAATCTAAGCGGCCCCCGCGGGACGCGCAAGAGGGAGGTGGCGGCCGGTCCGGCGGGGCGTCCGCCCCGGCGGGTGCCGGGGCGGATGCGGGTGCCGGAAGCGCTCGAGGACGCGGCATTCGGTGCACCGGGTCCCCCGCTCGGTGGCGGGCGTCGCGTCGTGCATTCGGCGCCTCGCGGGTTACGCGTCCTCGTCGGCCGCGGCGGTCACGGCGCGGTCGGTGATGGGCGCGACGGTCCCGGCCATGGCGCGGTTGAAGGCGGGGACCTCGTTCTCGACCAGATTGGTGAAGTCCGCGCGCGCGCGGGCGATGTCCTGTTCGAGCGTATCCAGCCAGGCGAGCGAGGCGTCAGTGGGCCGGTGGTCGGCGCCGCCGGCCACATCGCCGGCGCCGAGGCCGACCTCGCCGTAGAGCCAGACGAGCTGCATGTAGATCCTGTAGGCCTCGACGTACCACTTGTCGTCGCTGTGCAGATCGGTCCGGGAGAGCAGTTGCAGCTCGACGTCCATCATCTTGTCGTCGAGTGCGTTCAGCGCCGCGGCGGCCTCGCCGGTGTGGATGGCGAGCCGGTCCTCGATCTGTTTGCGCATGCGCTCGATGCTGTTGATCATGTCGACCGTGACGTTCATGAGGTCGCGGATGCGGACCTGGGTCTCGGTCGATGCGACCAGGTCGGCATCGGAGGCGGCGATGGCGGGGTCCGCGACGATGTCGAAGGGCCGCGAGTAGGTCTCGCCGTTCACGGTCATGCGGACGGTGTAGCGGCCGGGTGCGGCGATCGGCCCCACGCGCATGGTCCGGCCGATCCCCCAGTGGACGATCGGTCGCGTGTCCTGGCCGAGGAAACGGGCCTCCTCCCAGATGTGGGGGTTGTCGGGCGGGACCGTGCGGAGCTCGACCTGGCGCGGGCCCTCGTAGAGCAGATCCCAGGAGACGCGGTTGAGCCCGGCGTGGCTGGGCACGCGCAGCGTGCGAACCACGGTATCGCCCGAATCGAGGATATCGAACCGGACGGGCTCGCGGGGCGCGGAGGCCAGCGAGTAGAGGAACTCGGCGTGGCCGCTGCGGGCCTCGCGGATGCCGGCGCGCGGGGCGTAGAGGAACGCATCGGCGCCCGCCGCCACCTGATCCTGCTGCTCGAGGCGGGTGATGTCGCGCAGGATGAAGAGACCGCGGCCGTACGTCGAGATGACGACGTCGTGGTAGAGCTTCTGCGTCGCGATCCAGGAGACCGGCGCCGCCGGCAGGCCTTCCTGGAACTGCGTCCAGGTCGCGCCGTCATCCATCGAGTAGTAGAAGCCGTGGCCGGTCCCGGCGAAGAGCATTCCGCGGCGGTTCGGGTTCTCGGCGACGGACATCACGTAGTCGAGCGGGTGCCCCGAGGGGAGCCCGTCGCTGATCTTGGTCCACGTCCGGCCGAAGTCCGTGGTCTTGTAGATGTAGGGCCGGCGGTCGTCCATCAGGTGGAAGTCGACGGCCACGTACGCCGTCGCCGGATCGAAGACGGACGGCGTGATCTGGCGGATGGTGCCCCACTCGGGGAGCCCCTCGACGTTGTCGGTGACGTTCGTCCAGTTCTCTCCGCCATCATCGGTGTACCAGATCAGGCCATCGTTCGTCCCCGCCCAGATCAGCCCCTGCTGGATCTTCGACGGCGCGATCGCGAACACCACCTCGCCGTAGTACTGGCCCAGGTTGTCGCCGATCACGCCGGGGCGGAAGTCGTCGTACAGCCCGCCGGACCAGACGATCCGGCTCGGGTCCTGCGTCGAGAGGTCGGGGCTGATCACCTCCCAGCTCTGGCCACCGTTCGACGTCTTGAAGATGACCTGGCAGCCGTAGTAGACCGTCTCGGGATCGAACGGGTCGATCGCCAGCGGCGGCGTCCAGTGGCAGCGGTACTTGAGGTCCGTGGGCGGCGAGTCCAGCGTGTGGATCCAGGGACTGACGGAACGGGCGACGCCCGCGTCCGCATCGAACCGCGTCACGTGGTTGCCGTAGCAGCTCGCCCAGATGATGTCGGGGTTGCCGGGCGTGGGCAGCGTGAAGCCGGATTCGCAGCCGCCGAGGCCGCCTTCCCACTCGGCCGACGGCCGGCCGCCGCCCCACGGGCTGCCCCGTCCGCCGCGCCCGCCCGGCATCCGGGCCGGACCGCCGCCGGGCACGCCCGTGCCGACGCCCGTGCCGCGGTAGTACGACGGGACGTTCGACACCGGTACCGGCGAGTCGCTCGGGCCGCGCATCGTGCCATCGTCCTGCCGGTTGCTGTAGACCCAGTACGGCACCTGGTCATCCACGGCGACATGGTACATCTGCCCGATCGGGAGTCGCACCTGCAGGTAGTCCTGGCCGTGGTTGCGCGTGATCCCCGCGCCGCCATCGCCGGTCGTCGCCCAGTGGTCGGGGTTCAGCGGGTCCATCCAGATGTCGTGACAGTCGCCGCAACCGCCGCCGCCGATCGGGAAGGTCAGCCCGCCGTCCACCGACATGTGGAAGCTGCTGTTGGCGACCAGAACCTCATCCGGGTTGGTCGGGTTCACGGTGAGATGGATGTAGTAGCCGCCGCGGCCGATGAGGCGGCGGTCCCAGCTCACCACCCGCCACGACTCGCCGCCGTCATCCGAGCGCCAGAGCGAGCCCTGGCCGGACTGTATCAGCGCGTACATGCGGTCCGGATCGGAGGGCGCGATCGCAACGTCGATCTTGCCGACCGGCGACTCGGGCAGGCCGGGGTCCTCGATCCTCTCCCAACTGTCGCCGCCGTCGCGCGTGATGTAGATGCCGCTGCCCGGTCCGCCGGTGACCATGACCCAGGTGTGCATCACCACATCCCAGGTCCCGGCGAGCAGGATGTCCGGATTGTGGGCGTCCATGGCGAGCCCCGAGCACCCGGTGCCGGGGTCGACGAAGAGGACGCGCTTCCATGTGCGGCCGCCATCGCGCGTGCGGAACACGCCGCGCTCCTGCTGCGGTCCGGTGGTCCGCCCGAGCGCGCACACGTAGACGATGTCGGGGTTCGTGGGGTGCACGATGATGCGGCCGATCCGGCCCGTTTCCGTCAGCCCCATGTGCTGCCAGGTCGCGCCGCCGTCGATCGATTTGTAGATGCCGTCGCCCATGACGTCCGCATCCCGGATCGCCCAGGCCTCGCCCGTCCCGGCCCACACGATGTTCGGATCCGATGGCGCGACGGCGAGCGTGCCGATGGCCTGTACGGGCTGGTCATCGAAGATGGGCGTGAAGGTCCGGGCGCCATCGGTCGTCTTCCAGATGCCGCCGGACGCCGCGCCGATGTAGTACGTCAGCGTGTCTCCCGGCACGCCGACGATCGCGGAGACCCGGCCGGCGCTCTGCGGACCCACGTAGTGGAACCGCAACGGTGCCGGCCGCTCCGCCTCCATGCGGCCGGAGCCGCCGCGCCGCTGCGCGGCCGATACGCCCGGCAGCAACGGCGTGAGAAGAAGCATCAACAGGAGACTACGGCTCGCGGATCGGGTGACTCGCATGATGGACTCCTTTCGACGAATTCTCCGGCGCTGGTCCGGGTCGCTGGACGGTGCGCCCGGTCAGGATGCGTCGCGCACGTCGTAGAACCGCCAGTGCGCCTCATAGTCCGGCGTCAATGGCGTGCCCGTCAACCTTGCTCGGACCATCTCGACCGGCATCGTGCCCCCTTGAAGGATGGCATCGTGGAACTCGCGGTTCGTCATCTTCCCTGAGTCCACCAACTCGTGGTGGAGCGCCCGGAACTGGAGGCCGCCGAGCATGTACGCCGCCTGGTAGAGCGGCGAGTACGAGCCGTTGAACGAGCGCCGGACCTCCGCCTCCGCGTTGGCGCGCTCGTGGCCGACCTCGTCCACGAGGAAGTCGATGCACTCCTCGGGCGTCATCTCGCCGAGGTGGAAACCGAGCGAGAAGATGATTCGCGCCGCCCGGTGCATCCGCCAGAACAGCGCGCCCACGCGGTCTTCGGGCGTGTGCGTGAAGCCGAGATCCCAGAGCAGCATCTCCCAGTAGAGCGAGTTCCCCTCGTTCCAGAACGGCGTCGAGAAGAGCCGCCGATGCGGGAAGTACCGCCGGTTCATGAATCCCTGGAGGTGGTGGCCGGGGATCAGCTCGTGGAACACGGTCGCGCGCGAGAAATGCGGGTTGTTCCCGCGCATGCTCATCATCTTGTCCGCGTGCGCCATCGTGTTCGTCGGGTACGAGACACGGATCACCTCGCCGCCCAGGAAGAACGGGTTCACCAACTGCCGCTCCGGCGACATCATCTCCATCCGCCACACATCGCGGGCGAGCGGCGGGACCGTGACCAGGTCGTGCTCCTCGACGTACGCCTCCGCCTCACGTGCGAGCCGCCGGACCAGCTCCGGTTGCTCGCCCGGCGGGACGTACGACTGCTTGACCGCCTCGAGCGCCGCCTTCCAATCGTCGCCGTAGCCCATCTCGCGCGCGGCCTTCTTCATCTCCGCCACGCACCACGCGAATTCCCGGCGCGCGATCTCGATCAGCTCCTCCGGCGTGTAGGGGATCATCTCGTGATCGAGATCCACCATCAACGCGTCACGGCCGATCGGCACCCCGACGATCGGCTCCTCGCCCCGCCGGATCCCGACGACCTCCCGACGCAGCACGCCGATGTAGTCGGCGAGCAGCGAGTCCGCCCGCTCGTACGGCGCCTCCGCCCACCAGGTGAAGAGCGGGTCGTACCCATGGTAGAACTCGTACCAGTGTTCGAGCGTGCGCCGCACACCGCCGAGAATGTCCGCCGCCCGGTACGCGACGATCTTCGTCGTCCGAACCGCGCCCGGACCGCCATCCGGCTCGAGGCCCGCACGGACCGCGGCCCGCGTCGCCACGATCGCGTCCCCCAGATTCGTGAGCGTCCGCGCCGCCGCCGCGGGATCCAGCCACTCCATGCGCCGCAGCGCCGCGTGCAACTGCAGGATCGTATCCGCGAACGGCATCAGCGGCGCCGTCTCCGACCGCAACGTCTCCTGCCGGTCCAGCAGCCGCAGACTATACTCGATCTCGTTGCGCAAGAGCACGTAATCGATCCGGCCCTCCTGACCCAGCGCCTCGAAGTCGATCCGCTCCAGGTCGGAGAGCCACGCCTCGTGGAACGCCCGCAGCGCCGCGATGCGCGCTGCCGAGTACTCGGCATCGTAACGGCGCTCCAGCGCCGAAAGATCCGCCGCGTAACGCTCCACCACATCCCGCAGCTCGCTCGATGACCGGGCTACCAGCTCCGTCAGATCCGGTACGTACGATGCCGCGGCGCCCCGCACGCCGGCATCCGCCGGCGGACGCTGCGCGGCCGCCGGCCGGGCCACCGCCCACCCGCACGTCAACGCCAGCAGCAGCACCGCCGCCCGGCTCGCGGTCGAGGCTCCTCGTCGTGTCGTCATCGACTCCATCCTGGTCGTTCGACCTGCGTTTGGCGTCATCGCGCGCGGCGCGCGATCGACATCGTATATAATATCCGCCGGCGCGGCCGGCAAACTTGTGCGCGACGCGTACCGCTTTGCCGTATCACGCGATGGACGGCCACGCGCGATGCGGCGATGCGGGCATCGGCGCGGAGCCGCTCGGCCGTGAGCCGTGCGCGGCGCGGGGTGCGACGATTCGGCAATGCAGCGCCACGGCGCTACGCCGGCTGGTGCGCGAGCCGGTCTTCGAGCACGCGGCTCACCTGCTCGAGCTCCTCGGGCGAGAGTTCGAGGCGCGGCGGCCGCACGGTCGTGCTCCCCCTGCCGACGTGGGCCTGGACCAGCTTGATGAGCTGGACGAACTTCGGCACGGTGTCGAGGCGGAGGAGGGGGAGGAACCACTCGTAGAGCGCGCGGGCTTCATCGGCTCTTCCGGCCATGGCGAGGTCGAAGAGGCGGACGGACTCTTCGGGGAGTGCGTTGACGAGGCCGGCGACCCAGCCCGTGGCGCCCATGGCGATGCCTTCGAGGATCATGTCATCGAGGCCGACGAAGATGGCGAGGCGGTCACCGAGGAGTTCGCGAATGGCGGTGACGCGGCGGGCATCGCCGCTGGATTCCTTGACGGCGTGGACGTTCTCGTGCCGGGCGAGGTGCTTGAGCTGCTCGGCGCTGAGGTCGATGCCGTAGGCGATCGGGTTGTTGTAGATCATGCATGGGAGCGGCGTGGCGCGGATGACGGCGGAGAAGTGCGCCTCGGTTTCGCGCCAGTCGCTGGGGTACACGTAGGCGGGGAGCACCATGAGGCCGTCGCAGCCGGCGGTCTGGGCGGCGCGTGCGAGTGCGACGCACTCGGCGGTGCTGAGCCCGGAAATGCCGGCGATGAGCCATGCGCGGCCCGCGGTCGCCTCCTTGCAGACTTCGAGGATGCGCACCTTCTCATCGAACGCGAGGGTGGCGCCCTCTCCGAGGGAGCCGAGGGCGACGATCCCTTTGCAGCCGTTGTCAATGAGCCATGCGACGTGCTGGCCGAGGGCATCGTGGTCCACGGAATGGTCGGGCCGGAACGGTGTAGTGATGGCGGGGAAGACACCCGTCCAATGACTCTTTTCCATCATGACGCTCCTTTGGTGCGATTTTGGGTTGGACAATCGCCGGCATCGTCGGGCGTCGGCTCGGCGATGAGCGTGGCGAGCCGTGTGGCCACGGCCGGCGCGCGCACGGTTCCGGCGTCCCAGCCGAAGAGGTGTTCGAGGGCGGCGCCGCAGATGCGCCCCTGACACGGCCCCATCCCGGCGCGGGTGTAGAGTTTGGCCTGCCGCTGCGACCATTCGGGGCGCAGGCGGCCGGCGGTGACGTCCTCGCAGCGGCAGATGATGGTATCCGCCGCCGCGAGGGAGCGTAGCTCGGCGCGTGGTGCGAAGGCGGCGTCGAGGCGGTCGGCGAAGCGGCGCTGGCGCCGCCGTGCGGCGTCGAGGCGCTCGATGGCCTTGCGGGCGCGGCCGACGGCTGCGAGCCCGGCGATCTCGCCTTCTATGAGCGATGCCTCGACCCCGGCGATCCCGGTCGGCTCGCCGGCGCAGTAGATCCCCGGGATGCTGGTCCGTTGTCTCGCGTCGACGACGACGCGGCCGCGGTCGATGGCGCAGCCCGCGAGTCGGGCGAGTTCGGTGCTCGGCACGAGACCGTAGCCGGTGCAGAGGACGTCGCAGGGCTCGACCCAGGTGTGCCGGCCGTCCGTGAGCGTGACCTCGCGCACGGCATCATCGCCGGCGGCGCGCGTCGCCCACGTGCCCCAGGCGTAGCGGGTGGCGCGGAACGCCGCGCGGTAGCGCGCGGCCTGCGCGATCTTCCCGGGCGTGCGCCAGAGGCCGGCGCCGAAGCGTCGCACGGCGGCGGCCGGCGCCTGTTCGGCGACGATCGCGATGCGCGCGCCGGCCCGGGCGAGCGATGCCGCGACGGGGAGGAGCAGCGGCCCCGATCCCGCGATGACGATGCGCTTTCCGGCGAACGAAGCGCCGGACTTCAGCAGTGCCTGCGCACCGCCCACGCCGACCACGCCCGGGAGCGTCCAGCCGGGGAAGGGGAGGAACCGCTCGCGCGCGCCCGTGGCGAGGATCACCGTTCCGGCATCCACGGTGAGCGGCGCGCCTCGGACCTCGGCTGCGAGCCGGAAGCCGGGCTCGATGTCCACGACCGAGGCGCCGCAGACCACGGTGGCGGCGGAGCGGTCCAGGGCGTCGAGCCAGTCGCGCGCGAGCCGCGGGAGCCCGGCGCGCGTGCGATGATGCCAGATCTGGCCGCCCGGGCGCATGCCTTCGTCCAGCACCACGACGCTCGCGCCCGCGTCGGCGGCGCGGACCGCGGCTGCGATGCCGGCCGGGCCGGCTCCGATCACGGCCACATCGGCGCGGAGCCGGCCGGAACTCGCTCCGGCGGACGTCGTGGCGATCGCGTCACTCACCGGTCACGACCTCCATCCCGGCGACGACCGGCTCGAGACACGAGCGGCGGTGCGGGACCCCGTTGATCGTGACCCGGCACTCGTGGCACACGCCCATTCCGCACAGCGGGCCGCGTGGGGCGCCGTGGATCGAGGCGCGGAACGCGGCCGTGCCGGCATCGAGCAGTGCGGCGGCCAGACTCACGTCGGCCGGCACGCGCACGACTTTGCCGTTGACCCGGATCTCGATGCGGCCGTCCATCTTACGACGCCGCCTGCGCCGCGAAGCGGGCGGGCGCGAAGGGGGCGGCATCGATCTCGGGCGTCCGGCCCAGCAGGAGATCGGCCAGGATGCGGGCAGTGCCCAGCGCGGTGGTGATCCCGAGCCCCTCGTGCCCCGCGGCGATCCACAGGCCCTCCGTCTCGTCCCAGCGGCCGATGATCGGCAGCTTGTCCGGCGTGGCCGGGCGGAACCCGTTCCAGGTGCGGAGCCCCGAGAGCGTTCCGAGGCGCGGCAGGAATGCGATGGCGCGCCGCAGCATCTGCCGCACGATGTCGCGATTCAGTGATGCATCCCACCCGACCAGCTCGCGCGACGAGCCGATCAGGAGTTGCCCGGTCGCGCGCGGCTGCACGTTGAAGGCCACCGATTCGGCGCTCATGACGTGCGCGCTCTTCAGGTAGCCCAGCTCGACGAGCTGGTGCCGGCAGAAGCCGGGGTAGCGGTCGGTGATCACGAGGTGCCCCTTGCGCGGCACGATCGGGAGGGCGGGGACGAGTCGCGCCGCTTCGGCGCCCGCCGCGTTCACCACCGCGCCGGCATCGAGGCGACCGCCTTCTTCGAGGAGGACGCCGCCGTCGCGGATCTGCGAGACACGGCAGCGTTCGCGGACCTCCGCGCCGCACTCGCGCGCGCGCTCGAGGAAGTGGCGCGCCGCCGCCGGCGGGTAGAGCACGCGGTCGCCGGGGACGCGCAGTCCGCCGGCGAGCGGCGCGCGCAGCTCGGGCTCGCACTCGGCGACGGCACGACCGTCCAGCACCTCGGCGGCGATGCCGTGCGCCACATAAGCATCGTGCTTTGCGCGCACCGCCTCCATCTGCGCATCATCCTCGGCGACCCAGAGCGTACCGCACCGGTCGAACTCGCACTCTGCGGGGAGATCCTCGGCCCGCTCTTCCCAGAGCCGCCGCGAGTACGCGGTGAGCGCGAACTGCGCCTCCGAGTCGTCCATCACGACGAGGTGTCCCATCCCCGCGGCCGTCGTGCCGCCGCCGGCGAAACCCGCGTCGAGCACCGCGACATCGAGGCCCTCTCGAGCGAACTCGTACGCGCACGCCGCGCCGACGATGCCGGCGCCGATGACCAGGACGTCGGGATGCCGCGCTGCGCTCACGACGCCGGAATCCCCGCGCGGAACGGGTCGTCGGGGTCGAAGTACAGCGTGGTCCGACCCGTGATGAACGCGCGCCCGCGGATGTGCGGGATGACGCGCGATCCCTCCGCCGTCAGCCAACCAGTGAAGCGGCTGCCGGTGATGCTCTCCTGCCGCCACTCGGCTTCGAGCGCCAGCGCGCCGCGCGCGTAAAGGCACGCCATCTTCGCCGATGTCCCGGTGCCGCACGGCGAGCGGTCGTAGGCGCCGCCCGGACAGAGCACGAAGTTCTTCCCATCGGCATCGCTCCGGCTCGGCGGCCCCGAGAGCTCGACGTGGTCGATCTCCGCGCCGTCGGCGCCGGTGATGCCCTGCGCCCGCAGCGCGGCGAGGATCCGGCGCGTGACGGCCGTCAACTCGTCCACGTGCGCGAGGTCGAGCGGCGGTTCCGGCAGCTCGGTCAGGAAGAACCAGTTCCCGCCCCACGCCACATCGCCCACGACCCGTCCGATGCCCGGCACCTCGACGGCCACGTCCTTGGCGTGACAGTACGACGGGACGTTGCGGATGCACACCGAGCCGTCCGCTTCCACCACGGCGCCGACCGTTCCCACGGGCGTGTCGATCCGGATCGCGCCGTCCGCCGCATCCGGCATCCAGCGCCCCAGGTGCACGAGCGTGCGGACCACGCCGATCAGGCCGTGGCCGCACATCCCCAGGTAACCGACGTTGTTGAAGAAGACGACTCCCGCCTGCGAGTCTGGCTCGACGGGCGGGGTCAGCAGGGCGCCCACCACCGCCTCGTGCCCGCGCGGCTCCTGCACCACCGCGCGGCGAAGATGGTCGAAGCGCGCCCCCCGGTCGGCGCGTCGCTCCGCCATCGTCCCGCCCGCCGGCGGCGGCCAGCCGGCAATCACCACCCGCGTCGGCTCCCCCTCCGTGTGCGAGTCGATCACCTCGACCGAAGCGGGCCAGA
>DASVCS010000141.1:0-81095 GCA_036381495.1 Longimicrobiales bacterium
CCTTCCTCGCCTGCCCGCGCCTAGGCATCCCCCGTGCGCCCTTTCCGCGCTTGGCCAGCTCCTCATCCTCCTCTGGCCTCACCTCTCTCTCGCCTACTGCGCTCGCTTCCCTACTCCCCCCTACCCCAGTTGTCAAACAACGCGCGAGCGACCCCGGCCCCAGGGACCGGACCCCTCGCGTGTACAGCTACTTGGCGGCGCATCCGGGCGCCGAGCATTGTAAGCTAACGAAGCGGAACGACGGGGTCAAGTCCTGGTGGAAGCGGGCGGGTGGGGTGGGGGCGGGCCGTTCAGAGGCCGATCCGTTCGAGGAACGCCCGCAGTTGCGCGTGCCCGACGTGGAACTCGCCGAGCGCGCCGTTCCAGGGCCCGTGCCAGTCCGATCCGCCGGTCATCAGAAGGCCGTGCGTGCGTGACATCTCGACCAGTCGCCGGACTTCCGCCGGCGTGCTGCGGGGGCGGAAGCACTCGAGGCCATCGAGGCCGGAGTCGATGAAGTTGGGGAGCTCGCGGTCGAGGAGGTCCGCCGGGGGGTGCGCCCACACGGCCGTTCCGCCGGCGGCGTGGATGCGCTCGATCGCTTCTGCGGGCGTGAGCAGTTGGATCGGAAGGAATGCGGGTCCGCCGTCGGCCAGGTAGCGGTCGAAGGCGTCGGCGATGGTGGCGGCGTGTCCGTGGTCGACCAAGACGCGCGCGAGGTGAGGCCGGCCGAGTGCGGCGGCGTCCGGACCGGCCGCGGCGAGGACCTCGTCGAAGTGCACCGTGATGCCGAGGTCGGCGAGGCGGCGGATCATCCCGCGCATCCGCTCGCGGCGCCGGGCGATGGCGGCGTGGGCGTGCTCGACGATGGCCGGCGCGGCCGGGTCGATGGCGTAACCGAGGAAGTGGAGGTCGCAGCCGGCGTGCGTGCTCGAGATCTCGATTCCGGAGATCACCCGGATCGCGGAGCCCGCCGATGAGAGGGCCTGCGGCAGGCCGGCGGCGGTATCGTGATCGGTGAGCGCGATGACGTCGAGGCCGCCGTCCCGTGCGGCAAGCGCGAGCGCGTCCGGCGCGAGCGTCCCGTCGGAGGCCGTCGAGTGGAGGTGCAGGTCGATGCGCACGTCGCGCTCGTCCGGGCGGAGCTACGCCGCCTCGGCGTGCTCGCTCAGGACGGTGATGACATCGCCCGCGACCTGGAGGAAGCCGCCGCTCACGGCGAAGTGTTCCTCACGGTCGCCGTGCCGGATCCGGATCTCACCCTCGCCGAGCAGGACCATCATCGGTGCGTGGCCGCGGAGGATCCCGACCTCGCCATCCCACGCGGGTGCGACGACCATATCGGCTTCGCCCTCGAAGATGGTCCGTTCCGGGCTGATCACCGAGATGGTGAGGCGCGCCGCGCCGCGTGAGGGTTCCATCGCGACCGCCATGCGTCAGACCTCCACGCCGAGTTGCCGGGCGTGCTCGACCACGCCCTCGATCCCGCCCTTCATGTAGAACGCCTGCTCGGGCAGGTGATCGAATTCGCCGGAGACGACGCGCTCGAACGACTCGATGGTGTCTTCGAGCTTGACGTACGTCCCGGGCGTCCCCGTGAACTGTTCGGCCACGAAGAACGGCTGTGAGAGGAAGCGCTGGATGCGCCGGGCGCGGCCGACGATCACCTTGTCCTCCTCGGAGAGTTCGTCCACGCCGAGGATGGCGATGATGTCCTGGAGCTCCTTGTAGCGCTGGAGGATTCGCTGCACCTCGGTCGCCACGCGGTAGTGCCGCTCGCCGATGAACTGCGGGTCCAGGATCCGCGACGTCGAGTCGAGCGGATCGACGGCCGGGTAGATCCCGAGTTCGGAGATCGCGCGCGAGAGCACGGTGGTCGCATCCAGGTGCGCGAACGCCGTGGCCGGCGCAGGGTCGGTCAGGTCGTCGGCCGGCACGTAGATGGCCTGCACCGAGGTGATCGAGCCGTCACGGGTCGAGGTGATCCGTTCCTGGAGGTCGCCCATCTCGGTGCCGAGGGTGGGCTGGTAGCCCACGGCGGACGGCATGCGGCCGAGCAGCGCCGAGACCTCGGAGCCCGCCTGCGTGAAGCGGAAGATGTTGTCGATGAAGAGGAGCACGTCCTGCTTCTCGACATCGCGGAAGTATTCGGCGATGGTCAGGCCGGCGAGCCCGACGCGCATGCGCGCGCCCGGCGGTTCGTTCATCTGGCCGTAGACGAGCGCCGTCGACTTGATCACGCCGGACTCGCTCATCTCGAGGAACAGGTCATTGCCCTCGCGCGTGCGCTCGCCGACGCCACAGAAGACGGACTTGCCGCCGTGCTCCATGGCGATGTTGTTGATGAGTTCCTGGATGATGACCGTCTTGCCGACGCCCGCGCCGCCGAACAGGCCGGTCTTGCCGCCCTTCACGTACGGCGCGATCAGGTCGATGACCTTGATGCCGGTCTCGAAGATCTCGGTCTTCGGCTCGAGGTTCGTGAAGCGCGGCGCTTCGCGGTGGATCTCCCAGCGCTCGACGTCGGGCGGGATCGGCGCGCCCTCATCCACGGGCTCGCCGAGCACGTTGAGGATCCGGCCGAGCGCGGCATCGCCGACCGGCACCGCGATCGCACGGCCCGTGTCGCGCGCCGGCATCCCGCGGACCACGCCGTCGGTGGACGACATCGCGACCGCGCGCACCTGGTTGCGGCCGATGTGCTGCTGAACCTCGGCCACCAGGTTGATCGCCGGGCCGCCGTTCTCCGCCTCGCCCTTGACCTCGATCGCGTTGTAGATCTCCGGCAGCTCGTCGGCGTCGAACTCGATGTCGAGCACCGGGCCGATCACCTGGACGATCCTTCCGATATTGTCCGCCATTCCCCTGCTCTCCTGGTTTCAGGGCGAAAGCGCCGCGCCCGTAACGCTGGCCGACGGCGGAGACGAGATCCCGTCCTCGCCGCCGCGCCGGACCGTGCAACTACTCGAGCGCCGCCGCGCCGCCCACGATCTCCGAAATCTCCTGCGTGATCTGCGCCTGCCGCGCACGGTTGTACGAGCGCCGCAGGCCATCCAACATCTCGCCCGCATTGTCGGTCGCGCTCTTCATCGCGGTCCGCCGGGCGCCCTGTTCCGCCGCGGCCGTCTCCACGAGCGCCCGGTAGATGCTGTTCCGGACGTAGAGCGGAAGCAGCTTCCCGAGGATCTCGTCGGCCGAGGGCGAGAGAATGTAGTTCAGCGGCTGCGCCCCGGCCGCCTCTTCGGGCGGCTCGACCGGAAGCACCTGCAACGTCGCGGGCGGCGTCGAGAGCGCCGAGCGAAACTGCGCGTAGACCACGTGGACCGCATCCAGGTCGCCGCGCTCGAACGCCGCGATCAATGGATCGACGAGCGATGCCGCGTCATCGGCCGACGGCCGGTCGCTGATATCCGTCCGCTCCGACGCCATCGCCTCTCCACGGAAGCGGAACGCATTGATCCCCTTCTTGCCCACCACATGGAGTTCGACATCGACGCCGGCCTCGCGGAGACTCTCCAGCCGCAGGCGCCCCTCCCGGATCAGATTCGCGTTGAACGCACCGGCCCAACCGCGATTGGCCGTCAGAACGAGCACTGCGGCGCGCCGGACCTGCTGCGGCCGACGCAGGAGCGGGAAACGCTCACGCAACTCGGGGTCGGCGAGGCGTCCGATCACCTGAGCCAGACGCTCGGCGTACGGCCGCGCCGCGTGCACCCGGTCGGTGGCCCGTTTGAGCTTCGAGGTGGCCACCATCTCCATGGTGCGCGTGATCTGGCGCGTGTTCTCGACGGACCGGATGCGCCGTCGGATCTCTCGGACCTTGGCCATTTCTAATCCGCAGCGGCCGTGGCGGGCGCGGCCGGCGCTTCGGCGGCCGACGGCGCCTCGGCGGCGAACGTCTCCTTGTACGCCTGGATGGCCGCCACGAGCTGTTGTTCGATCTCTTCGGACATCTCCTTCTGCGTGCGGATCGCCTCGCCCACTTCGGGGTGTTGGGCCCGCATGTAGTCGTGGAACCCGGCCTCGAAGGCGCGGATGCGCTCGACGGGCAGATCATCCAGGTAGCCGTTGGTGACGGCGTAGATGATCATGACCTGCTGCTCGACGGGCATCGGCGCGTACTGTGGCTGCTTGAGCACCTCGACGGTGCGCTCGCCGCGTGCGAGCTGCCGCTGCGTAACGGGGTCCAGCTCGGAGCCGAACTGAGCGAAGGCTTCGAGGGCGCGGAACTGGGCCAGGTCGAGGCGGAGCCGGCCGGCGACCTTCTTCATGGCTTTGATCTGCGCCGAGCCGCCGACACGCGAGACCGAGATACCCACGTTGACCGCCGGCCGGACGCCCGCGTAGAACAGGTCGGACTCGAGGAAGATCTGACCGTCGGTGATCGAGATCACGTTCGTCGGGATGTAGGCCGAGACGTCGCCGGCCTGCGTCTCGATGATCGGCAGCGCGGTGAGCGAGCCGCCGCCGTGTGCATCCGAGAGCTTCGCCGCGCGCTCGAGCAGGCGCGAGTGCAGGTAGAAGACGTCGCCCGGATACGCCTCGCGCCCTGGCGGGCGGCGGAGCACCAGCGAGAGCTGCCGGTACGCCGTGGCCTGCTTGCTCAGGTCGTCGTAGACGACGAGCGTGTGCTTGCCCTGCCACATGAAGTGCTCGGCGAGCGCCGTGGCGGCGTAGGGCGCGATGTACTGCATCGGCGCCGGGTCGCTCGCGTTCGCCGCGACCACGATCGTGTAATCGAGGGCGCCGTACTCGCGGAGCGTCTCGACGACGTTGGCGACCTTGCCGGCACGCTGGCCGACCGCGCAGTAGACGCAGATGACGCCCGTGTCGCGCTGATTGATGATCGTGTCGAGGACGATCGCCGTCTTCCCGGTGCCCCGGTCGCCGATGATCAGCTCGCGCTGACCCCGCCCGATCGGGATCATCGAGTCGATCGCCTTGATCCCGGTCTGGAGCGGCTCCTTCACCGGCTGGCGGAGCACGATGCCGGGCGCGACGATGTCGATGTAGCGCCGCCCTTCGAGGGGCTCGATCGGGCCCCGGCCGTCGATCGGCTGGCCGAGCGCGTCCACGACGCGACCGAGGTAGCCCGCGCCGACCGCGATGTCCAGGACGCGGCCGGTCCGCCGCACCGAATCGCCCTCCTCGAGCGTGGTCCAGTCGCCCATCACGACGGCGCCGATGTTGTCCTCCTCGAGGTTCAGCGCCAGCGCCGGTACGGCCTCGCCCGTCTCCGCAGAGGTGATCTCGAGCAACTCGCTGGTCATGGCCCGGTTCAGGCCGTAGACGCGCGCCACGCCGTCCTTGACCTCGAGGACCTCGCCGACCTCCTCGACCTCGAGCGCCTCCTCGTACCGTTCGATCTCGCGGAGGAGGACGTCCTTGATCTCACTCGCGCGCAACTGCGCTTCTGTGCTCGCCATGGTTCCGTTCCCGTTCGGGATTCCGTTGTCAACTACTGGTCAAGGCTCCGCGCCGGCTGCGCCGGCGCCAGGCTGAGAATGTGGTCGACCCTCATCGGCCTCAGCCTCGGCCTTCATCGCATTGCTCACCGCGGCAGCTCCGCGCGGAGCATACGGTCGCGGAGCGACCGCAGTCTCCGCTGGAGCGAGCCGTCGAGGACCCGATCGTCGTAGCGAACGACGATCCCGCCCAGGATCTGCGGGTTCACGCGCACGTGCGGGATGACCCGCTTACCGAGGATCCGCGAGAGCTCGACGGCGATGTCGCGCTCCGCGGCTTCGTCGGGCTCGCGGGCGAGTGTCACCTGCACGTGCAGGCGTCCGCGGTGCTGATCGAGCAGCGCGCGATACTCTGCCGCGATTTCACGGAGCAGCCCCTGCCGCCGCTTGTCCAGCACCACCAGCAGGAAGCGAAGGAACGGCAGCGGCACCCGGTCTTCGAGCGCGCGTTTGAGTACCCCCTTCTTCGCCTCCGGCTCCACTTTCGGCGTCTCGAGGAACTCACGCAGGCGCGGCTCTCCATCGAGAAGCCCGGAGAGCTCATCGACGGCGGTGGCGAAGGCGTCCTGTGCGCCGTGACGCTCGCCCAGAGCGAAGAGCGCCTCGGCGTAGCTCCGGGCGACGGTCGTCTCTCTCACGTCAGGCCGCTCCCACGCCGCCCCGCGCGGCGATGTCGTCCAGGTATCCGCGTACGAGCGCGCGATCCCGTTCATCGTCGAGTCGCTCACCGACCAGCTTGGCCGCGGCGGCGAGCGAGAGCTCGACGGCTTCGCGGCGCATGGCATCGATCGCGCGCTCACGCTCACGCTCGATGTCCTGACGCGCCCGCGCGAGGACCTCCTCCTGCTCGGCTCTGGCCTTGTCGAGCAGTTCCTGGCGCACGCGCTCCGCCGCCTCGCGGGCATCGTTCAGGATCTGCTGGGCATCCTGCCGCGCGGCCGCGAGGTGGCGACGCTGCTCCTCGAGCAGCCGCTCGGATTCGGCCCGGTCCCGTGCCGCGGCATCCAGGATCTCCTGGATCCGCCGCTCACGCGCATTCGCGTATCCGAGGATCGGCGGGAACGCGTACTTGGCCAGGACCGCGAGCAGCACCAGGAAGATGATGACGGTCCAGAACGAGACACCCAGATTGAGACTGAAGATGCTCGGCTGGGCCTGCTCCGCCTCCTGTACCAGAATCCCGAGAATGTTCATCCGCTCTCCTGTTCGAGAGTCCGGACTTCGGCGGCCGGGCGACCCGGCCGCCGAAGCCCCCTCTCCGAATGCGACTACAACAGCTTGTACAGCAGCGCGATCACCAACGCGAAGAGCGCGACGCCCTCGATGAGAGCCGCCAGGATGATCGACGCCGTCTGAATCGTCCCCGCGGCCTCCGGCTGCCGCGCAATCCCTTCCGCGGCCGACGCGCCGATCCGGCCGATCCCGATCCCCGCACCGATGACCGACAGGCCGGCACCGATCCCGGCACCCAGCAGGGCCTGGTAGTTCAATGCCGATTCCGCCGTCTGGGCCGCAGCTTCCTGCACCAGCGCAAGCAGGGGGTGAAGCATGGCTCCTCCATTCCACGTTCGGGGGTTCACATGGCTCGCTCCCCGGCCGGACGGGACGGCCCCCACCGCCCCGCCCCGACCGCCACCGCGCACCGATCCGATCCGGACCAGGCGGCTCTCCCCGGCAACCCGCCGGGTACGTTACAACGGACGGTCCGGAGCGACCCCGTCCGAGGGCGCGCCACGTAAGGGCGGACGCGCTCGCCCGCTACTGCCCACCTAGTGCGCGTGCCGGATCAGCCCGATGAACACCGCCGTCAGCATCGCGAAGATGTAGGCCTGAAGCAGCGCCACGAAGATCTCGAGGATCATGATCAGCACGGCCATGACGAGCGGGGCCGGGACGATCACGATCACGGCCGGCAACGCCAGCATGATCAGGCCGACCAGCGCCAGGACCACCGAGTGGCCGGCGGTCATGTTCGCGAAGAGCCGGATCGCGAGCGCAAAGGGCTTGGCGAGCTTCCCCATGACTTCGACCGGCGTCATGATCAGGAGCATGATCGCCGTCCCGACCGGGCCCATCCCTTTCGGCGCGAAGAAGATGGTCTTCGCGTACCCGCGCGCGCCCAGTTGCAGGAATCCCGCGACCTCGATGGTGATCAGCGACAGGGTCGCGAGCGCCGCCGTCACGGCGAGGTTCCCCGTCGGCGTCGAGCCCCAGGGGAAGAGACCGAGCAGATTCGCGAAGAGGACGAAGAAGAAGAGCGTGATGATGAACGGCACGTAGCGCTCGCCGCCGTGGCCGATGTTCGAGAGCGCCACCTCATCACGCAGGAAGAGGATGAAGGCCTCGACCACGTTGGTCACGCCCTTCGGCCCGCGCTCCGCGCCCTCCCGGTGCGCGCGCGCCGCCTTCCGCGCGGAGGTGATCAGCAACAGCGCGACCAGGATCGCCGCCACGAACAGGAAGACCACGTGTTTGGTCGGCGAGAAGTCGATCGTCAGCGGCCCGAGGTGCACCGGCTCGAAGCGAGGCAGGTGCCACACCCCCCAGGGGAGTTCGATCTCGTGCGAGTCGGCGAGGTGGTGCATCATGATCTCGCCGATATCGACGCCTTCCTCGGCCTGTTCGGCCGCTCCGGCCGCCTGCAACCACGCCACCATTCGTCCGATCATTGCGTCCGTGTCCCCATCCGGAAGAACACCGGCTCCAACAACAGCAGGGCCAACAGGAACCCCACCAGACCCAACAGGAGCGGCAGCGGCGGATACGCCGCCGTGCGCGCCACCCACCAAGCCGTGCCCAGGACCACGGCGAGCCGGAGGAGAATGCCCCCGCCCCACGCGAGGAGGAAGCGCGCGCCGCGGTTCCGCGTCGCGACCATCGCCGCGAACGCGGGGAGCTGAACACCGTACGCCACGCACGCGGCCCATCGGAGCGCCGCCGATGCGGCCGGCGACACCATCGCGCCCACCAGCAGGGCGCCGGCCGCGGCCAGCGCCGCACCGCTCAACGCGTATCCGACCAGCGCCTTCACTCTCCGTCTCCCCCCTTCCGCCGCTCCTCCTCCTCTCGCTGCCGGGGCTCGACCACCAGGTGGTGGTAGAGGCTGTAGAACCCGGCCGCCGCGCCGATGAAGGCGCCGAGGATCGTGAAGAGCGGCGCCGTGCCCAGCCATCGGTCGACCAGCCAGCCGAGGCCGAGGAACAACCCCGTGCTCAGCACCCACGCGAGGCCGTGGCCGAGGTACCGCGCGACATCGACCATCGGGCGCGTGCCGGGCGACTCGCGGTGCTTCATGCTGCCGGTCCTCCGGTCGATCGCCACCCCCATCAGCAGCGGAAGATAAGCGCTTGTGAAATTTTTCGCAAGCGCCCCGGTGAGGATCGGCGAGGAGCGATAAGAACTTCGTAACTCGTTGTTTTGTATCATGTTAGGAACTCATCCATCGTGCCCGCCGCCGCAGGGGGTGTCGGATCCCCAGGCCGGTTATGGACGCCCATGCCCACCGCCGGTCCGACCGCGGCCGCCGCTGCGGCGCGCGCCGGGTCCGGCGCGTGGTGGGCCGGGTCGTGGCGGCCGGCGCTGTCCTGGTGGCGGGTAGGTGGGTGCGGCGAGAGGATGTTCGAGGGCGGGTGGCGGAACTCGTATCGGCGCGGGCGGTAAAGGTGGGGACGGGATGTCGGCGTGGCGCGCGTGGCGGGGCGGGTGGTGGGCCGGCCCCGATCCTGCGATGCGGCGGGTGTAGGTGGAGCGAGAGTCCTTGGAGGAGAGAAGGAGCGGTATGGAAGCGACGGTGGCGCGCCAGGCATCCCCGAGTGAGCGGGATCTCGAGCTGCTGGAGCGTTTGACGGCGGTGCGCTCGGCGCTCGAGGCCGAGATCGGCAAGAAGGTGATCGGCCAGCGCGGCATCGTGGAGGGGTTGCTCACGGCGCTGCTCGCGGACGGGCACGTGCTGCTGGTGGGTGTGCCGGGGCTGGCGAAGACGCTGTTGATCTCGACGCTGGCGCAGGCGCTGGAGCTGGGGTTCAGCCGGATCCAGTTCACGCCGGACCTGATGCCTTCCGATATTACGGGCACGGAGGTGTTGGAAGAGGACCGGACGACGGGGAAGCGAGCGTTCCGGATCGTGCGGGGTCCGGTGTTCTCGAACGTGGTGTTGGCGGACGAGATCAACCGGACGCCGCCGAAGACGCAAGCGGCGCTGTTGCAGGCCATGCAGGAGCGCGAGGTGACGGTGGCGGGTGTGACGATGCCGCTGGATCGTCCGTTCTTCGTGCTGGCCACGCAGAACCCGATCGAGCAGGAGGGGACGTACCCGTTGCCGGAGGCGCAGCTCGACCGTTTCATGCTCGAGTTGCGGATCGGCTACCCGTCGCGGGCGGAAGAGGAGCAGGTGGCGATGCGGACGACGGGAGCGGAGAGCGCGGTAGTGGAATCCGTGCTCGATGCGACGGAGCTGGCGGAGCTCCAGACATTGGTGCGCCGGGTTCCGGCGCCGCCGTCGCTGGTGGCGTACGCGGTGCGACTGGCGCGTGCCACGCGTCCGGAGGACGAGGAGGCGCCGGCGGTGACGCGGCAGTACGTGAGCTGGGGTGCGGGCCCGCGTGCGTCGCAGTATCTTGTTCTTGGGGCGAAGGCCCGGGCCGCGATGGCGGGTCGGGGCGTGCCCACGTACGATGACGTTCGCGCCGTCGCGCCGGCCGTGCTGCGGCACCGGGTGATGGCGAACTTCCAGGCGGAAGCTGACGGCCGCTCGGCCGATGACGTCGTCGGAGAGATCATTCAACTGAGTCGAGCATGGACGTAGACCGAAGTAGCGGCGAACGGGAGCAGCCTCCGAGTAGCAGACGGTCGAGGGGGCGATGCTCCTGTTGATCGTCGCACTTCTGTTCGCCCTCGCGCTTTCTGCCCTCGCCTCCGCTGCGGAGCTGGCATACTTCTCTCTGGGCGATTCTCGCATCCGTGCCCTCGCGGAGGCCGAGCGCCGCGGTAGTGCCGCGCTCGTCCAGCTCATCGAGCATCCCGAGCGGCTCCTGCTCCTGCTGCGCCTGATCGATGTGGGCGCCGATCTCGCTGCGGCGGGTCTCGGTGCCGCGCTGGGGTTCCAACTCGGTGGCGCGAATGGCATGGCGGTGGGACTGGTGGCCGCCGCGGCGTGCGTGGTTCTGTTCGGCGAGCTGGCTCCTTGGGGTCGGGCCGTGAGACGGCCGGCGGGCGTGGCGCTGGCCCTGGCGCCGGGGCTGCTCTTCTTCTCCCGTCTTCTGGGTCCGTTGCTCGGCGTGATCGAGCGGTTGAGCCGGACGGCGCCCGGCGCGCCGGCGGCGAGCGAAGCGGCGGCCGGCGAGGCCGGGGAGCCGAATTCGCTCGAGTACGGCGAGGAACTCGGCGGGCACGAGCGACAGCTCATCGAGCGGGCGTTCCGCCTGGACGGGATCAAGGCGTGGGACATCATGACGCCGCGCGTGGACATCTTCGCGTGGCGGGATTCGCAACGTCTGGCGGAGATCGCGCCGCAGCTCTGGACCGTGCCGTACTCTCGCGTCCCGGTGTACGGGGAGAGCATCGACGACGTGACCGGCGTCCTCTACCTGCGCGATGCGTATCAGGCGCTGCTGGCGGGCCAGCGGGACGTCCCGCTCCGTGCGCTGGCCCGCGAGCCGCTGATCGTGCCGGGCTCGGTGCCGGTGATGAAGCTGTTGCGGGATTTCCAGAACCGGCGGATCCACCTGGCACTCGTCCTGGACGAGTACGGCGGTACGGATGGTCTGGTGACGCTGGAGGATGTGCTCGAGGAGCTGGTCGGCGAGATCGAGGACGAGACGGACGTCACCGAGGAGCCGATCCTCCGGGTCTCCCGCCACGAGATCATCGCGGCGGGGGATGCGGACCTCCGCGAGGTCAACCACGTCTTCAACGCGTCGCTGCCGCAGCTCGAGCATCGATCGCTGAACGGCTTCCTGCTCGAGGAGTTCGGCCACGTCCCGGAGGCGGGCGAATCGCTCGAGCGGGACGGGATCGTGATCGAGGTGCTCGATGCCACGGAGACGCAAGTCCTGCGTGCGCGGCTCGAGCGCATCGTTGCGGCGGCGGAGTCGGAGCCGATGGTGGAGGAGGGCGAGTCCGCGGAGGCCGCTCGGCAAACGGCTCCGGCGGAGGCTCCGGCGGCCCCGGCCGCGGCCCCGGCGGCGGAGCCGGAGTCGGAATCGGCGGCTGTCGCGGCCGAAGGCACGCTGGTGCCAAGCGACGCGTCGCGCCGCCGCCGCTCCGGTTCGTCGAGTTCGCCTCGGATCCGGGCGTGACCGGGCGGCGGGTTTCGCACCTGCCGCCGCCGGCCGGCCCGGCGCCACGTCGCCCGTCCATCCGCTCCAGTGCAGCGGTCACCGCCTCCGGCGCGGAGTCGGTTGCGGCCCGGCGGTCATCCCGGCGGTCTTGGCAGTACGCGCGGCGGGCGTAATTTGGAATCGAGCGCGTTTGCCTCGGCCGCCGTCGGGTGTGGAGGCTGATCGGCGGGCGGGGTGATCGCAGTCGCAAGGATTCCGAGTCGTGAAGGAGAGGCCATGACGGATTCCATCGGTGTCGAGAGCAGGCCTCAAGAGGCGCCGGCGGTGGCGCGGCCCACGCGGGTGCGCGATGAGGCGGGCCCGGTAGAGGCGCGGTTGGCGTGGCACGCGCTGCGCTATCCGATCGCGCCTACGGCGAACCGTCTCCCCTACATGCTGGGGGGCCTCACCTTCTTCGGGCTCGTGCTCCTCGTGGTGACGGGCGTGATCCTGGACCAGTACTACGATCCGAGCGCGACCGGCGCGCACGACAGCATCGTCTACATCATGACGCGGGTCCCGCTCGGCGACTGGCTGCGCGCGCTACACTACTGGGGCGCGAGCATCGTGCTGGCGAGCGTGTTGCTGCACCTGATCTGGGTGTTCTGGCGGCGAAGCTACACGCGGCCGCGCGAGGTGACGTGGTGGACGGGCGTGGCGCTGTTGTCGCTGCTGTTCGCGCTCGCGTTCACCGGGACGGTCCTGCGCGCCGACCAAGAGGGTGGCGAAGCGCTGGCGCACGCCATCGCCGGCGCGGAGCTGGTGGGCTCGGCAGGGGCCGTACTCACGCCCGAGTTCGCCCGCAGTACATCGCTGCTGGCGCGGCTGCACAACGCACACGTGAGTCTGCTGCCGCTGATCATGGTGGCGCTGATCGGGCTGCACTTCTGGCTGATCCGCCACCTGGGGATCCACGCGCACGAGCCGAAGACGAGCACGTTCACCCATCACCTCCGTCGACTGACGGGGTACGGCCTTCTCGGGCTGGCCCTGCTCGGCGCGCTCGCCCTCGTGTTCCCTCCCGGCCTCGGGCACCCCGCGGTCTCCGGCGTCGAGGTCACGAAGCCGTTCTGGCCCTTCCTCTGGATCTACACGCTGGAGAACATCATGGGGATCGAAGGGATGGTCCTGGGTCCGGCCGTCCTCTTCGGATTCCTGCTCGTGGTCCCGCTCATTGACCGGCGTCACCGCGATGCGGGCGGCCGGCCGCGGTGGTTCTCCGGTCTGGCGACGCTGATGTTGGCGCTCTTTCTGGGCGCCCTGCTCTACGGCATCTTCGCTCCGAAGATGCAGCACCTCGGAATGTGAGGGGAGGTGAGCCGATGAAACGCAATCTGCTCTTCGCACTGGCGCTGCTGGTCGGAACCGGCGCCCCGGCGCTGGCGCACGACCACGAAGAGGGCGTGATCCGGCTCGGCGCGAAGGAAGTGCGCACGGGCAGCGCGCTGGCGATCCGGGGCGAGAAGCTGCCCAAGCGCGCCACCCTGCGGCTCGAGCTGCGCGGCACGCTCGAGACGTTCGCGCTCGGGACGGTGAAGACGGACACCGCGGGTGCGTTCACGGCGCATCCCGTGCTCCCCGCGGAGGCGGGGGCCGGGCACTACACCGTGATCGCGCTGGCGTCCGATGGCGACGTGGTCGGCCGGGCGGAACTGGCGGTCATCGCGGCGCCGGCCGAGACGGCCGGGCACGAGGCGGATCACGGCCATACCCACGCGGCCGAGACGGCGGCGCCCCGCGCCACCGATGAGATGATGGCGCTCCCGGTGAGCCGGAGCCCGGCCGAATGGTTCGCGATCCTCGCGATCCTGTCGGGCGCTTTCGGAGGCGGGCTCGTACTGCTCCGCGGCCGCGGCGCTTGAGCCGCCGCCCTCGCGAGTGTACTGCGGGTGCGGGCGTGCCGCGTGCCGCCCTCACCCTCCTCCTCCTGGTCGCGTCCGCTGCGCCTGCGCGCGGCCAGGGACATCCTCCCCGCCATCCCGGTGGGCGACCCGTGGCCGAAGACTCGATGCGGGCCGGGATGATGCACGGTGCGATGCTGCCCGGACCGTTGGATCTCCCGGCGACGCGGGAGGGTTCGGGGACGACGTGGCTCCCGGACTTCTCGCCGATGCACGCACTGCACGCCATGGCGGGGCGCTGGGAGTTCATGCTGCACGGGAACGTCTTCATCTACGGCATCGCCGAAGGGAGCGAGCGGGGGGATGAGGACGTCGGCAGCATCAACTGGTTCATGGGGATGGCGCGGCGGCGGCTCTTGGGCGGGGTGTTGGAGCTACGGGCGATGCTCTCGGCCGAGCCGGTCACGGTGGGTGAGTGCGGGTACCCGGACCTGCTGGCGACGGGTGAGTTCTGCGACGACCTCGGCCTGCTGCACGACCGGCAACACCCGCACGACCTTTTCATGGAGCTGGCGGCGCTGTACGAGCGGGAGCTCGCCGACGATGTGGCGTTCGAGCTCTACGGCGGCCCTGTCGGCGAGCCGGCGCTGGGCCCGACGGCGTACCCGCACCGGCCGAGTGCGCTGCCGGACCCGTTCGCGCCGATCACGCACCACTGGTTCGACGCCACGCACATCAGCTTCGGCGTGGTCACGGCGGGTCTCTACGGCAGGCGGTGGAAGCTGGAGGGTTCACTCTTCAACGGGAGGGAGCCCGACGACGACCGCTTCGACCTCGACCTGGCTCCGCTGGATTCCTATTCGGGCCGACTCTGGGTTCTGCCGAACGAGCGCTGGGCGCTCCAGCTCTCGGCGGGTCACCTCGAAGAGGCGGAGATCCAGGAGTTCGGCGGTGCCCGCGAGGATGTCGACCGCTTGACCGCTTCCGCCACCTACCACCGCCCGGTCGGTCGCCAGGGCATCTGGGCCAGCACCGTGGCCGTGGGCCGCAACATCGAGGAGGGAGAAGGGACCGGCGCGCTGCTGGTGGAGACCAGCGTGATGCCGGATTCGAAGAACATCGTGTTCGGGCGCGGCGAGGTGGTCGGGAAAACGGGAGACGACCTGGCGCTCGATGTCGCGGCGCTCGAAGACGAGGTCTTCACGGTCGGGAAGCTCGCGGTGGGCTACGTGAGGCAGTTCGGTCCGTTCGCGGATCTGGTCCCCGGGCTGGGCGCGAGCGTTGCGCTGAGCTTCGTCGGGGACGCGCTGGAGGCGTTTTACGGCGAGCGGCTGGCCGTGGGTTGGTCGATCTTCCTGAGCGTGCATCCGGCGGCGATGGCGATGGCGGAGCCGACGGCGCCGGCGCCGCACGGGCACCCGCAGCACTGACGCGGTGGGCGCGGCCGGCGACCTTCACCACCCTGGCAGGTACGGACGATGACCTATCTCGCGATCGCACTGGCGGCGTTCGTGTCGTGGATCGTGAGCACGGTCGGCGGTGGCGGCGGCGCGCTGTTGTTGGTCCCGGCCGTCGGCTTCCTGGTCGGTGCGCAGGCGGTCGCGCCCGTGGTGACGCTCGCCAGCCTGGCGGGCGGCCTTTCGAGGAGCGCGCTGTTCTGGCGAAGCATCGACTGGCGGATCGTCCGCTGGTACCTGCCGGGCGCGATCGTCGGCGCGGTCGCGGGTGCGTCGGCGTTCACGGCCGCGCGTGCCGAGTGGCTCCAGATCATTGTCGGGCTGTTCCTGATCAGCACGGTCTGGCAGTATCGGTTCGGCAAGAGGGCGCGGGCGTTTCGCGTCCGACTCTGGTGGTTCCTCCCCGCCGGGCTGGTGGTCTCCTTCTTCTCGGGCCTCATCGGCGCGACCGGTCCCGTGTTGAACCCGCTGTACCTGAACATCGGGGTGGTGAAGGAGGAGATGATCGGGACGAAGACCGTGAGTTCGCTCGTCATGCACGTGATCAAGTTGGGGACGTACACGGCGTTGGGCGCGCTCACGGGCCGGCTCTTCCTCTACGGCGCGGTCGCGGGCGTGGCAGCGGCCGCGGCGAGCTGGGTCGGCCGGCGGGTGCTGGGGAGGATCACCGAGGAGCGGTTCCGCCAAGTGGTCATCGCGGTCATGGTGGTGAGCGGGATTGCGATGGTTTGGGGGCAGAGGGAGGTGGTGGTTGGGTTCGTGGTGGGGAACGGCTGAGATCGGGCTGGGCATCGGTGCGGGAACGGGAGCGGGAGCGGGAACGTTTACGTTTACGGGAGCGGAGGCAACGTGCGGAGGCACGCACGCGCTCGCGCACGCTCACAGCGAGGGGGCGGGGGGCGGCGGGGCTCAGGTCTCGATCAGTCGAGCGTGGTGGCGACGACCATGGCCGCTTCGTTGATCGCGAGGTAGAGCCGGTGCCGGGTGGTGTCGATGGCCAGCGCATCGATTCCGGGCAGTCCGGGGAGGACGATGCGGCGCTCGATGTCGCCGTCCGTGCGGTCGAAGACGAGGATGACGCCATCAGGGGAATCGCCGACATCGAGGGCGAGCCAGAGGTCGCCGTGCACCTCGGTGCCATCCGCGACGTAGCGTAGCGGGTGGAAGACCGCCGGGTTCTTCTCTTCCTGGTTCTTGCGGACGAACTCGGCGCGGACGGCATCGAGGACGGGGTCATCGAGGTGCCGCGTCCAGAGGAGGCGGCCATCGGCCGCGTAGCGGTGCAGTCGGGGTTCGGCGTAGAAGGCGAGCCAGAGGGATCCGTCGTCGCCCCAGACGGGGAGCGCGTCGTTGCGGAACTCGTCGGGGACCACGCCGCGCCGGCTGCGTTCCTTGATGCTGGTGAAATCGAAGCCGGTGGCCGGCGGGACGATGGGGGTGCCGAAGGTCGCGGCGCGCGTTCCGTCGGCATCGAAGATGGCGACCAGGGCGCTGTCGCGGCCTCCTGTGGCGGCCGCGAGGTCGCCCCGGTCATTCAGCGTGATGCCGCCGGCGGTGAATCCGACGCTGACGGGGTAGCCGCGCCGGAAGCGGCCGTCCGCGTCGAACACCTGCACCCGTGCGTTGCGCCGGTCGTAGACCCACACGGTGTCGCCGGCGATGGCGAGCGCCATCGGAGCGAGGAATTCCCCGGGTCCCGAGCCTTCCCTGCCGAACGATCCGGCCTCCGTGCCATCCGGCCCGATGGCGAGCACGCGCTGGAGGCGGAGATCCGAGAGGTAGAGCCGGCCATCGGATCGGACCGCCAGGTCGCCGACCGCACCGATCCGTGCCGACGCGGTGGTGATGACCGTATCGGTCACGACGAGCGTATCCACGGCGACGGTTCGTTCGGCCTGATCCGTGGCGGCGCACGCGCCAGCGGCGCCGAGGCCGATGGTCAACAGACCCACCGCCAAGCGATTCGGTGACATGGGCGGCCTCACTGGTGATGGATGGGACGGTCGTGGGAGGCGGTCCGGCCCCGTGATCACATGAATACTGAGATGCCGGCATCGACGGAAAGGTTGCGTCGCGCGCGCGTCCGCGGCCCTTCCCGCCTGCCGTCGTCCGGGGTGCCGCTCGGGCTTCGCGATGCCGTCGCGGCCGCCCGCCCGATCGACGCCGTCGCGGCCGCGCGACTCGCGAGCGTGAGCGGACGGACGGCGGTCCGTCCGCTCAGCCCGTGCCCTCCTCCACGCCGCACCCCTCCCGCCGCCGGGTATCGGTGATCTGGATGACCTTCCAACCGTCGTCGGTGCGGGCGAGCTGGAAGGCGTCCACGCCGCAGTGGCTGAAGCGTCCGCCGGGGTAGAATCGGTAGAAGGCCCAGACCGTGGCGAGGTTGCCGTCGATGCGGATCTCGGGCTCGTAGATGCGTTCATCGAGTTCCTCCTGTGCGCCGCCCACGGCCTGGAGGAAGCGGTCGATCGGGGTCTCGCCGACAACGGTCCGCCCCTGTCGCGTCGCGGCGGTCATGAGCCGGACCGAGGGGTGGAAGGTGGAGCGCATCATGGCGGTGTCGCGCGCCCGCATCCCGTCGAAGAGCCGGCGGATGACGGCGAGCACGGCCTCCCGATCCGAGGCGCGCGCGGTCGTGCCGGCGAACGCGCCCTGCCAGCGGGCAATGCGTCCGCCGGGCCCGGCGGCCCAGCCGGCGCGCGGCCCGGCAAAGGCGATCGTGTTGTAGCCGAGCGTGTCGATCGCGGTCCAGCTCCGGCCATCATCGACCGAGTAGCCGGTCCCGGACGGGCCGGCGGCGACCAGAGTGGGCGTGGGCGCGCCGGGGACGTAGGCCACGCCGTAGCGCACCCCCGGGGGCGCGGCGCTCGCGACGAGCTGCCAGGTCCGGCCGCCGTCGTCCGTCCGCAGCACGTTCAGGCCGCCGCCGGTCCGGTCCTGATAGTCGCCGCCGACGGCCACGCCGTGGAGCGTGTCACGGAACGCGATGCCGAAGATCCCGGCGGTCGCGCCACCCGGCAGCGGCGTCTCGGCAGCGGTCCAGGTGCGGCCGCCGTCGCTGGAACGGAGGACGCGCGCGACGCGCCCGCCGCCGGTTCCGATCCAGACGTGGCGGCTGCCGGCGACCGCGATGCCCGTGCCGCTGGCCGCGAAGCCGGCCTCGCCCTCGAGCGGCGGCGGGATGTCCGCGCGCGGCACCTCGCGCCAGTGTTCGCCGCCGTCGTCGGTCGTCACGATCAGGAACGCGCCGTCGACCGGGTCACTGAACGCGACGCCGCGCTCGGCGTCCCAGAACGCCATTCCGTCGAAGAAGACGCCCGCCTTGCGCTGCCGGTACTGGAGCGTCCAGTGCTCGCCGCCATCCGTGGTCCGGTAGATCCGCGCCTCGCCGCCCTCGAAGCTGGTGCCGAGCAGGTAGGCGGACCGTGCGTCGACGGCGTGCGCATCGATGAAGAAGAGCGACGCCGCGCCGGGGACGGTGTCGGCCGTCCACGTGCGCCCGCCGTCCGTGGTGCGCGCGAACACGCCGCCGCGCCCGCCGGCCCAGGCCACGTCCGCGCCGGCGGCCGAGAGCCCCCGGAACTCGGCGGCCGTCCCGCTCTGCTGTGGAGTCCAAGCGGGCATCTGCCCGTAAGCCATCGTCGGGGCGCTGGCCGTGCTCGCGGCCGCGGCGGCGATCGCGGCGAGGGCCGTCACCAGCGGCCGCGGGCGTGGGCGCAAGAACGCGGAAACGAAGACGAGCGACATCACCGACCTCCGGGAAGTGGACCGTTCCGGCGAGCGCGCCGGAAGGGCATGCGGGGAGGATGGGGGCGTCCGGGCGCTCCGGCAAGGGTGGACGCGCGGAAGCGGTCGCGCGTTACGCCGAGCGGCGTGCGGCGGTGCGTGCCGCCGCGCGGCGCAGCTCGCGGGCGAGGGCGGCGCGGTAGCGCAGCGCCTCCGCGTGGAGGCGGGCGCGATCGAAGTCGTCCAACGCCTCGCGGGCGGAGAGGGTGGCATCGGCCAGCCAGTACGCCGCGTAAGGTGCGCGGCAGGCCGCCACGGCGTCGTCGAGCAGCGCGGCGTCATCGCCCGCGGCGGCCGCGCAGCGGCGCGTGATCCCGGCGATGACGTCGTCGTCCAGCGAGAACTCGATGGCGGCGCCGGCCAGGTCCCAGGCGACATCGGCGGGACCGGGGAGCCGCAGTCCATCGCCGTGGTCGAGTGCGTCCACCTTGCGATAGCCGGCGGGGGTGCGGAGCCATTCGTGAGGTTGGAGCCGACCGTCCGGGATGACCGCCTCGCGGGCGGGGAGTCGGTCCAGGAGGCGGGCGGCGGCGGCGAGTCCGCCGGCTCGGGGCCCGAGCGCCTCGGCAGCGTTGGTGCAGAGCATGTCGAGGATCGGTCCGGTCTCGACCGGGCGGCCGGTGCGGAAGAGCGGCGCCCGCGCGCACAGGTAGCGGTCGAGGGCGGTGATGAAATCCGCCTCCCGGGCGACGCGGCGATCCGCGGGCGAACCCTCGATCCACGGGCGGACCAGGAACCCGTCCGAGAAGTCGCGCGGCTCGGCGGCGAGGCCGGCCTCGGCCAGCCGGGTGGCGCGGGCCGCCGAAGCCACGCCCCAGCGGCCGAGCCCCGCGAAGCGGATCAGATAGGCGACGCCGTCGTCATCACGCGCGTAGTGCTTCGATCGTTCGTGGCCGGTGCAGGCGGGCACGGCCGCGCCGCCGCGGACGAGGCGGCGCCATTCGCCCGCGGAGAGGTCGCGTGGCGCGGAGAGGCCGAGGCGCGCCGCGACGCGCGCCGGCCGGGGATCGCCGGCCGGCGGCGGGTACTTGCGTGCCGCATCGAACCACGCCCGCCGGCCACGGTCGGCGAGGGACGGTCCTCCCGTGTGGCTGGGGAAGAGGACGATGCGCGCTTCGGCGATGCCGAGATCGCGGAGCCAACGGGCCGTGGCGGCCATGGTCTCGCCCGTAGCGCCCGGCCCCTCGTCGACGATCAGGACATCGGCACCATCGGCGAGCCAGGCGGCGAGTTGCGCGACCAGGGAGGCATCGGCCCGGATGTGCCGGGCGCCGGTCCGGCCGCGTGGCCGGACCGTGACCGTCCGGGCGCTACCGAGAACCGTGGCCACGACTGCGGACAGGCTCGTGCCGATGCTGCGGATACCGATGACCACGGCCCGCTCGGCGTGCGATCGGCCGACGGCCCGGCGATAGCGCTCGGCCGCCGCGGCATAGCCGGCAGGATCGAGCGCGTAATGCACGTACCCCTCGGGCGCATGGACGACGGCGCGACGCGGTGCGGCGGCGAACGCGTCGAGCGCGGCCACCGCGGCGCGCAGGTGGTGGTCCGCGGGCCGCCGCGCACGCGCCGCGAGGTACGCGGCGGCCGCCGCCATGGTTCCGCGACGCAGCGCCCGGTCCGGCGCGCCCCAACCATCGGCGAGGGGCCGGAGCGCGTCGACGACGGCCTGCTCGAGCTCACCGATCCCGACCAGCAGTGCGGCGGCATCGCCGGCGGCGGCGTGACGACGGAGGCGCACGACCTCGTCCGACGGTCGCAACGACTGCTGCGCATCCCGGTAGATCAACACGGGCGTCCCTCCTCCCGGGCGTCCAGCGGGCAAGGCGTGTGCCCTGGCGGGCTGCGGCGACGGCTCGTCGCGCCAGCCGCGTCGGGTCCGTCGGGCGCCTGGCGTGCTCCCGTCGACGGGCGGCAACGTGTCCGTGCGGCGTGCATCGCGGGCGGCGCGAGCCGCCGCGCGCGGCACGCGGCGCGCGCGGCGAGTGTATGGACGGGGCGCCATCCGTCGGTGGAGGGCCGGCGGGGCGGCCCGCTGCCCGCGCCGGGCCGGTGCCTGTCACAAGGGATCGACACGGCACGTTCATCAGGCAGACACACTCCTCGGTCCAACGGGCCCCGTGGACTACGACGATTTCTTTCGGCGGGTCTACCCGTCGCTCTTTCGCTATCTCCATCGGCTGACCGGCGATGAGGATTCGGCCGAGGACATTGCACAGGAGTCCTTCGTGCGCCTGCTCCGGCAGCGGCTGCCGGAGCAGGAGGCGCGGCCGTGGCTGTTCACGGTGGCCATGAACCTGTTGCGGGACAGTGCGCGGAAGACGGCGCGCCGCGAGCGGCTACTGGTCGGCGCGCCGGTTGCTCCGTCTGCGGCGCCCGCACCGGATGTGCTGACGGAGCGCCGCGAAGCGGTGGATGGTGTACGCGCGGCGCTGGCGCAGTTGCCGGAACGGGACCGGCGGCTGCTTCTGATGCGGGAGGAAGGCTTCTCGTACAACGAGATCGCGGGCGTGATCGGGGTTGCGCCCGGTTCGGTGGGCACGCTGCTCGCCCGCGCGCTTCGCCGGTTCTCGGCAGTATACCGGATGCACGAGGTGGAAGAAGATGCACATCAATGAGGGTCGGCTCCAGGCGCTCCTGGACGGCGAGTTGGATGCCGTCGAGCGCGCCGCGGTCGCCACGCACGTGGAGGGGTGCACGACGTGCGGGGCGGAGCTGGACGGGCTACGTGCGGCGGCGGTGCGGCTGTCGAACGCGCTCCGGCGACTCGATGTGCCGGCGCCGGTCGACCGGGCGTGGGCGCGGCTGGGGCAACGGCGTGCGGCCGAGCGGGCGGCGGCGGTGCGGCGTGCGCTCCTGCGTGCCGCGGCGATGATCGTGGGCTGCGCTGCGGTGGCGGCGGCGGCGTTGCCCGGCTCGCCGGTCCGCGCGTGGATCGGCGAGGTCTGGGGCGGGGCGGCGGAGAAGTTGGCCGAGCCGACGGTGGCACCCGCGCCGGCCGTCCCGGTGCAGGCGCCCGCGCCGGGGCCCGCCGGCGTCTCGATCTTGCCTTCGCAGGGGCGTGTCCGCATCCTGATCGAGGGAGCGGTACCGGAGACCCGGCTACGGGTGCGGCTCACGAGCGGCGAGCGGGTCGCGGTCTACGTGTACGGCGCATCCGGTGCGCGATTCCGCACCGGTGCGGATCGGATCGCGGTGGCGGGTGCCGGTCCGGGCGAGGTGCGCATCGAGGTGCCGTCGTCGCTGGCGAACGCGACCGTCGAGGTGGACGGCCGGCTTCTCGTGGCGAAGGATGGCGCCCAGCTCCGGTCGACGGTCGACTCGATCCGCCCTGGTACCGAAGTGCTGCTCCCGCTCGGTCCTGATCCATCGTCCCGGTAGGCGCTCATGCTACTTCCACTCGCCCTGACCGCGCTGGCGGTGCTCGCACCGCCCCAGGATCCGCAACCGGGTATGCTGCGGGGGCGGGTGTTGAGTGCGCAGACGGGCGCGCCGGTCTCGTACGCGCGCGTCGAGGTGCCGGACACGCCGGAACCGCTCGCGACGGTCGCGGACAGTGCCGGCCGCTACGTCCTGCGCCGGGTGCCGGCGGGACTGCATCGACTGCGTGCGAGCCGAGTGGGCCACGCGCCGCTGGAGATCGAGGTCTTCGTTCCACCGGGGCAGGAAGTCGTGCTGGATCTGTCGCTCGCGTTGCGCCCGGTGGCATTGCCTCCCGTCACGGCACGGGCGAACGCCGGCTCGACGATCTCGGACACGACGAGTGCGGCGCCACCCGAGCTCGCGCCGGCCACGATCCACACGATCGATGCGACGCCCGGCGTGGCGGAGCTGGGGCTGGGCACGACGCTGCGGACGCCGAGCACGGAGCCGGCCGACCCCTCGGATGTGCTGTACGTCCGCGGCGCGCCGGCCGACCTGAAGCTGGTTCTGCTGGACGGCGCACCGGTCTACTCGCCGTTCCATCTGGGCGGGCTGATCCCGGCGTTCGAACCGGACGTGCTCCGGTCGGCGGACCTGTACGTGGGCGGCGCGCCCGCACGCTACGACGGCGGGCTGTCCTACGTGCTGGACCTCGAGACCCGGGCGGGACGCCGCAACGATTTCCGGGTCTCCGGCGCGGCGGATCTCGTGTCGGGGCGGCTCCGGCTCGAGGGACCGCTCGGCGAGCGCGCCGGATTCCTGATCGGTGGCCGGGCAGTCCACGGCGCGGGCGCGGAGTGGGCGGTCCAGGGTGGGTTTCCGTACGCCTACGCGGACGGCCTCGGGCGCGTCGACGTCAGCATCGGCGAGGAGAGTGCGCTGGGGCTGACCGGTTTCTGGAACCACGAGTCGGTCCGTCTCGGCACGTCGCGCTGGCCGCACGCGGCCGCCGAGTGGGGCAACCGTTCCGGCTCGCTGCGGTTCAACGGGCCGCTGGCGGGCGGCAAGGTGGAGCTGACGGCGGCGTTCGGAGGGTACCGTGCGCGCCTGCCGCTGGACACCACGCACCAGGTTCCCACGGACGGGACCGCCCGACGGGTGCGCCTGAACGCGGAGCTGTCGCGAACCAACGGCTCGACGAACATCCGTTACGGCGTGTCCTACGATCGCATTGCCATTGCGTACCGAACGCAGCCGGCGTCTCCCGCGCCCGCCACGCTCCGGGCCGATGCTTCGGCGGTGGGCGAGGTCGCGGGCGCCTACGTGGACGTGGGGTGGCAACCGGCGCGGGCGCTGACGTTGCGCGGCGGCCTGCGGACGGACGTCTTCGCGCCGGGCGCGAAAGTGCGCTTCGCCCCGCGCATCTCCGCCGCGCTCCTGCTCTCCGAGCGTGCCGTCCTGCGGCTCGCGGCCGGCCGATATCGACAGTTCGTGCGGTCACCGGGCCCGCTCGTCCTGCCGACGGAGGATGCGGCCAAGCCGCTGGTCTACACGCCGCCGCCACTGACGCTCGCCTCCGCGTCACACGTCGTCCTCGGCCTGGAACAGGAGCTCGCCGATGCACTGCGGCTCGGAGTCGAGGGCTTCTTCAAGGTCTTCGAAGACGTCCCCGTGGTCGTGACATCCACCGGCCGCGACGACGAGCCATCGGGCGCGCGCACGGAACTGTCGCGCGCGCACGCCTCCGGCGTGGACCTCTGGCTGCGCCGGAGCCGGGGGCGATTGACCGGCTGGCTCGGCTACTCCCTCTCGTGGATCTGGACGGTCGACGGTGGGGCGACGGCCAGTGACCTCTTCTCGGGCCGGCAGATGCTGAGTGCGGGGGCGGCCGGCCCGCTCGGAGGCCACGGCCGCTTTTCCATCCGGTTCGCCTACGGCGCCGGACTCCCCTACTCCGCTCTCGCGGCGGACGATGTCATGGCGCCCCCACCCGACGGGACGTTCGCACCGGCGTCCGTTCGCGCGTTCAGCGGCGTCGAGATGGCGAACCAGACGGCACCGCAACTCCCGGACGCGCCCGACGAACCGTACCTCCGGCTGGACGCGGAGATCTCCCGGCCGTGGACCACACGCTGGGGTGGCAGGACGATCACCATCACGCCGTACCTCAAGGTGCTCAACGCCCTGAACCGGCGCGATGCCCTGTTCTACCACGCCGGTGCTGCCGCGGATGGCGAACCGCAACCGCTCGCGGAGCTGCCGTTCCTCCCCGTCTTCGGCGTGGAGTGGACGTTCTAGAAGGGCTGGGCCAGGGCTGAAATCGGAGGAGGCTTCGGATTCGGGGTGGACGCGCGCTGCTTCATTCGGCTTCGCGGAGCCATTCGTATCGGGCATCGGCGCCGGTCATCCAGTGCTGGTGGACCAACTCGATGGCGCGGTCGATCTCGCGCCGGCGCAGTGCCTCGATGATCTCCTCGTGCCAGCCCAACGTGATCTCGACGCGTTGCGCCTGCCGCACGAACGAGTACGTGTACCGGTAGAGACGCTGTTTGAGAAGGCGCAGGATCTCGAGGATCTGCTCATTGTCGCACGCACTCACGAGCAAGCCATGCCACTCGTCGCCGAGTTGGATCACCGTTTCGAGGTCCTGCCGGCCCGGGTCCTTGCTCTCGACCGCCAGTTCGCGATTGATCCGTTCCAGTTCGTCGACCAAGCGGGAGAGCTGCTCGGGCGTCAAATTCGCGAGGGAGCGCATGGCGATCCCCTCGAGGAGCCCGACGAACGCGTGCAGGTCGCGAGCGGTTTTCGGCCGTAGCGGAGCGACGGAGAACCCCTTGCCCTGGACGCTCTCGATGAACCCCTCGAACTCGAGGTGGATCAGGGCTTCCCGCAGAGGCGTACGACTCACGCCGAGTTCTTCGGCCAACTTGGATTCGTTGATCCTCGAACCCGGCTCGAGCTCTCCCGACAACAGGCGCATCAGGAGGACCCGGCGCACCTCCGTCCGCAAAGGCTCACGCGAAATGATCGACATTAGTTCGGCTCCATGGATCTGTAGATCACGGATCGTGACGACCGGCGGCCAGCGCACGGGAACAGCAAACCGACAAAGATGTTGGAAGCCCCCGCGATAATGGTGGAGCCGGGCGCGGGCCGCACCGTCATCGATGTCCCGCTGCGCGACCGGGGTACACTGCGGCTTGCGCCGGATGGTCGCCGTGTGCGGGACGGCACAGTGTCGGAGCGCCCTGCCCCGTTCCCCCCGCGGCCCGGGGGGTGCCGATGCCGGCCGCCGCTCGGAAGGCGGGCGAGAGCGGTAGTAGTGTGGCCCGATCGCCGCCTCTTGTCAATGGATTCGTGTGCGGCCGCAGTCCGGCATCGATCGTTCGCGGCGCGGGGGATCGGATGCCCCGGCCGTCGTCTCGAGGCGCTCGGCCGGGCGGGTACACGGTAGCGCCGGAGCCCCGGCGGTGCTAACTCTCTTGGCGTGACGACGGCGGCCGCGGCGCGCGGCGGCCGGGACCGGATACAACGCGGCATCCGACATCGTGAACCATGGCGAGTTCCGTGCGACGACATGTGCGACATCGACGTCCTCCACGGCCCGGGTGGAGCGGCTGCAAGGTGCCCGTGATCACGCACGCGCCCACACTCATCCTGCTGGTTGCTTCCGTGGTCGCACCGCGGACACTGTCGGCGGCCGATTGGCGACTCCTGGGCGCGGCGATGTCCGCGGAGATCGCGCCCCGGGCGCGGACCGCGGTGGTCACGGTCCGCTACCGCCTCGTTGCGGATGGCGAGGCGGCAGAGATCCGGCTGCGAGGGCTCGAGTTCTTCGGAACCGAGCTGGACGACATCAGTGCGTCCGTGCACGGCAACCGGGCGCCGTTCCGGTTCGAGCGGAAGGCTGCGCCAGCGGTCGCCGGCACCATCTCGATCCCGCCGGGGTGCCGCGGCGAAGATGAGCTCGAGATCACACTCCGCTACACCGTTCGGCAGGCGATCGGTCTGGAAGGGCGGCGCTTCGACGCCGTGCTCCCGCTCCTGGTCCCGGAGGCGGAGCCGCCCGCGGCGCGGGAGGGTTTCTTCACGTCGGAGACACGCATGCCGGCGGAATACACCGTTACGGAATCGTTCCCGACGGTCCCGCGGACCACGGCAGTCGAAGGCGAGACGAAACGGGTTTCGCTCACGCTCCAGGTCATGCCTGCCATGGTCCGGTGGCGTGGCACGTCGGGGCCACCACCGTTGCTGACGTTCGGTCGGAGTTTGAGTCTCGGTGTGGCCGGCGTCATCTTGATTCTCGTGCTCATGGGCTACGGGCGGCTGCGCCGCGCCGGTTCGCCGTGACGGCCGTGCACGCGTGAGGCGCCGATGTTCGGGGCGAGGTTCGTGTTCTGGGGCGTATTGCTCGTGGCCGGTGCGATCATCGCGGCGTACGCGGCCTGGCTGATCCGGACCGAGCGCAGGCCCGACTGACGCGCGCGGACGGCGTCGTCTCCGGCCGTACCGAGTTCGCAGGCGCGTGCGTGCGCGGCCATTGCGGCTGGGGACCCGCGCGGGGGGCGCGGGCACGGCCGTGCCGATGCAGCGGCCGCCGCGTTCCGGCGGCTCCACGCCGCGTCGACACCGTTGGAGCGGAACGTGAACACGCGGATCCCGATCTTCATCGGCTACTTCATCGTCGTCTTCGCCATCGGGGTGTACAGTCTGCGGTTCACCCGGGACGAGAGCGACTACTGGATCGCGGGCGGCCGCCTGGGTTGGCTGGTGGGCGGCGCGACGCTGGCGGCGACGCATGTGAGTGCGGGGACGTTCATCGGCGCGGTGGGCGCGATCTACGCCTTCGGCTGGTCGTTCGCGTGGGTCATGCTCGCGGTCCCTCTCGCCTACTGGTTCATGGCGGGGGTGCTTGCGCCGCGGTTCACGCGCGTCCGGGAGCTCACGCTGCCGGCGTTCATCGAGCGGCGTTACTACAGCCGCGGCGCGCGGGCGATCTCGGGCACGATCATCATGATCGCCATGGTCGTCTTCATCCAGGCGCAGATCGTTGCGGGCGGCCTGGTCGCGAACATCGTCTTCGGCATGCCGGCGATCGACGGGATGGTCCTGTTCACGCTCGTGCTGCTGGCGTATACCGCGGCAGGTGGGATGTTCGCCGTCGTCTACACGGACTTCCTTCAGATGGCGATCATGGTGCTGGGGGCGGTGCTTGCAGTGCCGCTGGCGATGCGGCACCTGAACGGATTCGGCAACCTGCTCGACTACGTCGAGGCGACGCGGCCGCTGGTGTTCTCGTGGGGAACGCTCCCCGGCACACTCCTCTTCACGATGGGGCTCGCCTTCTTCCTGGGCTCCGTGGCCACGCCGGAGAAACTGACGCGCCTCTACACCATGAAGGACATGCGCACGATCCGGCGTGGCGTGCTGTGTACGATCGTCCTGGTCGTCGTCCTGAACGTGCTCGTGATGTTGCTCGGGTTGGTGAGCATCGTGCTCTTCCCGCTGCTGCCGACCGGCGACCTGGCGATGCCGGTCGTGGCGCGCGCGGTCCTGCCCGACTTCATGGGCACGCTCATGCTCGCCGCGATCACATCGGCCATGATGTCCACGGTGAGCTCGCTGCTGGTCGTGGCGGGCTCGGCGTTGTCGGAGGACATCTATCACACGCTCTTCGATGCGGAGGCCAGCCACGCGCGTCGCCTGATGATCGCGCGGCTCGGGATCTTCATCGTCGGATCGCTGCCGCTGGCGCTGATCGCGTGCGGAGTCGGCGAGGGCGAGTTGATTCAGTTGATGGTGCTGCTCTTCACGGCGCTCATGGCCGCGAGCTTCTTCGTCCCGGTCGTGTTCGGCATCTTCTGGCGGCGGGCGACGCGGGAGGGAGCGATCGCGGCAATGATCGGCGGCATCGCGTGTACGACGCTGTGGAAGCTGTTCGGCGCCGAAGCGATCGATCCGGTGGTCCCGGGGTTCCTCGCGTCGGCACTGCTCATGGTGATCGTCAGTCTGATGACCGCGCCGCCTCCGGCTCCCGCACTCGCCGCGTATTTTGGTGGGGCGCCGGAGGCGCACGAGTCAGAGGGCTGGGGCTAGGGCTAGGGCTGGGGCTGGGGAACGGAGAGGCGGAGGCGGAGGGTTGGAGGGGCGGCAGGCGGTGGAGACAGGGACGCGTACGCGCTCGAGCCCGGCAGCGACGGCCGGGGGGCGCGAAAAGGGGACGATGATGTCTGGATACGAGGGAGCGCGACGATGTGCGTAGCGGGGGGTGGGAGGTGTGCGGCGCGGGGCGCATGGGACGGGGTCGGTGGGAGCCGCGCGGGGCGCGGCCGGGCGCGGGGAGTCGCGGTGGCGTTTGCCGCGGGCCTCGTCGCCGGCCTCGCGGTGGCGCGGCCGGCAGCGGCGCAGTCGTTGCTCGAGCGCTCGGTCGACCTCTCCGGCGGCTGGATCGGGCTGCCCGGGATGTTGCAGTTCGACATCGTGGAGCGCGCCCGCGACGTCACGGATGATGGCTTCGACCTGCTGAGCGTCCCGACGCTGCGGTTGGCGCTGGGGCTGCCGGGGCGCACGCTGGTCGGTGCGCAGTATGGCGTGGGCTCGCCGGTGGTGCCGGGCGAGCCGGACGAGTTCGAGGTGTTCGGTCGGTACCGCCCGCTGGAGGCGGGGGCGGGGGCACCGTTCGACCTGACCGTGCAGGCGGGGTTCAACGCGGCGGCGGAGAGCGTGGATGGCGAGGTGGCGCTGGCCCGGTGGCTCGGCCCGGTCCGGCTGCTGGCGGCGGCTCGCGGCTTCACGCACGGCTACGGCCGGGACGGGCGGCTCGCGCTGGCAGGCGGCGCCGTGGTCCACCCGTTCCCGGGGCGGGTACCGCTTGCGCTCGCAGCCGATGTCGGCTCGCTGCTCGACCGCGAGCGCGGGGAGGAGTGGGCGTGGGGTGTGGGGCTGCAACTCGGGGTGCCGTACACGCCGAACACGCTCTCGTTGCAGGTCACGAACACGGCCACCAGCACGTTTGAAGGCGCATCCCGGGGATTCGACGACGTCCGTATCGGGTTCGAGATCACGATCCCGGTCCCGGTCGGCGCGGTGATCGGCTACTACGCGCCGCGGGAGGTGGCGCAGCGGGCGGTCGCGCCGCCGCCGGCCCCGCCCGCGCGGGTGGTGTCCGTCCCGATCCGCATGTACGCCTTCCGGCCGGCGCGCCTCGAGATCGAGGCGGGCACGACCGTCGAGTGGATCAACGAGGACGACGTCGTACACACCGCGACGGCCGATGATGCGAGCTGGAACTCGGGCGCGATCCGACCTGGCGGGCGCTGGCGCGCGACCTTCTCGCGTCCCGGCGTCTACCCCTATCACTGCGGACCGCACCCGTACATGAAGGCGGTGGTGATCGTTCGGCGGGGCGGTGACTCAATGGAAGCTCGATAGGACGAAGATCGTCATGAACCCGGCGCCCATGGCGATCGCCGCCGACTGCTGGTACTGGCGCTCCTCGGCGTCGGGTATCAGATCAGTGATCGTCAGGTAGAACATCCCGCCCGCGCCGACGGCGAAGAGGAACCCGAGCAGGGGTTCGGAGACGCCACGCAGGAGGAACCAACCCGCCAGCGCCGAGGCGAGCAACGCGACGGCGATCAGGCCGGTCCACCCCAGCACCCGCCGCGTGTACGGCCGCTCGTGACGGGCCGTGCCGGCGCGGATGATCTCGCCGATACTGAGTCCCTCGCTGATGTTGTCGATCGCGATGGCGATCGCGATCAGCAGCCCCAGGCCGGGCTTGATGGTCACGCCGACGCCGATGCTCAGCCCTTCGATCAGTTCTTCCGCGCTCGTGCCACCGGCGAGTACGGTCACCTCTCCACCGTGGGGCGGGCGTCGCTGATAGAACCGCTCGACCTGGGGCCGTTGCTCGGAGCGCTCGCCGGCCAGGTGTCCGCGATAGATGAACAGGTCGAAGCCGTAGACCGCAATGAAGCCCGCCGCGAAACCGGCGACGGCCAGCGGCAGGCCGGCCAGACCGAGCGCCTGAGGGAGCATGTCGAAGCCGATCGCCGCCAGCAGGACGCCGCTCGCGAACCCCAGCACGATGGACATGAAGAGCGTCGTCGGGCGGTGCCAGAGCGCGATCAGACCGCCCAACATGGAGGCGGCCGCGGCACCGCCGGCGATGAGGGCGATGGTGAGAAAATCCGACGACATGGGTTCCCGACCACCAGCGTGCACGACAACGGACAGGGGCAGTGACCTGCCCGAGCCCGCTCGCAGCCAGCATCATGCCGCGCGCCGCGCGGCGCCGGCGCCGCGGGCGAACCGCCCGCGCCCGGACCGGCGCGCAGGTCCCGCCGGCCCCGGATCACAGTTCGACCTCGGTCCCGATCTCGACGACCTGTGCGGGGCGGAGGCGGAAGTGCGCCCGCTCCGGCTCGGCATTGCGCCAGAGTAGTGCGAAGAGCGCCTTGCGCCAGCGAGACATCCCGGGCGCGCGCGTGCGGATGAGCGTGATCTGGCCCAGGAAATAGGTTGCGCGGTCCGGGTCGACCGGGACGCCCGCGGCGCGGCAACGGAGCAGCACGTCCACCGGGTTCGGCGTCTGGCGGAACCCGTACCGCGCCGTGACTCCGACCAGACCTGCGGGGAGCGACTCGACCTCGATGCGCTCCTCGTCCGGAACCGCAGGGACCTCCTCCGTACGAAGCGCCATGAGGATCACCTGCCGATGGAGCGCCCCCGCGTGGTGGAGGTATCGCGTCAGCTCGGGTGGCGCGCGCACCGCGCCCTCCATCAGGAAGACCGCCGTCCCCGCGACGCGGATGGGGCGGGTCCGCGCGAGGTCGCGCAGGAACGCCTCGACCGGAGTGGAGGCCAGGGCGGCCGCGACGCGATCGCGACCGCAGCGCCACGTCGTCATCACGAGATAGACGGCGCCGGCGATCGCGAGCGGAACCCATGCGCCGTGCGGGATCTTCAGCAAACTCGTTCCGACGAACGAGAGATCGACCAGCAGGAACGCGGCCGCCAGGGCGCCCGCCCGGAGCGCACCCCAGCGCCAGCGTTCGCGCGTGACGGAGTAGAAGAGGATCGTCGTGCACGCCATCGCGCCGGCGACGGCCATTCCGTAGGCCGCGGCCAACCTTGCGGACTCGCGGAACGTCAGGACGAGCGCCAGACACGTCGCCATGAGTCCGAAGTTGACGGCGGGGACGTAGACGCGGCCCGGGATCGTGGCCGAAGTGTGTCGGACGCCGGTGCGGGGGAGGAACCCGAGCTGGATGGCCTGACGGGTGATCGAGAAGGATGCCGAGATGAGCGCCTGCGACGCGATGATCGTCGCGGCGGTGGCGAGGGCGACGGCGGGGTAGTGGAGCGAGTGTGGGACGAGCCGATAGAAGGGGCTCTCGGCGGCGCGCGGGTCGGCGAGGAGGATGGCGCCCTGGCCGAAGTAGTTCAGTAAGAGCGCTGGGAAGACCACGGCGTACCACGCGCGGCGGATGGGGCGCACGCCGAAGTGGCCGACGTCGGCGTAGAGCGCCTCGGAGCCGGCGACTGTGAGGACGATGGCGCCGAGGACGGGGAATCCGATGGCGCCGTTATGGAAGAGGAGTCGCGCCGCGTACCGCGGGTCGATGGCGGCCAGCACCTCGGGCCGGCGGAGGATGGCGGTGAGTCCGAGCGCGGCGATGCAGAGGAACCAGAGCAGCATGACCGGCCCGAACACGGCGGCCACCCTCCCGGTGCCGCGCCGCTGGAAGAGGAAGAGCGCGACCAGAATGAGGAGTGTCACGGGGACGACGAGCCATTCGAGGCCGGGGCGCTCGACGGCGATCCCCTCGATGGCCGCGAGGACGGAGATCGCGGGCGTGATGACGCCATCGCCGTAGATGAGGGCCGCGCCGAGGAGGCCGAGCGCCACCAGCAGTGTGCTCCGGCGGGAAGGTGGGCGGGCGCGGGGGGCGAGGAGAGAGAGCAGGGCGAGGGTCCCGCCCTCGCCGCGGTTGTGGGCGCGCATGACGAACACCAGGTACTTGATGGACGGCACCACGATGAGCGCCCACGTGGCGAGCGAGAGCACGCCCAGCACGTTCATCCGGGCGACGGCGACGCCGTAGGGCTCGTGGAACGCGGCGCGCAGCGCGAAGAGCCCGTTCGTGCCGAGATCGCCGAAGACGATGCCGAGTGAGCCGAGCGCGAGGAGGCTCATCCCTCGCTCTGCGACGGGCGCCCGGGGGCCGGCCGGTTCGTCGATCCGCATGGGAACGCCGCCCCTGCTTCACCCGGAGACCGGCGGCCGCAGGTCGAGGCTGCGCGTGGCCACATCCGCAGCCGTCAGCGAAATCAGGATCAGGAGGAGGAGCAGCCAGAAGATGACGGCCACGCGGTTCACACTGCGCTGCTCGACCAGGTGCATGAAGAACAGGACGATGAGGACGCCCTTGGTGCCGGCGATCAGCAGCGCGACCGGGACGTGGAACGGTCCGAGCGGCGCGACCGAGAGCAGGAGCGTCAGCGCCGAGAGCACGACCAGTGCGATCCAGGTGAAGAGGTACGTCCGGGCGGAAAGGTGTGGTTCGCTCATCGGCGGTCTCGCTCCTGTGCGTCGTCGTGCCGCGGCTGCGGCATCGCGGTCGTGCGCGGTTCGGACGAGCGATGGGTCATGACATCACCGCAGCAGGTAGAAGAGCGGCCAGAGGAAGATCCAGACGACGTCCACGAAGTGCCAGTACATGCCACCGAGCTCGAGGGGCGTGTGGTACTCGGGGGTGAAGCCGCCGCGGTGCGCACGCCGCGCGAGCCAGGCGAGCAGCACGACGCCGCCGGCCACGTGCAGCGCGTGCAACCCGGTCATGAAGTAGTAGAGCGTGAAGAAGACCCTGGCGCCCGGCGCGGGGAGCCGTGCGAAGGCGTAGAACGCGCCCGGAAAGATGCCGTCGCGGAAGTGCTCCGTGTATTCCACCGCCTTGAGTCCGAGGAAGATGATGCCGAGCCCGGCGGTGCCGGCCAGGAAGCCGACGCTTCGGCCGGGCCGCGCGAGGCGCGCGCTCAGAACGGCGTTGGCCATCAAGAGGCTCGACGTGATGAGCACGAACGTCATGGCCGTGCCGAGGAAGAGGTTGGTGTGGGCGGCGGCCGCGCGGAAGCTGGCCGGATAGGCGATGCGGTAGGCGGCGTAGAGCGCGAAGAGTGCGGCGAAGAGCAGGGCCTCACTGCCGATGAAGACCCACATCCCGAGGCGCGCCGCGTGGGTCTGTTTGGCGAGGTCTTCGTAGTGGTCCCGGAGGTGCAGCGTTGCATCGGCCATCCGGCTACTCCGCGGTGCGCCAGTACTCGTGGGGCTGGTGCGTGATGACCGGCGGTTCCTCGTAGTTGTGGGGTGGCGGCGGAGACGGCGTGTTCCACTCGAAGCCGAGCGAGCCCCAGGGGTTCGGGCCCGAGCGCGCGCCCCAGCGCAGCGCATAGAGCAGATACGCGCCGATCAGGACGAGGCCGGCCGTGATGGCCCACGAGCCGACGGTCGAGATCACGTTCAGCGTCTGGAACCGGTCCGGATAGCTGTAGTAGCGGCGTGGCATTCCGGCGTTGCCGAGCCAGAACTGCGGCGTGAAGGTGAGAATGAAGCCGGTGATCACCAGAACGGCGGCGACGGTGCTGGAGCGGGCGGGGAACATGCGGCCGAACATCTTGGGGAACCAGTAGTGCAGCGCGGCGAGGAAGCCCATCATGCTGCCGCCGACCATGATGAAGTGGAAGTGTGCGACCACGAAGTAGGTGTCGTGCCAGTAGACGTCGAGCGACATGCTGGCAACGGCGACGCCCGTCATCCCGCCGAAGCTGAAGAGGAAGAGGAATCCGAAGAAGTAGAGCATGGGCGCGTCGAGCGCGATCGAGCCCTTGTAGAGGGTCGAGACCCAGGTGAACACCTTGATGGCCGAGAAGATGGCGACGAACATCGAGAGGATGCCGAAGGCGCCGGAATCGAAGACGGACATCCCGGCGGTGAACATGTGGTGTCCCCAGGTCAGGAAGCCGACGAAGGCGATTCCGAGCGTCGCGATGACGATCGCGTTGTACGAGAAGATGTTTTTGTGTGCGAAGGCGGATACGGTCTCGCTCATCACGCCCATGGCGGGGAGGATCATGATGTAGACGGCGGGATGCGAGTAGAACCAGAACAGGTGTTGGAAGAGGATGGGATCACCGCCGAGGGCGGGATCGAAGATGCCGAGGCGGAAGGCGTGGTCGAGGATGATGAGGAGGAGCGTCATGCCGAGGACGGGCGTGGCGATGACGAGGATGATGCTGGTGGCGTAGACTGCCCAGACGAAGAGGGGTATGCGCAGCCAGGTCATCCCCTCGGTGCGGAGCGTGTGGGTGGTGACGATGAAGTTGAGCCCCGTGATGGTGGAGGAGATGCCGAGGATGAAGACGCCCAGCAGGACGGGGACGACGGCCGTGGGCGTGTGGGTGCTGTAGGGCGGATAGAAGGTCCAGCCGGTGTCGGCGCCGCCGAGGACGGCGCCGGCCAGGACGACGACCGCGCCGATCGCGTAGATGTAGACGCTGGCCAGGTTGAGGCGGGGGAACGCGACGTCGCGTGCTCCGAGCATGAGCGGGAGGAGGAAGTTGCCGAACGCGCCCGGGATGGAAGGGATCAGGAAGAGCCACACCATGACCACGCCGTGCAGCGTGAAGAGGCGGTTGTAGCTCATGGCGTCCATGAACGTGCCCCCGGGGGTGAGCAGTTCGAGGCGCAAGAGCAGGGCGAAGACGCCGCCGAGGGCGAGCGCGGCGGTGGTCATGATGAGGAAGAGGATGCCGATCCGTTTGTGGTCCGTCGTGGTCAGCCACGACCGGATGGTGGTCTCGACGTTGAGGTAGTCGATGCGCCGCGTCCCGGGGGAGGCGGGCGGCGTGGTCGTGGTGCTCATGGCCGGGTCGCCTCGGCGTCCGGGATGCCGTCTGCGAGCGATCTCATGTATTCGATGATCGCGGCGGTCTCTGCCGGTGAGATCTGCCCCATGAAGGAGGGCATGACGGGCGGGTATCCGGCGACAATGCGGCGCTGGGGATCCATCATCGACTCCGTGATGTAGGCGGGTGTGACACGGATGCGCTCGCCGTCGGCCATCAGCTGGGTCGAGCCGAAGAGGCCGAGCCAGCTCGGGCCGGTGCGGCGGGTCCCATCGATGCTGTGGCAGCCGAGGCAGCCGTGCCGGGCGGCGGCGGCGCGGCCGATGACGGCCAGCGGCGCGCCGCGCGCGGGCGGCGCATTGGGCGTCGCATCGCGGCCGGATGTTGGCGTGGCCGCCGGTGCGCGGCGGAGGAGGAACGTCTCGAAGTCGGCCGGGCGCAGGACGACGACGCGGGCGAGCATCTGCGAGTGGCCGACGCCGCACATCTCGGTGCAGAGGATCTGGTGGGTTCCGGGCGCATTCGCCTGAAACCAGGCGGTGGTGTACATCCCCGGCACGGCGTCGCGCTTGATGCGGAAGTCGGGGACGAAGAAGCTGTGGATCACATCGCGGGAGGTGAGGTGCAACCGGACCGGCCGCCCGGCCGGGACGTAGAGTACGCCGGCCGATGCCGGTCCCTCGGGGTAGGCGAACTCCCACATCCACTGTTTGGCGGTGACGTAGACGTCGACGGCCGAATCCGGTGGCGCGCTCAGGTCGATGTACTGCCGGAACCCGATGACCCAGAAGAGTACGAAGAGTCCGAGCAGGCCGGCGTAGAGGACCATCTCGAACCAGTGGGGCGCGACGATGCGCGGCGTGGGGTCGCGGCCGGGCCGGCGGCGGTAACGGACCACGAAGTACAGCGCGACGACGGCGATGAGGCCGGCGGCGGCGAACATGATCGTGATCTCGAAGTAGTGCAGTCCATCGATGTCGCGGGCGATGGTCGAGGCCTGGGGCGGGAGCGTGAGTGCGCGCCTGTAGAACGCGTTCAGTGCGTTGAGGAAGTCGTCCCACGCTCCGCCGCCGTCGGTCGCGCGCTGGAACGCCCACGCGGCGCTCATGCGGGCCCGCCCGCGCGCCGGCGCGCGCGCACGATCCGGAACAGCACGGCCCCGAGGACGAGCAGCACCAGGATGCTACCGCCGCGCGTGACGCCCGCGATCAGTCCGCCGTGTCGGCGCAGCGCCGGGATGTAGTGGAAGCACCGCAGCAGTACGCGATCGAGGACGGACCGCGTGCGCCCCCGGGCCGCGGTGGCGAGCGCGTCCGCGACTTCCGCGGCGGCCGGCGCGATGCCGTACAGATACGATGAGATGCGGCCATCGGGCGTGAGCACGAAGACGGCGGCGGGGTGCGCGAACTGGTCCGTGGCCGGATCGTAGCGATAGCCGAAGCCGAGCGCCCGTGCGAGTGCGTGGATCTGCGCCGAATCGCCGACGAGGAAGGGCCACACGCCATCGGCGGCGCGCTCGACCGGTTCCTCGCGCGTGCTCGCCGGTGGGGCGCCGGGGGCGTGGACGGGTGTCGCGGCGTGAGTGCGTCCGCCCAGCAGCGCGAGGACGCGCGCCCGCTCGGCGCGCGCATCCTCCGGCGTCTCACGTGGGTCGATGCCGACCGTGATCGCGCGGTAGTCCGCGCCCGGGCGGAGCCCCGATTCACGGAGCGCGCGGGCCGCGCCGTCGAGGACCAGGTCGCAGAGCGTGCGACAATGGTAGTAGGCGAGCACCAGCACGGCCGGCCGATCGCCGGGGAGGAGATCCGCCAGGCGGACCGTCCGCCCGCGCGCATCGCGGAAGGCGAGTTCGAGCGGCAGCCGCTGGCCGGTCCGCTCCCGGATGGTCGCCGCGTCCATGGGGTTGCGCGACCGGCGGCCGGAGGCGGGCGGGGCGGGAGCCGGCGTCGCGGCCGCCGTGCTCTCCGCGATGACCCGCATGGCCTGCTCGATGGGGATGCGGGCCACGCCGCGCGCGGAGTCGACCCAGCCGTAGCTCCCGAGGCGGCGGCGCTTCCGTTCGGCGAGGCGCTGCGTCGCGGTGTCGGCGTTGATGAGCGTCTGCCGGATGCCGCCGATGGTGGGCGGCGCGGTCGGCACGCGTTCGACCTGCGCGGTGGCGTGGGCGGGTGGTGCCGGCGCGTCGCGCCGGAGCGTGAGCCAGGCCCAGAGCACGCCTGCGGCGGCGATGATGACGGCGGCGAAGAGCGTGATCGTGACCGCCACCGCGTGGATCCGGTCCCCCTCCTGGCGGACGTTCGAGTGCCGTGCCATGGCGTTCATGTGGTGGTGAAGCGGAGCGAGCGCTCGAGGCGCGGGTCGCCGCGCGGGAGGAGCGGCGCGGCGGCCAGCAGTCGCGTTCCGTACGCGACGACGGCGCCGCCGATGCCGATGAACGCCGCCGCATCGATCCAGTGCGGCCGGAGCGCGGAGGGGTGCAGCGCGGGGAGGACCAGCCAGTAGGCATCGACGTAGTGCATGGCCAGCAGCCATGCGGAGATGGCGGCGAGCGCGGCGGGGCGGCGCTTGAGCGGGCGAGAGAGGAGCGCGAAGAAGGGGATGAAGAAGTGGCCGACGACGAGGAGCGCGCCGACGGCCGTCCAGCCGCCGCCGATCCGCGCGGCGAACCACGTAGTCTCCGTGGGTACGTTCGCGATCCAGATCAGCAGGAGCTGGACGAACCCGATGTAGCCCCAGAAGACGAGCATCGTGAAGAGGAGCTTCCCGAGCGCGTGGTAGTGCGAGGTCGTGAGGATGTCGGCGGCGGGGCCGGCGCGATGGAGCAGGAACGCGATCACCGCGAGGAGCGCGAGCCCGCCGACCGCGCCGCCGGCGAAGTAGTAGACGCCGAAGACGGTCGAGAACCAGGTGGGCTGGAGGGACATGAGCCAGTCGAAGGCGGCGAAGGTCAGGGCGAACGCGACGGGCGGGAGGGCGCCCGCGGCGAGCGTGCGCTGGCGTCGGGCGAGTGCGACGCCGTTGCCGGCCGCCTGGCGGAGCGACCAGCGGCGCAGCAGCACGGCCACGACGGTCCAGGTCGCGAAGTACGCCGCGGCCCGGACGAGGAAGAACGGCACGTTCAGGTACGGCCGCTTGGTCGCGATCGCCTCGCGCAGCTCGGCCGGCAGCGAGGCGGCGGGCGCGGCCCAGGGGTAGAGCGCGTCCACCCCGAAGAGGAGCGGGAGGGAGAGGAGCGCGAGGAGCGGGATCATGGCGGCCGCGGCCTCCGCGGGGCGGCGCAGCACCACGAACCACGACGAGTTGATGGCGTGGTGGATCATCAGGAAGATGAGTGTGCCGAGCGCGAGGCTCAGCCAGTAGGCGAACGCGGCCAGGTAGGAGAACGCGGCCTGGCGGCGGTCGATGAAGAAGCCGAGCGCGACGAGCGCGAGTCCGAGGAGCGCGGCCGCGGTGCTCCACCGTTCGATGTCCCGTGCGCGGGCGGGCGGCATCCCGGTAGCGGAGTCCGGGGTCGGTTCCGGGCCGTGCGGCGCGGCGGGTCGTGGTGCAGTGCCGGTCGTGCGGTCAGCCATCGGGTCCCTCGAGTCCCGGCGTGGCGGCCGGTGCCAGGGCGCGCAGCGCGGCGGCGCGGATGTCCGGCGGGAGTGCGGCGAGCGGCGCGTACTGGCTGAGCTGGAGCGCGCGCACGTAGGCGACGACGGCCCAGCGCTCCTCGGTCGAGAGGACGGCCGCGTACGACGGCATGAGGCCGTATCCTTCGCGGATCGTCGCGTAGATGCGGCCCGGCGGGTAGGCGCGGATCCGCGGCGTGTGGAGCGAGGGTGGCGGCCGGAGCTCCATGTTGCGGGCGACCGCGCTCGCACCATCGCCGAGGATTCCGTGACAGGCCGCGCAGGTCCGGTTGAAGGCGGCACGGCCGGTGGCGAGGAGCGGAAGCGTCACGGGGATCGGGATCCGGTCGAGGTAGCGCCCGTCGATGCGGCCGTCGGTCACGGCCGGCCGATCGACCACGGCGCCGCGCGGGACCGTTCCCCCCGGCGGCGGTTGCATGACCCTGCCATCCGGGAAGAATCGGCTCTCCCGGTAGGGCACGTAGCGGGGCTGGACGAGCATCCGTTCGAGCTGCCAGAAGACGCCCATCTGCGCGCCGGTGCAGCCCGCGACGGCCAGGAGTGCGCCGAGCCGCAGGCACGCGCGGGTCACGCCGGCGCTCCGAGCTCGAGGACGCGGACCGCGCCCAGCGCCTCGAGGTCGTGGCGCGTGCGCACGCGATCGAAGCGTGGATCGGCGGCGTCCACGATGATGAAGAAGCGGTCCGTGGTCACCCGGTCGAACGCGTCGACCTCGAAGGCCGGGTGCCACAGGCGCGGCAGCCCCGCGGCCGCGAGCAGGCCGCCGACGGCGGCGAACGCGGCCGAGAGGACGCCGAGCTCGAAGGTGATCGGGATCCACGCGGGTACCGAGAGGAGCGGGCGGCCGCCGACGTTGAGCGGGTAGTCCCAGGCGTTGGCGTACCACTGGACCGCGAGCGTGAGGATGGCGCCGATCAGGCCCGCCGCGAGGACGGCGACCGGGAGGCGCGGCCGGCGCAGTCCCAGCAACGTATCGGCGTCCGTGACCGGGTACGGCGAGTCGACTTCGAGCGCCTCGTACCCGCGGGCGCGCAGCCGCGCGGCGGCGGCGATGACGTCGTCCATGGAGTCGAACTCCGCCAGCATCCGGGGCTCGGCGATCCACTCGGCCACGGCTCAGACCTCCCCCGCCGCCTCGTAGCGCAGCCGTTTGACCTCGAAGATCGGGACGGCCGGCACGAAGCGCAGGAAGAGCAGGAAGAGGAGCAGGAAAAAACCGATGCTGCCGAAGAGCAGCCCCCAGTCGACCCAGGTCGGCATGTAGAAGTGCCAACTCGAGGGGAGGAAGTCGCGGTTGAGCGAGGTCACGATGATGACGAACCGCTCGGTCCACATCCCGATCTGGATGAGGATCGAGGCGAGGAAGAGGACGAGCGGGCGGCGGCGGAGCCGCCCGAACCACAGCGCCTGCGGCGTCAACACGTTGCAGGCGATCATGAGCCAGAACACGCGGGCGTACGGCCCTGCCGGGCGCGCGAAGAGGAAGGTGTAGCGTTCGTAAAGGTCGCCGCTGTACCAGGCGATGAAGATCTCGCAGACGTAGCTGTAGATCAGCATCCAACCCATGGCCAGCACCATCTTGCCGATGCTGTCGAGGTGCCGTTCCGTGATGACGTTCTCGAGATGGAACGCGCGCCGGAGCGGGAGCAGCAGCGTGAGCACCATGGCGAAGCCGGAGTAGAGCGCGCCGGCGACGAAGTAGGGCGGGAAGATGGTCGAGTGCCAGCCGGGGAGCTGGGTGATGGCGAAGTCCATGCTCACGATGCTGTGGACCGAGACGACCAGCGGCGTGGCGAGTCCGGCGAGGAGGCCGTAGGCGATGCGGTACTGCTGCCAGTGTCGCGCGGCGCCGCGCCAGCCGAGCGCGAAGAGGCCGTAGATGCGCCGGCGCGTGAGGCCCGGCGCGCGGTCGCGTACCGTGGCGAGGTCGGGGATCAGCCCCACGTACCAGAAGAGGAGCGACACCGTGAAATACGTGAGGATCGCGGCGAAGTCCCACGGCAGTGCGCTGCGGAACTGCGGCCAGACGGCCATAGTCGCCGGATAGGGGATCAGCCAGTAGGCGAACCACGGGCGGCCGAGGTGCAGGACCGGGAAGATGCCTGCGTTGATGACGGCGAAGAGCGTCATCGCCTCGGCGATCCGGTTGATCGAGGCGCGCCAGTGTTGTTCGAGGAGGAGCAGGAACGCCGAGATGAACGTTCCGGCGTGGCCGATCCCGATCCACCAGACGAAGTCGGTGATGGCGAACGCCCAGGCGACGGGGATGTTGTTCCCCCAGAGGCCGATGCCGGCGAGGAACGTGAGCGTCATGGTGAGGACGAAGAGCGCCGTTCCCGCGCCGGTCAGGAGGAAGAGGAGCAGCCAGATGCGGGAGCGCGACCAGAGGGGCGCGAGGAGCTGCTCGGTGAGCGCCGCGTCGTCGGGCCGTCCATGCAGGACGGGCGGCGCATCGATCCGTTCCGGGGAGGGGTGTGCCACTGCTCACCGCTCCGCAGGCGGTGCGCCGCCCCCCTTCCCCGCCCCGGCGCCCGCACCCTCGGCGCCGGCGCTGGTGGCCGCCCGGTCGGTGGCGGCCAACGTCGGCGCGGGATTGCGGATCCGTGCCAGGTAGCGCACGCGCGGCCGGGTGCCGAGGTCGTCGAGCACGGCGTAGCTGCGCGGAAGTCGGTGCGTGCGCGAGACTTCCGACGCCGGGTCGCCGAGCGAGCCGAAGATGATCGCCCGCGTCGGACACGCCTGCGCGCACGCGGTCTGGACGTCATTGCCGCCGAGCGGCCGGCCATCGAGCCGCGACCGGATCTGAGCCCGCCGGATCCGTTGCACGCAGAAGGTACACTTCTCCATGATGCCTCGCGCGCGCACGGTCACATCCGGATTGAACTGCATCTCGCGGGTCTCCGGGACATCCGAGTTGTAGTCGAACCAGTTGAAGCGCCGCACCTTGTACGGACAGTTGTTCGAGCAGAAGCGCGTGCCGATGCAGCGGTTGTAGACCATCTCGTTGAGGCCGTCGGGGCTGTGCACGGTGGCGTTGACGGGGCAGACGTACTCGCACGGCGCCTTCTCGCAGTGCTGGCAGAGCATGGGCTGCATCACGACGTCGGGCGCGCCGGCGTCGCCGGTGAAGTAGCGGTCGATGCGGAGCCAGTGCATCTCGCGGCCTTTGAGTACGTCCTCCTTGCCGACGACGGGCGTGTTGTTCTCGGCCTGGCAGGCGATGACGCACGCACTGCATCCGGTGCAGACGGTCAGGTCGATGGTCATGGCCCACTGGTCGCCCGTGTAGGTGAAGGGCGAGTAGAGCGACCGGGGCGGACGGCGCATCTCGGCGGTGAAGTCGGGGTTCTCGCGGTACTCGGTGAGCGTGGCTTCGAGTGCGACCGGCCGGCCGTCGAGCGACCAGTGCGACTGCGTGGTGGCGAGTCGGACGGGAGGCATCTCCGCGAGCGGCTCGACGGTCAGGTCGCCGGCGAAGTACGGCGCCTCCGACGTCCGGAGCGTGAAGGCGTTCGCGCCGACGCCGCGTCCGACGGCCCCCGCGCCGGCGCGGCCGTAGCCGAGCGGGATCGAGATCGAGTCCTCCGCCGGGCCGGGGAGGATGAACGCGGGGATCCGCAGCTCCCGGCCGTGCCGGCGCAGCGCGAGCAGGTCGCCGGTCCGGACCCCGAGCCGTGCCGCCGTGCCGGGGCCGAGCACCGCGGCGTTGTCCCAGGTGAGCTTGGTGAGCGGGTCGGGCAGTTCCTGGAGCCAGGGGTTGTTCGCGAAGCGGCCGTCGTAGACGCGCGCGTCCCGGGTGAAGACGACTTCGAACGAATCCCGCCCGGCGGGTGGGCGCGGCTCGCGGGTGGCGAGGTCCCGGAGCAGCGGATCCCACTGGACCGCGGCCGGCACGGGCGGGAGCGCCGTACCCTCGAAGATGCCGCGCGTGAGCGCCGCATCCCAGGCGGCCTCGAAATCCGCACCCAGGGCGGCGCGCCACGTCTCGCGCACGAGCGCGTGCGCGCTCCGGCCGACGTCGCCGAGGAAGACGGCGAGCACCTCGTCCGCGGTGCGGCCGCCGTAGAGCGGCGCGATCAGCGGCTGGATCGGCGATGCCGTGCCGTCGTACGCCCGCGCATCGCCCCAGGCCTCGAGGTAGTGGAGCATCGGCAGGAACCAGGCGCAGTCCGCGGCGGTCTCGTTCTCGTGGAGTCCCAGGTAGACCGTGCGCGGGACCGCGCGGAGCGCACGGCGGAATTCGAGGTCCGCCGGCGCGTCGTAGGATGGGTTGCCCCCCAGGATGACGAGGGTCCGGACGCGGCCGGCGCGCATCTCCGCGACGAGCGGTTCGAGCGTGTGCGACGACGCGCCCGCCTCCGCCAGCGGCGACGGCGTGTAGCGGACCGTGTGGCCGGCATTGCCGAGGAGCGCATTGAGTGCGTGGGCCAGCCCATGCACCCACGGCGGCTGGCGCTCGCCCACGATGGCGATGCCGGCGCCCGCGTGTTCGATGAGGTCGCGCGCGACGGCGCGGATCCACCGCTCACGGCCGCCGGTCGCGCGGAAGCGTTCGAGGGCGGTGGCCAGTCCCGGCGGCGCGCCGCCGGGGAGGCGCTCGGGGACGGCGGCGACCTCGGCGAGGATGGCGGCGAGGACGTCGCCGACCTCGGCGGTACGCACGCGCAGCCGGTGGTCGGCGGTGGCGCCGGTCACGCTGAAGACGCCCTCGATGGTGTAGAGCCGGTTCATTGCGTCGTCGGGGCCGTGCAGCCGTCGCCGGTCCGTGAAGTGGCGTGCGTAGCGCAGCGCGAACGGCATTGCGGCGAGGAAATCGGCATCGGCCGCGAGCACGACGTCCGCGGCGCGGAAGTCGTACTGCGCGAGGAGTGGACGGCCGAGCGCGAGACGCGCGCCTTCGGCGGGATCGGTCGGCGACAGCGGCGCGTAGAACGTGAAGCCCGCGGCCGGCAGTCGGTCACGCACGGCGGAGATCAGCCGCGTCGTCGTGGGTGAGGCGGTGGGCGGAAGGAGGAAGCGGAGCCCGGTTCCGTCGTCCGGCGCGCCGGCTTCCGGCGCAAAGGCGTCGACGAAGGCGGACCACGGCCGGATCGCGCCCAGATGGCGCGGTGCACGGGCGCGGTCCGGGTCGTAGAGATCCAGGACCGACGCCTGCTCGTAGACGCCCGTGGCGCCCAGACTGGCCGGGTGGTCCGGGTTGCCCTCGACCTTCGTCGGCCGGCCCGTGTGGCTCTCGACGAGGAGTCCCGTCCCGAAGCCGCCCAGCGTCATGGTCGTCGCGTAATAGCGCGCGACGCCGGGCGTGACCTCGGGGGGGCGTGCCGTGTAGGGAAGGATCCGCTCGCGCGGCGGCTCGAAGCAGCCACCGAGTCCGGCCAGCGCAGCGCCGGCGGCAGCGAGGCGCAGGAACTCGCGGCGGCTGACCGCATCCGGCGGCAACTCGGCGCCCGGCGGGAACTCGCGCCACGGCCGGGCGGTCGAGATCGCCGGGGGCGCATCGGCCGCGCGCCAGTACCGGCGGCCGCGCGCTTCGCGTCCACCCTCCACCGCGCCCTGCCCCTTCCATCCTCCCGACACCCGCCGGTCCCCTCCTATCGGTGGCAGGCGGTACAGTTCGTGATCTCACGCACGCCGTACCGCCGTTCGAGTTCCGGGCCGAGCACGCGCTGCGGACGCGGCGGCACCCAGCCCATGGTGGTCACCTCCTCGCGCGGACGCAGGTAGCGCTCGGGGTGGCGGTGACAATCCAGGCACCACCCCATGGTGAGCGGAGCCACCTGGTAGACCCGCGCCATGCGATCCACCCTCCCGTGACACGTCTCGCACCCCACTCCCTTCCCCACGTGGATCGAATGGTCGAAGTAGACGAAATCCGGCAGATCGTGCACGCGCCGCCACGGGATCGACCGGCCGGTCAGGCCGCTGCGCCAGACGGGGAGCAGCAGCGGGCTCTCGTTCCAGATCTGGTTGTGACACCCCAGGCACCGCTCCGTCGGCGGGACGCCCGCATAGGGCGAGCGGTCCGCGAGGTCGTGGCAGTAGAGGCAGTCGATGCCGTCATCGGCCACGTGGTGCCGGTGGTCGAACTCGACCGGCTGCCGCACCGGTTCGAACTGACCGGTCGTATACGGCGTTCGGACCCAGACCATGAGGAAGGCGGGGATTCCGACGACCGCGATCAGCAAAACGACACCGCCCGCCCGCACCACGGAGTCCGACCACCGCGGGAATTTCGCTGCCATGAAGACGGTGATGCCTCGGCGAGCGGAGGGACGGAGGCTGCTGCGCCGTCCCGTCCATCGCCGCGCGGTTCCGGTGGTCGAGTCGCGAGGACGCGCGGCCCCTGCGAGCCGCGGCGGGGTTGCAAGAAGCGCGCCCTGCCCGGATCGCAGATCGGGCCCAGCGTGCCGGCGTGCGCGGGTTCTGGGCCGGCGGGCGCGCAGCGACGCGGGCGGGGTCGGATGCGCGGGTGGTCGGTCGCGCCGGAGATCGGTCGCGCCGGGGATCGGACGCGCTGGGGATCGGTCGCGCCGGAGATCGGTCGCGCTGGGGATCGGATGCGCTGGGGATCGGACGCGCCGGAGATCGGTCACGAGACGCTCGGCGTGGTCGAGGCGACCGGCGCGGCCCGGTTCGGCATCCGGCCCGGCGACCCTGCGGCCTTCACGGCGCGCCGGGTGACCCTGCGATCCTCGCGGTGCGGCGGGGGGAGGGGTACGGAAACTGCGTCCGGCTTGAGCGCCGCGTGGGGAACAGTGCTCCAGGAGTGCGACGATGGAAGAGCCGATCGGCCATCGGCGCTGGGCCATCGCCGAAGGCTACATCCCGGGGTGGAGCCACGGCCCGGCGCCGGAGATGGTCAGCCACGAAGCGGTCTGCATTCTCAACGCGACGGGCGAGGACGCGCACGTCGAGATCACGGTCTTCTTCCGGGACCGCGAGCCCGCCGGCCCGTACAGGGTGACGGTACCCGCGCGCCGCACGCTACACGTGCGCTTCAACGACCTGACGGACCCGGAGCCGATCCCCCGGGCGACGGACTACGCGAGCGTGATCGAAGCGGACGTGCCGATCGTGGTCCAGCACACGCGGCTGGATTCGCGGCAGGCGGAGAACGCGTTGCTGTCGACGATCGCCTTTCCGGGCTAGGGCTAGGGCTAGGGCTAGGGCTGGGGCGGGACAGGCCAAGGATGTGGAGGCATGATGGGTCGGACCGTAGGTGATTTCCTGGTGGAGCGGCTCCGCGACTGGGGCGTCCGGCGGATCTTCGGCTACCCGGGCGACGGGATCAACGGGATCCTGGGGGCGCTGGACCGCGCGGGGAACCAGCCGGAGTTCATCCTGGCGCGGCACGAGGAGATGGCCGCGTTCATGGCGTGCGGCCACGCCAAGTTCACCGGCGAGGTCGGCGTCTGCCTGGCAACATCGGGGCCGGGCGCGATCCATCTGCTGAACGGGCTCTACGACGCGATGATGGACCACCAGCCGGTGGTCGCGATCGTCGGGCAGTCGGCGCGCAGCGCGCTGGGCGGCAGCTTCCAGCAGGAGGTCGACCTGATCTCGCTGTACAAGGATGTGGCGCACCACTACGTGCACATGCTGACGGTCCCGGCGCAGCTCCCGGACCTGATCGACCGCGCGTTCCGCATCGCTCAGGCGGAGCACACGGTGACGTGCGTGATCGTGCCGAACGACATCCAGGGCGAGGACGCGGTCGAAGAGACGCCGCGCAAGCACGGTTTCGTCCCCGGCGGCCTGGGGTACGCACCGCCTCGCGTGCTGCCGCGGGACGAGGAGCTGCGCCGCGCCGCGGAGGTGCTGAACGCGGGGTCGAAGGTGGCGATCCTGGTCGGCCAGGGTGCGGCGGGCGCTGAGCCGGAGGTGATCGAGATCGCCGAGTTGCTCGGCGCCGGCGTGGCGAAGGCGCTGCTGGGCCGCGCGGTGCTCCCCGATGACCTGCCGTTCGTCACGGGCGCGATCGGGCTGCTCGGCACCAAGCCGAGTTCCGACATGATGGCCGAGTGCGACACGCTGCTGATGATCGGCTCGAACTTCCCGTACTTCGAGTTCCTCCCGAAGCCCGGCCAGGCGCGCGGCGTGCAGATCGACCGGGACGGCAAGTTCATCGGGTTCCGCTACCCGATGGAGGTGAACCTGGTCGGCGATGCGGCGGAGACGCTGCGGGCGCTGATTCCGAGGCTCGAGCGCAAGACCGACCGCGGGTGGCGCGAGAAGATCGAGGAGGGCGTCGCCGAGTGGTGGAAGGTGGTCGAGGCGCGGGCGCTGAGCGATGCCGAACCGCTGGACCCGCAGCGCGTCTTCTGGGAGCTGTCTCCGCGACTGCCGGACCGGTGCATCATCACCTCGGATTCCGGCTCGGCGGCCAACTGGTTCGCCCGGGACCTGAAGCTGCGCCAGGGGATGATGGCGTCGCTCTCGGGCAACCTGGCAACCATGGGCCCCGGCGTGCCGTACGCGATCGCCGCGAAGTTCGCGCACCCCGACCGCGTCGTGCTGGCGCTCGTCGGCGATGGCGCGATGCAGATGAACGGGATCAACGAGCTGATCACGATCGCGCAGTACTGGCAGCGCTGGAGCGACCCGCGGCTCGTGGTCCTGGTCCTGCACAACAACGACCTGAACCAGGTGACGTGGGAGCAGCGCGCGTTCGAGGGGGATCCCAAATTCGAGGCGTCGCAGACGCTGTACGACTTCCCGTACGCGCGCTACGCCGAACTCCTCGGCCTGCGCGCCGCGCGGGTCGAGAAGCCCGAGGAGGTGGCGGACGCGTGGGATCTGGTATTGAACGCGGACCGGCCGGCGGTGCTCGAAGCCATCACGGACCCCGATGTGCCGCCGCTGCCGCCGCACATCACCCTCGACCAGGCCCGGGCGTTCATGTTCGCGATGGTCAAGGGCGATCCGGACGCGATCAGCGTGATCCGCCGCAGCATCAGCGGCAAACTGAAGGAGATCCGACCGGGGTGAGGGCGAGATGAACCCGGGGTCCGAATCCGTTGCGACCCGGCCGGGCGGTTCGCGCCCCGAGCCCGACGCCTCGCGCGTGGATGCGGACGCGCTCGCGGCCGCGCTCCGCGATGCGCTGCGCGGCGAGGTCCGCTTCGATGCCGGGGACCGCGCGCTCTACTCGACCGATTCGTCGAACTACCGACAGGTGCCGATCGGCGTGGTCATCCCGAAGGACACGGAAGACGTGGTCCGCACGGTGGCGATCGCGCGAGCGCACGGCGCGCCGGTCCTCCCGCGCGGCGGCGGCACCAGCCTCGCCGGGCAGTGCTGCAACGTCGCCGTCGTCATGGACTTCTCGAAGTACATGCACCGGCTGCTCGAACTGGACCCGGCGGCGAAGCGCGCGCGCGTCGAACCGGGGATCGTACTCGATACCCTGCGCGACGCGGCGGAACGACACCACCTGACGTTCGGGCCGGATCCCGCGACGCACAACCACTGCACGCTCGGCGGGATGATCGGCAACAACTCGTGCGGCGTGCACTCCGTCATGGCCGGACGCACCGCCGAGAACGTCGAGTCGCTCGAGGTGCTGACCTACGACGGACTGCGCCTCACCGTCGGCCCCACGAGCGACGAAGAGCTGGACCGCATCATCGGCGAAGGCGGCCGCCGCGGCGAGATCTACGCGCGACTCCGCGCGCTGCGCGACCGCTACGCGCCGCTCATCCGCGCGCGCTACCCCCGCATCCCGCGCCGCGTCTCCGGCTACAACCTGGACGAACTGCTCCCCGAGAACGGGTTCCACGTGGCTCGCGCGCTCGTCGGCTCGGAGGGGACCTGCGTCACCATCCTCGACGCAACGCTCCGCCTGGTCGACAGCCCGCCCGGCCGCGCGCTCCTCGTGCTCGGTTATCCCGACATCTACTCCGCCGGCGACCACGTGCCCGACATCCTCGCACAGGGACCGATCGGGCTGGAAGGAATCGACGACGTCCTCGTCGACGACATGAAGAAGAAGGGGCTGCACCCCCGCAACCTGAAGCTCCTCCCCGATGGCCGCGGCTGGCTCCTCGTCGAGTTCGGCGGCGCGGACCGCGCCGAGGCGAAAGCGAAGGCGCGCGCGCTGATGGACGGTCTGCGCCGCGTCGCGCAGCCGCCGTCGATGAAGCTGTTCGAGGACCGCTCGGAGGAGAATCTGGTCTGGCAGATCCGCGAGTCGGGTCTGGGCGCCACGGCGCGTGTACCGGGCGAGCCGGATACCTGGGAAGGATGGGAGGATTCGGCCGTGCCGCCGGAGCGTGTCGGCGAGTACCTGCGTGATTTCCGCAAGCTCCTCGACCGATACGACTACGCCTGCACCCTCTACGGACATCTCGGACAGGGGTGTATCCACACGCGCATCGACTTCGACCTGGTCACGCGCGAGGGGATCGAGAAGTTCCGCGCGTTCCTCGACGATGCCTCGGACCTGGTGCTGCGCTACGGCGGCTCGCTCTCGGGCGAGCACGGCGATGGCCAGTCGCGCGCGGAGTTGCTCCCCAAGATGTTCGGCCCCGAGCTGGTCGAGGCGTTCGCGGAGTTCAAGGCGATCTGGGATCCCGAGGGCGGGATGAACCCGAACAAGGTGGTGCATCCGTACCGGATCACGGAGAACCTGCGGCTGGGGACGTCGTACCGGCCGCCGCAGTGGCCGACGCGTTTTCGTTACCCCGAGGACAACGGCAGCTTCGCCCGTGCGCAGCTCCGCTGCGTGGGCGTGGGCGAGTGTCGTCGCATGCACGGCGGGACGATGTGTCCGAGCTACCGTGCGACGCTCGAGGAGATGCACTCGACGCGCGGCCGTGCGCGGCTCCTCTTCGAGATGCTGGAAGGCGACCCGCTCGGTGATGGGTGGGCCGACCCACACGTGAAGGAGGCGCTCGATCTCTGTCTGGCGTGCAAGGGTTGTCGGAGCGACTGTCCGGTCAACGTGGACATGGCGACGTACAAGGCCGAGTTCCTCTCGCACTACCACGAGCATCACCGGCGTCCGGTCACGGCATACAGCATGGGGCTGATCGACCGGTGGGCGCGGCTGGCGTCGCATGCGCCGACGCTGGTGAATCTGGTGACGCGGACGCCGGGTCTGCGGCGGGTGGCGAAGGTGGCGGCCGGGATCGCGCCGGCGCGGAGCATCCCGCCGTTCGCGGGGCAGACGTTCCGCCAGTGGTGGCGCCGGCGGGGCGCGGCGTCCGTGCCGGCGCAGGCGGCGCGGGGCGCGGGGGAGGCGGGAGGTGTCCGGCGCGCGGCGGATGGGGCGGCGAACTCGCCGGGCGCGAGCGAAGCCGGTGGCGCGACCGCGCCCGGCGGTGCGGCCACGTTCCGCGGCGCGCCCGGGCGTGGTCGCGGCGCCGTACCCGGAAGCGCCACCGCCGATGGCTCCGTGCGGACCGTACTGCTCTGGGCGGACACCTTCAACAACCACTTCCATCCCGAGACGGCGATCGCGGCGGTCGAGGTGCTGGAGGCGGCGGGGTTCCGTGTCCAGGTCCCGTCCCGGCCGCTCTGCTGCGGGCGCCCGCTCTACGATTTCGGGATGCTCGACCGTGCTCGCCGGCGGCTGCGCCGGATCCTGCGGGCGCAGCGCTCGGCGATCCGTGCCGGCGTCCCGATGGTCGTGCTCGAGCCGAGCTGCGCCGCGGTCTTCCGCGACGAACTGGTCGGCTTCTTCCCCAACGATGAAGACGCCGTGCGGCTGAACCGCCAGACCTACCTGCTGAGCGAGTTCCTCGAGCGGTTCGCGCCGGATTTCCGGCCGCCGCCGCTGCGGCGCCGCGCAGTCGTGCACGGGCACTGCCATCAGAAGGCCGTTATGGGGTTCGTGGACGACGAGGCCGTGCTCGAACGCCTCGGCCTCGACTTCACGGTCCTCGATTCCGGCTGCTGCGGGATGGCGGGGTCGTTCGGCTTCGAGCGGGACAAATACGACGTCTCGATGAAGGTCGGCGAGCTGGTCCTGCTCCCCGCCGTCCGGGGGGCGCCGGAGGACGCGCTCATCGTGGCCGACGGCTTCAGTTGCCGGGAGCAGATCGAGCAGGGAGCCGGGCGCCACGCGCTGCACCTCGCGGAGGTGATCCGGCTGGCGCTGCGCGAGGGGGAGAGGACGGGGGGGTTGGGGGGCGCGTAGAGGCGGCGGGTAGCTGCGGCGGCACATCGGTCTGGGCTCCGGTCGCGCGACGTCACCGTCGGGCGCCGATGGACCGCGATCCCGGATCCGGGACGCCCGCGCGATCGCCCCCGTCGGGAAGGGGTCACGAACGGGTTGTGTTCCCTCCACCGTACGCGGGGCTCCCGACGGACCACGGGAGCCGCCGGACACCGCCGTGTCAGCGGGCCGTTTGTTGCGCCGCGAAGGTGAACGTCCTCGTCCGACTCCTCTCGATCAACCCCTCTGTGTGCGCTTCAACGAAGCTGACCTTGATGGCATCGAACTCGTCCGGCGTCAGCATCGGCCGAACGTACTCGGCTACCTCGCGGGCGATCCGGCGCTTCTCGGCCGTCGGGAGACCGCTGTAGGAATCGCGTTTCAATGCGATCGTCAGTTCCCGACTCCCATCTTCCGACGCGGCGGTGACATCGGCCGGCCCGTATTTCGCGATCACCTTCTCCGCGATCTCGAGCTGCGGGCGCGCGTGTGTCAGCCGGAACTCGGCATCGCCGCAGGCCGACGTCGCCGTGAGCAGCAGGATAACGGCGAGCGACCAGAACGAGACTCGGTCAGACCGGACCCGCGTTTCGTGCACGTATGCTTCCACCATTCTCTCCTGTTCTTGCAGCGGCCGACAAGCACCAAGGGGGCTACGCCTCAAACTGACGAGGCATCGTGCCTGCGGTCAACCCGGACGCGACTCGACCCAGACTTGACTCATTCACTATGATCGCCGGCCTAGCGGAGCCGGCCGCACTCGCCGGCACCTCCTGTCGCCGGGTGCGGGAACCGGTACAACGCGTCCTCCGCCGCAACCAACAGCGTATCCGGCCGGATCCAGAGACTCCGTGGCCGGGTTTCGAGACCCGATAACCTCCAGGCGCTCCCGGGAGCAGGGCGGCCGTTCAGGATGGGGTAGCGGTATAACAACGCGGCCGTTGAGCCCGGAGCCACGTGACCCAGGATCCAAAGTGCGTTCTCGGCAAAAACCGCATCCGCGTGGATCGCTTCGATCCGGGGCGCCCGCCGCTCCCTCACCGTCACGTGGACCGTACACGTCGGGCACTCCTGCGTTCGCTCGTTCTCCAACACCTGGATCTCGCCCCGAACTACGCGCCCCCGCAATTCTCTCGCGGTGTAGATGGCGTATTGCTTCGCGCTGTCCAGGTCCACCAGACGAGCCGGGTTATGGGTGTACGGCAGCAGGAGAAGCCATCGTCCGGAGCTGCGCAGTCGGGAAGCCGCATCGAGGAGCTGCTCGAAATCGTGGAGGAATAGTTCCTGAAAATCGCGCTCGACAGGCATCATGTACCCGCTGATCGTGCCGTCGGTCAGGTGACGTCCTGTGATCAGGAAGTTGTTCTGGTTCGTCGGCGCGTGGAGGAACGCGATGTCGTTCACAATGGCGAGCGAACTCTCGTTCCCCATGAGGCCGAGCGCCCGGACCGGCATTGGCGGCTGGCCGGGTGTGTAGTGGAGCAGTTGAAGTTTCCCGTCAATGATCCGGAACAGCGTATCATCCCGGAGAACGTACGCATGGCCGCCGGTGGCAACCGTATCCCAATGGCTTCGCGACCACCGGAGCAAACCGGCATCCGTGCTCAGAAGTAGCTCGGTTCCTGCCGTGATGATCTGGTGCACGCGGGAGTGAACCGGGATGGATCCGTAGGGCTCTAGCGGTTCCGAGACCGTGCACACCGACTCGACCGCGTCTCCGCCGGTAAGCGTCACATCCGCGCCCGACGATGACGTATCCGCGGCACATCCGGTCGCCACGGCCGTCGATGCGCAGAACAGGATGCAGTTCTGTATCAGCGTCCTCATTGTCCGCCGGTCCAGCGCAGGATGTATACCTCCGGTGTCCCTCCTCTCTCGAGCGCCCCGATGGCGTAGCCGGTCCCTTGTTCCGCTGCGGCAAATACAAGAGGGCCAGGAAGCGGACTCAGGGTCCGACCCAAGAGAGTTCCGTCGGCCGCGATCTGGAAGAGGCGCTGTTCGTCTCCGTCTCCCTTCTGTTGCGTCAGGAGGTACGCCGTCCGGTTCGGTGCCCACAGCAACGCCATAGTTCCCGCGGGCTCGGGACCGGTGATGACACGCCGCCGCACCCCACCGTCCTCGTTGACTTCGATCCGGCCACTCTCGATGGGAGGCGCCGGGTACGTAATGATATCCACCATGGTATTCATCGTGTCGTAGACGCCGATCACCGGGAGGTAGAGGTGGGCCACCCAGAGCTTGTCGCCCCGTCTCTGGATCCGGTACGATGGCGGTACATGCTGGGCTTGACCTTGCAGCGACCTCGCGCTTCCCGCCAACTCTTGGCCAAAGACCGTGACCTCGATATCGCCACCGGCCCCCTGATCAAGTCGGCGTGGGAAACGGAGCAAAGGCAGGTCTTGGAAAAGCGTGGTCGCCACGAAGTCGCCACCGACACTCACCATGTGGTTGGCCCCTTCCGCCTGTTGCGGCAAAGGCTGAGAGCCGACGATACGACCGTTCGTGTCGAAATAGTCGATCCGCGCATTCCCGGTATTCAGGACCCAGATCGTGTCGCCCACCGCACCAATGGCCGTTGGCCCCTGCAACTCGCCCGGACCTCGGCCGGACTTGCCAAACGTACCTTCGTATCGTCCATCCGGCGCGTAACGGTATATCCGGGCGGCGCCGTAATCGACAATCCACACTCGCCCGTCAGCGATCGCGATGTCCATGGGCATCCAGAAGCCGCCGTCCGGTGGTGGCTCGAACTTTCCTGCGACCTCGAACCCGAACTGCGTCACCGCGAGGCTGTCCAGTCCCGCATCGGTTCGATTCGCCCACAGTGCATATCCGCCGATTCCAGCTAGAACTACAGCGGCCGAGGCCGCAACCACGAGCGCGCGGCGGCGGATCCGTGCGGCCAACCCTGACTGTCCTCCCGCCCGGTATGGTTCGTCCATGCGAACGCTCCTGTCCATTGCCAGAACACCCGTGTCGGCCCCCTGACGCAAGTCTGCGTGTCCGTTTCCGCCAGGGAGCCGTTCGCGGGTGGGTCGTCTACTGCCACGGCGATCCTATCGCTAAGCGAAGCAGGGCACCTCGTAAAGCACCGTACTGCACACCTTGCGGTAGAAGATCCAGAACTTCTCCTTGTAGCAGACCTCTGTGCCGGCGTAGCACGCCGCCTCAGCGGTCTGAATCCGCGGAGCCCCCTGCCCCTGCCACTCGACCGGCACGACGACGAGCGTGAACACGACCGCAGAAGCGGCGAGCCATCGGGTAATGCGCATTGCTCTCCTCCTTCACGATTGCGGTGACAATTGTCCGGGCCGTTCTGGCTCGTCTACATCGCGCACGGGACCTCCACCTCGTGGGAAACGCAGAACTCCGCCGACCAACCCCCGATCTCGACCCCCCAGCAGACCTCGGTCTCGATCTTGCACGCAGCCGCCTCGGCCGGTCGCACGCCCAGCAGGGATGTCATTCCCTCCTCTCCGGGTGACGGCACCAGCAGCAGCGCCGCGGAGAGGACGGGGATCCCCGCGAATTGGGAAAGCCGCATCTTCATGTCCTTCCTCCTTGTTTGAGAGGTGAAGTCGGGCCAACACCATCGCTGACCCACCCGCGAATCCGGCAATCCGATGCGATTGCATGACGTCGTTGCTGACCGAGCGTTCATTCTCACGCGGCCTACCGGGTGCGGAGCGCGCCACCTTTCGATCCGGCCAAGGATTCCTCCCGCTTCCGGCGGTCCCATATAGAGAACCCGTAAGTGGCGTGAACTCCCTACAAGGGCTCGCGCCTGGGGCTAGGGGATCGGTGCGCTGCTTCGGATTCCCGAAGCACCGAAGCGCGGCACAACGCTGTGGGATGCCGCTCCGAACCACGGGCGACCCGCTCGAATCACGCACGTCGGGGTCACGTGTCGGGCGCGTAGTGCGCCAGGCGTTCCCGCAGGAGTGAGTGTGCTCGTCGCAAATGCTCGCTCACGGTCTTCACCGAGATGCCCATGGTCCGGGCCGCGTCGGCGTAGGTTCCGTTCTCGATCCGTACGAGCGAGAACGCTTGCCGGCAACGCGGTGGCAGTGCGTCGACGGCTGCATTCAGTTCGACCGCCAGGGTCCGCGCATGCAACTCGTCGGCAGGTGAGGGACCGAGGGTGTTCGCAGCCGCGTGTGCCGCCCGCTCCCTCCAGTTCAATCGGATGCGCCTACGCTCGAGCCAATGTAGGGCCTCCTTCCGGACGGCGTGACGAAGGTAGCTACGGTTGATGCGAAGTGAGCTAGACCGCTCGAGGCGCTCGAGGAGCCGCCGAAAGACCTCGTGGACCACATCCTGCGCGATGTCGCGGGATCCAACGTAGCTGGACGCCAACCGGCACAACTCTGTCCAAGAGCTGCGGTAGAGCATCGCCACGGTCGCCGGGGCATCGCCGGCATCGCATGAGGATCGAGGCATCGGCCTGATGGTCGATCGGACGGTGATGAGCAAGGAACGGTTGCGGCGACGAGGATGCCGCCAAATGCTACGATGCCTCGATCCAACTTCAAACACAACGGTTTAATGGGACAAGTCGATTCCGGTGAGGGCAGGACCATCGTCGGGGCGAGGAGGCGCCGCGCGGCGCCTCCTCGCGTCTTTGCGCTCCCGATCCGCAGCGGCTAGCTTGCGGGCCTGCGTTCCTCCTCACGCTGCGGCGCCCGAAGCGCGCCGGGTCCCGGTCCGTGGAATCGGGGTCGGAGCATCGTTCGGCTCCGGTCCGAGCCGAGACAAGAAGGCGTCGGAACGGTGATCTGGCTCAAGCGTCTGGCGATCCTCGGCGGCGGACCCTGCGTCGTCCTGGTACTGGCGGTCGGCGGGATCTACGGCTTCAGCGCGATGGCGCTGCGGAAGTCGTACGACATCACGATCTCGCCCGTACTCGTCCGACCCGATTCGGCGACGGTCGCGCACGGTCGGCACATCGCGGTGGCGATCACGAAGTGTGCGGACTGCCACGGCCCGGACCTGGGCGGAGAGGTCATGGTCGACGACCCGGCGCTCGGCCGGATCGTGGCGAGCGACCTGACCCGCGGCCGGGGCGGCATCGCGGACGAGTACACGGATCCGGACTTCGTGCGCGCGATCCGCCACGGCGTCCGCAAGGACGGCATGCCGATCCCGGCGATGCCGTCCCGGGAGTACTACTCCCTCAACGACGCCGATCTGGGCGCACCCATCGCCTACCTGCGGTCGCTGCCGCCCGTGGACCGGCAACTGCCGGAGACCCGTCTGGGCCTGGTGGGCCGGGGGCTCGTCCTCTTCGCGGGCGCACATCTGCTGCCGGCCACGGGAATCGACCACGACGGGCCGCGACCGGAGGCCGTTGCACCGGGCGTGACCGTCGAGTACGGCGAGTACCTGGCCGTGACCGGCGGGTGCGTGGGGTGCCACGGGCCCGGGCTGTCGGGCGGCCCGATCCCGGGCACGCCGCCGGACTTCCCGCCAGCCACCAACATCGCGCCCGCCGGCATCGGCGAGTGGACCGAAGCCGACTTCTTCCGCTCGCTGCGCCAGGGCATCCGCCCCGATGGCCGTGTGATCGACCCCGCCATGCCGTGGGCGAACGTGGGCCAGATGACCGATGACGAGATCCGCGCGCTCTGGATGTATCTGCGGTCGGCGCCACGGCGCGAGACGGGCGGGAGGTAGGGCTGGGGCCGGGGCCGGGGCCGGTGCGAGGGCCGGGACCGGGAAACGGAAAGGCCGTGGCCGAGGTTAAGCGGGGCGGGATGGGGTGGAGTGGCGTGGGGACGGACGGGAACGGGAGCGGCGGCTGTGCCGCCGCGTGCGTTGCCCGCGCTACCGGCCGTCCACGACCGCCGCCCAGACGCGCTCGGGGCGGAAACACAGCGCGTGGCCGCACTCGTCTTCGAACCAGAGCAGCGCACCCTGCCGCATGCGGAAGAGGATGCTGCGCTGGAGCTCGAGCGGCGAGTCCTTCCACCGGGCGCGGAATGTGACCTCGCCGTCATCCGTGGCGAGTCGGACCCGCACCGTGGGAATCCGTTGCCGCAGCGGCACACGCGCGTAGAACACCATGCCCGAACGCTAAGCGGAAATGCAATTTCGGGCAACACCCGGGGGGCGCCGCAGGCGCCGCTACACTCCTTTCTCGCGCCAGAGGCGATCGAGGCGCGCATGGCGGGGCGCGATGCGGTCGCGCCATTCGGGAAGCGCGTAGATGCCGGTGGTCGGGAGGGGCGGCCGGTCGGCGGGCGGATCGAGCCCGAGGACGTCGCGGGCGGCGCGGCGCAGTGCCGCGCGCGTCTCGAGCATGCGGGCGTGGAAGCGCGTCGTGGTCCCTGCGAACGGGGACATGTTCTGGGCGGAGGGGTGCAAGAGGAAGAGGAGTGCGGGGAGCGGGTCTCCTCTCCACGCGGTGCGCCAGGCGTCCAGGAACCGCTCGCCCGGTGGCTCGGCCGCGGGCCACGGGGTCGCGGCGCCGCGCTCGAGGCCGGCCCTGGCCAACCGCGCCAGCGACGGGAGGCGGAGCGGCTCGGCGCCCAGCCGTGCGGCGGAGACGACGGCGCGCAACGCCACGTTGCCGAAGGCGACGATGAGCCGGGGACCGGCCGCTACGATCGTGTCGTGGAGCAGGTGCAGGCTCGTGGCGTAATCACCGACGGGCGCGACCAGCTCCGCGAGCGCCGGCTCGCCGCCGCCCCGCACCGGGAGCTGGTTCAGCGCCGCGGCGATGAAGGTGTCGTTGCGCGTCACGCCGATGCTGCCGAAGAGCGCATCCACGTTCGCGCCGGAGAGGTCTCCGCCGAACGGGATGCGCGTGCCGTGCGCGCCGAGGTCGCCGCTTCCCTTCCCGCCGGCGTTGCCGGGCGCGGCGCCGACCCACAGGATCTCGACACGACGCCACGCGCCGTTGCGCCGGGACCAGACGACGGGGCGGTCGACCGGCGCGCCGGCCTCGTCCCGGCATGGATCGGTGAGCCACTCATCTTCCAGACACCGCGGATGCGCCGCGTGGACCCGCTTGAAGACCGTCCGGAACCGGGATTCCTGTCGTTCGCGTTCGTCGCTCGTCATCGTCGTCGTGTAGGGTCCGCCCCGCGAGGCGCTTGCGCCCCGGATCCGGAAAATACCAGGCTCGACTGATGAAACGCCAAGCTCGGCCGATCCCGGCGTCTCTCGATCCCGATCCATCGCCATCCCGACCCCGGCATGGCGCATCCCGACCCGGAATGGCCACCGCGGGGGTCTGGAAGCCAGAGGAGCGCGGCCGAACTCGGCATTATACCCGGCGCGGCCGAGCCGTTCACGTGTCCCGTGCGAATCTGTGGAAGTCCCGCCGTGGCGCGGGCACTGGTCGCAGGCGCCCGGCGGACGCCCGCACTGCGCCCGCGCGCCTGCATTTCGCCCACGCGCCCACGCTTCGCCCACGCGCCCACGCTTCGCCTGCACGTCCACGCTTCGCCTGCACGCCCACGCTTCGCCTGCACACCCGCACTCCGCCCACGCGACCGCACCTCGTCCGTACGGCTGCACCTCGCCCGCGCGGCTGCACCTCCCCTGTGCGGCTGCACCTCCCCGCGCGACCACCCTTCCCTCGCCCGCCCACACCTCGCCCGGAACGCCCGTACGCCCGCCGGGATTGCCCGCACGCCGCCGACGCGCGATCTTGGTCCGGAACAAGCGCCATGGATCTCGACTGGAGCGGAGGTTTTCCGATGCGACCGACGACTCATCGACTCGTCGCGTGCGGCCGTGCGCGGCGGCGGCTCACACCCGCGGCAGCGTTCCTCGCCGCGTGTGGCGTCGCGCTCCTCGCCGCGTGTGGCGCCGGCGCGGCCCAGGACTCATCCGGCGCGGCCGATGAGCAGTCCGCGGCCGGTGCGTCCGCCGGCGCTCCGGCCGCCGCGGCCCCCGCGCCGCCGGCCGCCGACCCGGCCGACGTCGCCTCGATCGACGCGATCATCGCCGCCGTCTACGACGTGATCTCGGGGCCGGCGGGAGAGCCGCGGGATTGGGACCGCATGCGGTCGCTCTTCGTCCCCGGCGCGCGGCTGATCCCGGTGCGGGTCCCCGAGAGCGGACCCGCACGGGCCATGCAGCTCTCGGTCGAAGACTACATCGAGCGCGCCGGCCCGCAGCTCGAGGAGGGCGGCTTCTTCGAGCGCGAGGTCGCGAACCGCACCGAGCGCTACGGGCACATCGCCCATGTGTTCAGCACGTACGAGTCGCGGCGCACCGCCGAGGATCCCGAGCCGTTCGCCCGCGGCATCAACAGCTTCCAGCTCCTCTACGATGGCGGCCGGTGGTGGATCGTCACGATCTACTGGGATGCCGAGCGGCCGGGCCAGCCGATCCCGGACCGTTACCTGACGCAGGGCTGACGACCACGACTCCTCGGAACCTGGCGAGGCCGGCATGAACACACGCATCCGCCTGTCGACGATGATGTTCCTCCAGTATTTCGTCTGGGGGGCATGGTACGTCACGCTCGGGACGTACCTCGGCCAGACACTGCGATTCGATGGCACGCAGATCGGGCTGGTCTACGGGAGCACCGCGATCGCGGCGATGGTCTCGCCCTTCTTCGTGGGGATGGTCGCCGACCGGTTCTTCGCGACGGAGAAGCTGCTCGCGGTGCTGCACGTCGTGGGCGGCGCGGTGCTCTGGTACGCCTCGACGCTCGCGCAGTTCGGCGGTTTCTACGCGGTGGTGCTCGTCTACGCGTTGCTGTACATGCCGACGCTGGCGCTGACGAACTCGATCTCGTTCCACAACATGCAGGACCCCGACCGTGAGTTCCCGGCGGTGCGGGTGCTGGGCACGATCGGCTGGATCGTGGCCGGGGTCCTGGTCGGCCAGCTCCACGTCGAGGCGTCGGCGGTGCCGATGCGGATCGCCGCGGGCGCGTCCGTGCTCCTGGGGCTGTTCTGCCTCGCGCTGCCGCACACGCCGCCGCACGATGCGGGGAAGTCCGTCGCGATCCGGGACGTCCTGGGGCTGGACGCGCTCGCGCTCATGAAGGACCGCTCGTTCGCGGTGTTCGTGATCGGCTCGTTCCTGCTCTGCATCCCGCTCCAGTTCTACTACACGTTCACGAACCTCTTCCTGAACGAAATCGGGATGGCCGAACCGGCGAGCAAGATGACGCTCGGCCAGATGAGCGAGTTCTTCTTCATGCTGCTCATCCCGTGGTTCCTGCTGCGGCTGGGCGTGAAGAAGATGCTGCTGCTGGGGATGGCGGCGTGGACGCTCCGCTACGTCTTCTTCGCCTTCGGCGACGTCGGCTCTCTGGCGCCGCTGCTCTACCTGGGGATCGCGCTGCACGGCGTCTGCTACGACTTCTTCTTCGTGACCGGCCAGCTCTACGTGGACCGCCGGGCGAGCCTGTCGATCCGCGCGGCCGCGCAGGGGTTCCTGGCGTTCATCACGCTGGGGGTGGGCTACTTCATCGGTGCGATCGTGTCGGGGCGCGTCGTCGAGCGCTACGCCACGGGCGGCCAGATCCCGCACGACTGGCAGACCATCTGGCTGGTGCCCGCGGCGATGGCGGCCGTCGTCATCGTGCTGTTCGCCGGGCTGTTCCGCGATCGGCCGGCGGAGGTCGCGGCACAGGGCGCGGTGGCGGCGGAGGCGTAGGAGCGGCGGCGCGGGGGGCGCGGCGGCCGGAGAGCCGGCGGGCGCCCCGGCCGCGGATTGCTCATCGGCCGCGCCGGGTGAGTCCCGGGCCGGGCCGGCGCCGTACGCGGCGAGGAGCGTGACGCCGCACGCGGCGAGGAAGGCCGCCGCGGGCGTGAGCCACCGCCGCCCACGACGGCGAGCGGTCGCGTCCGGTGCCGGACGCCCTCAGTGGCCCGCGTCGAGGCGGCGGATCCGGATGTCGCGGAACCAGACGGGGTTGCCGTGGTCCTGGAGCCCGATGTAGCCCGTCGGGCTCTTCCCGTACCCGGGCATGGCGGCGAACTTGCTGTCCGCCACGCGCGCCTTCCAGTCGTCGCTCCACTGTTCGTACTCGACGATCTTCGTGCCATTGAGCCAGTGCTCGACGTGGGGCCCGCGCGCGACGATGCGCACATGGTTCCATTCGCCGGCGGGGTGCGTCACATCGCTCGTGGGCGCATACAGCGCGAAGTTCGAGCCGGCCGACGTGATCGGGGCCTTGCCGTCCGGGTGGCCGGCGTTGTCGACGATCTGCATCTCGGGACCGCTCTCGTAGATCCGGGCGTAGTCCTCGGTGGCGCGGTAGAAGATCCCGCTGTTGCCGCCCTCGGAGATGCGCCAATCGAGCTCGAGCTCGAAGTCGCCGTATCGTTCGCGGGTGATCAGCGTGGCCTCGCCCTCGTGGCCGGGCCGCGGCACGAGCGCCAGCACGCCGCCATCTTCGATGCGCCACGCCGCGGGGACCGTGTCCTGACGATAGCCGCGCCAACGGCTGAGGTCGGTGCCGTCGAAGAGCACCTGCCAGCCGGCGGCCGCCGCCTCGGGCGCCGCCTTCTGCGCCGACGCGGCGTCACCGCCTTCCGTTCCGGAGGTGCACGCGGCGAAGAGCAACACGCCCGGCAGCGTCATCGCGACCGGAACGGCACGGAGGAGCGGACGGCGCACGGCCGGCCGGCCGCCACCCCTCCGCGCTCCGGCGCCGCCGCGGCCGTGCGCTCGCGGGTGCCGACGCTCGCTCCGCTCCGCGCATCCATCCAATGCCTCCGTCGTCATGGGACCTCGCCTCGCAAAGGGTGTCGCCGTGGGGGAGCACGCGCCGGCCGGGACCGGCGGCCGTCGCGTCCCGCCGGCGCGCGGGCCGTATGGCCGTGCCTCGGCATCGGGGGTCTGGCCGCCGCGGGCGTCGCGCCCCATAATGGTCCAGGAGCGGCCGGGCCCGGCCGCACGCGGTCCAAGCTACCGGACCGGTTGCGGCGGTGCAACATCGGCGGTTGCAGCCCCCGGCGCCTCGCCCTCATGCCCAAGCGTTCCCAGGAGGCGTCCATGCGGATTCGACCCCGGAGACCCGTCTACGATGTCTGCATCGTCGGCTCGGGGGCCGGCGGCGGAATGGCCGCGTACATGCTCACGAAGGCGGGCGCGAACGTCGTCATGCTCGAGGCCGGTCCGCTCTGGTTCTCGACCGAGGACAGCGCCATGCTCAAGTGGCCGTACGAGTCGCCCCGGCGCGGCGCCTCGACGCCCGAACGCCCGTTCGGCGAATTCGACGGCTGCATCGGCGGATGGGAGATCGACGGCGAGCCGTACACCACGGCGCCGGGCGAGACCTTCAACTGGTGGCGCGCACGCATGCTCGGCGGCCGCACCAACCACTGGGGCCGCATCTCGCTCCGCTTCGGTCCCTACGACTTCAAGCGCAAGAGCATCGACGGGCTGGGCGATGACTGGCCGATCAGCTACGACGACCTGAAACCCTACTACGACGAGGTCGACCGCCTGATCGGCGTCTTCGGCGCGCCGATCGACCTGCCGAACGAGCCCGATGGCATCTTCCTGCCGCCGCCCAAGCCCCGCTGCTACGAGCTGCTCATCCGCGATGCCTGCGAACGGCTCGACATCCCGTGCGTGCCGTCGCGACTCTCCATCCTCACCCGCCCCCACAACGGCCGGCCCGCCTGCCACTACTGCGGCCAGTGCGGGCGCGGCTGTTCGGTGAACGCCAACTTCTCGAGCCCCGAGGTCCTGATTCGCCCCGCACTGGCGACGGGTCGCCTGAAGGTCATCCCGAACGCCATGGCCCGCGAGGTGACGATCGACGAGCGCGGCAACGCGACCGGCGTCGCCTACATCGACAAGGGCACGGGCGCCGATGCGCATGTCCGCGCGAACATCGTCGTACTCGCGGCAAGCGCGTGCGAATCCGCCCGGCTCCTGCTGAACTCGAAGTCGTCGCTCTTCCCGCAGGGGCTGGCCAACGGCAGCGGCACCGTCGGCAAGTACCTGACCGACAGCACGGGGGTGGGCCTCTCGGGGTTCATCCCGAAGATGATGGACATGCCGCCGCACAACGAGGACGGCGTCGGCGGGATGCACATGTACGTGCCGTGGTGGCTGGACAACCGGAAGCTCGATTTCCCGCGCGGCTACCACATCGAGCTGGGCGGCGGCCGGCACGTGCCGTCCTACGGCTTCGGCGGCGGTATCCACGAGCTCAACGGCGGCGGCTACGGCCGGCGACTGAAGGAGGACTACCGGCGGTACTACGGCGCGCACGTGTACTTCGCGGGGCGCGGCGAGATGGTCGCCAGCGAGGACTGCTACTGCGAGATCGACCCCGACGTCGTGGACCAGTGGGGGATCCCGGTGCTGCGCTTCCACTTCAAGTGGAGCGACTACGAGCTGAACCAGGCGAAGCACATGCAGGAGACGTTCCGGGCGATCATCCACGAGATGGGTGGCGAGCCGCGCTCGCCCATGCCGGGGCGGGACGAGGACTATGGCCTCGCGGCCGGCGGCGTCATGATCCACGAGGTCGGCTGCACCCGCATGGGCGACGACCCCGGGACCTCCGTCCTCAACCGGTACTGCCAGGCGCACGAGGTGAAGAACCTGTTCGTCGCGGATGGCGGCCCGTTCGTGAACAACGCGGACAAGAACCCGACGTGGACGATCCTTGCGCTCTCGATGCGGACGAGTGCGTACATCGCGGACCAGAGGAAGAAGAGGGCGATTTGAGGTCGGGGCCGCTTGGGCTAGGGCTAGGGCTAGGGCTGGGGCTGGGGAGTGCCCGGGAGGGGGTGCGGTGGAGGGGAGGAAGGCCCGGGCGTGGCCAGGAACGGCCGGGAGCGGGAGCGTTTACGTTTACGGGTTGGGGAGCGGCGGGGGCGGGGCGCGTGAGGGGAGCATTTGTTTTGGCGTTCAGGGGAGCGGGCAGGGGGCGTACGCGGCCCCGGCCTTCCGGTCCCGTCCGATACCGATTCAGGTGGAGCTGAGATGAAACATCCAACCACGGCCGGCGACCCCGGCGCAGGCGGCGAGCCGAACGCGAACGCGCACGCGCACGACCCTGAGGGCATCTCGCGTCGTCAGGTGCTCGAGCTCATGGCGGCGGTGCCGCTGGCGGCGGCGCTCGAAACGACGCCGGCGGGTGCCGAGCGCGCCGTCCGCGTCATGCGGCAGGCCGCCGAGGAGCGGCGTCGCGGAGGGAAGTACGCGCCGGCGTTCTTCACGCCGCACGAGTGGCAGACCGTCCGTCTTCTCGCGGACCTGATCATCCCGCGTGACGAGCGCTCCGGCAGCGCGACGGACGCGGGGGTCCCCGAGTTCATGGACTTCATGATGATGGACCGGCCGCGGCTCCAGACCCGGATGCGCGGCGGGCTGCGCTGGCTCGACAACGAGTGCCGCCGCCGCTTCGGCCAGGCGTTCGTGGATGCGACGCCGGAGCAGCAGACCGCGATCCTGGACGACATCGCGTGGCCCGACCGCGCGCCGGCGGCGCTGAGCCAGGGCGTCGCCTTCTTCAACTTCTTCCGCGACATGACGGCGTCGGGCTTCTTCTCCAGCAAGATGGGCGTCGAGGACCTCCAGTACACGGGCAACACGGTCGTCCCCGAGTGGACGGGGTGCCCGGAGCCGGCGCTGCGGAAGCTGGGGGTGAGGTACGGGGAGGGCTAGGGCTAGGGCTGGGGTTGGAGCGTGCCGGCTGGGCTCGCGGACCAGGCCCCGTTTCCCGGCTGGGCTCGCGGACCAGGCCCCGTTTCCCGGTCTTGACCCGATCCGACACGTCGGCGCCCGTCGTTCGACGTCACGCCCGTACCTGGGTTCCGACGACGGCCTCGGATCGCTGAGGCGTGGCAACAGCGAGGATAGCGAGAATGGGTGATCAACGACTCGGCGTGGGATTCATCGGTAGCGGCTTCGTCGCGCGGTTCCATCTGCGCGCCTGGCAGGCGGTGCGGGATGCGGACGTGCTCGGCGTGTGGAGCCCGAACGCGGCGAACGCCGGGAGCGCGGCGGCGTACGCGCGCGAGCTGGACGTCGGCCAGGCGCGCCCGTACGGCTCGATCACCGAGATGGTGGCCGACCCGGCGATCGACGCGATCTGGCTGACGGGTCCCAACCACGCGCGGGTCGAGAACGTCGAGGAGATCGTCCACGCCATCGAGAGCGGCAAGGGCGAACTCAGCGGGCTCGCCTGCGAGAAGCCGCTGGCGCGCAACGTCGCCGAGGCGCGGCGGGTGCTGGAACTGACGCGTCGCGTCGGCCTCACGACGGGTTACCTCGAGAACCAGATCTTCGCGCCGCAGGTCGAACAGGGCCGCAAGCTGATCTGGACGCGCGGCGCCGCCGCGGCCGGCCGCCCCTACCTCGCGCGGGCGGCCGAGGAGCACGGCGGTCCCCACATGCCGTGGTTCTGGCGCGGCGAACTCCAGGGCGGCGGCGTGCTGAACGACATGATGTGCCATTCGGCGCTCGTCGTGCGCTACCTCCTGACGGAGCCGGGCGCGCCGCTCTCGACGCTGCGGCCGGTGCGCGTGACCGGGCACATCGCGAGTCTCAAGTGGACCCGGCCCGCCTACATCCAGCGCCTCGCCCGCGACATGGGCCCGGAGGTGGACTACGGGAAGGCGCCGGCCGAGGACTTCGCCAGCCTCATCATCGAGTTCGAGACCGCCGACGGCCACCGCGTCCTCGGCGAGGCGACGACGTCGTGGAGCTTCGTCGGCGCCGGGCTCCGCCTCTCCGCCGAGCTGCTCGGCCCCGAGTACTCGATGAAGTGGAACACGCTCGAGACCGGGCTCGACCTCTTCTTCAGCCGCGAGATCCGGGGCGCAGCGGGCGAGGACATGATCGAGAAGCAGAACGCGGAGGTCGGGCTCATGCCCGTCGTCGCGAACGAGGCGGCGGCGTACGGCTACGAGGCCGAGGACCGCCACTTCACCCGCGCGTTCCTCGGGCGCACCGAGCCGGCGCTCACCTTCGAGGACGGACTCGAAGTCGTCAAGATCCTCATGACCGCCTACCGCAGCGCCGAGGAGGGACGCACACTGGACTTCGCGCCGGACGGCATCGAGGCGTTCGTGCCGGCGGTGGCGCGGGGGACGTGGCGGCCGTAGAGCGGCGCTCGCCAGTGGTCCTCTCGCGGACCCCCTGGCGCCCTCCGGGCTGCACCCGACGCGGTGACCGCCATCTCCGGCGCATCCCGGACCGCATGTGAAGCGACCCGAATCATGTTGGAACGAAGCGACGTCTCCCGGCGCGATTTCCTGCGCCTGCTGGCCGGCACGGCGGCGGCGCCCTCGGCGCTCGCCGCGGCGCTCGGGGTGCACCCGGCCGAAGCGGCACGGAGGACGGCGACGTCGCCCGGAGCGAGCCCGCCGCACGCGGCCCGGGCCGTGCACGCCGACCGCCTCGGCGCCATCGGGATCCAGCTCTACACGGTGCGCGACCTCATGGCGCGCGATGTCGAGGGGACGCTCGCCGCGCTCGCCCGGATCGGCTACCGCGAGGTCGAGTTCGCGGGGCTGCACGGCCGGAGCGCGCGCGAGATGCGCGCGATCCTCGACCGACTCGAACTCACGGCCCCGGCGGGCCACGTCTCGCTGGCCGAGGTCCGGGACGACCTCGACCGCGTGCTGGATGATGCCGCGACGCTCGGCCAGGACTACGTCGTCTGCCCTTACCTCGACGTCGCCTACCGCTCGAGGGATGGCATCAAGCGCGCGGCCGAGATCTTCAACCGGGCGGGCGCAGCGGCACGGGGGGTCGGGCTCGGTTTCGCCTACCACAACCACGACTTCGAATTCGAGCCGCTGCCGGACGGGACCCTGCCCTACGACCTGCTCCTGGCCGAGACCGATCCGGCGCTGGTCCGCATGGAGATGGACCTCTTCTGGATCACGAAGGGCGGCGGCGACCCGCTCGCCTATTTCGCCCGGCACGCCGGGCGCTTCCCGCTCGTCCACGTCAAGGACCTGTCCGCCGACGGGGCGATGGTGAACGTCGGGGAGGGCACCATCGACTTCGCGAAGATCTTCGCGCGCGCCGAGCAGGCGGGGATCCGGCACTACTTCGTCGAACACGACCAGCCGGCCGCGCCGCTCGACGACGCGCGGGTGAGCTACACGTACCTGCGGAGGCTGGAGTTCTGATCCGCGGCGACCGGGCCGCCCGGGCGCCGCGACCGTCCCTCATCGCCCGTGCCACCCCCGGTGCATCCGGCCGAACGCATGCCGCCCCGTGGCGCGCGCGGCGTGCGCGTCGAAGCGTTCCCGCTGCTCGGGGGTGAGCACCTCCCGGATCTCGTCCCGGATGGCCTCGTGGATCGCGCGGGCGCGTTCCCTGAGCGGCTTCGACTCGGAGCGGAGCTGTTCGAGTGCCGTGTCATCCCCGCTTCGCCGGGCGTCCGCAATGCGCTCGCGGAGCGGGCGCAGATCGGCGTGCAGCGCTTCGAGTTCCGGGCGGTGACGCTCCATGATCTGCCGGACCTGCGTGCGCTGCGCCTCCGTCAAATCGAGGCGCGCCAGCGCGTGCCGGCCGCGCTGCCGCGCGCCACGACCGTGCCGCTCTTGGAGCCGAGCGACGTTCGCGTCGAACTGCGCCTGCTGTTCCGGCGTCAGGACCGCGCGCATCGCGGCGAGCATCCGCTCGTGCACCGGCTTCGCCTTCTCACGAGCCGCGCGCGCGTCCGCCATGAGCTGCCGGACCCGCTCGCGGTCGCCGCTGCGCCGCGCCTCGGCGAGCTGCTTGCGGAGCGGCGCCAGCTCCGCGTGCATCGCCTCGAACTCGGCGCGGAACGTGTCGTGTACGGCGCGGAGCTGCGCCCGCTGCTCGTCGGAGAGTTCGATGCCGCGGAACAGCCCCGGCCCGCCGGGCCCCCGGGCACGCGAGAGCTGCGGCACCGGCGCGTCCTGCGGCGCGGTCGTGGCCGCCGTCGTCTCCTCGCATGCCGCCAGCGCGAGTGGTGTTGCGCCCAGGGCGAGGATGAATGCCAGGCGCGTCGGTCGAATCTTCTTCATGGTCTGTCGTTTCATGTTCCGCCTCCATCGAATCATGGCCTCGGTCGCCGGCACCGATCCGCCGGTTCCAACGAGATGGACAACACGGGCGCCGAGGCCATTCCATCCGCCGGATCCGGGCCCGGTGCGCACGCCGGTCGCGGGGAGTCCAGCGCGCGGCGTGCCGCGCCGCGCGCGAGCGGTGCGCCGGCCGAGCCGCTCTCGGGCTTCGCCACGTGGGCGGGCGCTCCCGGCCTGGAGCGGTTCACCCGCGGGTTCGGAGCCGCGCGGTCGCTCGCCGCGCTCGTACCTCCGGCGCGTACGGCTCCGAAGTAATGCGACAGCCGCTCTCGACCGTTTCCTCCGCCGGTTCCGAGCTGCGTGGCCGACCGCCATGCACTTGCAACCGCAGTGCACGGCTCCGAAGCAATGCGACAGCCGCACTAGCCGCCGGGCGCCGCTGGAGGAGGTTCCGGTCGCTCGCCGGCGGTGTCACCGCCGGGAGACCGGCGGCGCGGGAACTGCCGGGCCGGCGGCAGGCCGCGCCGCGGGCCGCGTGGCGCGTAGGCGTCGTGGAAACGGCTGATCCTGTCGAGTCGTTCGCGCTGCTCGGCATCGAGGAGCGGCGCGAGCTGCATGCGGAGCGTATCGAGCTGCGCGTGCACGCGCCGGCGAGCATCGCTGGCGATGTCGCGGTTCTTGCGCGCCATGGCTTCGAGGTACGGGCGGATGGCCTCGCGTTGCGCGTCGTCGCGGGGTCGGATCACGCGTTCCATGTGCGCAATGAAGCCGCGCCCGCGCCGCAGCCCTTCGAGCCGATCGGCGCGACGTTGCGCGAGCGCGCCGAGCCCCAATGCGCCGAGCGCCATGCCGAGCAGCAGCGTGACCAGAAGGATGAGTGCGGACCTGACGTCAATCCTCATCGCTCGCCTCGTCCGGTTCGGCGGTGTACCACGTCGCATCGAAGGTGTATGCCGCATCCAGCGTGACGGGCGGGAGCCCGAGCGCCGCATCCACGAGCGATTGCCGCCGCTCATCCGCGCTCACCACGTTATGGATGGCCAGCACGAGGACCGCCGCCGCCGCGATCGGCGCGAGCCGCAGGAACTGCCGCTTCAGCGACGGAAACAGCGGCGGCGCGGGCGCGGCGGCGCCGGCCGCCTCGCCGCGCAGGCGTTGCTGGACGCGCAAGGCGAACCCCGGAGCGAACGCCTGCGCGCGGCTCTCCCCCAGCACGGCCTCGACCCTCCGCAGGCGCGCGAGCGCCGCGCGCAGCTCGGGATCGCCCGACAGGCGCTCCCGCAACACGGCCCGCTCCCGGTCGCCCGGTTCGCCCGCGACCGCACCCATCAGGAGTTCACGGTCCTCACGCTTCATCGTTCCTCCTCCGATGTCGCGCCCGATGCCGGGCTCCGCAGGTCACGACGCCTCATCTCGATCGGTGCGTTCAATCCCGGATGTACGGCTCGAGATCCCGCTCGATCCGCTCGAGCGCCCGCGCGAGGCGGGAGAGCACGGTGCCCTCCGGGATCCCCAGGATCTCCGCCGTCTCGCGCGTCGAGCAGCCGTCGATCATTCGCAATACGACGACGGGGCGGTGCTTCGGTCCCAGGCGATCGAGAGCCGCGCGCACCAGTGCCTGCCGCTCGCGCGCTTCGATCACCGCCTCGCCGTCCTCACCCGGCTCCGGCAACGGCGCCGCGACCCGGTCCCGGCTCACGAATCGCCTCAGCCAGCGACGACGTCGCTCGAGCGCGTTGAGCGACAGGTTCATGGCGATCCGGCGCAGATACGTCGCCAGCGACGCCTCGCCCCGGAACCGGTCCAGCGACCGGTAGAAGCGGATGAACGTCTCCTGGCCGACGTCGTCGGCCTCATCGCCCGGGCCGAGCATGCCGATGACGGTCGAGGCCACGACCGGCTCGTAGCGCTCGACCAGGAGCCGAAACGCCTCTTCATCCCCGGCCCGCGCCCGCGCGAGCAGGTGCCGGTCCGGGCTGCATTCATCCATACCGGATCGGTTCGTCTCCGGGCCGGGTCCGCTCCGTCGCACGGGCATTCCACATCGGTGAACGGCGAGCAGGCCGCCTGGCGCAACCACCCCACGTCCTCTGGACATCGCGAATCGCCGATTCATTCCATGGTCGGGGCCAGGGTCGCGGCTGCGACCCCCCGGGACGCCCGTACGGGGCCGCCGCATTGATGTTCCCGCTCCCGGCCACCCCATCCCGCGCCCCTAAACGTAAACGTGGAAACGGAGGCTTCCTTCGGGCGCCCCGCTCCCGCTCCCGTTCCCATCGGTTCCCGTGTACCCTACACGTGACCCGACACGGCAGAGCGGTTGTCGCGTCACTCCGGAGCCGCGCGGCCACTCGCCGCGCTCCGTCCGCCAGCGCCTACGACTCCGAAGCGGCGTGACGGCCCTCCGACGGGTCCCTGAGGAATATGCCGCGCGCCCTATGGAATCAATCACCGGCCGCGAACCCGGGACGGCCGTCGCGTGTATCCATGCCGGACCGAATCCCGCACTCCTCACACGACGGACGACGATGCCGACACTCCCTCTCTTCCTGGCGAGCATGGCGCTGGCGCAGGCGCCGGCCGGAGCCCCGGAGCAGAAGCCGTACTTCGAGCAGGAGGTGAAATACCGCATCGAGGCGCTGCTGGACGATGAGGCCGAGGTGCTGCACGGCCGTGCGCGCGTGCGTTACACGAACCGCTCGCCCGATGCGCTGGACACGCTGTATTTCCACCTGTACCTGAACGCGTTCCGGCCGAACAGTGCATGGGCGCGGCGCGATCTGGAATTCGGCGAGCGTCGGTTTCAGGATCTGGGGCCGGACGAGTGGGCGTACGAGCGGCTGAAGTCGGTGGTGGTGGATGGGGCGGAAGTGACGCCGCGCTACCCGGGCGCGCCGGACTCGACGGTGGTTGCGATCCCGCTGGCGGAGCCGCTGGGGCCGGGCGAGAGTGTGCGAGTGGATCTGGACTGGGATGCGCGTCCGTCGACGCTGCCGCGGCGGCAGGGGCGGCGGGGGCGGCATTACGACTTTGCGCAGTGGTTCCCGATCGTGGCGGTGTACGACCGCTGGGGTTGGGAGGCGCACCCGCTCTTGCCGCAGGGCGAGTTCTACGGCGAGTTCATGGATTTCGACGTGACGCTGGACGTTGCGGCGGACCAGGTGATCGGCGCGACGGGCGTGCCGGTGGAAGGCGATCCGGGGTGGGAGGCGGCGGCGGCGCCGGGGTACGCGGACTCGCTCTACTACAAGCGTGATGCGTACGGCGACGTGGGCGCCGCGGAGTCGCTCGGGCTGCTGGCCGCGAGGGCCCAGCCGGGCCGCAAGCGCGTGCGGTGGATGGCGGAGGACGTGCACAACTTCGCGTGGAGCACGTCGCCCGACTACATCTACGAGGGTGGCCGGTGGGGCGATGTCGCGATCCACGTGCTGTATCAGCCGGGCGACACGGCGTGGGCGCGTGGCCAGGCGCTGCGGAACACGAAGACGGCGCTGGAGTGGCTGGACTCGATCTACGGCCCGTTCGCCTGGCCGCAGATCACGAACCTGCACCGGATCGAGAGTGGGGGCACGGAGTTCCCGATGATGGTGATGAACGGCGGCGCCTCGCTGAGTCTGATCCTGCACGAGGTCGGGCACAACTACACGATGGGGATCCTGGCGAACAACGAGTGGAAGCAGGGGTTCCTCGACGAGGGGTTCACGTCGTTCCAGACGAACTGGTATTTCCAGACGCACGGCCGTCCGGACGTCTGGGACCGCACCTTCGAGCGGATGGCGGAGTGGGAGCGGGCGGGCATGTCGCAGCCGCTCATCATGGAATCGGCGGATTTCCGGGATTTCCGCACGTACAACACGATGACGTACACCAAGCCCTCGATCGTCTACCGCATGCTCCAGGGTTATCTGGGCGATGCAGCGTTCCGCGAGGGGCTGCGCCGGTACTACCGGGAGAACCGGCTGAACCACGTCACGCTCGCGGACTTCCAGGCGGCAATGGAAGCGGCGAGCGGTCAGGAGCTGGACTGGTTCTTCGACCAGTGGTTCCGCACGACGCGGACGCTGGATTACGCGATCCGGAGCGCGACGACCACGCGGCGCGCCGACGGGAGCTGGGAGACGCGCGTCGAGGTCGAGCGCACGGGTGAGGCGTGGATGCCGGTGACGCTGGAAGTGGCCGGCGTCCGGAAGGTGCTCGACTCGCGCGAGCGGATCCAGACGGTCGCGGTCGTCACGCCCGAGCGGCCCGACGCGGTGGTCCTCGATCCCGACACGGCGGTGCTCGAGACGGACCGGTCGAACAACCGGCGGGCGGTCGAGTAGAGGGAGACGACGTCCATTTCGAGCACGCCTGACGCCGAGCGATCGAGGATCCCATGACAACCGTCTCGTCCACGGGCGGCGCACATTTGCGCCCGCCGGCCACGGATGCGCAGCCGTTCCCGGAGTTGCCCACCACGCTGGCGCCGGACCGCGGGCTGCTGGCGTACTACGCGCTCTCGTCGCTGGTCCTCGGGCCGGCGTTCGTCTTCGCGCTGATCCCGCTCTACTTCCGTTACCACACGCTGCGGTACGACGTCGACGGCGAGGGGATCACGATGCGGTGGGGGATCCTGTTCCGGCGGGAGATCTCGCTGACGTACGCGCGGATTCAGGACATCCACCTGTCGAGCAACTTCGTCGAACGGTGGCTCGGGCTGGCGAAGATCCAGTTGCAGACGGCCAGCGGCAGTGCGAGCGCCGAGATGACCATCGAGGGGCTGCGCCGTTTCGAGGCGATCCGCGACTTCCTGTATTCGCGCATGCGTGGGGCGCACGACCCGAAGGCGAGTGTTTCGGCGGAGCCGGACGGGGCGCTGTCGCCGGACGCGCTGCGGGAGTTGACCGCGACGCTCCGGGACGTCGCCGCCGAGGTGCGCGCGCTGCGAGAGGCGTTGGCGGGAGTCGCAACGCCGCGGCCGCCGGAGGGCGTGGCGCGTGGCGACGGCGGCGGTGCGCCGAGCGGCGAGGGCCGGCGCCCGGAAGGTGACGCGGAGCACGGCGATGCCTGACGCGGTGCGCCGCTGGGTGCTGCGCCTGTTGCGGATCCCCGCCGAGCCGCGGGTCCCGGAGAATGCGCGTGTGATCCGGATCTTCCGTGCCGCGCCCAACTACTACCGCTACCGTCTGTTCCGCTGGCTGCTGGGGCAACTGGCGGCGCTGGCGGGCGTATCGGCCGGTCTCATCGCCTCCGCCTCTGCGCCGCGCGCGATCTCGGATTCCGCGCCGCTCGTCCTCTGGCGCGCCGTCGAGGGCCTGGCCGTGGTGGTCTTCCTCGGCCAACTCGTCTTCGGCCTGGCATTGCTCCGGTTGGACTTCGAGCTGCGCTGGTACATCCTCGCGGACCGCTGCCTCCGGATCCGGGAGGGGATCCTGCGGGTGCGCGAGAAGACCATGACGTTCGCGAACATCCAGCAGATCTCGATCCGGCAGAACCCGCTCCAGCGGTTGCTCGGGATCGCGGACGTACAGGTACGCACGGCCGGTGGCGGCGAGTCGGCCGTCGCCCGCGGCAAGCGGCGCGGAACCCGAGAGGCCATGCACGAGGCGTACTTCCGCGGCGTCGCGAACGCGGACGAGATCCGCGACGCGATCCGCGAGCGCGTCCGTCTCCACCGCGATGCCGGCCTAGGCGACCCGGACGAGCCCGCCCCCGCACCGCCGATCCCCGCCGCCGCCGCCCCCACGGCCGCCCCGGGAACGCCCGGAGCCAGCGCCACGGAGCCACCCGCCGTCCTCGCCGCCGCCCGCGAACTGCGCGGCGAGATGCGTGAGCTGCGCAGGGCGCTCGAGGCGGGGACCGCCGGAACCGTGTCGTAGCGGAGCCAGGGGCCCGATTCCGCGTGCGCGTGCGCGTACGGCACGCCGGCTCCGCGATGGTCGCCGGGCGCTCGGGCTCGCGGTGCATCGCTCCGGCGGCGGGTGCTGCGCTCCGGTCGCTGCGCCGATGCATCCCACCCCCTCTTCCGCCGTGTGCCTCCCCCGCGCCGCAGCCCTGCCGCCCTTCCATCCGCCGCCTCCCCGCCCGCCCCGCAGCCCTTCCCCCGTCCGCCGCCCCGCCCACCCCGCCGCACCCCCGGCTCCGCTCCCTCCGGCAGCACCCGCCGCCTGCGCTCCCGGCCTAGCGGGGCGTGCCCGTGCGCGAGCAGGTGCGCGACCCGCCTCCCTTTCCCGGCCGCCCCCATCCCGTAAACGTAAACGTTCCCGCTCCCGCTCCCGCTCCCGGCAGTTCCCCTCCAGCTCCCGCCCCTCCCCCGGGTCATCCTCCCCACCACCACACCCCCGCCCGGGCAATCCCCAGCCCCAGCCCCAGCCCTAGCCCCAGCCCTCGCCCCCTATTATCTTCCCCGGGTCCGCCCTCACCGATCGGAGGACCGATGATCCACGCGACGTACCATCTCGACACCATGCGCATGTGTCGCTGTATGTGTACGGCTCTCCTACCCGGAGAGGCGGACGGGCGTCCGCGCGCGTGTTCGGCGGACGAGTGACGCGACCGAGAACGTCTCGGTAGACCCCGGCCCCCTCTCCTGCGAGAGGGGGCCGTTTTTTTTCACCCGAAGGAGGTTGCCGTCATGTCGACGCACGGGGGGCGCCCGATCGCGATCTACTACGAGCATCCGGACTGGTTCCGTCCGCTCTTCGCGGAGCTGGACCGTCGCGGCACGCATTACGTCACGCTGCCTGCCGGCCGCCACCGCTACGACCCCGCGGAGCCGGAATCGCCGTACGCGCTCGTCCTGAACCGCATGAGTCCGTCGGCGTATCTGCGCGGGCGGGCGCACGCGATCTTCTACACGGCGCAGTATCTGGCGCACCTGCGGCGGCAGGGCGTGCGCGTGATCAACGGTGAGGAGGCGTGGCGGACGGAGATCTCGAAGGCGCGCCAGCTCTCGCTGCTCGAGGAGCTGGGGTTGCCGTATCCGCGCGCCCGGGTGATCAACGACGCGGCGGAGGCGCCCGCGGCGGCCGAGGGGCTGCGCTTCCCGGTAGTGGTCAAGCCGAACATCGGTGGTAGCGGCGCGGGCGTGCGACGCTTCGATGCGCCGGACGCGCTCGCGCGCGCGGCCGAAGCGGGCGCGCTCGACCTCGGGCTCGACCACACGGCGCTCGTCCAGGAGTTCATTCCGGCGGAGTCGAGCCGCATCGTGCGCGTCGAGGTGTTGGACGGCGCGTTCCTGTACGCCATCCGGATCTACACTCCGGGCGACAGCTTCAACCTCTGCCCGGCCGACGTCTGCCAGCGGGTGGATGGCGCGGAACTGGAACGCGCGGCCTGCCCGGTGGATGCGCCCCGGAACGGGCTGCGAGTCGAGGGCTACACGCCGCCGCGCGAAATCATCGCCGCGGTCGAGCGCATCACGGCGGCGGCGGGCGTCGAACTCGGCGGCGTCGAGTACACGATCGATGCGCGCGACGGCGCGCTCTATTTCTACGACATCAACGCACTCTCGAACTTCGTGGCGGATGCGCCGCGCGTGGTCGGCTTCGATCCCTTCGCTCGCCTCGCCAACTGGCTCGAGCGGGAGGCAGAAGCGGCGAACGGCAACAGGGCGCCTGCACTGGCGGGCGCCGCAGCCCCCGAGGAGGTCTGATGCGCTTCGGATACTGGCTCCCGGTCTTCGGTGGATGGCTGCGCAACGTCGACGACGAGGGGATGGAGGCGACGTGGCACTACGTCCGTCGCCTGGCGCAGCGCAGCGAGCAGATCGGCTTCGACCTGACGCTCATCGCCGAGTTGAACCTGAACGACATCAAGGGGATGGACGCGCCCTCGCTGGACGCGTGGAGCACCGCGGCGGCGCTCGCCGCGGTGACGGAGCGGCTCGAGATCATGGTCGCCGTCCGGCCGACCTTCCACCCGCCGGCGCTGCTGGCCAAGCAAGCATCGAACATCGACAACATCAGCGGCGGCCGGCTGGCCCTGAACGTCGTCTCCTCCTGGTGGGCGACGGAGGCGCGGAAGTACGGCGTGACGTTCGAGACCCACGACGACCGCTACGCCCGCACCTCCGAGTGGCTCGACGTCGTCGATGGCGTGTGGAAAGAACCGGTCTTCTCCTTCACCGGCCACTACTACACCGTCGAGGAGGCGATCCTCGAGCCCAAGCCCGTCCGCCGGCCACGGCCCACGATCTACGCCGGTGGCGAATCCCCCGCCGCCAAAGCGCTGATCTCCGCGAAGTGCGATGCCTGGCTGACGCACGGCGACCCGCCGGAGATTATCGGCGCGAAGGTCGCGGACATGCGCGAGCGACGCGAGAAGCTCGGGCTCGACCCGATGCGGTTCGGCGCCGCGGGCTACGTCGTCGTGCGCCCCACCGAGGCGGCGGCCCGGCGCGAGGTCGAGCGGATCACCGACGTCCGCCAGAGCGCTCGCGGCTACGCGAACTACAAGGACTGGATCGAGAACACGCAGCTCGAGCAGCGCGTCAGCCTCGAGGACTATTCGGTCTCGAACCGTGGGCTACGCAGTGGGCTGGTCGGCACGCCGGAACAGGTCGCCGAACGCATCCTCGAATTCGAGCGCGCCGGCCTGGATCTGCTCCTGCTCCAGTTCAGTCCGCAGTACGAGGAGATGGAGCGGTTCGCGGAAGAGGTGATCCCGCTCGTGAGCGGGGTGGCCGCCGGGGCGGCGCGGGCGAGCTGAACGCGCGGCGGCGGGCCGTCACGAGCTTGCCGCCTTGCTCGCCCCCTTCGCGTCCGCGGCGCCGGGCCGGCACTCCGGCTGAAGCTCGCCGCCGGTGACCTGCCGGACACAGACCGCGGTCCCATCGATGCAATTCCGACCGGATCCCGTGGACCGCGCCATGCGATGTGGCGAACGGCCCGGGCCGCCGCACGGGCGGAGCACGGGCCGATGGACGCGATGCGATCGCCGATGGTCGAGGGGGGAGCGACGCCACCGGAATCCGGACCCGCGGAGCACGCGGAGGAGCGCGCCGGGCCGGCCACGTCCGGCGGCCACCACCCGAACGACGCCGCGCGTGGGCGGCGCCTGGTGCTGCTCTCGCTCGCCGCGCTCGGCGTCGTCTTCGGCGACATCGGCACCAGCCCACTGTACGCCGTACGAGAGTCGTTCCTGGAAGCGCACGGCGTCATACCGACGCCGGAGAACGTGCTCGGCGTGCTCTCGCTCATCTTCTGGTCGCTGATCATCGTCATCTCGATCAAGTACCTGGCCTTCATCATGCGCGCCGACAACCGCGGCGAGGGCGGGATCCTGGCGCTGACGTCGCTCGCGACGCCGGTCGGAGCGTTGAGGCCGGGCGGGCGGTGGGCGCTGGTCGTGCTCGGCCTCTTCGGGACCGCGCTCCTCTACGGCGACGGCATGATCACGCCGGCGATCTCGGTGCTCAGCGCCGTCGAGGGGCTCGCGATCGCCACACCGTTCTTCGAGCCTTACGTCATCCCGATCACGATCGGGATCCTGGTCGCGCTGTTCGCCTTCCAGAGGCGCGGCACCGCGCGCATCGGGCGGATCTTCGGCCCCGTCATGGTCGCCTGGTTCGCGACCATCGCCGTGCTCGGCGCCTGGCACGTCATCCGCGAGCCGGACGTGCTCCGCGCCGTCAGTCCGCTCCACGCGATCCGCTTCTTCCGCGCGAACGGCTGGAACGCCTTCCTCGTGCTCGGCGCGGTCTTCCTGGTGGTGACGGGCGGCGAGGCGCTGTACGCGGACATGGGCCACTTCGGGCGCCGCCCGATCCGGCTGGCGTGGTCCGGGCTCGTCCTGCCGGCGCTGCTGCTCAACTATTTCGGCCAGGGCGCGCTGCTGCTGCACACGCCGGAGGCCGCGCACAACCCGTTCTACCGGCTCGCGCCGCCGTGGGCGATCTATCCCCTGGTCCTCATCGCGACCGCCGCCACGGTGATCGCGTCGCAGGCCCTGATCTCCGGCTCGTACTCGCTCACGATGCAGGCCGTACAGCTCGGTTACAGCCCGCGCGTCACGATCGAACACACCTCCGCAGAGGCGATCGGCCAGATCTACATCCCGGGGATCAACTGGACGCTCATGTTCGCGACGATCGGACTGGTCCTGGGATTCCGGTCATCCAGCAGCCTGGCGGCGGCCTACGGCGTGGCCGTGACCACGACCATGGTCGTCACTTCCATGCTGTTCTACGTCGTCGCGCGGGAACGGTGGAAGTGGAGCCTGCCGTTGGCCATGCTGCTGGCCGGCTTCTTCCTCGCGATCGATGTGGGTTTCTGGGGCGCGAACCTGCTGAAGATCCCGGCCGGCGGCTGGTTCCCGCTCCTGGTGGGCGCCGTCGCGTTCACGCTCATGACGACGTGGAAGCGGGGGCGGCAGATCCTCGCGCAGCGGATCCGCGAGCGCACGCTGCCCCGGCATCTCTTCCTGCGAGAGATCGAGGCCCATCCCCCGGTCCGCGTGCCCTACACGGCCGTGTACATGTACAGCGACCCGAACGGCACGCCACCCGCGCTGCTCCACAACCTGAAGCACAACTACGTGCTCCACGAGCGCGTGATCTTCCTCTCCGTCCAGACGGCGGAGATCCCGGTCGTGCCCGCCGCGGAGCGGGCCGTGGTCGAGCCGCTCGGCAGCGGCATCTTCCAGGTCACGCTCCGCTACGGCTTCATGGAAGATGTGGACGTGCCGGCGGCGCTCGCCGCGATCCGCGATGATCGGCTCGCGTTGGAACCGGCGCGGACGACCTACTTCCTGGGACGCGAGACGCTGCTCGCCTCCAGGCGAAGGCGTGGAATGGCGCTCTGGCGCGAGAAACTCTTCAGCCTGATGTCGCGCAACGCGCGAAACGCCGCATCGTTCTTCCGCCTGCCGGCCGATCAGGTCGTCGAGCTCGGCGTCCAGATCGAGCTGTAGTACCCCGACCACGCGCTCCGGCGACGACGACGCCGAACGGTTCCGGTGGACTGCCCGTCACGAGCTCGCCGCGACTCCCCGTTGGGAGCGGCCGAACTCGTACTCGTGCGGCGGTTCGGCGCCCAGGAGGTTCCGTACGAAGTAGTCCCAGCGCCGGCGGACCATGTACGGCTCGTTGCCGAAGCCGTGGCGGCGGTTCGGCAGCAGGATCAGGTCGAAGTCCTTGTTGGCGTCGATCAGCGCATTGACCAGAAGGAGCGTGTTGAACGGCGGCACGTTGTTGTCCGTGGTGCCGTGCGCGATCAGGAGCTTGCCCTTCAGGTTCTCGGCCAGGAGCTGATTCGCCTGGTTGTCGTAACTGGTCGTGCCGTCCGGCCGGCGCTCGAGCAGCCCCTGCCACTTCTCGCCCCAGTCATCCTCGTAGCTGCGGTTGTCGTGGTTGCCGGCCTCGGAAACCGCGACATCGAAGAAGTCCGGGTAGCGCAGGATCGCGTCGGCGGAGGCGAAGCCGCCGCCCGAGTGGCCGTAGATGCCCGCGCGGTCGAGGTCGATCCAGGGATAGCGCGCCGCGAGCTGCTTCATCGCGGCGATCTGGTCGGGGAGCCCGTTGTCGCCCATGTTGCCGTAGTACGCGGCGTGGAACGACTTGGAGCGCATGGGCGTGCCCATGGCGTCGAGTTCGATCACGATGAAGCCCAGCTCGGCGAGCGCCTGAGTATCCCCGCGCGACGGGGAGAAGCTGCGGCTCCCCACGCTGCCGGTCTGCGGGCCCGGGTAGATGTGGTTGATGATCGGGTACTTCTTCGTCGGATCGAAGTCCGTCGGGCGGTACATCAATCCGTACAGGTCCGTCTTGCCGTCACGCGCCTTGACCGTGAACGGGATCGGCGGCTGCCAGCCCGCGGCGAGGAGGCGCGAGATGTCGGCCTCTTCGAGCGTGAGCCGCACGTCGCCATCCATCTCCCGCAGTACGGTGATCGGCGGCGTCGTGGGCGTCGAATAGCTGTCGATGAACCAGCGGCCGTCGGGCGAGATGTCGATCTCGTGGTTCGCGCTGTCCGGCGTGAGCAGCTCGAGGTCGTCACCTTCCAGCCCCACGCGGTACAGGTACTGGAAGTAGGGGTCGCCCGGCTCGCGGCCCGCGCCGGTGAAGTAGATCGTCCGTTCCTCGCGGTCGATGCGACGCACCTGGAGCACGTTCCAGTCGCCGCTCGTGATGCGGTGCTTGAGCCGCCCCGTTTCGAGATCGTAGAGATAGAGGTGCCCCCAGTCGTCGCGCTGCGAGTACCAGATCACCTCGTTCGACTCGGGGAGCACGTGCCAGTTGACCATGTTGAAGCCGGACTCGAAGAAGGTCGGCACGGTCTCTTCGAGGACGGTCCGGACAGCGCCCGTCTCGGCGTCCGCGATCCGGAGCGCGGCCCGCTTGTGGTCGCGGGATGACGAGACGAACGCGAGCTTCGAGCCGTCCGGGAACCACTCGACATCGGCCCACGTGCCCCGGCAGTACACGTGGTCGCAGATCGTCGAGCGGTGTGGGTCGGGCGGCATTTTCAGCCGGATCACGCGCGAGCCGGCCGGGCGGTCCAGGTCGATGATCACGCGGTGGATCATGAAGATGGCGCTGTCGCCCGGGAGCGGGTACTTCCACGCTTCGAGCTCGGGGTGCCCCACCCTCGTGTGGACGAGGTACATCATCCCGACGCCGCGCGAGTCGTGCTGGAACGTCGCGATCTTGCGGGAATCCGGCGACCAGAGCAGGACGGGGCGGTCGCTGCGGACCCAGCCGGCGTTGTTCGTGGCGTAGCCGAAGTCTTCGACGCCATCGGTCGTGAGTTGCGTCTCCTCCCCCGTTTCGAGGTCGCGGACCCACAGGTTCCAATCCCGGATGAAGGCCGCGCGCCGGCCATCGGGCGAGACGACGGCGTTGCGGAGCGCCTGCGAGTCGCCGGCATCTTCCGCCGTGCACCGGCCGCCATCCAGGCGGCAGCGCCAGTTGCCCGACCGGAGCTGGAACGAGATCGACTCGCCGTCCGCCGAGTACTCGAACCGCGAGAACGGCAGGTGGAACGCGTCGATGGTCGTGTCCAACGCGGCGGAGAGCGCCGTGGCGATCGCCGCCTGATCGAACGCAGGCGTCTTCTTCCGCTCTTCGGGATCGACCCGGACGAACTCGAACCCGCGCGGCGTCGCGTTGCCGTACCAGAAGTCGCCGTCCGGCAGCCACGTCGCGCGGACGGAGGCGCCGAAGACCAGCGGCCGCGTGTTCCAGCCCATGAACCGCTCCGCGCGAGCGTAGTCGGCGGCCGTGAGGGCCGCGGGGCGGTACGGCTGCGGCTGCTGCGCTCCGGCC
>DASVCS010000142.1:0-1630 GCA_036381495.1 Longimicrobiales bacterium
GCGCCCGGACCCCAGCCGCCGCCCGAGGAGGACGCCGCTGCGCCCGGGCCGTCCGGGTCCGGCGACCGGACGCAAGGAGCCCCGCAGGGCGGCCCGCCCGCCGGGCCGGAGGACGACCGATGAGACGGCGCACGCGGTGGATCATCGGCGGCGGCGTGCTCCTCCTCGCCACCGCCGGCATGTACTCCCTGCAGCGGGGGGGCCGCGCGGGCCCGGAGGTGCGCATCGAGACCGTCACCCGCCGCGATCTCGAGGCCATCGTCACGGGCAGCGGCTGGATCCGGCCGCACCGGTCCGTGGACGTCCAGGCAGACATCATGGGCCGCATCATCGAGCTCCACGTCGCGGAAGGAGACGTCGTGCGACGTGGCCAGGTGCTGCTCCGCATCGACCCGACGCAGTACGAAGCGGCGGTCGCCCGCGCACGGGCAGGAGTCAGCGAGGCGTTGGCCCGCGAAGCCCAGGCCCGGGCGAACCTCCTGCAAGCGGAGCGGATGCTCGCGCGCGCCCGCGCGCTGGCCGCACAGGATTCCGACTTCGTGAGCCGGCAGGCTCTCGAGGAAGCCGAGACGGAAGTGCGGATCCAGACCGAGCTCGCGCAAGCTGCGACGTACAGCGTGGCGCAGGCGCGCGCCGCGCTGGGGGAGGCGGAAGACCGGCTCGCGAAGACGGTGATCCGCGCGCCCATCGACGGGGTCGTCACCCGGCTGGCCGTCGAAGAGGGCGAGACGGCGATCGTCGGGACCATGAACAACCCGGGGAGTCTGCTCCTCACGATCAGCGACCTCAGCCTGATGGAGGCGGTGATCCGGGTCGACGAGACCGACATCCCCGAGATCGAGCTCGGCGACAGCGCCAGGATCAGCATCGACGCGTTCCCCCGGCGGACGTTCACGGGCCGCGTGGTCGAGATCGGGCACAGCGCCGTCCGGCCTCCGGGCTCGCTGGCCGGTGCTGCCGGGCAGAGCCAGGGCCAGGCCGTGGATTTCGAGGTCGTTCTCCGGTTGGAGAACCCGCCGCCGGGCCTGCGGCCGGATCTCTCGGCGACGGCGGACATCGTGACCGCGACGCGTGACAGCGTGCTCGCCATCCCGATCATCGCGCTCACGGTTCGCGAGCGGGAAGCCGGAGAGGTGCTGCCCCAGGAGCAGCGCGAGGCGCGCGCCGCGGCCGCCGCGCTGGACAACTCGGGGATGGACCAGGAGGGTGTCTTCGTCGTGCGCGGCGGCAAGGCGGAGTTCGTGCCCGTCGAGGTGGGGATCGTCGGGCGAGACTACTTCGAGATCGTGAGCGGGATCGCCGAGGGTGACTCGATCATCGCCGGTCCGTACGAGGCGATCAGGACGCTGCGGACCGGCCAGCCGGTGCGTGCGATGCAGGAGTCGCGGCAAGCGCCGCGCGTCAGCCAGGAGGCGGGCCAGTGAGCGGCGCGACCCGGGCGGCCGGCAACGGCCACGCCGTCATCAGGATCGAGGGCCTGCGGAAGGACTACGTGGTGGGAGCGGAGGTGGTGCATGCGTTGAGGGGTGTGGATCTGGTGGTGGAGCGGAACGAGTACGTGGCGGTGATGGGTCCGTCGGGGTCGGGCAAGTCGACGCTGATGAACCTGATCGGGTGCCTGGACACGCCG
>DASVCS010000143.1:0-9524 GCA_036381495.1 Longimicrobiales bacterium
GCCGCGAAGGTGCGGCTGTGCTCGGGCTCGTCCAGCGCCGCGACGCGATCGGCGAGTTCGGTCAGCAGCGCGGCGGTGGCGGAATCCACGTCCGCGGCCGGCCAGGGTGCGCCGTAGAGCTTGCGAGCGAGCCAGGCGCGTCCATCGGCGCCGGCGATGTGTTCGGCAATGCGGAGCGCGAGTCCGCGGCCGCGGGCGGTGGTCACGCGGGCGACGAGGCGGCGGCGTGCGATCTCGACGCGCGCATCGTACGCTGTGCCCGGGGTGGCGCAGACCCAGTCGTCGATCGCGGCGAGTGCGCGATCCCGCGCGGCGGCGAGGGCATCGAACCGCGCGGCGGCGCGGCTCATGACGGAGAGTTCGACAGCCGCCTCGGCGGGCTCATCCTCCCCCGTGCCGTGGACCGTCCGCGGCGCCGCCGAGAGGTCGGCCTCGACGATCCGGCGTACCAGGTCGTAGGCCGTGGGCGCCCGTTCCGGTCCATAGCTTCGCAGGAACCATTCACGTGTCTCGGGATAGAGCGGCGCGACCTCATCGAGGATGCTGACGAGGGCCCGGCCGGCCTCGCCCGTGATGTCGGGCGGCGTGACGGTCCCGTAGCCGGTCAGCAGTTCGTCCTGAACCGAAGAGAGGTACCCGTTGATGCGTCCGTTCCGCGCGAGTGACACGGCGACGAACCAATCGATGCTCCGCGCGAAGACCTCGGCGGGGCGGCGGTCGTGTGCGACGGGCGCCGGGTCGCCGGGGATGGGTGGCAGCAGCCGGGCCGTGCTGAGGCGGCGCACCGAGATGGCGAGGCGGTCGCGGTCGAGACCGGCGCGCGTGGCGCGGTCCGAGCCGTAGTCGCCGCGTACCCGGTAGCGGCGGAGCGCGACCTGCCAGTCCAGGTCGTGGGCGACCTCGTGGGCGATGGTCCCGGCGCCCGTGGCGGGCGGCAGATAGATGGTGCGGCGCCGTGGATCGTGGATCGCCAGCGTGGCCGCCTTGCTGCGGCTCTCGCCGAAGTGGATCCCGAGTCCGCGCAGGTCAAGCGCCGGCAGCACGCGTTGGAGGTCGGCAAGCGCATCGACGAGGACCCGGCGGTAGAACGGGCGCCATGCGGCCGGCACATCCCGGTCGAAGCGGACGAAGGCGAGGCCGAAGCGGTCTTCGAGTTCGCGGGTCGAGGGTCCACCGAATCCCGGGAACCAGACGGGCTCCTGGGCGAAGGGCCGGAGCCCGACCGCCGCCATGAGCGCGATGCGCGCGAGCGTGCCGGCCGCGGACCGCGTCCCGCGCGCGCCGAGGAGCGCGTATTCCGCGGCGAACCGCTCCTCGTTGCGCGCTCGCTCGATGAACCGCTCCAGCGCGCCCCGCTCGGCGTCCGTCAGCCCTGGCCCGTCCAGGAGTTCGTAGCGATGTACGTCCACCGCAACGGTGATCGCGGTCTGCGGCGGCGCGTTCAGCGAGTCCGCGAGCGCGGCCATGTGGCGCGCGGCCGCCGGACCGGGGAGCGGCGCGGTCGTGGGAGCGGCTTCCGTGGCGGCTGCTGCGCCGCCGCCGAGCCGCGGAGCCAGCGCGTTGATCGCCATGGCGAGCCGCGGCGCGAGTTGCATCGCCTCACGCTCGACATCGAGAGGCATCGGCGCCAGCGGCGGCTGCCCCACCTGGAAGCGCCGCTCCGCGCGCCAGGTGGAGAGCAGCCGCAAGGGATCGGCGTCCGTCGCTTCGGCGACGCGGATCAGCCGCATTGCGTCGGCGCGGGCCAACTCCCGGTCGACGATCAGCGCCGCGGCCTGCGCGGCCAGCGTGACCGCTTCCCGCCGCACATCGCCCGCGGCCGCCGCCAGCGCGTACGCCAGCCGCACGGCCAGCTCGCCGCCGCGCGGGTCCCGCGACTCCGAGACCGCGCCCTCGATCAGTTCGAGATGGTAACGCCCGACCCCCGGCCGCGCGCCCACACCCGCCAACCCGATGCGGTCCAACGCCGCGGCATCGATTCGGTACGCCTCGCCGTCCAGCGTCCGCGCGAGAAGCGCCCATCCCAGCCGGCGCCGCGTCGACGCCTCGAGGCGAGGATCGTGCAACGCGAAGTCGATGAGCCGGAACGGGCTCCCCAGCCCCAACCGGAGCCGTTCGAGGTAGCCGAGCGCAATGGTCGCCTCGGCGGTCGTCCCCGCAGCCTCTCGGCCCTGCTCGACCCACCCCGCCGCCGCCGCCCTCCCCCGAGCTACCGCACGCCCGATGTCCGGCCCCGGTCCGCTGCCACGCGGACCGCACCCCACCGCCGCCGCGCAGAGCGACACGATCAGCAGGAGTCCGTTCCGTGTTGGACGTCGCATCCGGCGAACCCGGGTCATGGGGATCGTCGTCCCGGTCCGCGCGGCGGCCGGGGCTCCCCCGTCGAACTGTTATGGCGTGAGGCGCTGTTAAGGCGACGAAAGGCCGCTTGACCCGTCCGCCGCCGCCTCGACCGCGCGCCGCAACCGGGGCCATACGGCACCGGCGTACCGGAGGAAGTTCTCGCGGAGTTCCGGGTGGCGGGCGAGGAACGACCAGGCCGGTTCCCCGCCCTTCGCCGCATTGCATTTCCGGCAGCAGGCCACGAGATTCCCGTCGGAGTGGTCGCCGCCCTTGACCCGCGGCTCGACGTGATCGAGCGTCAGTTCGGCGGCGGGGAAGAGCCCGCCGCAGTAGACGCAGCGATGGTCGTCCCTCAGGAAGATCCGCTCGCGGCGACTCCGTCCTTCTCGTCGGCACGATCGAGGCACGGGTATCATACACGGCGCGGCCGGTATTGCTCCCGCATCGCGCCGGCGGGGATGGTGCGCCGAAATCGAAGGGGGACATGGTCCTCGACGCACGATTGATCCGCCTGCGGCGCGGATTCGAAGGTCGCCCCGCGCGACGGCTGCCGCGGTCGCGCGCGGGAGCGGAAGCCGCGGTCGCGCTCGTGCTCCGCGCACGCAGCGAGCTGGAGTTGCTGCTGATCAAGCGCGCCGAGCACGAGGCGGACCCGTGGTCCGGGCACATGGCGCTGCCGGGCGGCCGCAGGGATCCCGGCGATGCCGACTTGATTGCGACGGCGTTCCGCGAAACGGCGGAAGAGACGGGGATCCCGCTGGCGCGGATCGGCCAGCCGCTGGGTGCGCTCGACGAGGTTCGCCCGGGGAACCCGCGCCTGCCGCCGATCACGATCGCGCCGTTCGTGATCGGTGTACCCCCCGACACGACCGCCACCCCCGACCCCCGCGAGGTCGATGCCGCGCTCTGGGTCCCACTCCCGGCGCTACGGGACCCCGCCGCGGTCAGCGAAATCCTGGTCGACCTCGAGGAAGGCAGCCGCGCCTATCCCTCGCTGCGCTTCGGCGAGTACGTGATCTGGGGACTGACGCACAGAATCCTGGTCCAGTTCCTGGAGCTCGCGGACGCCTGCGGTGTGATCGGCGGCGAGGCCGGGTGAGGCCGGGCCCCGCCACCCGTCCCCCGGCCCTTGCCGTGCGCGTGCGCGGCCCGCTCGCGTTCCCGGCCGTTCCGTTCCCGCTCCCGGCCGCCCCCATCCCGTAAACGTAAACGTTCCCGCTCCCGCTCCCGTTCCCGGCAGTTCCCATCCCGTTCCCGTCCTTTCACCCGCCCGCCGCCCCCACCTGCGTCTGCTCGACGACCCACCGGACGACGGCGGGGAAGGACGAGGTCCGCTGATGGACTTCGCGCATTGCGGTGGCAGCGGTTCCGCGGGCGAGGATGCGATCGAGATCGGCGAGGACGTCGCCATCGCCGAGGCGCTCGGCGATCGGTGCGAGGCGCTCTCCGAGCGCGCGGATCGAGGCGCGCGCATCCCGTTGTTCGCCCGTGGGCGGGTCGAGCCGCAGGAAGTTCGCGTCGAGCCCGAAACGAGCGGCGCGCCAGCGATTCTCGCGGATGAGCTGCATCTCGGTGCCCGTCTGCTGTCCCACCGGCTTGTCCGCGAACATGGCGGTGAGCGCGCGAGCCATGGCGGCGAGGAGGGCGACGGTGTCGAGCCACGGTCCGACGTCGAAGAGACGGAATTCGAGGGTGGGATAGCGCTCGCTGGGCCGGACGTCCCACGCGAGCGGGCTGTTCTCGCCGGGCCGCACCGGACCGCCCGCCAGGAGGCGGACGAGGGTGTCGTATTCGGCGATGGAGATCACGGGCAGCGGCGGACCGACGCGGGGCGACATGTCCCGCAAGACCGTGCGGTAGCTCTGGAAGTCCGTGTCCCGACCGAGATGGAACGGCGAGCTGGCCGACAGGACCAGGAGGTGCGGAAGGAATGGCGTCGCACCGGCCATGGCGCGCACCGCGGCCTCGCGGTCGGGAACCGCCACGTGCACGTGCATCCCGAAGATGTGCATCATCCTCCAGGGTGCGCCGCCGCGCGCCGCGGTGCGATGGAAGGATTCGACCTCGCTGAGTTGCTCCTCCGGGTACGGTCCGACCGGGTGCAGCCCGGCAGCCGCGACCGCAAGCCCCTTCCCTGCGGCCAACCGTTGGACGAACGATCGGCGTTCGGCGACGCGACGACGCACCTCCTCGGCCAATGTGCAGATCGGCGTACTGACCTCGAGCATGGTGCGCTGGTACTCCTCGCGGATCGGCCCATCCTCCGCCAGCAGTTCCGGCGCCCGGCCGCGCAGCGCACCCGAGTCGGGATCGACGACTTGATATTCCTCCTCGACCCCGATCGTGAATTCAGCCCCGTTCATTGGCTCCTCTCGTCGGCGACGCGCCGTTCGAGCGGAAGAAACGTACCAGTGGGGGCGCCGGGGGCGCCCGGGCTAGGGCTGGGGCTGGGGCTAGGGCTAGGGAGTGCCCGGGAGGGGATGCGGTGGAGGGGGGGAGGCCCCGGCATGGCCGGGGACGGCCGGGAACGGGAGCGGGAACGTTTACGTTTACGGGGAGCGGGTCGCGCACGCGCTCGCGCACCCGCACGCGCACGGAAACCTCGGCTTCGGCCTCAGCCGCGGATCCGGGTGGCCAGGCCGGGTTGGCGGGTGCCGGCGCTGATGCCGTCGAACTCGGCTGTTTCGGGGCGCGGCATGGCACGGTCGCGCGAGAGGAGCGCGGTTTCGGCGGCGTGGTCGACCTCGGCGGCGACGCGCTCCTCGATCGCTTCGAGGCGACCCCGGGCGATGCCGATGTCCATGAGGTACGCCTCGTAGAGCGCCACGGGGTCGCGGCGTCCCCAATGCGCGAAGAGTTCCGCGGAGAACGTCGCGCGGGCCTCGGCCTCGTCGTGCGTGGCGTGGCCGCCCATGCGGAACGTGTCCACGACCAGCAACGCGGGGCCATCGCCGGCGCGCGCGCGATCCGCCGCCAGCCGCGTGGCCGCGAAGACATCGAGCACGTTGTTGCCGTCGGCCCACGCGCCCGCGACGCCGTACATCCTGGGCCACGCGCGGAAGTCGCCCGCCTGATGCTGGTCCAGCCGGGTGCCGAGCGCGACCTGGTTGTTCTGGAGGATGAAGATCGCGGGGACCTTCAACACGGCGGCGAGATTGATCCCCTCGTGGAACGCCGCCGTCTTGGTGGCGCCGTCGCCGACCCACGTGAGCGCGACGCGCCGCTCGCGCCGACGTTTGAACGACAGCGCGATCCCCGTGATGACGGGCACCATCTCGGCGACGTGGGAGATCGGCTGGATCACGCCGCGCGCAAGGTCGCCCAGGTGCAGGTCCCGCCCGCCGTTGGGTCCATCCGCCGTGCCGAGACAGCCCCGGAACAGGTCGACGAGCGGGATCCCCATCTCGTGGCACGCGCCGGCGTTGCGGATCATGGGCGCCACGACGTCGCGATCACGCTCGAGCGCGTGCACGCTCCCGATCGTGACCGCTTCTTCACCGGTCCCCAGCCACGCCTTCGAGAGGACGCCCTGACGGACCCAACGCTTGAGCGCGATGTCGTGAAGGCGATTCCGTACCAGCCCCTCGTACAACCCGAGGAGCGCGCCCTCATCCAGCGCGTCGACGACCGCGCGCCGCTCTTCATCGGCGCGGATCCGGTCGCGATACTCCTCGACCAGGGCCGGGTCGGGGGTCCCGTCGAGGTACTCGGGCGGATCGTAGAGCGGATAGCGTCGCATGAGATGATGTTAACGTCCCGCACGCCTCACCGCCAGCGCCGCGGAACCGTGGCGGATCCCGGAGCGAGGCTCGCATCGAGTTCGGGTGAACCGGTCAGCGTTACTGCGCGGGAACGGGAGCGGCGGCTGCGCCGCCTGGAGCGGGAGCGTTTACGTTTACGGGAAGCGGGGAGCGCCCTCCGTGCCCGTAAACGTAAACGTAAACGTAAACGTTCCCGCTCCCGCTCCCGTTCCCGGCCGTTCCCATCCCGTTCCCGCTCCGAGGCGTCGCCCCGAACCACGCACGACCCATGCGAAGTTGTATCCGGCCCGGAGCTGAGCCCTCCCGACTCCGTTTCGGGCGCCCGTTGCATCATTGCCGCAGCACGGGTGCCTCGGTCTGGATCGCGCGGCAGATGCGGGCGGCCATGATGTCGAGTTCGGAGCGGGTGGGGATGACGGCGTCCGCGGGTGGTAGTTGGAGTGGGAAGGGCTGGCCGTCGCGGACGGGGATGAGGTGCAGGTGGAAGTGTGGGACGTCCTGACCGCCGGCGCGGCCGTTGGCGCTGAAGACGTTGATGGCGTCGGCGCCGGTGGCGTTGCGGATCCCGGGTGCGATGCGCTTGGCTACGGCAAGACAGCGGGCGGCGAGTTCATCGGGCAAGTCGAAGAGCGTGGGGTAGTGGTCGCGGGAGACGACGAGTGTGTGCCCGGCGCTTGCCGGCTGGATGTCCATGAAGGCGAGGACGTCGTCATCTTCATAGATGATGCTGACCATCTCCTCGCCGCCGATGATCCGGCAGAAGACGCAACTCTGGTCGACCATGGCCTTTTCACTCCTCGAACTGGCGGGCGAACGCCGGGGTGCGGGCGTGGGATGCAGGATGCGGGCCGCGAGGGAGGCGTTGCCAGAGGGTGGGGATGGGGGTCAGATTAGGGGTGCACCCGCATCGGATGGAAGGGCGATGAGTGCGGTAAAAGAACAGGGCGAACGAGTCGGTCCGCGCGTCATGATGGCGCCGTGGCTCCCGCTGGCGCTGCTGGAGTCGATCCGCATGCACGACCGGCCGCGGGAGGTCCTGGAGGATGAGGATCTCGCGGCGAGTCTGCCGCGGCGCCTGGGGCTGACGGGCGTGATCGAGACACGGATCCATCGGTACGAGGAGGAGGCGCGCCGTGGGCGGGACGTCCCGGTCGAGGAGGTGCTCGACCTCCTGCGGCTGGTGATGCGCCGGCCGGATGCGGAGCCGATCCTGCGGGACGCGGGCGCTCAGGTGGCGCGTCGGCACTTCGGCGGATCGACGCCGCGGCGGAGTTTCCGCCTGCTGCCGCGAGCGGCGCGCACCGCCGCGGTGCGTCGTTCCGTTCGCGCGATGCTGCGGCGCGTGGTCGGTCCGGGCCGTCTGGAAGTGACCGGGTGGCCGCTGCGCGCACGGATCACCGATGCATTGACCGCGCGGGCGGATCCCGGTGGGACGGCGTGCGTGCTGTACAGCGCGGCATTGGAGGAGCTGGTCCATCTCCACACCGGCAGTCGGCCACAGGTCGGGCACAACCGGTGTGCCGTGCACGGGGAGCCGTGCTGCGAGTGGATGGCAATGGCGTGACGGGCGGACGCCGGCTCAGGTCGTCGCCTCCTCCCCCGATTCCATGCCGATCGCGCGGAACAGTTTGGCGCGGATCTGCCGGTTGAAGGCGTCCCACTTGAGCCGCATCTGCTCGGGTTCCGTGGTCCCTTCGAGGAAGCCGATCGGGATCTCGAAGCCGCCGGCCCGGCTCCGGCCGCCGCCGTAGTACCTTCCGCGGAAGTCGGTACCCAGCGCGGTCTTGAGGAACTGGTCGACATCCAGCGTCAGCTTCGAGGTCCGCACGCTCCCGACCACCGTCTCGCGCTCGCCCTCGCCCAGCACGATCCCGTAACAGATCGCCGTGTGCACGTTCTCCTCGGTGAGCAGGAAGTCGGTGGCCTGCGGGATGGCATCGCGGTCGGCATGGCGTAGATAGCCGACGCCGGCGAGCGAGACGCCGCCGCGGACGACGCGGTCCGTGAGTGCGACGCGGATCACCTCCATGGTGCCGCGTGAGCGCTGGACGCGCAGCACGGATTCCAGGAGCTGCGGGTCCATGAACGGGCTCAGGAACGCGGCGGCCATGTACTCCTCGGGGCCGGCCCGTATGAAGCCGTTCGTCTCGCTGCGGAGCCCGTGGACGAGCGCGGTGGCCAGGTGGACGTGCTCCGGCGAGTCGCGGTCCAGCGTGATCAGTTCGCCGCTCCGGATGTAGTCGGTGAGGATCGTGCCCGCGGCGCCGACCGGCCGGATGTCGCTGAACTCGGGGTGCAACAGCCCCTGCGGCGCGTGGTGGTCGATCACCGCCAGCGCCGGGATCCCGGCCTCTTCGAGCCGGTCGGTCAGCCGCGTCGTCGTCCCCTGGTTGTCAACGAAGACGGCGCCGTCGTAGCGGTCCAGCGGGAGCGCCTCGGTGAAGCGGGTCAGATCGATGTCGAGCAGGTGGACGAGCGCCAGGTTCTCCTGGTGGCTGATCCGCCCGTCGTAGACGATGTCGACCTCGATGTCGCAGCACCCGGCGAGGATGCGGTAGGCGAGCGCCGAGGAGATCGCATCGGGGTCGGGGTAGTCCTGGAGCGCGACCATGTGCACTTCCCCGCCGTGCGAGCGCAGGAACCGCGCGAATGCGCGGGGGCGTTCGGCACCGCCGAACTCGAGGGGCGGCTGCGTCGCGCCCGGGGACGCGTCGTGACTGGGTTGCGCCATGGTGCGCCTTTCAATCCGCCGCCTGGTCCGGAGCGTGGCCGATCTCGGGCCGACTCTCGTCGCCCGGCTCCTGTGGCGGCCGGCCCATCAGTTCGCGCAGCTCCGCCCGGTCGACGACCTCCTTGTCGAGGAGGCGACGCGCGAGTTCATCGAGGACCGCGCGGTCCCGTTCGAGGATCCCGAACGCACGATCGCGGGCTTCGCTCAGGACGCGGCGCACCTCTTCATCGATCGTCTGCGCCGTCGCCTCGCTGTACGCGCGGCCGCCGTCGAGCGGCATCTCCCGCAGGTCCGGGGCGGCCGCTGCGCGTTCCCGCCGCAGATTGACCGGCCCCACCGCATCGGACATGCCGAACTCGATGATCATCCGCCGCGCGATCTCACTGGCCCGTTCGAGGTCGTTCCCCGCGCCCGTCGAGATCTCATCGAAGACCAGCCCCTCGGCCGCTCGACCCCCCAACAGCACGGTGAGCCGGTCCAGTAGCTCCTTTCTCTGGAGCAGGTAGCGGTCATCCGTCGGGAGCTGCTGCGTGTAGCCGAGCGCGCTCACGCCGCGCGGGATGATCGAGATCTTGTGCACCGGGTCGGCGGTCTCGACGCGCTCGGCCACGATCGCGTGGCCGGCCTCGTGATAGGCGATGATCTCGCGTTCCTTCTCGTTGATCAGCCGGTTCTTCTTCTCCAGCCCG
>DASVCS010000144.1:0-1594 GCA_036381495.1 Longimicrobiales bacterium
GGATCCCTCGTCCCTGATTCGATTGTTGCGATTCGAGTAAATTTGTTTTCTCAGGATCGCGCGGAAATGACCATGCCCCCATGCCTATGATGCCAAACTCCACCCGCCCCCTCCGCCTCGCCTTCATCCTCTTCCTCGCCCTCTTCGGCGTGATCTGCATGACCAGCCCCGAGGAGGGTCGGCTCCTCGACAGCGTGGACCTGGCGATCCACGAGACCGGGCACCTGGTCTTCGCGCCGTTCGGCGAGTTCATGGGCTTGCTCGGGGGGACGTTGTTCCAGCTCCTCATGCCCGGCGCGTTCGTCGCCTATTTCCTCCGCCGCGGCGACGGGTACGCGGCGGGCGTCGTGCTGTGGTGGGTCGCGCAGAACTTCTGGAACATCTCCGTCTATGCCGCGGACGCGCGGAGCCGCGTGCTCCCGCTCGTCGGCGGCGGCGAGCACGACTGGCACCATATCCTGCTCCGGCTGGGGCTGCTGCAGCAGGACTGGCTCGTCGCGAAGGTCATCCACTTCACCGGGATCCTGGTCTTCGGCGTGGCGCTGTATATTTCCGTGCGCCACGCAGCCGCGCCGTCGGATCCAACCGGAAGGAGCTGAACCCCATGCCCGAGGTCGTGGTTCGGGAATCCGCGGAGATCGCCGCTCCGCCGGACGTCGTCTACCGAATCCTCGCCGACTACCGCGAGGGGCACCCGTTGATCCTGCCGCCGCGCTGGTTCACGCACCTGCACGTGGAGCAGGGAGGCGTGGGCGCGGGCACGGTGATCCGGTTCGGCATGAAGAGCGGCGGCAGGGTGAGGGAGATGCGCGCGGAGGTCGTCGAGCCCGAGCCCGGGCGCGTGCTGGTCGAGCGCGGGCTCGACGAGCGCGGGACCGTGACGACGTTCACCGTGGACGCCTCCGGGGCGGGCGGCACACGTGTGAAGATCCAGACGACGTGGCGGGCGGCGGGCATCGCGGGCTTCGTCGAACGGCTGCTCGCGCCGGCGCTGCTGAAGCGGGTGTACCGGGAGGAGCTGGCCCGGCTCGCGGCGCAGGCCGGCGCGTTGTGACGGAATCGGCACCGGTCTCGACGCCTTCGTCGCGCGTGACGACGTCGTGTCGACGGCGTGGGGCGTCGCGGGAGCACGGACGCGCGGGTCCGCGGCGACAGGGAAGGAGAAACCATGGGACACGGTAAGGTCGCGGCCGGGCTGGCCGCGGCGCTGCTCGTCGCAGCAGCGCCTCCGGCGGTCGCGCAGGGCGCGAAGCCATCAGCGGTCGCGCAGCACGTAGCGCCGCCGGCGGTCGCGCAGGACGCGGAGCGCGCGCTCGCCATCGCGCGCGAGGTCGAGCGGGTCGCGGCGGACCGGACGCTGTGGCCGGGCTTCGATCCGCTCGCCATCCCGCTCGCGATCTACGCCGGCGGCCGCACGTACCTGTTCCGTCACCCGTCGCCGCCGGAGGGGTTCACGCCGCTCGTGGGCGCGGAGCCGGAGGCGACGGTGTTCGAGGGTCGCCACCCATCCGTGGTCGGGAACACGAGCGCCGGGATCGGCGGGGTGATGACGGCGACGCTGCTCGCGGATGCCGCCCCGGGCGAATCGCGGGGC
>DASVCS010000145.1:0-1314 GCA_036381495.1 Longimicrobiales bacterium
GCATAAGCAATGCCGGAGCCCGGGTCAAGAGGGGCATTCCGATGCACGCCGCGCCCCGGATACGGTGCGCCGATGTCGAACCGCCCCTCACCGACCCGGCACCGTCGTACTCGCCACGGACACGCCGCCGAAGACGCCGAACCCGGCATCGATCCCGGCGCGGCCGAGCTCGTCATCGGCGATGTAGCGGTAGAGGTTGGCGTCGACGGCCGTGACGAGCATCGGCTGGCCGCCCGGCGCATCGGCGGGGATCACGTAGAAGGTGTCCGTCTGGAGTTCCGGAGAATAGGGGTAGGCGCCGACGAAGTAGCCGGCCGCTCCCGCGACGTGTGGCCACTCCACGATCCTCTGTCCGTCGCGGACCCGCACCGAGACCGCGAAGTGCGCCGGGACCGTGGCCTCTCCGCGCAGCGCGACGCCTTCCGTGTCGATCTCGAGCGTGTACGTCTCGCCCGGCAACACACTGTCCGCGCCGAGGCCGGCCGGACCGGAGGTGTCCGGCAGGTGGTAATTGCCGTAAATGAGCTGGACCGAGCTGGCAGTCCCGGGATCGAGGATCAGGTCGGGATAGATCCGCCAGTCGAAGCGTGCTCCGTCCGACGCCCGGCGCATCTCGAAGCGCTCGGCCGTGCGGTACGGCGATGGCTCCAGCGTCGAGCCGAGGGTCAGCAGCAGCGCCAGTTGGTGAGGCTCGAAGATGCTGTCGTATTGTGAGAGCGACCGCCGGTTCAGCACGAGGTAGAGGAAGGGCGCATCGCTTTCGGGAACGACGACGGTGTCGCCCGCGCACGCGGCCGCTGCCAGCGCCGCGAGCCCGAGCAGAAACGCGTGGATCCGTGAGCCGCGCCGCCCCGGCCTCACCACCGTGCCTCCACGCCGATGCTCGGGACGATCGGCAGTCCGGAGCGCCCGGGCCGTGCCAACCCCGGGACGCCCGCGAAGGCGAAGTACTGCTGCCAGTCGTAGTCGATGGGGTTGTCGCGGGCGAGGATGTTGAGCACCTGGATCGCGAGCGTGAAATCGGCGCCCCAGAGCCGTCCCATCCGGCGCACGCCCAGGTCCAGCCGTCGATACGGCGGGATGCGCAGGCTGTTGCGCTCGCCGCGCAGGTAGCGGGCGGTCAGGTCGTTCAGCTCAGCGAACGAGGACGGCTCGTAGCTCCGCGCCAGCACGGGCGTCGTCGCGCGCCCACTGTGCGTCTGGACGACGGCGTTCAGCGTCCACTTCCGCCAGAACGGCACACTGGCGAAAAGCGCCAGCGTGTGCGGCGCATCCCAGGCGGTCGGGTAGGTCGCGCCGCCGATCTCCTGGCGC
>DASVCS010000146.1:0-17411 GCA_036381495.1 Longimicrobiales bacterium
GCGTACTGCCGGCTCGCCACCTCGCCGCTCGGGCGGTAGGTGTAGACGACGTCGGGCGTATCCGGCCTGGTCGCGCTCGTGTCCGCATACACCTTCCAGAGCAGGCCCCGGCCGTCGTATTCGTACCAGTGGTGGAAGGCCCGCGTGCCGACGTAGTCGTGGCGCTCCGTGATCGAGCCCCGAAGGTCGCGCACGTAGACGGTTCTCGTGTTCAGCGCCATGAGCACGCCCGTGCCGCTGTTGGGTTGCGTGTGGACGTAGCGCCGCACGATGCGCCCGTCCGCGTCGTAGCTGTAGAGCTCGACCTGCCAGGCACCGTTCGAGCGGCTGGCGACGGCAGCGAGCCGGCCCGTGACGTTCAGCAGCGTATCCGCCTCGATCTGCGCGCTGAAGAGGCTCCAGGGATAGAGCGTCGGGGACGGCTTGGCGTCGTACTGCCAGACCGTGCGCCAGTTCGCGGTGGTGGTCTCGAGCGACGGAGCCGTGGCCGCGTCGGGGTCCAGGCTGGAGAACGTCGCAGGGCCCACGCCCGACGTGAGCGGCCGGCCCGCGAAGTCGTACGTCGTGAAGTGGACCTGCCCAGCGGCCGCCTGATTCGCATCCTGCGTGTAGCGCAGGTTGCCGGCCCTGTCGTACTTGTGCTTCACGGTGCCGGCATCCGGGCTCGTCTTCTGGGTGAGCAGCCCGCGGCCGTCGAGGGTGTAGGTGGTGACGAGTCCGCGCGGGTCGGTCGCGCGCGTACGCCGGCCGAGCACGTCGTAGGCGAGCGTGGTCGTCGTCGCCTCCGTGGCGCCGTAGCCCAGCACCACCTTCACTTCGTTGCCGAAGAGGTCCTTGTAGCGCCGGACCTTCTTGCCCGACTCGTCGGTGACCTCGGTGTAGGTCCAGTCGTTCGCCCCATCGACGCCGTAGACGTAGAGCACGGTATCCGGCGCCGAGCCGCCGATGTACTCGGGGATCTCCCGCTTGACCCGGGAGAGGGCATCGGCCGTGTACTGCGTCTCGCGGTAAGGCTTGGCCTGGTTCGAGTCGTAAACAGTGTCATACCATGCCGCTGCGTGCAGAGCGAAATTCACATCGTAATCCGGCGAGGTGCGCGGATAGGGCTTCCAGGCGCGCCGAGGCCGCCCCATGGCGTCGTACTCCGTGGCGGTCACGTGGTACGTCGAACCGTCCTGCACGTTGGTCTGGATCGTGCGACCCAGCCCGTCCAGGTACTCTCGCTTGACCACGCTCTTCACGGACGGCGAGTGCTGGAGGTAGGTGGTCGTCGTGATCACGTTCGGACTCGCGCTGTCGAACGTCCAGCCGTTCTCGCTCTTCCTGGAGTACTGGTACGCATACTCCTCGACCACTGAGTCCGCGTGGTTCTTGATCTCGATGAGCCGGCCGAAGCCGTCGTAAACGAAACTGCGGGAGCTGCCGCCCTCGTCCTTGATCGACTTGAGGTAACCGCTCTCCTCGTAGTACGTGAGGACGGTTGTCAGGCTGTCCACGCTACTTCCCGCATCTGCCAGGCGCGTGATCCGGGTCAGGAACGCGCCGTTCGTCCCGCCGTACGCGTACTTCGTGACCTTGCCGCGCGCGTCGGTGAGCCGCTCGATGCGGCCGTAGGCGTCGTAGTCGTTCGCGGTCTCCTGGAGCACGTAGCGGCTGTCCTTCGTGAACGCACCTCCGCTCACCTTCGACTGGAACGGATCGTCCACCGCCGTGATCTGGACGCTGTAACTTCCGCTGTTGGCCGCATTCGAACCCGAGGCCGTGAGCGTGAGCGTGCCCGTGCCCGGTCCTCCCACGCTGTAGCTCTGGTCGCGCGTGATCGATTGCCCCGCGGCCAGCGTCACCGGTGCCGGCGCCGTGCCGCACGTCACCCCGCCTGTGCTGCTGCACGTGAACGTGAAGGTGTTCGATGCCGAGCCGGTGTTCTTGATGGTGAACGTGAGACTGCCGCTGGAATACGGCGTGGCCGACGCCGTCGCACCGTCGGGGGTCACGCTGACGCCGTAGGAGACGATCGGGACGTTGTAGTAGCCGGAGTTGCTCGCGTTCGAGCCCGTGGCGGTGAGCGTGAGCTTGCCCGTGCCCGGCGCGCCCACGCTGTAGCTCTGCGTGCGCGTCGTGGATGCGCCCGCCGCGAGCGTGACGGACGACGGCGCGGTGCCGCAGGTGACCCCGCCCGAACCGGTGCACGTGAACGTGAACGTGTTCGACGTCGAGCCGGTGTTCTTGATCGTGAACGTCTGGCTGTAGCCGCCGGTGTTCGCCTTGCGGGTCGGGGTGGTGGTCCCGTCCGGGGTCACGCTGACGCCGTAGGAGACGATCGGGACGTTGTAGTAGCCGGAGTTGCTCGCGTTCGAGCCCGTGGCGGTGAGCGTGAGCTTGCCCGTGCCCGGCGCGCCCACGCTGTAGCTCTGCGTGCGCGTCGTGGACGAGTCCGGCGCGAGCGTGACGGGCGACGGAGCGGTGCCGCAGATGACCCCGCCCGAACCGGTGCACGTGAACGTGTACGTGTTCGACGTCTCGCCCGTGTTCTTGATCGTGAACGTCTGGCTGTAGCCGCCGGTGTTCGCCTTGCGCGTGGGAGCCGTCGAGCCGTCCGGTGTAACACTTACGCCGTAGCGCACGATCGTGCCCGTGTAGTAGCCCGAGTTCGTGCTGTTTGAACTCATCGCCGTGAGCGTCACACGCCCCGGCCCGCTCGTGCTCCCGGTCGAGAACGTCACCGTCACGGTCCTCGACGTCCCCGGACTGAGGCCCACGGAGAGGGTATTGGGCGAACAGGTGATGCCGTTCGTGCCCGAGCACGACAGATTGTAGAACTCCGTCGCATGGTTGCCCGTGTTCTTGACCGTGAACGAGAGCGTGAGGCCGCTCTTGTTCGTCGGCACCGTGCCGAAGGTGCCGCCGTCGGGAGTCACAGCCACCGCGTAGACCGGCGGCTCACCGCCCGGATCACAATTGATGCAGAGAGGGTCCTGCTGGGCCGCCGCCCGGCTCGCCATGGCCGGCACGGCGAGCATGGCCGAGAAGACGATCAGCAGAAGCCTCGCGCCGAGAGCCATACGCATACGGCCTCCAGGAAGTCGCTCAGGGATTGTATGGTGTGCATGGCCGCGCGCGGCGCGCGACCGCCGCGCCGCTGCCCGCCCGCCTGCGCCTGCTTCGCCCCGCCGGCTCACGGCTGGCTCCCCGGGTTCAGGACGAAGCGCTGGAACGGCAGGATCTGCCCCGGTGCGAAGATCTTGTAGGTCCTCAGCACCGCCTCGATCACCTTCTCCGTAGAACCCCTCTTTTCGACCACCCACCGCTCGATCACGGGCGAGTGCATGTGCGCCGCGCCTTGCATCTCCGTCAGCGCCGCCGCCTCCGCGTTCGCCGTGCCCGTCGCGTAGTCGGCCGGATACTTCATGCGCGTGATCCGCTCGGTCCCGTCCGAGTTCGTCTCCCGCACCTCCGTGAGCTGTGCGTGCACCGGGTTGCCATAAACGAAGGTCCGCACGGTCGAGACAGAGCTGGATCCGGCCTCATTGTACTGGACCGTGGTTTCCGTGTCCTTATAGGCCCAGGCGGAGATGACCTGATAATCGGCGAAGAAGTATTCGGTGTCGTAGTGCGTCAATCCGGGCCAGGAGAGAATCGACATGCCGCGGAATCTCCGCGTCGTCACCTGCTCGTTGTCTTCATCGCGGAACCGATACGTGGATGCCGTGCGTCGCTGAATCGCCCCCCCGGCGTTGTAATCCACAACTTCGAGAGGCTGCCCCCGCTTCCACGACACGCTGGTCCAGGTCAGGTATGGCCATTCCCCGACCGGCATTCCATCGGCGGCATCCATGATGGAACGGAACGTATGACGGGTCCTGCCGTACTCCCCGTTGGCGCCGTGCAGGACCGTGACCTCCCTGTACTCTACCGGGGGGCCGCCGCCGAGCGGGAGTTTGGACATAGACGACCGTGACACGTACTTGCAGGTAGGCTCGCTGAATGTGTAGTGGTACCGCGGCTCGACATGCACGATGCCGCTCGATCGCGTGCTGTCGCTCTGGAGGACATACCTGTACTTGCGGATCGAGGTATTGCCCATGCCGTCAACGGTCCGCAGTTCGGCAATCCGAAGTCCGCCGGCGAGCTTCTTTCCGACAGGTGCACGGTCGCGCCACCGGACCGTGATGGATGCGTATCCCTGGGGATTTTCCTCGTCAGATGCCTGGATCGTGTAGGTTCCCGGCTCGAGCGTTACGTAGTACGTGCCGCTCTCGTCCCATCCGCCGGTCCCCAGTTTCACGTATGGACATGGTGGCCAGTCCTGGCCGGCGCAGTTCTCCGGGTCTAACGAGACGTAAACCGTTGCGACAACCGTCTCCGTGCCTCCTACGGTAAACGTCTGACTCTTGAGACCCTCGCCAAGGTTGCTGGATACCTCCGCTTCTTGTTCCGGTCCTTCGCCGATCGGCATCGTGCCGGACTCTCCGATCGCACCATAGTCGTTCGCTTCATAGACGAACTCGCTGTAGCCACCGGTGGGATAGGTAATTCGCTTGAGAATGCCCACCTGCATTGCATCCGGATCCGGCTCGCGATTGGCACCGGGCAAGACGAACCCGTTGACCACGACCGTCGGTATGGGTGTGGAATTGCCGGTCCTCCCATTGTAAAAACCCCAATGATCCTGGGCATTCGATCCGCGCGACGGCAGGGTCCCGGGGTAGTATGTGAAGGTGTAGGGCGGCAGTGAATTCCCGCTTGCGTCCTTTTCGTAGACGTTCTTCAGTCGGAGGCGATTGCCGGGGAAGTAGTCGTGCTCGAACTGGAAGATGCGCAGCACCTTACCTGTCGGCGTTGTGACGGTGATTCTGTCCAGCCGCGGCTCCTGCTTCACACCGGAGGGTGAGAGCGCATCGGAGCGGAGCTCCGCTCCCGTGCTGAATTTGATCGTGTGCACTGCGCTCTTGATCGAATCGAGCCGCTGGGCCAATATGCGGTACTCGTTCGTAACCGAGAGGGAGCCAGGGACACAGTTGTCGGATACCTGGCTGAATTCCTCGCGGTAGTAACCTTGCCTGTGTGTCGCGATGTAAGTGGAATAGTAGAGCGTGATCGAATCGCCGCCCGGCGCGCGGATCTTGGTGAGGTGCCACGCGGATCCGTGGGATTCGCCCAGATGGCTCCCTAGTTCGCTCGCCGGATTCATGATGCTCTGGTCGGTGGTGACCTCCCGAGCGGCGAACGTGTACTCGGTGCCGTCCTCGGTGGTGATCGACCACGCCGTGATTTCTCCCCCCGAGAACGTGGGTACGATCTTCAGCTTCTGATACGGGATGGTTCGGTATTCCTTCGTGCCGGTCGAATCCGTAGGGCCAATGACGAATTGACCCGACCGGCCGGCAACGGAATAGAAGAACTGATCCGGATCGCCATCCACATAGCCATCTTTGATGTTATCGAGCAAAGATAGCGGCGGGCTCGGCCAGTTGCCGGATACGTAGAAGTGATGGCCGGTGTTCAGGTAACCGGACGGACTGTCGTCCACGAGCCCGCGGACGGTTCGGGAAATCGTTCCACCGGCATCCAGCGACCAGCCGAGGCCCACCCAACTCCCGATCTCCTCGACGCGGATCCCGCCGGCGTGGTACCGGAGCACGATCGGCAGCTCCAGCGTCCTGCCTTTGACGGTGAAGAGGGGAATGCTGATGTCCGGAATACCCGTGTGGAGGTCGACGGGCACATCGCCGAACCTGCCGAGCGACGCTGCGGTGGGCGAAGGCACGGTCACGCGCATCGACCCGGTCTGCGCCCGGAGGCCGTGAATCGGCAACAGCAATCCCAGCAGAAGGATCGGCATCGGCGACTTCGCACGTTGCATGGCTCGACTCCGTCGAGAGATGGGGACGACTTGGTTGGCGGGCTCGTATTCAGGAAAGAACCGAGCCAATGCGGCGGTCGAGCCGTAAACTGGGGCCACGAAAGGACATAGGTGAATCCCACGCCTCGGAGGTGGGATGCCCGGACTCTCAAATCTGAGAGTCCGGACGATGCGGACCTCGCAAATCTGCGAGGCCGAACGGACGGTGTGCTGTGTCCCGGAGCCACGGGCCGCGATCGGCCCGGGGAGGCCGTAATGCGCGGACGCGGCGCGGTTCGGACGGTTCGTCGCGTTCGTCGCCGAGTGCGTCCCGATGCGCGCGGACGGCGGCCGCCGGCGCCCGGCGTCGAGGTCGTCTCTCACATCTGCGAGTCAGTCATGGCGGCCGCGCGTGGTGGAATTCGGTAATCTCCATCGTGGAAAGGGTTTGCCCGCCAGGCATGTTTTTTCCTCTTCCTTTGCGCCGGCCGGAGTTTCCCTGGCGCCTCCATCCCCGCGGTCGCAGCGCGGTCCTCTGGCGCCATTTCTTCCGAACCGAGCGATCTGAACGCCGCAATGATCCGAGCCCATGCGACCCCCGTGAACGGTGGCGCGCCGGTCGGCGACGAGGCCGTGCCGCCCGCACCCCCGGCGCGCGTGCCGGGCGAGGCGGCCGTCTCCGTAGGTCTGGCCGAGGGCGTGACGCGATCGTTTCTGCTCTACCACCGGATGTGTCCGATCGCACTGCGGGACGACGGCCGGCTGCGTGTGGCGGTCGAGCCGGATTCCGTGCTCGAGGGGCTGGACGACCTGAGCGTGGCGTACGGGGCGCCGGTCGAGACGGAGCCGCTCACGGCGTCGGAGGTCCAGGTGCTGATCGAGCGGCTCACGTCGGCGAGCGAGCGGGGGATCGAGCTGTCGACCCAGGTGGTCGAGGGCGATGCGTTCGCCTCGGACATCCGCGACCTGGCCAATCAGCCGCCGGTGGTGCGGTACCTCAATCTGCTGGTCCGCGACGCGTACGACGCGGGGGCGAGCGACATCCACCTGGAGTCGACGCGGTACGGCGTCGAGGCCCGCTTTCGCATCGACGGCGTACTGGTGCCGGCGCAGGAGCCGGCGCCGGGCCTCGGCCGCGCGGTGATCTCGCGCGTGAAGCTGCTGGCGGAGCTGGACATCGCCGAGCGGCGCCGGCCGCAGGACGGCCGGATCCGCGTCCGGATGGAGGAGCGCGAGCTGGACCTCCGGGTGTCGACGGTGCCGACGATCTTCGGCGAGAGTGTCGTGCTGCGCCTCCTGGACCGCGGTGGCCGGCCGATCGCGCTGGCCGACCTCGGCCTGCCGGCAGACCTGCTGGACACGATCGCCCGGCTCGCCCGGAAACCGCACGGGATGATCCTGGCGACCGGGCCGACGGGTGCGGGGAAGACGACGACGTTGTACGCCGCGCTCCGGCTGCGAGACGCGAAGCGTGAGAAGATCATCACGCTGGAGGACCCGATCGAGTACGCGCTCGAGGGCGTGATCCAGGTGCCGATCTACGAGCAGGCCGGCGTGACGTTCGCCTCGATGCTGCGCTCGATCCTGCGCCAGGATCCGGACGTGATCATGCTCGGCGAGATGCGGGATGCCGTGACCGCGGAGCTCGCGGTCCGGGCGGCGCTCACCGGGCACCTGGTCTTCTCGACGCTCCACACGAACGACGCCATTGGCGCGATCGCGCGGCTGGTCGACCTGGGGGTCCCCCCGTTCCTGGTCGCGGCGACGCTCGATGCGGTCCTGGCGCAGCGCCTCGTGCGGCGGACGTGCGAGGCCTGCCGGGAGCCGTACACCCCCGACCCGGAGGCGTTGCGGATGCTCGAGGGTTCGGCCGTCGCGGCCGGGGACGGGCGCGGGGCGCCCACGCGGGTCGAAATCCGATACACGCGGGGCCGCGGGTGCGCCGCGTGCCGCGGCACCGGCTATCGTGGGCGCATCGGGATTTTCGAGCTGCTCGTCGTCACGCGCGAGCTCCGGGAGGCGATCGCCCGCGGGGCTCGCCCGAGCGGGCTCGAGGAACTGGCGCGCCGCGCGGGGATGGCGACGCTGCGGTCCGACGGGCTCGCGAAAGTCGAAGCCGGACTCACGACGGTGGAGGAGGTGCTACGTGTTACCGCGGATTAGACGGCGCGCGCGGAACGGCCGGCGCGAGCACACGAGCTGCCTGGGGTTCACGTTGATCGAGGTGATGGTGGTCATCGCCGTGATCGCGACGCTGGCCACGCTGGTCGCGCCCTCCGTGTTCCGGAACGTGGGCGACGCGCGGTCGGCGACCGCGCGGAGCCAGGTGGAGATCCTGTCGAGCGCCCTGGAGTCCTATCGGATGGACAACCTCGCCTATCCGACGACGGAGCAGGGGTTGCAGGCGCTTCGCGTCCGGCCTGCCGATGGCGCCGGGCTCCTGAACTGGCGCGGGCCGTACCTGCGGAAGAACGTCCCCGATGATCCCTGGGGCCGGCCGTACCATTACGTCTCGCCGGGCAAATACAATCCGGAGTCGTACGATCTCTACACGCTCGGGCGGGACGGTCTCGCGGGCGGCGAGGGCGAGGACGCGGACATCACTTCATGGGGCGGGGCGATCGAGCCGTGACGGAAAACGTCTCGTTCACGTTCCGTGCGCTGCGCGCGAACGGCGCGGTCGAGACCGGCGTCGTCGAGGCCCCGGATCGCGATGCTGCGGCGTCGCTGATCGGCACTCGTGGGCTGTTCCCGATCGAGATCTCGGCCCGCGAGGCGACGTCGCGCAACTTCCGTCGAATCGGTGCGGACGATCTCGCGGCGGGGCTTCGTGCGCTGGCATCGCTCCTTCGCTCGGGGCTGCCGATGTCGCGTGCGATCTCCATCCTTCAGGAGCTGACGACGCCGGCGTGGGCAGCCGCGCTCCCGGGGATCCGGCGCAGGATCGAGCAGGGCGAGTCCCTGGCCGCGGCGCTCGAGAAGTCGACGTTGCCGCTGCCGCCGCACGTGATCGGGATCGTGCGGGCGGGGGAGGCCGGATCGGGGATCGCCGAAGCGGTGGAGACCGCGGCGGGGCTCCTCGAGGCGCGGGCGGCGGCCCGGGCGGCGCTCAGGAACGCCTTGGCGTACCCGATGCTGCTCGCCGTGGCCGGCTCCGCATCCGTGCTGCTCCTGGTCACGGTCGTCCTGCCCCGGTTCGCGGAGATCCTGACCGACGCCGGCCAGACCCTCCCGACGGCCACGCGCGTGCTTCTCGCGCTGGGCCGGATCGCGCCCGTGGCGGCGGGGCCCGCCGCAGTCGCCGTGGCCGCGGCGGTGTTCGTCGGGCGGTGGGCGGTCGCGCGGCACGGCGTGCGCGCACGCTGGCACGCGTTCCTGCTGTCCGTCCCGCTGGTCGGCGCGATCCGCCGCTCGGCGGCGACGGCGAACGCGGCATCGACGCTCGCCGCTCTACTCCACGCGGGCGTGCCGCTGTCGGCTGCGCTGCCGCACGCGGGCAAAGCGTCCGGCGATGCGGCCATCGACGCGGGGTTCCAGGCGGCACGGAACCGGATCGCCGCGGGGGAGCCGCTGTCTGCGGCGCTCGCCGCCGGAGGCACCCTGTCCGGCGCGACGATTCGCCTGCTGCGCGTCGGCGAGGAGGCCGGCGACCTGGCGGGGATGCTGCGCCGCGCGGCGGAGATCGAATCCGCGCAGGCGCTGCGGAAGCTCCAGCGAGTGCTCCGGCTCGTCGAGCCCGCGCTGATCCTGCTGTTCGGCGGGATCGTGATGCTGGTCGCGGCTGCGTTGCTGCAGGCCATGTACGGTTACCGGCTGTCCTCGTGAAACGACGGTGATGCCCCGGAGATCCTCCTCCTGCCGCGTTCGGACCCGGCTGCGCGCCGGCGTCACGCTCATCGAGCTTCTCGTCGTGCTCGTCGCGCTCGGCGCGATGTCCGCGGTCGTCGGACTCACGTGGCGCGCGGGATTCGGCGACCTCCGGACGCCGGGCGAGGAGGGCGTGGCGGAGATCCTTGCGATGCGTGCCCAGGCCGTATCGGCCGGCGACGTCGTGACCCGCACCGTTCGCGCGGAGGGCCGGACGCTCGTCGTCACGGCGCTGCCGGATGGCCGCGTGATCGGCGCCGACGCGCTGGGCATCGATCCGCTCACAGGGCGGCGGCGGTAGGCCATGGCTCGGTCGCGGCATCACGGTCGCGCGGGTGCGGTTCTGCTCGAGGTCATGATCGCCCTCACGGTGCTGGCCACGGTCGGCGGCACGGCCGCGTGGATGTGTTCGGAGGCGATCCGCGCCGTGGGTCGGGCGCATGCCGCGGAGGCGGAGATCCGCGCGGCGCAGCGATTCATGGCGGCGGTATCGCTCTGGCCGCGCGAAGACCTGGATCGGCACCTGGGAGACTCGCCTCAGGGGTCGTGGCGGTTGCGCGTCGATCGCGTCCGCCCGGACCTGTACGAGGTCTCGCTCGCGGACACGGCCACCGGGAGGGTGCTGCTCGGCACGGCCTTGTTCCGGCCGGAGACGCCGGTACAGTGATGATTCGGGCTCGGAGCACCGCGGCCGGCCGGTGCCGCGTACCGGCCAGACCCGGCTTCACGCTTGTCGAGGTGATGCTCGCGCTCACGATCGGCGCCATGGCGATCTCTGGCGCGACGCTCCTCCTCCTGGGGTTGTCGGACCGGGGCCGCGCCATCGACGCCGTCGCTGGCAACATCGACCGCGAGGCGAACGCCGAGCACCTGCTTCGGACGACGGTGCGCAACCTCGAGCTGAGCCGGGATGCCACATTGTCCCTCGAAGGCGGTCCGAGCGGCGCTCGATTCCGCTCGTGGTGCGACGGACCCACGGGCTGGCCGGTCCGCTGCGACGTCCGGCTGGTCGTCCGGGAGGAGGCGGACGGGCGCACGCTCTCGCTCGAACTGCGGCCGGATGGGACCGCGGAGGAGGCGATGGTCGTCGATCTCTGGACCGGGTTGCACACCGTGAGGATCCTCTACCTGCTCGATCCAGGAGAGGGAGGAAAGTGGACGGATTGGTGGACGGAAACGCTGCTTCCCCCCGCAATCGGCGTGGTGCTGGACGGCGACACGCTGATCTTGCCGATCCGCGAATGATCCGACCGGGTGCTCGTTCCGCGCCGGGCCGTTCGCGCGCGCCGAACGGCTACGTCGTCGTGGGCGTGCTCTGGATCTGCGCGGCCGCCACGGCGCTGGCGTTTTCGGCGTCCGCCGCCTCGCGTCACGCGATAGCGGCCTCGAGGAACCGGATCGCCATAGCGCGCGCCGAGTGGTCGGCCTCCGGATGCCTGGCCCGTGCGCGATCCGTCCTGTTCGAGGCGATGGCCGTGAGTGGGGGATCATCGAGCACGGACCGGCAGCCGATGTGGGGCCGCGTGGATGAGATTCTGGCCGGCGCGCCGGTCCTCGCGGCGGCCGGGTGCATGATCACCGCACGCGCCGTAGGGTCCCGCCTCGACGTGAACGCGGCCGACGAGTCGACGCTGTCGAGGCTATTCCGGAATGCCGGGGTGCTCCCCGCCCAGGCCGACTCGCTCGCGGCGGCCATCGCCGACTGGAAGGACCCGGACGACGTGCCGCGTCCGCTCGGTGCGGAGCGGGGGTGGTACGAGGCGCTCGGCCAGGTCCCGCCGGCCAATCGCCCGTTCACGCACGCGGCGGAATTGGCGATGGTCCGCGGCGTCGCCGAAACCCTCCCCTTCGATGACCTGCTGGATGTGGAGGAGGGCAGCATCTCGATCAACCATGCATCGGCGCCGGTGCTGACTCTCCTTCCGGGGTTCACCCCCGAAGCGGCCGCACGGGTGCTGAGCGCGAGGGCCGCGGGCCGGCCGGTGGGCGCCTTCCAGGAGCTGAGACAGGGGCTGTCGGCGCTCGCGAGTGAAACCATGGCCCGGGCGGAACCGCAGCTGGCCGCCCGGGCGTCGCTGGTCCCCACGGGATGGGTCCTGACGGTCCGGGCCACCGCGGGGGCGCCTCCGGTGACGGCGGTCCTGGAGGCCAGGATCGAACGATTCGCCACGTCGATCCTGATCGTGCGCAGACGGTCCTGGATCCTGTGATGGGGGTCATCGGCATCGGCATCGACCACGGCGCGGTCCGCGCGGTCTTCGTACGCAGGAAGGAGATCGTGTGGAAGGATCAGGTGCCGTGGGATTCCGGCGCCTCGCTCGCCGAAGCGATCGCGTCCCTCCTCTCCCGTGCACCGCTTCGCCGCTGGCGCCGAACGCCGGTCCACGTCGCGGTCGGCGCATTCAGCACCCAGGTGAAGCTGCTCTCGGGCCTGCCGGCGATCGACGACGCCGGCGCGCTGGCTGCCGTGGTCCGGGAAGGCGCAGCGTCGTTCTTCCTCCGCAATGGCAAGGAGCTGGTCACGACGGGCGTGCAAACCGCGGGCGAGGGGCGGGTGTGGGCTGCGGCATTCGAACTGCCCACGATCGACGCAATCCGGACGGGTTGCCGGGCCCGTCGCGTGAAGCTCCGTTCGATCGCCCCGACGGCGGTCGTGCTGCCGCGGGTCGCCCGGAATGAGCGCTTCGCCTGGCGAGACGGACCCGTATCGCTCGAGATCGGTCGATCTGGCGCCGCGCTCGAGGCCGTACGGCGGGTGCCGACGGACCTTCTTCCCTCCGAGGAGCGACTCCTCGACCCGATCGAGCCTGTCGCATCGCTGGGGCCCGATGGCGCATGCTACGCGGATGCATACGGCGCGACGCTCGTCGACGTGCGCACGCCGCTGGCGCTCGGGGCCGACGGCCAGCGGCCGCTCTCCGTGTCGGCTCCGGAGCGGCGGTTGAAGTGGGCTGCGTGCGTGGGATGCGTAGCTCTCGCAGCCTTCATCCTCTCCCCGCTTGGCTCCGAATGGGCGGCGTACCGTGCGCGGGCAACGCTGGAGCTACGCCGGTCCGGTGAGGCATGGCGCGCGATGGTGGCCAGCGCTTCGCGGCTCGAGCGGGTCTCGGCCGTGCTCGACGAGATCGAAACCTTCGTGGCCACGAGGCCGGAACGGACGCGGCTGCTCGGCGAGTTGGCCGGCGCGCTGCCCGACCGGAGCGCGATCCTCCGCATCCAGCTCAGCGGCTCCAAAGGGATGCTCGAGGTCGTGACGCCGCACGCCGCCGCCATGGTGGAATCGCTCCGCTCCCTGACGAGCCTCGCGTCGGTCGAGGTGGTGGCGCAGGGGGCGAGGCAGTACGCGGGCGGACTGGAGCTGGAACGCGTCATGGTGCGGTTCCGGACCGCGGACGCACCAGGGGCAACGGATTCCACGACGTCCGATGAGACTCCGTGAGCTTACGGCGGCCGAGCGCCGCACGATCGCCATCGGCGGCACGATCATCGTAAGCCTGGTGGCGGTGTTCCGCGGTGTTCCGGCCTGGATGGCCTGGCGCGTCGAGGCGCGGGACAACGCCGTGGTGTTGCGGGCCGAGGTCGCGCGCGCGACGGCGATGCACGCGGCGTTCCCGATGATGCTGGACTCGCTCGAAGCCCGGATCGCCCGACTCCGCGAGATGCGCCCGGCGCCGCTGGCGGCCGCCAACGCGCAGGAGGCCGGCGCCGTCCTGATGCGCCTGGTCGAGGAGGCCGCACGCGCGGGCTCCATCCAGGTGACGGCGCTCGACGTCGACGTGGACACCGCCGGGACCGGCAGCTTGCCGCGCGTGGCCGTGGTTCTGGACGGCGCCGGCGACATTACGGGGCTCGCGACGATGCTGCGGGAGCTCGAGGCGGGTCCCATCGCGGTCGCCGTTCAAGGGCTGTCGATCGCGCCGCAGAACATCGAGACTCCAGAGAACGAGATCGAAACGCTGATGCTCCGCCTCAGGGTCGAAGCGCTGGCGCTGGGCGCCGAAGTGACCGACGACGCCGAATCATGATCCGAGCGAAGGGGGTCGAAGCGGTCGCATGGGCGCTCGCGGTCGGGGCCGTACTGGCCTCGGCGTGGGAGTGGACGCGCCCCATGCCGGACCTCCGGCCGGAGTCCGGCTTCGCCGTGCGGCCGGTCGCACGATCGCGCACGATCGATGTCGGAGCGATCCACCGCAGCGCGACGGTGCTTCGCGATCGGAACCCGTTCCGCGTGGAGCGCCGGCCCACCATGGTCCGTTTCGGGTCGGCGGAGATCGTGCCGGCGGCGGAGGTCGAGGTCGTGGAAACGCCGGCGGACCGTCCCAACCTGGTCCTCGCGGGGATCGTCGGCGGGCCGCCGTGGATCGTGCTCGTCGAGGGGATCCCCGGTCGGGAGTCCGGGATCATCCTGGTCGAAGGGGAGGAGACGTACGGATTTCGGCTCGAGCGTGTACATGGTGACACGGCCGTGATTTCCGGCCTCGACACCACCTGGGTGTTGCTGCCCAAACGGGTGTGGCGATGAAAAGACGACTGGCTTTCCTTCCGGTTCTCATCGGAACCCTCCTCGCCCGGGCCGCGCCCGCGCAGGAGGCGGCGGACTCGGCGGACAACCCGCTCATCGAGGTTCGAAACGACAGCGTTTCGATCCGCTTCATCGATGTGGATCTTCGCCTGGCCGTGCAGTCGCTGGCCCGTTTGATGGACCGGCCCGTAGTGTTCGGCAACCTCGGGGAGTACCGCGTATCGCTCGAGACGTCACAGCCGGTTCCGCGCGCCGCCGCGCCGGGTCTCCTGGGCGGGATCCTCGAGACCTTCGGGCTGGAGCTCGAGGAGAACGAAGAATACTACGCGGTTCGCAACGCGGTTCCCGAACCGGCCGCCCCCGCGAGTACGATACCGCAGGCGGTGCAGCTCTACGCCATACAGATCCGCCACGCCCGCGCGGCCGACGTCGCTGCAACGGTGTCCGCGCTCTATGGTCAGCCGAACGCCATGGGGGAGATCGGAGTGTCCGCACCGAGGCCAATGCCCGGATCCGACACCGGCGCGATACCGCTGGACTACACAACGAACTCTTCGGGAGCCGCACCGATCGTGGGGAGGGTGGCACAGTTGACGGGCGAGGTCCGGATCGTGCCTGACCCCCGCACGAACACCCTTCTGATCCGGGCGACGCCGGAGGACTTCGAGCTCATAAACGCCACGGTCCAGCAACTCGATATCCGGCCGCTCCAGGTGCTGATCGAGGTCGTGATCGCCGAAGTGCGGCGCGATCGGGGATTCGGTCTCGGCGTCGGCATGGACATGCCATCGCGGCCGATCAGCGATTTGGACGACGCGGAGTGGTCGGTGTCGACGCCGGGCGTCGGGCTCGGGGACCTGGTGTTGAAGATGTTGAAGCTCGGCGGCGTCGATCTCACGGCCACGCTCGAGGCGGCGGCATCGCGCGGCGACGTCACGATCCTCAGTCGCCCGGTCCTCCTCGCGGCGAACAACGCGCCGGCCGAGATCCACGTGGGCAGCCAGCGCCCCTTCGTCCAGGTGCAGCGTACGCTGCCGACGGACTCGCCGACACGGGACCAGGTCGTGCAGTTCAAGGATGTCGGAACGCGTCTCAGCGTTACGCCTACGGTCAGCCAGGATGGCTACGTGATGCTCGAGGTCGTGCAGGAAGTGAGCGCCGCGACGGCGGAAGTCGCCTTCGATGCCCCCGTGATCTCGACCAGGAGCATCCGCACGAACCTCCTCGTGAAGGACGGGCACACGGCCGTCATGGGAGGGCTCGGCGATCGGCAGCGTGATGTGAGCCGTTCCGGGATCCCGATCCTGTCGTCGCTCCCGCTTCTGGGCGGCCTGTTCGGCAGGCACTCGACGCGCACGACGGAAACCGAACTCTTTGTGTTCCTGACTCCTCGGGTCATTCGAACGGATGATGACCTCGATGCCGCTTCGGATTCCATCGGCGACCGCACGAGAGCGCTCACGCGGAATTAGCCGTGCCGCGATTCGGGCAATGGCGGCCGTTTCTCCGGAGCCCGCCGTTCGGCGCAATGCCCGAATGGAACGATGCGTCGCCCAGCCAGTTGGACCGGTGATGCTTCGCGAGTTTGCGGTAGAGCGTCGCTTCGCTGATCCCGAGCATCTGTGCGGCCAGCGTACGGTTGTCGTCGGCTCGACGCAAAGCTTCACGGATGACTCGGGCTTCGGCACGGTTCAGCGCTTCCGCGAGCGTCGGCACACGGTCCACGGCCCCGTTGCCCTTTCCGGAAAGGAGCAGGACCTGCGATACGTGCCGCGCACCGAGCTGGTTGCACCTACCGGCGAGGGCGGCCGCTGCCTCGATCACGTTGCGGAGCTCGCGAATGTTGCCCGGCCAGCTGTGGTCCGCGAGGATCCGGTACGCATCGGCGGATGCGCCCAGAGGCCCGGTGCCGGCCCGCTCTCGGTAGCGGCGCAAGAACGCGTCGACGAGGAGCGGGATGTCCTCCAGCCGGTCCCGCAACGGCGGGAGCACGATGCGAATCGCGCCCAGGCGGTAGACCAGATCGGCCCGTAGCTTCCCCGCGGCGACCAGCTCCTCCGGGTTGCCGTTCGTTGCCGCCAGCAAACGGAACCTGGACCGCCGGATCTTCGTCCCCCCGACACGGCGGTATTCGCCCGATTCGAGCGTCCGTAGCAGCTTGGCCTGGACCGGGAGGGGCGTCTCCGCGAGCTCATCCAGGAACAGGATGCCGCCATCCACCTGTCCGACGATGCCCGGATGGTCCTTGATCGCGCCGGTGAACGCGCCCCGATCATGCCCGAAAAGCTCACTGTCGACCAGCGTCTCGGAAAATGTCGCGCAATTGACAGGGATGTACGGTTTCCGATCGGACAGGCCGGCGATCGCCGCCGCACAGAGCTCCTTTCCCGTTCCGGTTTCACCGACGATCAACACCGGCACCGGTGAATTCCCAATTTGATGGATCAATGCCCTTACGCGCGCGATGGCGGGCGATTGCCCGATGAGCCCGCCCACGCCAGCGGCATCCTCAATCGCGGCCACGCCGGTCCTCCGTATTGGGCAACGTGTTTCGGCGGATCGGAGCGCACCGGCGCGCCTGGCACCGGCCGGAAATACGCGCTCCGATTCGGGGATGGATGCAAAGGGATCGTCAGTCGGGAGCTGCGCGTCGAACCGAACTAGGCGAAGGATATCTCCGTACTTGGATCGCTCTCACGGATCCGGTGGGCTGTCGTCCCGTTGGCATGTCGGGAGAAGGGTTTGCTATGCCGGAAACAACACGAGACCAGGGCAGCGGCCGATCCGGAGGCCGGAACCGTGGCCGGGTGCGAGAGCCGGATTTCCGGGTGTGCGCGGCGCTCTGGCAGGGCAGAGGCCTTACGGCAGCCGTCCACGGGGAGAGGGAGTGAACGTGGCTATGATGCCGCGGCGACATCTCCGGGTGCACGGCACGGCGGCGCGCGGCGATCGTCGGGAACCGACGTCATTCGGCACGACCGACCCTGTGCCACAACGCCGAAATTAGTGACCGCGGACGCTCGCGGTCAAGCGCTCGGAGCCCGCGGCGAGCGCGCGAATCACCCCGCGATCCACGAGGATTCGCGGGGTGATTCGTACGCCGCGAACGCGCGTTACGCGGTGCGCGGCGCGTCCACGCGCGCCTCGCCGCCGCTGCGGCGGCCGCGTTCACCGACCGGC
>DASVCS010000147.1:0-71889 GCA_036381495.1 Longimicrobiales bacterium
CGCCCCCCCCACGGCCGCGGAGGCCGCGAGAGAGAATACGCGGCGGCCATTCACGCCGACAGCCGGTACTTGCGAATCTTGCGGATCACCGTCGGCCGCGAGATCCCCAACAGCTTCGCCGCGCGCGTTCGATTGTTCCTCGTCAGGCGCAGCGTCACGGCCAGGAGCTGCCGTTCCGCCTCCTCGAGCGACAGCCCCGTCGGCGGCACCAGGATCACCCCGGCCGCCTCCGCGCCCGCGACCAGAACCGCCGGCGTCTCCGAACGCTGCTGGATCGTGATGTGCTCCGGACCGATCCGCGGACCGTCACTCAGGATGATCGCCCGCTCGATCGTGTTCTTGAGCTCTCGAACGTTCCCCGGCCACGAATGCGCCAGGAGCAGCTCCGCCGCCGCCGGCGAGAGATCCTTCCGCTCGAGCCCCTGCTCACGACACAGGACGTCGAGGAAATATTGCGCGATCTCGACCACATCGCGACCCCGCGCACGCAACGGCGGCAGATCGATCCGGAATACGTTGAGACGGTAGTACAGGTCCTCCCGGAAGCTGCCTTCCGCCACCGCCGCCGCCAGATCCCGGTTCGTCGCCGCAATCACGCGACACGCCACCCGGCGCTCCTTCAGCCCGCCCAGGCGGCGCACCCGCCGATCCTCCAGGACCCGCAGCAGCTTCGGCTGCAACGTCGGCGGCAGCTCGCCGACCTCGTCCAGGAACACCGTGCCCTTCGCCGCGACCTCGAGCAGCCCTCGCTTCTGCGTGCGCGCATCCGTGAACGCACCCTGCTCGTGCCCGAACAACTCCGATTCGAGCAGCGTCTCCGGGATCGCCGCACAGTTGATCGCGACGAACGGCTGGTCCCCGTGCGCCCCGCCGTAGTGGATCCCCCGCGCCAGCAGATCCTTCCCCGTTCCCGTCTCCCCGTGCAGGAGCACGTTCGTCGTCGGATGCGCCGCCACGCGCCGACCCAGCGCGATCGCTTCGCGAACGCCCGGGCTCTGGCCGATAATACTCCCGAAAGCAAACGCTCCCGAGTCCGTTACGCCCGCCCCAGGGCCGGCGCCCGCCCCCGGCCGCGGAGCGACATCGTTTCGATTCATATGTCGATCCTGGATCTCCCTTCACGGGCGCAGCCATCCCTGTGCACACGTCCATTCGCCAGGGCGGCGTGCAATCTCCCCCCATCGCGGGGCCCGATCAGATTTTCCTCCAGGGAGCGATGGTGGATTGTAGGGGCCGTCCCGATACCGGGCAATAGCAAACGCCTCCGTCCCCATCGGCCAGACGAGCCGCAACGTCACGCGCCACGCACAATGCGCCACGGCCGGCGCCGGCCGCCTCCACTCCAATGCGCCCGGCCCCGTGCACCAGCTCCGCCCGAGGGGTGTACCCTTGTCACGTCGGACCCCTTCAGTGATAAACGTCACAACGACTGCAACCCGCGTGCCAGGTCGCGTCGCCGTTTACAACTCTTGTCATCATAGCAATTTACGACGCTCAGGTTCCGCATCTTCGGCATCAGTGTGTAACAAGATGTTCGGTTTTCGTCGGTAGAGTGATTCATAGTGTTACAGATTCGCGGGTGTGGCTGTAACAAAATCCTTGATCGGCGTGCGTTCGGGGACTAAGTTGGACGGAATCCTGCCGCCGGATCGGGCGGCCGCCCGTTTTCGGTATCGGATCCGGGCCGCGTGGATTCGCACGCTGGATCAGCCTCGACCGATCGAACTCCATGTCGGAGTACAGATCCCGAAGCCTATCACGAGATGGTGGCGAACCGGACGTTCCGGCGTACGGGTTCGTGATACCATCCGTCGCGGTGGTGATCCTCTATGTGGTGGTTCCGCTGGAGGGGGAGGTGCGAGTCGCGCTCGGCCACGCGCTGTTGACGGCCGCGCCGTTGCTGGCGGTGTGGTCGTGTGTGCGTGCGGGGTGTGGGGTGGAGGGAGCGGCGCGGGTTCCGTGGTGGTTCCTGGCGGCGGCGGCGCTGATCGTGGCGGTCGGCCAGGCGATCTGGGCGGTGCAGCAGTTGGTGTTGGGGAGGCCGATCGGGTATCCGTCGCTGCCGTACATTCTGTTCCTGCTTTTTCACCCTTGTTATGCGGCGGGAGCGGCGTTGGCGTTGCGGCCGGCGCGTGCGCGGGGGAACGGGCTGGAGATCGCGCTGGACGGGGCGTTGATCGCGGTGGCGGCGCTGGTGCTGGTGGACCGTTTCGTTTTCGGTCCGGTGGTGGCGCGGGGTGTGGGCGCGTTGCAGTTCGTGACGATTGCATCGGGCCAGTTGGCGGCGGTGGTCTCCGTGCTCTTCGCGGGGCTGTTGGTTCTCTGGGGGGACCCGATGTTGCCGCGGCGGTCGGTGCCGATGGTTGTGGGTGCGGCGGTCGTGTTCCTGCTGGGGAACATTCTGGTCGTGGCGGGTGCGGACCCGCGGCCGGACGTGCCGGGCGATGCGTTCGACCTGGTGTGGCTCGCGGGGTGGGGGCTGCTGGTGCTGGGAGGGGTCGAGGGGCGGCGTGGGATGCCGGTCGGCGGGGCGGTGTTGGCGAGGGATGTCGCACAGCGGCGGCTGCGCCAGGCGGTGGTCCCGGGTGCGGCGTTGTTCCTGGGTGCGGCCGCGATGGATGCGGTGCTCAGTCCGGTGAACCGACCGGTCCTCGCGGTCGCGTGTGGGCTTCTGGGTCTGCTGTTGGCGGCGCGGGTCACGTTCACGTTGCGGGCGGCGGACCGGCAGGCGGAGGAGCGGCGGCAGCTCGCGCACACGCGGGCGTTGGTGGAAGTGAGTCGTGCGCTCGCGGGGGCGACCGAACTGAGCCGCACCCTCGAGTTGGTGGCGCAGTGGGCGTGTCATCTGTTGGATGCGCGTGCGGCGGGGATCGAGCTGCTCACGGACGATGGGACGGCGCTCGAGATGCGGGCGGTCTACGGGCTGTCGAGTAGTGTGTTGGGTTTGCGTTTCCCGGTCGAGGGGAGCTTCACGGGGTGGGTGGTGTCGCACGGGCGGGCGCGCGCGACGCTGGATCCGAGTGCGGATCCGTACGTCCAGCCCCAGAGCCTGGAGTTCATCGGATCACTCCCCGTTGCGGCCGCGCCGTTGCACTTCGGCGATCGGAAGCTGGGCGCGCTGTTCGCGAGCAATCGTGAGCGGCCGTTCGATGCCGCGGACCTCGAGCTGCTTTGTGCGTTGGCGGATCAGGCGGCGCTGGCGATCGAGAACGCGCAACTCTTCGAGCAGGTCCACACGCTGTCGTTGACGGACCCGTTGACGGGGCTGGCGAATCGTCGTCAGCTCGAGCGGGACCTGGCCCGCGAGATCGCGGCCGCGCGTCGCGGCCGCAGCCTGATGCTGGTGCTCTTCGACCTGGACAACTTCAAGAGCTACAACGACCGGTACGGCCATCTCGCGGGCGACGAGGTGCTGCGCCGGTTCGGGCGCGTGCTCGGCATCGAGACGCGCGCGATGAACCTTGCGGCGCGCTACGGCGGCGACGAGTTCCTCGTGCTGCTCACCGAATCGACGCGGGAGGGTGCCGAGACCTTCATCAAGCGCGTGAGCGAGCAGTTCCGGCACGAGATGGTCCGGCTGGGCCGCGGACAGGTGACGGTGAGCGCGGGGCTCGCGGTGTACAGTCCGGACATGGAGAGCGCCGAGGACCTGATCGCCGCGGCCGACCGGGGCCTGTACCGGGTGAAGGCGGGCCGCGGCGTGCGTTCGGACGACTGAGGCGACGGCCTCGATCGTCTCGGAGCGGCCGCCGCCGTGCGTCCGGGACGAAGGCGCGTCGGATCCGGGATCAGGGCAGTTCTTCCGCCGTGTACCCCTCGTCCATTACCGCGCCGACCAGCTCCTTCGGGTTCGTGCGGGCGTCGTCGTAATCGACGGTGGCACGGCCGGCCTCGAGGTCGACCCGCGCGATGCGCACGCCGTCGACCCGCTTGAGTGCGTCGGCCACCGCGCGCACGCAGTGGTCGCAACTCATTCCCTGGACCTTCAAGGTCGCGATCGCCATCTCTGCACTCCTTGGCACTGGACGTCCCTTCTCGCGGGCGCCATCGCCTCGACGGATCAGGATGGAAAGCTAGCGGCCGTGCGGCACCCGGGCAACGGCCACCGGTCTCATCCTCGCGGACGGCCGTGGCGGCCGTGGCGCCGTCCGCGCGGGCGGTGGCGCGGTGTGATGACGTAACCGGCGTCGTAGCCGTGGCGCTGCGCCCAGCGGCGGATCGCTCGGTCGCCTCCGCGGCCGTAAGTCGGGCTCTGTTCCGGGGGCAGCCTCGGCACGTAGCGATAGTCGTAGGGCGGGTATGCGTACGGCTCGTAGGGCGGCCATCCCGCCGGCGCGCCGTAGTACCGCCCCCATTCCCAGTCGCTGGGGCGATGGACCCCGCGGCGGAAATCCTCGTCAGCGTAATCGCGGTACCGTGCCATGGCGTCCTCCTCGCGGGAACGCGCCGCCGTTCGGTCGTGAGGCGTGCGAGCCGGCGGCCGAGGCATCGCAAAGACCGCGCCGGTCCCGGTCAGTCGGCGGGCGGAGGCGGCGTGACGGCTTCGGGCGTCTCGTCCGGCGCGTCGGCATGCGGGTGGGCCGGCGCGTCGGTTTGCGCGGTTCGGTCGCGGTGCTCCCGGCGTTCGAGGCCCAGCCCGAGCTTGTCCAGCAGGTGGAGCAGGTCGAGCACGGTGTCGCCGAACTGTGCATCCCGCCAGACCTGGTGGTGCTCGGCCATGCAGTGGAGCAGGAAGAGGGCGGCGTGGCGGAGGGGCAGGACGCGGAACGGCTGCCGCGTCGTGACGGGCGCGCCATCGCCGAAGGCGACGAGGCGGAACCGCCACCTGCGTCCGCCCGCGGTCGACGCGGCTTCGCCGTTCGCGATCAGGCGCGCGACCACGCGGGCGAGGGGTTCATCGAAGCCGGCATCCAGCCGCCGCAGTACGGCCTGCAACACGGTGGCGTCGCACAGCGCGTCGTTGAGTCGCGGCCGGCCCTCCTTGACCTCGGCGACGAGCACGTCGATCGCATCATCGCGCAGGTCGAGCAACGGGTCCGCCGCGATCTTCAATTCCTCGCCCGGCCAGGTCTGCCCGCCGCCGTCCCGCGGCACGACCACGGCTGCACGCGGGAAACGCACGGCGAGGAGATCGAGGTCCGTAGCCGTGTGATACCGCCACGGCCGGCCCTCGCCGACCAGGATCGGCTGCTCCGGGATCGAAACATAGCCGTTGAAGCGCAGATACGCATCGACCAGCGCCACGGCGGTGTCCATCCGCTGACTCCTTCCCGCCGTTCCTCAACCACCCGGATCCCGTTGTCCCGCCCCATGGAAGGGTGAGCGCCACAATCGTGCCGTGGGGGATGGGGCGCCTTCGGCGCCAGGCTAGGGCTGGGGCTGGGGCTAGGGCCGGGGATTGCCCGGGAGGGGGTGCGGTGGAGGGGGACGGCCCTGGAACTGCCGGGAGCGGGAGCGGGAGCGGGAACGTTTACGTTTACGGGATGGGGGCGGCCGGGAGTGGGATCGGGGGCGGGATCGGGAGCGGGCCGCGCACCCGCACGCGCTCGCGCACGCCCCGGGCACGTCGGCAGCGGAGGCGGTGGGCTCTGCCGGAGGGAGCGGAGCCGGGGGAGCGGAGGCGGTGGGCGGCGCGGTGGACGGGGGCCTGGTGGGCGGATTCGGCGCAGCGGACGGAGGCAGAGCCCACCGCCGGAGCGGACGCCATGCGCACGCGCACCCGCACGCGCACGAGACCCGACGGGTGGCACGGTCCGTGTACCTCGCGGGTGGCATGACCGCGATGACCGGGGAGGGGTGGTGGCGGCGGGTGGGGACGCCGGAAGAAGGGTTTCGCTACCTGAAGGTGGATGGTGCGCCGCTCGTATCCGATGCGGCGATGCGGCGGATCGCGGCGCTCGCGATCCCGCCGGCGTGGATGGACGTACACATCGCGCCCGACGGGGAGCGCAAGGTGCAGGCGTGGGGCTACGACCGTGCCGGCCGCCGGCAGTACATCTACAGCGCGGAGCACGTGGCGCGCCGCGACAGCCGCAAATGGAGCCGTGTCCTGCGCTACGGCCGGGCCGTGCCGCGGCTGCGTGAGGCGACGAACCGGCACCTGCGGGATGGCGGGCTCGGTCGCGCGAAGGTGCTGGCCACCATGGTCCGACTCATGGGGCGTGCGTACTTCCGCGTGGGGAGCGAGCGGTATGCGGTGCGCAACCGCACCTTCGGGCTGTGTACGCTGCGGAAGCGGCACCTCGAAGTGCGGGGGAACGCGCTGGTGTTCACGTACGCGGGGAAGCGGCGCATCGACCAGCGGCGCGTCGTTGCGGACACGCCGCTGGTCGAGATCCTCCGTGACCTGCTCGCGCTTCCGGGCGGCCGCCTCTTCCGCTACCGGGATGATGGCGGCCAGGTCCGCAACGTGACCGCCGAGATGGTCAATCGCTATCTGCGGGATGTGCTGGGCGAGCGGTACACGTCGAAGGATCTGCGCACGTTCGGCGGGACGGTTCGTGCCGCCACGATCCTGGCGGACCTCGGCCCGGCGCGTTCCGAGCGGGAGGCCGTCCGCAACGTGGCGCTCTGCTGCCGCCTCGTCGCCATGGAGCTGGGCAACACGCCCGCGATCTGCCGCAAGGCGTACATCCACCCGGCGGTCATCGAGGGATACCTGTGCGACGGGCGCACCATCGATCCGCTGATGCGCAAGACGCCGCGGACCGTGACGGCCGAGGAGCCGGTTCCCTACTACCCGGAGGAGGCCGCGCTCATCCGGTTCCTGGAGCGACAGGGATGAAGCGCCCGCGACGCCGGCGTCCGCGCGCGGCGCGATACCGCGACGGGCGCCCCGCGCTCGGCGCGCTGCTCCAGCGCGGCCTCGCGCGCGCGGCCGAGGCGCCGCTCGTCGGAGGGAACGCCGTCGCGGTCCTGATCGACGGCCCCGAAGTGTATCCCGCGATGCTCGAGCGCATTGCCGGCGCGATGCGATGCGTCCATCTCGAAAACTACATCTTCCGGGCCGATGCCGCGGGGCGCCGGTTCGGCGCCGCGCTTGCCGAGCGCGCCCGGGCGGGCGTCCAGGTGCGCGTGCTCTACGACTGGCTCGGCTCGTTCCGTACGGCGGGGTCGTTCTGGCGGGAGCTGCGCGCCGCCGGGTGCGATGTGCGTGCCTTCGGCCCGCCGACGCTGCGTGATCCGCGCGCGTTCTTCCGGCGCGACCATCGCAAACTGCTCGTCGTCGATGGCCGTACCGCCGTGACCGGGGGGCTGTGCATCGGCGATGAGTGGGATGACGGCGAGCACGTCCGGTGTTGGCGTGACACGGCGATCGCCCTCGAGGGTCCCGTCTGCCGTGAGCTCGATCGGTCGTTCCACCGGATGTGGCGTCTGTCCGGCGGCGTCGCGGCGCTGGATGAGCCGCCCGTGCGCGGCGCCGGTACGGTCGTCGCGCGAGTCGTGGATGGGCCGCCTGCGCACGCCCGTGCGTACCGACTGTACCAGCTCATTGCCGCCACGGCGGAGGCGACGCTGTACGTCACGGGCGCCTATCCGCTCGCGCCGGCACCGCTCCGCTCCGCGCTCGCGGCGGCCGCCCGCGCGGGCGTCGACGTCCGACTCCTGGTGCCCGGCCGTTCCGACCTGCCGGTGCTCAACCAGGCGGCACGCGCGCACTACGCCGCGCTGCTGCGCGCCGGGATCCGCATCTTCGAGTGGTCCGGCCCCATGCTCCACGCCAAGACCGTCGTCGCGGACGGCAGGATCGCGCTGGTCGGCTCCAGCAACCTCAACCCGTTCAGCCTGATGGGGAGCTACGAGCTGGATGTCGAGGTGCAGGACACGGACGTCGCGGGCCAGCTCGAGCGCCAGTTCCTCTCGGATCTCGGGCGCGCCCGCGAGATCACGCCCGATGCCTGGCACCGGCGACCCCGGGCGCAGCGCTGGCGCGAACGCCTCGGTGCCGTCGCGCTCTGGATGCCGTACCGGCTCTACAGCGGATGAGGCGGTGTGCCGGACTGCCGTGCGGGAGCGCGGGCGCGTATCATGGCGGCGAAGTTCGCGGCACGCGCGTCGGGTCCATCATGGGAACCTTCCAGGCGCGGTGCGCGTATCGACAACGCTTTCCGGGAAACCGTCGTCTAACTTCGATGGCGCGGACAGTCGGCGCAGGAGTGTGCGCGTGCCGGTCGCGCCGGTGGCGCGGCGGGCGGGTTTTCCGGGACGGATCGGCGCGGGAGCGTGTTGCGCATGCCGGGCGGTATCCCCGCCTCCGTTGACGCACCGCGCCGTGATCCGTAGCATTGCTCGCTGGGGCGAATCTGATCCGGTCGATCGACCGCCGGGCGGGCGCGACCCTGCTGATTGATGATCGACGCGCCGGCGAGCGGAACCTCCGCCGCGCCGGGCGCGACCAGGGCATCGCCCGACCGGGCCGGTCGTGCATCCGTGCCCGCTGGTGCGCCGTACCGGGTCCCCGTGCCCGGTGCGGCGCATGTGTTTTCGGGTGGTGACGATCAGCATCTGGAGGGTCGATGATCTCAGTCGATGGTGTGACGAAACGTTACGGTCCCCTGATCGCGGTCGATGACCTGAACTTCGGGATCGACCGCGGCGAGGTCGTCGGGTTCCTGGGGCCGAACGGTGCCGGGAAGACGACGACGATGCGCATGCTCGCGGGCACGTTGCAGCCGGATGCGGGCGAGATCCGGTTCGACGGCGCGCCGATCGGCGATGCGTTGCTGGAGGCGAAGCGGCGCGTCGGCTACATGCCCGAGTCGAATGCGCTCTACACGGAGATGCTCGTCTCGGAGTACCTGGACTTCGCGGCGCAGCTCCGTGATCTGACCGGTGCGGCGCGGCGTTCGGCGCTGGCCGATGCGGTGGAGCAGACCGGGACGGGGAGCGTCTATTATCGTCCGATCTCGCAGCTCTCGAAGGGTTACCGCCAGCGGGTGGGGCTGGCGGCGGCGATCCTGCACCGTCCCGAGATCCTGATCCTGGACGAGCCGACGGAGGGGCTCGATCCGAACCAGCGGGTGGACATCCGGAACCTGATCCGCGAGCTGGGGAAGGACCGCACGGTGCTCCTGAGCACGCACGTGCTGGGCGAGGTCGAGGCGACGTGCGGCCGGCTGCTCATCATCAGTCGTGGGCGGTTGGTCGCGGACGGCGGGGTGGCCGAGTTGCTCGAGGCGCAGCGGTCGGGTCCGCGCTACGTGGTGGAGGCGGAGGGTGCCGGTGTGGCGGATGCCCTGGCTGCATTGCCGGGCGTGGTCCAGCACGCGGCGGAGCGGGTGGCGGGCCGTGAGCGCGTCGAGCTGGTCGCGGCCGGTGACACGGAGCTGCGCCCCGAGATCTTCCGGCTCGCCGCGGAGCGCGGGTGGACGCTCTGGGAGTTGCACCGTGAGCGGGCGAGCCTCGAGCAACTGTTCCACGAGCTGACCGAGGCGCGCGAGCCGGAGGCGGCGCTGGTCGGCGCGGGCGGAGAGGAGGTGGCGTGATGCGGCAGACGTGGACGCTCGCGCGGCGTGAGTTCCGGAGTTACTTCGATCACCCGACCGCGTACATCCTGGTCGTCGCGTTCCTGGCGCTCGGCCTCTTCCTCGCGTTCCGCACGCTGCTCGCGGCGGGCACGGGCACGCTGCGCAGTCTCTTCTCGCTCTTGCCGTGGCTCTTCTGCGTCTTCATCCCGGCGATCACGATGCGCTCGTTCGCGGAGGAGCGGCGCAGCGGGACGTTCGAGTGGCTGCTCGCGCAGCCGGTGCGGGAGCTGGACCTGGTGGCGGGGAAGTTCCTCGGCAACTGGCTCTTCGCGCTGGTCGCGCTGGCGGGCACGATCCCGGCCGGACTGGGCGTACTGCTCTTCTCGGAGGCCGATGCCGGGATCATGGTCGCGCAGTACATCGGCGCCGCACTGCTCACCGCGCAGATGGTGGCGATCGGGCTGTTCGCATCGAGTGCGACACGCAACCAGATCACGGCGTTCATCCTGGCGGCCGCGGTGAGCTTCGGGCTTGTGCTGATCGGTCTGGAAGTGGTGTTGATCGGCCTGCCGGCGTCGCTCTCCGGGCCCGTCTCGCGGCTTTCGCTGCTGGGCCACTTCGAGAACATCGCGCGCGGCGTGTTGGACCTGCGCGACGTGCTCTACTTCCTCTCGACGACGGGGCTGTTCCTCGCGCTTGCCTACCTGCTCCTCGCGGGCGAACGGCTGAGCGCACTGCGCGGCGGGCTGCGGCGGCTGCGCGCGGGCGCGGCGGGGATCGCGGTCGGCGTGTTGGTGCTGAACCTGTTGGGCGCGCACATCCGCGGGCGGCTGGATCTGACCGCCGACCGGCTCTACACGCTCTCGGACGGCACCGAGCAGGTGCTGGAGGGGCTCGACGACGTCGTGACGGTCAAGCTCGTCGCCTCGACGGAGCTGCCGGCGGAGATCGGGATCGTGCTCCGCGACGTGCGTGACCTGCTCGCCGACTACCGCAGCGCCTCGGATGGGCGCGTCCACGTGGTCGAGCTGCACCCCGACGAGGACGAGGAGGCGGCCGATGAGGCGGCCTCGCTCGGGATCCAGTCGATCCAGTTCAACGTGCTGCGGGACGACGAGTTCGAGATCAAACAGGGCTGGCTCGGCCTGGCCGTGCTGTACGCGGACGAGCGCGAGGTCATCCCGATGATCAGCCGGACCGACGACCTCGAGTACCGGCTGACCTCGATGATCTCCAGCATGACGGCGGAGTCGAAGCCGCGGCTCGCGTTCCTGACCGGGTTCGGCGCGCGTGGGCCGGGGCAATACCCGGCGCTGCGGGAAGCGCTCTCGGCGCGCTACGCCGTCGAGTCCGTGAACCTCGAACAGGACTCGGCGGTCGCGCTGCCGGCGGACTCGTTCGACGTCGTCGTCCTGGCCGGTCCGGACCGTCGACTGGATGCGCAGGCCCTCGACGCGCTCGACGGCTACCTGGATGCGGGCGGCGCGGCGCTCGTCCTCGCGGACGGCAATGCCGTCGATCCCCGCATGCCGTTCTCGCGTCCCGTCGAGACCGGGCTGGACTCGCTCCTCGCCGACCGCGGCGTGCGGCTCGCCTCCGGGCTGGTCTACGACCTGCGCTCGAACGAGCGCGTCTCTCTCGGGCGTCGCGGAATCTTCAACGTGATCGCGCCCTATCCCTTCTGGCCGGTGGTGCTCCCCGCGGGCGAGCACGTCATGACGCGCGGGTTGGAATCGCTCACGCTCGGCTGGGCGAGCGGCTTCGAGGTCACCGACTCGGCGCGGGTCCACCCGGTCTGGACGACCACCGAATTCGGCGGTCTGCGCGCGGCCGGCGGCCCGATCATGCCCGATGCCGAGTTCGCGCCGGATCCGGCGACGCTCGCGCCGCAGGTCGTTGCCGCCGTCGTCGAGGGCGTGGATGCCGCGTCGGGCGATGAAGCCGAGGAGGCCGGCGATGAGGCCGCGGCCGAGGAGAGCGACGCGACGGAGGCGGAGGGCGCCGCCGAACGTGCCGGCGGACGGATGGTCGTCGTGGGCGATGCGGACTTCCTGGCCGACGAGTTCGTGCGGAGCAATCCGCAGAACCTGGTCTTCGCCGCGAACGCGATCGACTGGCTCGCGCAGGACGAGGCGCTGATCGCGATCCGGTCGAAGGATCGCACTCCGCCGCCGCTGGTCTTCGATTCCGAGTTCCAGAAGGCGGCGCTCAAGTGGGGCAATCTGATCGGCGTGCCGCTGCTCTTCATCATCGCAGGCGCGGCGCGCGTTGCGAACCGCCGCCGTCTCAGTGGACGGAGTTGGGAAGAGGAGATGGCTGCATGAGTGAGAAGACGCTACGAATCGTGCTCGGCGCGGTGGCCGTGCTGGTGGTGCTCTACGCCGTGACCGCGCTGGCCTCGCGCGCGCCCTCCGACGGATCGGCGGAGACCGATGCGCTCGCCGAGACGCTCGCGGGCGCGTGGACCGATGACGTCGCGACCGTGCGCATCCTGGCGCAGGATGACACCATCACGCTGGAACGGGCGGACGGCGGGTGGACCGTCAACGGGCACCCGGCCGATTCGGCGCTCGTCGCGCGGTTCCGCGACGGCTTGGGCGACGCGCGCGTCGCGCACCTCGCGGCGGCGAACCCCGCCAACCACGCGCGGCTCGGCGTCAGCGCGGACAGCGCGCGCGTCCTCGAGTTCCTGCGTCCGGACGGCGATGGTACGCGGCTCCTGATCGGCGACCGCGGCCCATCCTACCAGAGTGCGTACGTGCGCCTCCCGGACCGCGACGAGGTCTACCTCGTGCGCGGCGACCTGCGCGGACCCGCGCAGCGCGACGCGGATGACTGGCGTGACAAGACCATCCTGCGCGTGGACACCGCGGCGGTCCGGCGTATTGCCGTCTCACGCGACGGCGAGCACTACACGCTCGCGCGCGACAGCGCGGGCTGGAAGCTCGATGGTGAACCCGCGTCGGCCGGTGCGGTGCGCGACCTCCTCGGCGAGCTCGCGCGGCTGGAAGCCGTCGGCTTCGCGCCCGACTCGGTGGTGCCGGCCGAACCGACGCGTTCCGTGATCGCGCTCGGCGAGCAAGGAGACACGCTCGCCGATGTGTCGCTCTCCGAGAGCGAGGATGCCAACCTGCTCGTGACCGTGCCCGGCAGGGATGCCGTGTTCGAGCTGTCGAGCTGGCGCGCGGACCGGCTCGCACCGGAGCGGAGTGCGGTGGTCGAGGAGGACACGTAGGTCCGACCCGGGCTCCGCGCCGGAAGTCGAGGTCAACGGCCGCGGGCCGCGGAGGGCCCGCGGCCGGACCGCATCCATGGCGGATCGAGCGTGAGGATGTGCGCATACACCGGGCAGTCCGGCCGATGCGCGCCGGGGAGGTAGCCGGTACTCATCAGGAACTCGCCCGTGATCTCGCCGCCGGTGAACCGGAACGTCTGCCGGAACAGCTTCACCCACCGCTCCTTCGGCAGCGGGTGGTGCAGATCCAGCCAATCCGCGAACGAGCCGTGTCGGTCCCGCAGCGCGATGATCCGACGCGCGTTCTCGATCACGGCGTCGACCTTCAGCCGGTTGCGTACGATACCGGTATCCGCCAGCAGCCGGGCGCGCTCGGCCGCGCCGTAGGCGGCGACGCGGTCGAGGTCGAAGCCGTCGAACGCGCGTCGGAACGCGTCGCGCTTCTTCAGGATCGTGAGCCAGGAGAGGCCCGCCTGGTTGATCTCGAGCGCGAGCCGTTCGAAGAGCGCGGCATCATCGCGGATCGGGAAGCCGTACTCGGCATCGTGGTACGGTCCGTGGACCGGGTGGCCCGGGGCGCTGTCGCAGTAACTCATCATGGATCCGGATCCTTGCTGCGGGGCGTCCTCGCGAGCGCTACGCTCGTGGCGGCTCGAGGCGGCCGAGCTCGCGCAGGTTGCGGAGCGCGCGGACGAGCAGCAGTCCGAGCATCGCCGCGACGGCGAGGACCCCGATGACGTCGAAGATCGTGACCCCGATGCCGGCCACGTCGAAGCGCAGTGTCAGGCCGGCGACCGCGGCGGTGTTGAGCGCGATGAGGAGGACGCGCACCTCGGTCGGCCCCAGGCGGCCGTAGCTGAAGCTGAACTCGCCGAATGCGTGGGTCTCGAGGTAGACGTTGATCGACAGGACCAGATACGCGATCACGATGGCGAGACCGACGGCGAGGAGCATGTAGGGGGAGAGGCCGAGGCCGAGGCCGATGGCGAGGGTCGAGTAGGCGTCGGTGAGATGATCGAGGTAGTAGCCGTAGCGCGGGCGTTCCGCGCGCCGGACCCGCGCGAGCGTGCCGTCCAGACTGTCGCCGAACCACTGCACGACCAGGAGCCCGCTCGCGGCCCACAGCCAAGCGGGATCGCGGTTGCTCAGCATGTACGTCAGCGCGATCCCCGTCGATGCGACGAGCCCGAGCACCGTCAGGTGGTCCGGCTTGATCCACGGCGGCAGGGCCGCGGCGAGACGCGGGAGCACCGCCCGCTCGAACGAGGAGAGCAGGAACTCCGACGTCCGCTGGTGGACGCCCGGTGCTTCCGTCGGGTTCTGCTCGGTCTGCCGCATTCGTAGCTCCGGCTTCGATCGTGCGCTCGCGCTGCGCGCGCCGCCCGCGTTGTGTACACGTCCCGGGAACCGGAGTTGCGCCGCCGAAGCGCGTGGTCCTCTGCCCGGTACGGATGTTGCCCCCAGCCGGGTGACCGGAGGAGAGCCATGGCGAGCGAACGACGAAACGCGGTGGCAATGAAGCGCTGGCAGCTCGCGGCGCTCGCGCTGCTGCTTTCCCTCATCACGGGTTGCGAGCTGGTCAAGGGGATCTTCAAGGTCGGCTTCTGGGCCGGCGTGATCCTCATCGTGCTCATCATCCTCGTGATCTGGCTGCTGACGCGGCTCTTCAGGTAGCCCGGCCGTCGCACGCCTCCGGAGTCCGGCGTCGTGGTCGAGTTCGAGACCTACCGTGCCTCCTGCTCGGGCGCGGCGAACTCGTAGTCGGCCACGTCACACACGGCGCGGTAGCCGATACGCTGGTATATGGCGTTCGACGTGGGGTTGGACAGGTCGGTGTAGAGGCAGCAGAACCGCCGACCGGAGTCGAGGATCCGCTGGCTCAGCTCGGCCACGCACGCGGAGGCGTACCCGCGGCCGCGCCACTGCGGCGGTGTGTACACGAAGCCGATGCGCGCTCCGTTGGGTGTGCGAGCCGCCTCGACCGCCATGGACCTGGGCACCTCATCCTCCCAGAGGACGAGCGCGGCGCGCGAGATCTGTGCCTCCGCCATGCGCGCGGCATCCGCCGTCTGGATGCCCGCCTCCGCGGCGAAGCTCGCGATCCACTCCGTCGCCAGGTCGAGGTCCTCCGGCTCCGCGACGCGCAGCCGGCCCGGCGGCGGCTGCGCGGGCGCCTGCACCGCGTCGAGCCGATAGATCCGCTCCCGCATGCCTTCCCGCGCAACGACACCGGTTCGCTCGCTCCAGAGCGCGGCGAATCTGCGGGCCTCTCGCTCGGGCCCGAGCACGGCCGGGATCTCCGCGTAGACGCCCGCGACATCCTCGACCAGCGCGGGCAACGCCTCATCGGGCATGCGCGTCAGCCCGAGCTTGAACGGCGGCGTGCGGAACGCGCAGCCGACGACGTCGCCTCCGCGCTCGACCGTCGCAAGATAGATCGGCGGCACGAAGCCGGCGAGCGATTCCCTCATCCTGTAGGCGAGTCCGAGTGGCACCGTGTACTCGGCTTCCGCCTCCAGGAGCCACGACTCCGCTCGCCGGAGGAACGCGTCGGCGCTTCCGTGCCGCCGGATGCGGATGTTCATTGCCGGATCGCGCCGCGCCTCAACTGATCGACGGCGCCCTCGAGCCTGGAGACCTGCGCCTTGAGGCGGATCAATTCCTCGAGGATCCGGTCGAGCCGCTGCGAGACGCTGTCATTCCGCGGGGCGATGACTGCGGCCGGGGCCTCCTGCAACCTGAGCATACGAGCGTAGCGGTCTTCCGTCCGTTCCGCGGCCTCTTGCGTGGTCCGGGTCAACTGGTCGATGCGGCTCTCGAGCTCGCCGATTCGCGCATTGAACGATGCGTACTGCTGCGAGACCACCGCTTCGAGCCTGCGGGCCTCCAACGCGGCGTCCTGCCCGGACTCCCCGATGTCGCTCCCGGGCAGTTGCACGGCGGTGCTGTCGGTGAGGAGCCGATCCCCCGGGGTCGCCTCGATGCCGACGCCGACGACGTCCACCGCGATCAGCACGGCCATGAGCGTGACGAAGAGGCCGACCAGCTTCGTGAAGCTGTTGAAGAAAACCTTGAACAGCACGATGAAGAAGCCCAGTCCGCCGACAATCGTGACGGTCAGACCCGCGCGTTTGATCTGGATCTCGACGTCGCTCGGCAGGAGTCGCAGGAGCACGAACAGCGTCAGCAGGCCGAGCGCGGTGATGGCGGCGAGGACGATGAGCGACAGAACCCAGGCGCGATGGTTCTGCCGATGCCGAACGGCTTGCGGCGCCGGTGCGACCGCGGCGGGCGGTTCCCCGTTCATGGCGACCTCTTCGGTCGGAAGTGGGCGTGGCGGTCGCGGGTGCGGCGCCATCGGGTGCGCAAAGACGCTACCTCCGCCGACGGCGCGGGGCAAGAGCCGCGTTCACCCCACGACGCGAACGACGTGGTTGTGTTTCTTCCCCTTCCGGAGCAGAAGGACCTTGCCCTCGATCGCATCGTCGGATTGGACGCGCAGGTCGGCCGTCGCGATCCGCTCGCCGTTGAGGTAGACGCCGCCGCCCGCGATGAGTCGCCGCGCCTCGCCCTTGGACGCAGTGATCCCGGCCTCGGCGAGGAGGTCGACGACGGCGAGCCCCTCACCATCGAGGCGGGTCCGCGGCATCTCGGTCGACGGGACGTCCGCGAAGACGTCGAGCAGTTCCGCGGCGCCGAGTTCGTGTGCGGCGCGGCTGCCGAAGAGCACGCCCGTGGCCTGTTCGGCGCGTTCGAGACCGTCCGTGCCGTGGACCATGCGGGTCACCTCGATGGCGAGCCGCCGCTGCCCGACGCGGGCCGCGGGGTCGGCGGCCTGCTCGGCCGTGACCTCGGCGATCTCGTCGAGCGACAGGAAGGTGAACGCCTTGAGATATCTCTCGACATCGCGGTCGTCGGTATTCAGCCAGAACTGGTAGAAGCGGAACGGCGAAGTGCGTTCGGCATCGAGCCAGACGGTGCCGGCTTCGGTCTTGCCGAATTTGACGCCGCTGGCGGTGGTGACCAGGGGGAGCACGATGCCATGGGCCGCGCGACCCCGTGCGCGCCGGATCAGCTCGATCCCCGCCGTGATGTTGCCCCACTGGTCGCTGCCGCCCATCTGGAGCGTGCAGTCGTAGCGGTCCGAGAGGACGAGGAAGTCGTAGGCCTGGAGCAGCATGTAGGCGAACTCGGTGAACGAGAGCCCGTCCGCCTGTTCGAGGCGCCGCGAGACCGAGTCCTTGGCGAGCATGTAGTTGACGGTGAAGTGCTTGCCGATGTCGCGCAGGAACTCGATGAGTCCCGCGGGCCCGAGCCAGTCGTGGTTGTCGACGAGCCGGGCCGCGTACGTGCCCGAGAAGTCGAGGAAGCGCGAGAGCTGTGTGCGGAGCCCCTCGACGTTCTCCTCGACCTGTGCGCGGGTGAGGAGCTGGCGCTCCTTCGTCTTCCCGCTCGGATCGCCGATCATCCCGGTCCCGCCGCCGACGACGGCGAGTGGGCGGTGGCCCGCGCGCTGGAGGCGCGCGAGTGCGAGGATCGGGAGCAGCGAGCCGACGTGGAGGCTGGGTGCGGTCGGGTCGAAGCCGATGTAGCCCGTGACCGAGCCCGTGGCCATGTGCTCGCGCGCGCCTTCGCTCGCGCCGTGGATGAGGCCGCGGGCTTCGAGGTCGTCGAAGAAATCCATCATCATCGCGTGTCGTCTGTCTTCAGCCGGGTGTTTCCGGTGCGTCGGCCGGGAACGTCGACCGCGGTGCGTCCGGACCGTTCGCGCCTGCCGGCTCGCGCCGGTCGCCCGATTCCCGCCGCTTCGCGGCCGGGGTCGGACGGCGCCGTGATCCGGAAAACTCCGTGTCGGAATCTAGGGGCATCGCGGGGTTTGGTGGAAGGGCCGTTCCGCCAGGTCGCGCGTGCCGCGGCACGCGCGACCTGGCGGCCGGGCGCCGGCGACATCATCTTCGGCTGGCGGCTGGCGGCTGGCGGCTGGCGGCTGGCGGCTGGCGGCTGGCGGCTGGCGGCTGGCGGCGCTGGTCCGCGTTTCGGCGACTCCGACCGGAGCAATGCACATGACGACGCGCATGGCCACTCCCCTCCTGCTCTTCCTGCTGTTCACGCCCGGCACCGGGCTCGCGGGTCCGGCCGTGCCCCGGGCGCGGGGCGGCGCGGAACGTCCCGCGGCGCGACCATCGGTCCGGGCCCGGCCTCCCACGCGAAGCGGAGCGCCCGAGGTGACACGCGCAGCGGTTGGGGTGCAGCCGGCCGCCCCTGCCCCGCCGCTTGCGCTGATCGGCGCGACAGTGATCGATGGGACGGGCGCGCCGCCGTTGCCGAATGCGACCGTCGTCATCCGCGATGGCCGGATCGCGTGCGTCGGCGCCGCGGGGGCGTGCTCGATCCCGGACGATGCGGAGCGGATCGACGTCCGGGGCAAGTGGATCATCCCCGGCCTGATCGATGCGCACGTGCACTACTCGCAGACGGGGTGGGCCGACGGCCGGCCGGACGCGCTGGACCTGCGCGAGCGGTTCCCCTACATCGAGGCCGTGGCCGGACTGCACGCGAACCCTGAACGGTTCTACCGGTCGTACCTTTGCACGGGCGTGACCGCGACGTTCGACGTCGGCGGCTATCCGTGGACGTGGGGGCTGCGTGAGGCCGCGGAGGCGAGCACGGCCGCGCCGCATGTGGCGGCGGCCGGCCCGCTCCTCTCGACGCGCGACCACTGGCTGAACGTGCCGGCCGAGCGCCAGTTCATCTACATGGCGGATTCCGCGGCGGTCCGGGCCGGCGCGCGCTACCTCGTGGCGAACGGCACGGATGCGATCAAGATCTGGCTCCTCGCCGGGCGCAACTCGCCGGACACGGCGCGGGTCAGAGCGCTGGTCGCGCTCGCGGCCGCCGAGGCGGAGCGCGGCGGGAAGCCGCTGATCGTACACGCGACCGGGCTATGGCAGGCGAAGGTCGCGCTGCGCGCCGGCGCGCACATGCTGGTGCACAGCGTCGACAACCGCGACATCGACGACGAGTTCCTCGCACTCGCCCGTGCCGCGGGCACGATCTACACGCCCACGCTCACCGTCTACCAGGGCTACCAGCAGCTCGGCGCCCGCCACTTCGACGCCGAGCGTTACGACCTTGCCTGCATCGATCCCGCAACGCGCGCCAAGGCATTCCTCACCGACTCGCTCCCCGGCCGGCCGGATGCCGCGACGCTCGCGCGCATTGCCGAGCGCACCGACGCACGCTACCGGCAGATGCTCGCCAATCTCCGACGGGTCCACGAGGCCGGGATCCCGGTCGCGACGGGGACCGATGCCGGCAACCCGCTCACGCTCCACGGGCCGGCCATCCAGATCGAGATGGAGGCGATGCAGGAAGCGGGGCTCTCGCCGATGGACGTGCTCGTCGCGTCGACCCGCAACGGCGCGCTCGCCATGGGCCGCCTCGACGACTTCGGCACCATCGAGCCGGGCAAGATCGCGGACCTCGTGGTGCTGGATGCCGACCCGCTCGAGGACATCCACAACGTGCGGCGGATTTCGCGCGTGGTCCGCGGCGGGAAGGTGTGGACGCGCGCGGAGCTCGAGTACGGGGTGCGGAGCGCGCAAGCCTCTCGCCGGAGACCCCCGCCTCCGGCCAACTCCCGTGTGGGCCTTGACTTCGCCCCCGTGGCGGTGGTCTCTTTGGGTTCCACTCGATTCTAGACAGCGCTTCGGAGAGGACCGGTTGATCGGCAGTGGCCCCGGGACGGCGGGGCGCAGTGCAGCGCGCCCTTGCCCGGGTGAGGCGCGGAGCGGCGGCGCCACCGTGGGCGCGAGTGCCACGGCGAGCGTCGGCGCGAAACCCGCCGCGGGCGGTGGACTCCCGCGTCCGACCCTGGTCATCCTCGCCGCGGGGCTGGCGAGCCGGTACGGCCGGCTGAAGCAGCTCGACCCGGTGGGGCCGGCGGGCGAGGCGCTGATGGATTATGCGATCCACGACGCGGTCCGCGCCGGTTTCGCGGGGATCGTCCTCGTCGTGCGCACCGAGATCGAGGCGGAGGTGCGGCGCCACGTCGAGCGGATCGTGGGGGGTGCGGTCCCGGTCTCGTTCGTCTGCCAACGGCTGGACGATGTGCCGCCCGGCGTCGCCGTGCCGGCGGGCCGGCGCCGGCCGTGGGGGACCGTGCACGCGATCCTGACGGCGGAGCCCGCGGTCCCGGGCCCGTTCGCCGTCTGCAACGCCGACGACTTCTACGGTCGCGGCGCGTACCGGCGGCTGTATGCGCACCTGACGGCGCCGGCCGGGCCGGCGGCCGGGACGGCCGCGCTCGTGGGCTACCCGCTCCGGTCCACGCTCTCGCGCTGGGGCGGCGTCTCGCGCGCCGTCTGCCGCGTCGACCCGGACGGCTGGCTCGAGCGGATCGTGGAAGTGCGCGAAGTGCGGGAGGTCGGCGGCGGGCGCTCCGGCGCGGATGCGGCCGGCCCACCGCGCGCCGGGCCGGCCACGGATGGCCGGCGAATCACGGGCATCGCCGAAGACGGCGCGCCGATGTCGCTGGACGACGACGTCGTCGTCTCGATGAACCTGTGGGGCTTCATGCCGTCCGTGTTCCGCGCGTTCCGCCGCCAGTTCACGGAATTCGTCGCGCGCCGCGGCGCCGACCCCGACGCCGAGCTCGCGATCAGCACCGCCGTGAATGAGCAGATCCAGGCGGGCGCGCTGCGCCTGCGGGTCCTCCCCGCGGACGACGAGTGGTTCGGCATGACCTTCCCGGAGGATCGTGCCGACGTGGTGCGGCGTATTGCGGAGCGCATCGCCGCCGGCGAGTACGCGGAAGGCCGGGGCTAGGGCTAGGGCTAGGGCTAGGGCTGGGGCTAGGGAGGCGTGATCGGAGCGCCCGCGGTTCGAGACGCCGCCGGCGAAGCCGCGTTCGCGGGGGCGTCGGATGGTGCCGCGGGCGCGTCGGATGACGCCGCGACGGTGCCGGGCAACCCTAGCCCTAGCCCCAGCCCCAGCCCTAGCCCGCCGGCTGTGCCGGCTGCGCCGGCACAGCCGGCACCCGACACAAAGGAGACCGCGTGCAACTGATCGGAATCGACTGGCTCGTGTTGGCGCTCTACGGCGTGGTGACGCTCGTCGTGGGGCTCGTCTACGCGCGGCGCGCCGGGTCGGGGACCGAGGAGTACTTCCTGGCGGGGCGCAAGCTGTCGTGGTGGCTGCTGGGCACCTCGATGGTGGCGACGACGTTCTCGACGGACACGCCGAACCTGGTCACGAACATGGTGCGGACGGGCGGCGTCAGCCAGAACTGGCTGTGGTGGGCGTTCGTGCTGACGGGGATGCTGACCGTCTTCTTCTACGCCAAGCTGTGGCGGCGGTCGGAGGTCCTGACGGACGTAGGGTTCTACGAGCTGCGGTATTCGGGCAGGCCCGCCGCGTTCCTGCGAGGGTTCCGCGCGCTCTACCTGGGCGTGTTCTTCAATGTCATGATCATGGCGACGGTCACGCTGGCGGCGATCAAGATCGGCGGCGTGCTGCTCGGCCTGGACAGGTACTCGGTGGTGCTGGTCGCGGCCACGGTGACGGCGATCTACTCGGCGACGTCGGGGCTGTGGGGCGTCGTCATCACGGACATGATGCTCTTCGTGATCGCGATGATCGGTTCCATCGCAGCGGCGTACTATGCGCTGGCGCACCCGGCGGTGGGCGGGCTGGATGGGCTGATCACGAACCCGGCCGTCATCGGGAAGCTCTCGATGTTGCCGGACTTCTCGGACTGGCATACGGCCGCGGTGGTGTTCCTGATCCCGATCGCCGTGCAGTGGTGGAGCACGTGGTACCCCGGGTCGGAGCCTGGCGGCGGCGGCTACAGCGCCCAGCGGATGCTGGCCGCGCGCAACGAGAAGGATTCGCTCCGGGCGATGCTCTTCTTCAACGTCGCCCATTACGGGGTGCGGCCGTGGCCGTGGATCCTGGTCGCGCTCGCGTCGCTCGTCGTCTACCCGACGCTCGACTCGATCCGCGCGGCGTTCCCCGGGCTGGACCCCTCGATCCTGGGGCACGACCTGGCGTACCCCGCGATGCTGGTCTTTCTGCCGCACGGGATGCTCGGGCTGGTCGTCGCGTCGTTGGCGGCCGCGTACATGTCGACGATCAGCACGCATCTGAACTGGGGCGCCTCCTACGTCGTGGACGACTTCTACCGCAGATTCATGGCATCGGACCGGGGCGAGCGGCACTACGTGACGGTCGGCCGGATCTCGACGGCGGTCCTCGTCGTGCTCTCGTCCGCGGTCTCGCTCTGGCTCGAGAACGCGCTCCAGGCGTTTCAGATCCTGCTCCAGATCGGCGCGGGCACCGGACTCGTCTTCCTGCTGCGCTGGTTCTGGTGGCGCATCAACGCGTGGAGCGAGATCTCCGCCATGGTGATCTCGTTCCTCGTGGCCGTCTACTTCCAGTTCATCCACCCGGCGCTCGGCTTCGCGCCGTGGGACCCGTCGGTGACGCTCGTGGTCGGCGTCGCGATCACGACCGTCGGCTGGCTGGCCGTGACGCTGCTCACGCCGCCGAGCGACGCGGCGACGCTCCGTGCGTTCCATGCGCGGATCCGCCCGCTCGGCTCGGGGTGGCGGCCGGTGGTGGGGGCCGAGTCGGTGGCCACGGCCGCGGACCGATCGGGCGAGAGCGTGGCGGCCGGGCTGTTGTGCTGGTTCCTGGGGTGCGTGACCATCTACGGGGCCGTCTTCGGCACCGGGTACCTGCTGTACGGGAGACTCGGCTGGGCCCTCGTCTGTCTCGGCGCCGCGGGCGCGGCCGCGTTCGGGATCTTCCGCGCGCTCCCGCGGGTGGGACTGCGGGGAGTGGAGGTGGCGGCGGGGGAGGTGGCGGCGTCGTAGGCGGTCAGGCGGCCGGCTCGACCGACGCGCCACCGACCGGACGCGCCACGAAGAGGTGGCCGCCCGGTTCTCCGTCGATCCCCCGCGGCCGGTAGAACCCTTCCGCCAGCGCGGCCAGCACCGGGTCCGCGCGGGCGGCATCGCAGAGCGCGACGACGCAGCCGCCGAAGCCCGCGCCGGTCAGGCGCGCGCCGTGTGCTCCGGCCTCGACGGCGCGCTCGACGAGTTCATCGAGCGCGGCGGCGCTCACCTCGTAGTCGTCGCGCAGGCTGCGGTGGGATTCGAGCATGAGGCGGCCGAAGCGTTCGGCATCGCCGGCGGCCATGGCGCGCTCGGCGTCGCGGACGCGGGCGGCTTCGGTGACGACATGGCGGAACCGCCTGCGGAGGACGTCATCGAGCGATTCATCCGCGAGCGCGAGGAGCCGGTCGAGCGGGAGCGCATCCGCGAGCCGGGGATAGGTGTGGAGCGAGCGGGCCGTCGGGTCGACGGGCGTGCCGGCCGCCTCGACCTCCGCCAGCGCCCGGCACACCGCAGCCAGCGCCTCGCCGCACTCCCGGGTGCGCCGGTTGTACGCATCGCGTGCGGCGGCGGACTTCTCGGCGCGGACCAGGCTGTGCGCCACGACGAAGGTCCAGTCCGGCGGGACGGGGGTGGGGGTGAGGCGGAGCGGGCCGAAGTCGACGCGGCTGGCCGTACCCGGCGTCGCGCCCAGCACGATGGCCTGGTCCATCCCGCCACTGCGTGTGCCCACGTAACGCTCGGCCTCCGTGAGCGATTCGGCCAGTTCGAGCGCCGGCACGCTCCGGCCGTCCGCGTGCAACAGCGCGAGCGCCGCCGCGATCACCATGGCGGAGGAGGATGAGAGTCCCGCGGCCGGCGGGAGGTCGGAGGCGACGACGGCATCGACACCGCGGCGCACGTCATGTCGCCGCGCCAGCTCCCGGGCGGCCGCCTTGAGATAGTTCCCCCAGTCGCCGGGAGGATACGGCTCGATCTCGGGGCCGATCTGGAAGCTGCGCGGCGGGAACGCGGGGTCGAGATTGGCGACGCGCACCATCACATCATCGCGGGGGCGGACGAGGACGCGGATCTCGCGCTGGATCGCCATCGGAAAGACCGACAGCCCGTTGTAGTCGATGTGCTCGCCGATCAGGTTGACGCGGCCGGGCGCCCGGACGAGGAACGCCGGCGCCGCCGGGCCGAAGCGGTCGGCGAAGGCGCGGCGGAGCGCGTCGAGCATGTCATCCTCCGGATGGCCGTTCGTCCGTGATCGGGCGCACTGGATCCCGCATCGCGCAGCGGGGCCGGGCGGACGGTTCGATCGCGGAAACCTACCACGGCGCGGCGATCTCGTAAAGCGGGGGATACGACCGGGATGCGGCGATGCGTACGCTCGGCCGCACCAGCATCGGCGCGCCCGATGCGGCGCCCGCCGCCCTTCCGTTCCCGAACTACGCCTTCAACACAAGCGGCAGCCCGCTGACGAGCAGGACGACTTCATCGGCCGCGGCCGCGACCCTCTGGTTCGCCTCACCCATCGCATCGCGAAACCAGCGGCCGAGCTCGGTCGCCGGGACGACGCCGAGGCCGATCTCGTTGGTGACGATGATGAGCGTGCCGTCGCGTTCGCGCGTGGCATCGAGGAGCTCCCGGATCTCCGCCTCGACCGCGTCGCGGGCCAGGGCCTCGCGGTGTTCCGCCGGCGCGCCGTCTGCCGCCGCGGCGGTGAGGAAGATGTTCGATGCGAGCAGCGTGAGGCAGTCCAGCAGCACGACGTCGGTCGCGGCCGCGCGCAGGGCGGCCGCGGCGTTGCGCTCCGCCTCGAGCGTCGTCCACGCCGCGGGGCGCGTCGCGCGGTGGCGGGCGATCCGCTCGGCCATCTCGGTGTCGCCCGCGGCGGCGGTCGCGATGAAGGTCACGGCATCGCCGCCGAGGCGGGCGGCGAGGTCCGCGGCGTACCGGCTTTTTCCGCTACGCACGCCGCCGGTCACGAGGATCAGTCGCACGGCGCGCTCCGGTGAACCAGCGCCTCGATCCTCCCCATGTCGAGCGCGTTCTCGACGACGTCGGCGATGCGGTCGATCTCTCGCTCGACGCGCAACTCCCACGCGGACTCCGCGTGCGCGGCGCATAGCGAGTCGAGCCACGCGTGCCGGAACGCGTCGTTGTGGAAGAGGCCGTGCAGGTATGCGCCCCAGGCGGGTGGCGCGATCGCGCCCGCGGCCCCGTCGTCGGTCCCACGACCATTACGTCCGGCGGTCACGCCCGCACCGCAGCCACCGGCGCCACCCGCACCGCCGATCGCACACCGATCACGGTCACCACCTGCGCTGCCGCCCGCGCTCCCGCCCGGTGGGCCGCTCCCGGCGACCGCGCCGATGACCTCCTCGCCCGCGACCAGCCAGGCGCGTGTCGTCCCGTGCAGCGTCGTGTGTCCGTGGTGGATCTCGTAGCCCTCGATCGTGGTCCCGGCGAGTCGTCCGAGCGGGCCCGGGCAGGGCGTGATGGCGGCGCGGGTCGGGCGCGTCGTCTTCTCGGGGGCGAGCACGGTTTCGATGTCCAGGAGGCCGAGCCCCGCGCACTCGCCGCCGGCCTCGATGCCGGCCGGATCGCGGACCCGGCGGCCGAGCATCTGGTAGCCGCCGCACAGCCCCACGACCTCGATGCCGGCCCGGCAGCGCGCGCGGATCGCGGCGGCCAGCCCGGTGTCCCAGAGCCATCTTAGGTCCGCGAGCGTGTTGCGGGTGCCCGGCAGGATGATCGCCGCCGCGTCGTCGAGCGACTCCGGGCGATCGACCCAGCGGACGCGCGCGCCCGGCTCCGCCGCGAGCGGGTCGAGATCATCGAAATTCGCGATGTGCGGGACGCGCACCGCGGCGATCGTCACCGTCCCATTGCCGGCAGAGGCGAGTCCCATCGCGTCTTCCTCCGGGAGCCGGTGCCGCGTGTACGGCACGATGCCGAGCGTCGGGACGCCGGTGCGGCGGCGCAGGTCGTCGGGCGCCGGTGAGAGGAGCGACGGGTCGCCGCGGAACCGGTTCAGGATGAAGCCGCGGATGCGGGCGCGGTCGGCCGTGTCGAGGAGCGACCACGTCCCGTAGAGCGCGGCGAACGCGCCGCCGCGGTCGATGTCGGCGGCCAGCAGTACGGGCGCGGCGGCGTGGTGCGCGACGGCCATGTTGACGATGTCGCTGCGCCGGAGGTTCGTCTCGGCCGGGCTGCCCGCGCCCTCGATGATCACGAGGTCGGCCTCGGCGCGGAGCGCGTCGAGTGATTCGGCGACCACGGGCCAGAGGCGTTCCCGGCGCTCGTGCCATGGCAACATCGCGGCGTCGGGGTCGCTGCGTCCAAGGACGACGACGTCCGAGCGCGTGTCCGCGAGGGGTTTGAGCAGGACCGGGTTCATGCGCACATCGGGGCGCACGCCGGCGGCACGCGCCTGGAGCGCCTGTGCACGCCCGACCTCGCCGCCGTCGACCGTGACCGCGGCGTTGTTCGACATGTTCTGCGCCTTGAACGGAACGACGTGCACGCCGCGCCGGGCGAAGATGCGGCAGAGCGCCGTGACGAGCAGCGACTTGCCGACGCCGGAGGCGGTGCCCTGGACCATGAGGGTGGGCGCGGGGACCGCAGGTCCGCTCATCGAGCGTCTCCCGTGCGCGGCGCATCATCGGAGGGCGCGGCCGTCCCGGCGGAGCGGTGCTCGGTCGGGTTCACGGCTCCGGCGGGTGCGAGCGTCGGTCCGGTCTCCCGCGAGACGCCCGCGCCGTGGAACGTCGCCATCTCGCGGAGCACGCCGGCCGCCGCCTCGATCAGCGGCAACGCCAGCGCGGCACCGGTCCCTTCGCCCAGGCGCAGCTCGAGGTCGAGCAGCGGATCGAGGCCCAGCGCCGCGAGCTGGACCGTGTGCCCCGGCTCGACGGAGCGGTGGGATGCGATCAGGTAGTCCGCAACGTCATGGCAGAATCGGACAGCGGCGAGCGCCGCGGCGGTGGTGATGAAGCCGTCGCAGACGACGGCGCGCCCCACGCTCGCGGCGCCGAGCGTCGCGCCGGCGAGGGCCGCGATCTCGAGACCGCCGACGTGCGCGAGGACATCGACCGGGTCGGCGGCCGGGTCGATGCGCGCGACGGCTTCGTTGACGACGCGTCGCTTCCTCTCGATTCCGGCCGCATCGAGCCCGGTGCCCGCGCCCACCACGGACTCCGGCTGCGCACCGGTCAGTGCGGCCGTGACCGCGGCGGCGGCGGTCGTGTTGCCGATCCCCATGTCGCCGAGCGCGAAGATGTCGGTCGATTCGGCGCGCCCCGCAGCCAGCTCGAAGCCGGCGCGCATCGCCTCGAGCGTCTCCGTGCGCGTCATGGCCGGCTCGATCGAGAGATCGCGCGTGCCGCGGCGGACCTTGCGCGAGACGACGCCGGGGAGCGCGGCGGCGTCGGCATCCACCCCGACATCGACGATGACGACGTCCGCGCCGACCGCGCGCGCGATCGCGTTGATCGCCGCGCCACCCGCCGCGAAGTTGCGACACATCTGCGCGGTCACCTCGGGCGGGTAGGCGCTGACTCCGCGCGCCGCGACGCCGTGATCGGCGGCGAAGAGCAGGACCGCGCGGCGCCGGAGCGGCGGCGGCGGATCGCCGTAGATCCGGGCGAGCCGGACCGCCAGCGCCTCGAGCCGGCCGAGACTGCCGGGCGGCTTCGTCAGGTCGTCCAGGTGCGCGCGCACGGCCACGGGATCGGCGCGGTCCGCGGGCCGGATCCCGGAGATGAGCGCCGCCGGATGCCCGCTCACAGCTCGATCCCCGGCTGGGCGCCCAGCCCGCGCTCGCGGTACGGGTGCTTGATCTCGCGCATCTCGGTGACCAGGTCGGCGAACTCGATCAGCGCGGGCGTCGCGTTGCGACCCGTGATGACCACGTGCGTTCCCTGCGGCCGGGCGCGTAGCGCGTCGAACACCTCGTCGTGCGTGAGCCAGCCGTAGGCGAGCGCGTAGGTCAGCTCATCGAAGATGATGACGTCGTATTCGCCCGACTCGAGGACCGCGACGCACCGCGCCCAGCATTCGCGCGCGAGCCTCCGGTCCGCTTCGATGTCCTCGCTCAGCCAGGTGAATCCGCCGCCGAGCGGGAGGATCTCGACCCCGAGCCGCCGCGCGCCGATGTGCTCGCCCCGCTCGCAATCGGCGGTCTTGATGAACTGCAACATGGCGACGCGCATGTCGCGCCCGGCCGCGCGCAGCAGGATGCCGAGCGCCGCCGTCGTCTTCCCCTTGCCGTCGCCGGTGTTCACGATCACCAGGCCGCGGCGCCGCTCCCTGGGCGGCAGCGGGTACCGGCCGGGCGTGCGCTGCTTCGGTCGCGGCGCGCGGGGGTGCCGCGGCCGGTCATCGACGGGACGGGTCGGGTCGAGGTATGGCATCGTTCGTTCCTCCAGTGGCGCCGGCGCGGCGAGCGCCGACGGAATCGGGATCGACAGGGGTACGGCCATCGGGTTGGAGCGGCCCCGGCAGGTCACCGGCATGTCCGGCCGGGACGAATCGAAAATCCGGGACCTGGTCCCGGATTTTCGATTCGTCCCCGATCGCCATGATGGCGGGGATGGCGGTTTCACGGGAGAGGTCCGTGGCGCCTCCGGGAATGGCGAACTCGATCATGCCGCCGGGCGCGACCGGGGTGTGCGGCGTGGCCGTGAACGGCACGCCGCGCAGGTGCGCGAGGATGACGCGGATCGGCCCGCCGTGCGTGAACGCGATGACGTGCCCGTCGCGGGGGAGCCCGGCGAGCCAGTCGAGGACGCGTGCTTCGAGTTCGTCGAGGCGCTCGCCGCCGGGCGGCGGGACGCGTGCCGGGTCGGCGATCCAGGCACGGAACGCATCGCCGAACGCGGCCAGGTTCTCGTCGTAGCTCCGGCCGTCGAAGGCGCCGAAATCGAGTTCGCGCAGGCGCGGTTCGGGGATCGCGCGGATTCCGGGGAGCGCGAGCGCGGCCGTGCGCCGTGCGCGCCGGAGGTCGCTCGTGTAGACGGTCGGCGTGCGGACGCGGCGGCCGGTCGAGGTTTCGGGCGTGCGGCCGGGGTCCGCGCCGGGCGTCCGGTGTGCGGCCGTGGGCGTGCGCGGAAGCGTCACACGGACCGGGGTGTGCACCGCGGGCACGCCGCCGGGTGCGGCCCGCCGCGTCGAGCGGCCGTCCGAGCCCGGCGCATCGCCGTAGCCCGCCGGTCCCGCGGGTGCGCCCGTGCTGAGCGCCGGCCCCAGCACGGCCGCGAGCCCCCGCGCCTGCGACTCGCCCTCGCGGCTGAGCGGCGGGTCGACGTGCCCCTGGTAGCGCCGCGTGGCGTTGAGCGCGGTCGCGGCGTGGCGGACGAGGGTGAGCGTCAGCACCCTCACCCCACCGGGACGAACGCGAAGAGCGCCGCCGCCTCGGCGACCAGGCCGGCGGCGCCGTGGCCATCGCCCGTAAGGCCGCCGAACCGGCGTGAGAGCAGGGTCGCGGTGCCACCGCCGAACACGGCGGCCGCGATCAGCGCCGCGGCCAGCCGGACCGGGCCAACCGCCGGCAGGGCGGGGGCCGGACCGACCCCCGCCCTGCCGGGGACCGTTCCCGCACCGAAAGACACACCCGCGAGCAGCGCCAGCAGCACGAGCATCGCGAGCGTCGGCGCGAACGGCCGCGCGCCGGCCGCGAAGCGCGCGCCGAGCCCGTCCGCGCGGGCTGGCCGGCTCCACGCGAGCGACAGCGCCATGACCCAGCGGCCGAGCACCGGCGCGACGAGCGCGGCCGTCGCCGGCACGACCGCGAGCGCCGAGAAACGCAGCAGCAGGAGCAGCGTCCCCGCCGTCACCCCGTGCGCGCCCGCACGCGGGTCCTTCAGGATCTCGAGGCGCCGCTCCCGTGGGACGGGCGCGAACGCCGCATCGGCACAGTCCATGAACCCGTCCTCGTGCAGCCCGCCCGTCAGCCCGACCCAGAGCGCCAGCGCGAGCGCCGCGCGCGGAAACGCCGGGATCGGCAGCAGCAGGGCGGCGTAGACCGGCACCCCGACGGCGAGGCCGATCACCGGGAACCAGACGAGCGTCGCGGCCGGGGCGACCCGCGACTCGGCCGCGTCGTACGCCAGCGGCAGCACGGTCAGGAACCGCAGACCGGCGCGGAGCGACACCGGGATCACGCCTCCGGCGCCGGGATTGTCGTGAACACGATGCCGAACGGACACGTGCCCGCCGGGATCTCCTCCGCGACCTCGAACGTCCCGGTCAGCCGGAACACGCTGCTCGGCTCCGTGCACTCGGGCTTCGCCGCGTACAGCCGCCCCTGCGAGTCGACCGCCAGCCCCGACGTCGACGCGATCCCGCCCGGCGTGACCGCCGCGTCCGGCCCGCGGCTGAACGTGCCGGCGTGCGTCTCCCACACCACAATGCCGTACGCAAACGACGCCACGAACAGCCGTCCCGAATCATCCAATGCGGCGCCGGACGGGAAATCGCCGAAGCCGGTCACGTGCGCGGTCTCGGTCAGCGTGCCGCGGTCGATGACGGAGAGCGAGCCGTCGGCGGCGCCGAAGCTGCCGGAATCGATCACGTACAGCCGGCCGTCCGCGTCGGCGGCCGCGCTGCCGGGGTTGGTGCCGCTCAGCGTGATGGTGCGGAGGACGGCGAGCGGCGCGCCGGCCAGGACGGTGATGGTGCCGGGGCCGTCGGGGCTGAAGTCCGGGCCCAGCTCGGCGTTGAGGATGTACGCGGTGTCGCCCACGGCGATGATGGCCTGCGGGTAGCGGCCGACGGCGATCTCCGCGCCGGCCGTGCCGCGCAGCACGTTGATCGGCGTGACCGAGTTGCGTCCGGGGTTGGCGACGAGCGCGATGGAGTCGTTGATGAAGGCGGCGCCCGTCGCGCTCGAGCCCTCCGGGAGCGCGACGGTGTGGATGACCGCGCGCTCGCGCAGGTCGACGACGGCGGCGGCCGGCACCGTTCCGAGCGGGACGACGACGTAGGCGCCGCGCGCCGCCAGCGTCACCGGGCTGCCGTCCGGCGCGAGCCCGATGGTGAACGCCGCCTGCGGGCTGTCGACCGGGAAGACGGTGAGCGACCGGTCCACGCTGTTGACGACGACGCCGACCTCCGCCGCCGGCGTCTCCTGTGGCTCGACGGGCGAATCGTCGCACGCGCCGAGCGGCAGCAGCGCGAGGAGGGTCGGGACGAGCACACGGCGGAGCCGGCAGGAACCATGTCGCCGGGCGTGCCGTGGGGTGGCTTCGTGCGCGAGCGCGACCGCGAGCGCGACCCGTATCCCGTCCCCGATCCCGCTCCGGATCCCGTGCCGATCCAGCCTCCACCCGCCCCCTTCGTCCCGTAAACGTAAACGTTCCCGCTCCCGTTCCCGGCCGTTCCAGGGCCGTCCGCGCACGGACTCCCATTGACCCCGATGACCCTTCCAGCCACCCTGAACACCCCCCTGAAAATCTCTCATCACTGACCTCCCGAATCGACAGGACCGAAATTGATGGATCGTGGCTCGTATTCGAGCCGGAGCCCGAGTCGCAGGACGCGGCCGGGCTCGGGGAACCCGAAGATCAGGCTGGACTTCTGATCGAAGAGGCGGTCTGCGCGCAGCGTCGTGGTGAGCGACCAGTCGCCGAGGCGCCAGTCGCGCTCGGCGCCGACGGAGACCGCCCAGAACCCGGGGAGCGCGTTCACCGGCGCGGGCGATGGGTAGCGTTTCCCGGTGAAGCTGGCCGTTACATCCGCGCGCCACGCGTCGGCCTGCCAACTCGCGTTGAGCGTGGCCGTGTGGCGCGGGCGGTAGATGACCTGCACGGTGTCATCCGCGCCGCCGCGGTCGTACGTCACGCGGGCGTACGCATGCGACGCCGTGACGCGGAGCCTGCGCCGGAACGCCTCGACTTCGGCGTGGAGCTCGGCGCCGCGACGCTTCACATCGAAGTTGCGCGGGCTCCAGATGAAGCGATAATCGGGCGCCCACACGATCATGTCGCGGATGTCGCCCTGGTAGAGCGTGAGTCCGACGGAGGCGACGACGGGCCCGACCGCGCCGTGCGCGCGAACGCCGAGCTCGATCTCGGACGGCACGCGCTCCGCGCGCAGGTCGGGGTTCGGCTCGACGCCCACGGCGTCGCGGAAGAACTGGTCGCCGAGTGCGGGCGGGCTGTAGCTGCTGCGGTTCGCGATGTGCGCGGCGAGGTGTGCACCGGCCAGGCCGAGCGTGAGCGATCGGCTCAGCATCCAGCGGTCGTCGAGCGGGTCGCGGTCGGCGCGGAGCTGCGCGGCGAGCGAGAGGTCGGCGCCGTGCACGCGCGTGCCGAGCGCGCCGTGCGCGAAGACGCCCAGGTCGAGGCGGCGGGCGGGTGCATCACCGGCGAGGAGGTCGGTCTCGATGCGCTGCCAGCGGGCTTCCGCGCCGGCGCCGTACCCCGACACGAGCCCGCTCGCCGGGCTGCGTTCGAGCGCGGTGCGCAGTTCGACCGAGTGGACGGTCGTGCGGTCGTCGTACGGCGTGCCGAAGGGCGGCGCGGGATCGCGGAACCGCACGGCGTGGCGCACGCCTGCGAGCGAGATCGTGAGCGCGCCGCCCGGCCGGTCTCGCCGCCACGAGGCCGATGCCCGCACCCGCCCGAGGCGCTGACGCGCAGTGCGGGACGGGGCGAACCCCTTGCCGGGGAGCCCGCGGTCCATCGACTCCGCGCCGCCGCGGATGCGCAGCGATCCGCCCGCCGCGTCGAGCGCGGCCGCGACCCAGGCGTCCAGCGCTTCGAGATCGGCGTTCTCGCGCCGACGTCGCCCGCCGCCGACCTCGGGCGGCAGCGAGAAGTCGAAGCCGCCGCCGAGCGAGCGCCAGGCCGCGCCCGCGCTCCAGTCGACCGGCGCGGTCTCGCTCCATTCGGCGCGCGCCTCGCGGGCGGCGAGCGAGCCGAGCCCCGCGGAAAGGGCACGGTCGCCGGCGGCCTGCCGGGTCTCGATCAGGATCGCGCCCGCCTCGGCGCGCGGGCCGTAGCGCGCCGACTGCGCGCCGCTCAGCACGGTCACGGACTCGATTGTCGCCGCCGACACCCCGCTCAGATCCGCCTCGCCCGTGATCGGGTCGTTGATCGCGACGCCGTCGACGAGGACGAGCACGGCGTCCGCGCCGCTGCCGCGGATGCTCACGGTCTGGGCGCCGCCCGGCGTCGTCGACCGCACGACGACGCCGGGGATGGCGCGGAGCACATCGCCGGCCGACGTCGCGCCCGACCGCTCGATCGCCTCGCGGCCGATCTCGATCGCGCCGGCCGGCGCCGCGCGGCGGGCAGTGACGCGCAGCGCGTCGAGCGCGAGGACCTCCGGGACCAGCGCGACGTCCAGCCGCTCCGTCCGGCCGTTGCCGAGCTGCGCCATGAGTGTGCGCGGCCGATAGCCCAACCGCACGACGCGGAGCGTGTAGCGCCCGGGCTCGACGCCGCGGAACCGGAACCGGCCGGCCGCATCGCTGAACACGTCGAGGCCGGCCTCGACCAGCTCGACCCGCGCGCCCTCGACCGGCGCGCCCGTGGCCTGCTCGACGATGCGTCCGACCAGCTCCGCCGGGCGCTGGGCGGCGGCATCCGGTGGGGCGACGGCGAGTGCGGCGAGCGCGAGGGCGAGCCGCAGCGCTGCGTGTGCGCGACGGCGCCGGAGCGCCGTGTGCGCGAGGCGGATCCAGTGCACGCCATGTGCGGGGCACAGCGGCAGCGCCGTGTGCGCGCGGGGGATCGGCCAGCGTCCGGCGCTCATGGGCGAACGGGCCCAGGCCGGCATCGCTCCGGTGGAGGTGTCGCCCGTGGCGACCCTGTTCTGGCGCAGCGAGTGGAGCGCGTGAGCGCGCAACGAGCGGGGGCGGTCGCGCAGGGAGAAACCCCCGCCGGAGCTCCTGGCAGGGAAGGCACGATCCGACCGACCCGGCGTCACGGCGCCACCCCCGCCGTCGCGCCCGCGTGCAGCGCGCGCCCCAGCGTCCGCGCCGCTTCCACGAACCGCGGACCCGGGCGGTTGAAGAGGTCGGACTCGACGACGATGATCCGGCCCTCCCGCACGGCGGTCAGTTCTCGCCACCCCGGCAGTGTGCCGAGCCGGGCGGGGGTGGTCGTGTGCGTCGTGCCGACGGGCAGAACGATGTAGTCAGGGTCGCGGTGGACCAGCGCCTCGAGGCTCACCTGCGGCCACGGCAGCCCCACGTCCGCGAAGACGTTCCGCGCGCCGGCGGCCGAGATCACTTCGTCGATGAACGTGCCGGGCCCCGTCGTCTGCGGCGGGTCGTGCCAGACGACGTAGAAGACCGTGGGCCGCCGCGACGAACGGTAGGCGCGCCGCACCGCCTCGAACCCGGCGCGGAGTGTCGCCACCAGGGAATCGGCGCGGTCCGCGAGGCCGACGAGTGCGCCGAGCCGGCGCGTGGTCGAGAAGATGTCCGCCACGCGCTGCACGTCCGCCACGTAGACGGGAACGCCGAGCGCGTCGAGCCGCGCCACGAGCGTGCGCGGTCCGACGTCGCGCGGCGCGATGACCAGCTCCGGCCGCAGCGCGAAGACCGCTTCGGCATCAGGACTCGTCGTCGGACCCAGCGAAGGGAGGCGGGCGAGGCGCGGGTCGGTGTCGTAATCCGTGCGCGTGATCAGGCGGTCCGCCGCGCCCAGCGCGACGAGCAGCTCCGTCGCCGACGGCGAGACCGAGATGATGCGGCGTACGGGCCGCGCGACGCCGATGGGGCGGCCGGCGTCGTCGACCACGGGGGCGCGAGCGCCGGCACCGGACGACCGGGCATCGACGCTCGAAGAGGGGCCGGATCGAACGCCGGCACCCGGCGACGCGTCGGAGCGAGCTTCGGCGTCCGACGACCGGGCGGATCGGATGCCCGCATTCGAAGCCGCCCCGGCCCGGCTCGTCGGCATCCCGGCCGGGCTCGTCGCCGCACCGGCCCGACTCGTCGGTTCCCCGACCCGGTCGGCCGGCGCCGCGGACCCGCCGGCAGTCCGCTCGGCCGATGGACCGACGCAGCCGGCCGCCGCGGAAACCGCAATGGCTACGACGGCCGCGCACAACACGAGAATCGCGGATCCCCGGCGGCGCGAAAAAACCCGCGTTTCCGCCGAGGGAAACGCGGGAGGACAGGCGCTCGCGCACAGGAGCCGCATGCTCATCGTCCCGATTCCTTCCCTCGAAGGACCAGTACATCGGGGACGAACAGGGCCGGTCTCCTGGCTCGAGGCAGCTTCGCTCGCCTTCCCGGAACGCGTCACGCGCGTTCCAGTGGCCATTGAGCGGGCTACACGGACGGCATCGCATGGCCGCCCGGCCTCTCACAGTGGCGGGGCCGCGCCGGTCTCACACCGGACTTCCGGTTGGCCCCGTTCGCCTATGTCGCGGGGAGGATAGCACGGGGAGGTGGGGGGCGCAAGGAGGGGGATGCGTAGCCCGGATCCCGGTGTGCGATCGCGCCTCGGATCGATAGGGTGTGGCGAGGAAGATGAGACGCGCCACCCCGGGGCGTGCGGCCGCGCGCACGTCGACCGCGTCACCGGCGATCGGACGCGCGAGTGCAGACATCTCCCAAGTGATTGCAAGGTAGTCAGTTACGAACTTTATTGCGTATCACACATCATAACATTAGCTTTAATTTGCGGCTCGGCGTCTTGAACCGATTTCTCGGATATGGACGGCGAACATGCCTGGGAGCAGCCTCCCGCGCGCCATACGATCCCTGGCAAGAACCCCCGGGTTCACTGTGGTCGCCGCGCTCTCGATCGGTCTGGGGATCGGCGCCAACACCATCGTCTTCAGCGCTGCCAGTGCTACGCTTTGGGCGCCTCTACCCTACGCGGCGCCCGAGGAATTGGTCCGAATCTGGTCCACTCTCCCCGCCGAGGGTTTGGAACGCGTCACGATATCCTTTCCCAATTTTCGAGACTGGCGCGCGCAGACCGAGACGCTCCAGGGCCTCGCGGCATTCCGGACGCTGAGCTTTGCCCTCACGGGTGGGGATCGACCCGAGAGAGTCGAGGGCGTGGCCGCATCGGCGAATCTGTTCCAACTATTGGGTGTGCAGCCGATGCTCGGCCGCGGCTTCGGGCCGGAGGAGGATCGCCCCGGCGCGAGGCGGGTCGTGGTGTTGAGCCATGCGCTCTGGCAAACGCGCTTTGGCGGGGACCGGTCGGTCATTGGCCGGACCGTGACTCTCGATGGCGAACGTTACGCGATCATCGGCGTGATGCCACGCGAGTTCGCCTTCCCCGACGCCGACGCGGAGCTCTGGGTTCCCCTGCGGATCGATCCGGCTCGCTGGCCGCGGAATCAGGGTGGTCTCTCCGTTGTAGGCCGCCTCGCAGAAGGCACGACGGTGGACCAAGCGCGCACGGAAATGACGGCGATCGCGGACGGGTTGGCCCGAGCGTACCCCGCCGCCAACCGTGGGCGCGGCATCCGGCTCGTTTCCCTGCGCCGTGCGGTCTATGGCCCCGGGTTGCGGCAGGGCCTTGTGGTCCTCTTCGCGGCCGTCGGCTTCGTGCTCTTGATCGCTTGCGCGAACGTGGCCAACCTGTTGTTCGTCCGCAGTTCGGCGCGCCAGGGTGAGTTCGCGACGTGCGTCGCGCTCGGCGCCGCTCGGCACCATGTCGCCTGGCCCATCCTCGCCGAGAGTCTCGTGCTCGCCTTGCTGGGCGGCGGCTTGGGCATCGCACTCGCCCACGGGGGGACCGTCGCGCTGAATGCCGCTCTATCGGCTGACACGCTCCGCGCCACGCCCATCGAGGTCGACACGAAGGTGCTCGCCTTCACGACCATCCTCTCGATCCTCTCGGGCGTGCTGTTCGGCGCGGGTCCCGCGCTGCGTGCGTCTCGTACCGATATCGCGGTTCTGCTCAATTCCGGCGAATCGCGTCGATCCAGCGGCAGGCGGCAGCGGCGGCTTCGCGACCTCCTGGTCGTCCTCCAGATCGGAATCGCGCTATCTCTGCTCACCGGCGCCGGCCTGATGATCCGGACCATGACGACGCTCCAGCGCCAGGAGCTGGGATTCGAGCCCGACAACGTGCTGACACTGCGTCTGACCGCGCCATCCGGCACGGCCCAACAGGTGGTCTCCTTCCATGAACGAGTCCTCGACCAGATTCGCGGGCTTCCCGGTGTGCGGGGCGCCGCCGCAGTGAATACACCGCCGCTTGGAGGACCTCGCAACTGGAGCGAAGTCGCCATCGAGGGGCGTACCCCGGTCCGGGAGGGCGACCTGCCAAACGTCCGCCTCGTGGTCGTGACGCCGACGTATTTTCGCACGATCGGAATCCCGGTCATCCGTGGGCGCGCCCTGTCGGAGGAGGACCGTGCCTTGCCACGGCTCGCGGTAATCAGCGAGACAGCCGCGGAGCGCTTCTGGCCGGGCGAGGAGGTGATCGGCCGCCGGATGCACATCGGACGACACCGTGCCGGAGATCCATGGGAATGGTGGACCATCGTCGGCGTCGTGGGCGATGTTCGCGACAGCGGGGCGGACGAACCGCCGCAACCCATGGTTTATCTGCCGCTGGCCCAACGACCCGTGCGAGAACTCACGGTGATGATCCGCACGGAGTCGAATCCGGCAGGCATCGCATCTGCGGCGCGAGAGGCGATTTGGCGGGTCGACCCGAACCTGCCCGTCTACGACGTCCGAACCATGCGCCAGCGCGTGAACGACAGCGTCCGCGGCACGCGTATCTTCACCGGCCTGCTCGGCATCTTCGCCTTGGTCGCGTTGCTGCTTACCGCCGTAGGTATTTACGGAGTCATCTCCTACGCCGTCGCCCAACGGACCCGCGAGATCGGTATCCGCGCCGCGCTCGGGGCATCGCCGAACAGGATCATCGGCGGCGCCATGGCGGACGCGGCACCGTCGATCGCCATCGGCTTCGTCATCGGGATCGGCGGAGCGCTCCTTGCCGGGCGTACTCTCCGAGGTCTGCTCTTCGGTGTCGGGCCCACGGATCTCCTCACCCTGAGTCTCGTGGCGCTACTACTCGCGTCCGTCGCTGCCGTCGCAACGCTTCTCCCGGTTCGACGTTGCGCGCGTGCGGACCCGATGCTCGCATTACGGATGGAATGATCCAAGCAAGGAGGCGAAGCGATGCCGGACCTTGCGCAAGGGATGGGGACGAACCCCAAGCCGACCGGCTCCGCAGGCATCCGGCAAAAGACACTACATCCTCGATCGGAGCCCATCGCCGTCCTCGTCTCTCGCAACGCCTATTATCCGAGAATTCTCTCCGCGTGCCCAACCCCTACCAACATGCAGCTAGCAGCGCATTGGGACGACTTCGACCGGCTCGCACCGCGCTCGGTGTGCGCGATCGTGGCTCATGAGCGGCTTGATCAGTGGGTCACCCGCGTGCGACGGTTGAGATTCCGATACCCCTCCTTCCGTTGGTGCTCGTCACGTCATCCGACCCCGCCAACACCAGGCACCTCGCCGCGGTCAACGTGGATGCGGTCATCTGGATACCGGAAATCGAGGAAGCCCTCTGGCCCGCCATAAGAAGCGCCCGCGTCGCGGGAACGCTGAATGCAATCGCCGCGGCGTTCGACGACTGCGACGATCTTCCACTCCCCCTCCGCACGGCACTCGCGGTCGCATGCAGGAGCACACGGCCGGTCCGTTCCGTCGGCCGCCTCGCGCACACCGTCGGCCGCGATCGCTCTTCGCTCTGGCGCCTCTGGGATCGGCACATCGGTTCCCCGCAGATTCGCCTCACCGACTTTCTCGGTTGGGTCATTCTGCTCCGGTGTGCCAGCCACAAGGCGCCAGGTCGAAAATGGCTTGCCGTTTGCACGGAACTCGGCACAAATCCGGAACATCTGGGACGCCTCGCGAAGCGACTCATGGGCTGCACGCTCCGTGACCTGACGGTCGGCGGACCGGCATTCGTCCTGAGACACTTCGCGCACCACGTCCTCCAGCCCCTGCTCGGGCCGAGGCTGCAACAGATTGCCGCGAACTGCAACACCTTGCTGGTAGACGAATCGACGCACGGCCGCTAGGCTGTTCCAAGACACTCGCGTCGGGGAGTCCGCGTTCCCACCTGATCGACTCCGCCGGCGCGTAACGACCGACAACATGGCCACGATCCCGAGTCACGCCGTATCGCGGCGATGCGATTCGGGACACTGGCTCGAGCGGCGTCGGAGTCGTGCACGCGAGCCCCAAGCGTGTGGCCAACGGCCAGGCCGCTCCGGACCCGCGATGAAGCGCTTCAGCCATCTACCAAGAACGGGGCAGCATCCCGAGTGAGGCGACCATGCCGACACCTACAGATCTGATGCGCCAATCTCCGCATGACACCGCCGCCGGCCGCCGTTCCGATCTCGTGCAGTTGACGATCAATCGGCCGAGGCCACGGGAATGGGCTCCCTCGCGATTCAATGCCCGCGCCAGAAGTTCGGATGGGAGCCTGGTCCTCTGGAACACCTACACCGGCGCCATCACCGCATTCAAGTCATCGGACGCCCCTTTGGTCGAACGGCTATTGAGCCAGCGCGGCTTCACGGGCGAATTGAGCGGACTCACCAAATACTTGCACGACAGGGGCTTCATCGTTCCTAAGGATAGCGACGAGTATCGGCGGTTTCAGCTCACGTTCGGCGAGCAGCACTACCGAACGAACACGCTCCAGTTGATCCTTTTGGCCTCCGAAGACTGCAACTTCCGCTGCACGTATTGCTATGAGCGGTTCGCTCGCGGCACGATGCTACCGGAGGTCCGACAAGGTGTGAAGAACCTCATCGCCAAGCGGGCCCCGGGCCTGGCTTCCCTCCAGATCAGTTGGTTCGGCGGAGAGCCGCTCTATGGCTGGAACGCCATCGAAGACCTCGCGCCGTTTTGTCTCGATATCGCGCGGCAACACTCGATCACGTATAGATCGAGCATGACGACGAATGGTTATCTCCTGACTCCGGACGTGGCCGAGAAGCTTATCCAGTGGGAGGTCCGTTCGTTCCAGATCACTCTCGACGGCCTGGCCGAAGATCACGATCGCAAGCGGAAAGGGCGAGACGGACGCGGCACTTTTGATGTCATCCTGTCGAATTTAAAGGCACTCCAGCGTCGAAAAGACGAGTATTCCGTGTCGCTTCGTGTCAATTTCGACCGGGACAACTATCCGAACCTCGAACGCTTCCTCGATGTGCTGCGCGACGATTTCGCCGGCGATGACCGTTTCCGTCTGTCACTCCATGCCGTCGGCAAATGGGGCGGACCGAACGACTCCGCATTGGACGTGTGCGGGCGCGACGAGGCGCAGGAAGTTCGTGAGCGAGTTCACAGTGCGGCAGTCGAGCGGGGCCTATCGGTCCGTCGCGGCGGAGTGAAGGACATCAACAGACCGGGGAAGAGTGTCTGCTATGCCGCTCGTCCATTCAATTTCATCGTGGGCGCTGACGGCAAGCTCATGAAATGCACCGTCGCACTGGACACCAAAGACTACAACATCGTGGGCCGTCTCAGCCCCGATGGAGAAATGGAACTCGATCTAGACAAACTCGCACTCTGGGTGCAGCCGGCGTTCGAGAACGACACGACGTGCCGAGCGTGCTATTTCGTCCCGGTGTGTCAAGGAATGCGTTGTCCGCTGATCCGGATCGAGGACAAGCGGCGGCCGTGTCCACCAACGAAGCACCACCTCAAGAGCGAGTTGTTGTCGACCTTGGCCCTGCACAAGGAGCGGGGACGCCAACTCGTCATCCGCGGAGAGCGCCAGTGACCCCGGCCTCATCATTCGCCGGCAGCGGCGTGGGCGACCCGCGTGCGGCTTCCGATTCGATCACTCCAACGACACCCACCGTGGATGTGGAGGATGAACGGAGCCGTGAGTTCTGTACTCTTAACATCCTTTCGGCGTTCGGCAAGGATCTGCCGGTCGACGAGATTCACGCACTCGCGCGGGACTGCGTGAGCATCCGAAAGCGGGAGTCGGAGCGATTCAATGCGTGGAACCGCGAGATCTTGGAACGGCTTTCTGCCGTCGCTGACCCGTCCGAGCGTATGGCGTTGGCGCCCGAACTCGCCCACCTGCTCGGCTGGGATCGCGACATGTTGTCAACCATCCACCAGGGTGGCCGAGGGTGCATCGTATGCTCCTTTCATTTCGGTGCTTACCGCTATATCCCCGTGGATCTTGCGCTCCTCGGTCTCTCCGTACTCCAGCCCCTGGAAGCGGCGGTTTTCCGTAACCGCTCGCGAAGGCTCGACGGCGCTGACCCGATCCTGCGGGATCGCCTGCGCGTTGTGGATGTGGAGAGCCGAGGCCGGACTGCCTCCTTGGCGATGGTTCGTACGCTCCGTCGCGGCGGTGTCGTGGTCGTCTATGTCGACGGCAACACCGGCGCGGACGGCGTCTGGGGCGACAGCGGGCGAGTGTCGATCCTGTTCCTCGGGTTCCGCATCCTCGTCAAGAACGGAATCGCTCGGCTGAGCCTCCTCACGGGTGCACCGATTGTACCGATTGTTACGCCCCGTACTGCAGACGGAGCCGGCCACGTGATATGCGGGGCACCGATATGGCCGGAAGGACGCCGGACCGGACCGGGGGACGAGGCGGCCGTTCGCGAGATAATGGCGGCCGCCTACCGGTTCCTCGAGATGCACGTACGCAGGCAACCCGAGCAGTGGGAGAGTTGGAGCCACCTGCATCGTTGGCGGGTTCCCTCGAACGTTTCAGGACATCCAACCGAAGTCCAGGATCCGAACGCGATCACAGCGGATCTGGAACGCGGCGTGACATTCGTATTGGATCGCCGTCGCGTCGTACGCACCCTGGACCGAAGCGGAAGACCGGTCTGGGTCGATGCCCACACGTTGCGGAGTATTCGGCCACCCATAGACATGCAAGACATCATGGAGATGCTCTGGGCTCCGTCCGGGCTGGACTCCGATGCACTCACGGCCACAGCGGATACGCCGACACGACGTGAACGACTCGTCCGCGTACTGGCGGAACTCAAGGCGCGCGGCATGGTCAAGGCCCGCCATACTCGATCGACCGTATTCGGGGATCACCGATACGGATCCGTAGGCAGGAGATATTGATCTCGAAAGAGGGGCGAGCGAGTACGGGGTCCGTTCTCTGCCGGGCAAGGTACACGTGGGACTAGCGCACCGGGGCGTAGGGATCGGCTTTGCCTTTCAAGCGTCTGGAAGCGGCGCAGCCAGCTACGCGCCGAAGATCACGCAGCCAAGGAGGTTACCATGACGGAAGACAGGAAGGATGCGGCTGTGCCCCTTGGGGATGCGGACGGCGATCAGTCGCTGTTCGACGAATTCTCCATCGTCGAGCTCGAGGAGCGCCTCGAGTTCATGGGGCTGATTTGTGACGACGATTGTGACGACAACGATACTTGTCCCGAGAACAACATGTGCGAGCCTAGGCCGCCTACGTTGACGTAAACACTCGGTAGGCGGTGAATCGGCGTGCGCCGCTTCCAGAGCTTTCAGACGCCCCTTCCCGCGCCGCCAGACCAACGGTCAACCGGGGATGCCGCTGCTGATTCTTGGCGCAGGCGAAGGGAGACCATTACGTTGCGCTCTACTAGACGCACATGATGTCAGCCCCGCTCTACCGTAATCCGGCCATTCGAGTATTCCCGCTTGACAGCGATGTCCGGGACGAGATGGTCTTGTGTGAGATCCCCCACCGAGACCGCGCGCCGACACGTTATGCGCTCCCCGCGAAGTTGCTCACGTTTCTCGATTGCTTCGACGGAACACGCGAGACGAGCGATATCCTGCGGACGATCGACCCGCAGGAGATCGGCGTACCGCAGACCGCGGATCTCGACCGACTCGTAAGTGAATTGCTGGTTCCGCGGGGCTTCCTCCTCTCCAGCACCGACGATGGCGCCGTCGCACAAGCGCCAACTTCCGAGCCTCGCTCGAATCGCCGCTCACCACTCTATTTGCGCATTCCGCTTCTGCGCTCTCGGATCCTCCTGCCGATCGTATCCGTATTCCGGCCGATGTTCCGCAGATCAATCGCGATCCCGATCCTGGTCCTCATCGCCGGATCCCACCTGGTGTTCTACGCGTCCATCCTGCCGCAGTACTCTCTGGAGGGGACAGGCCTCCGGACAGACGCGACGATCCAAGCTCTGCTCCTAGTCTTCCTAGGCGGGCTGATCCATGAGATCGGCCACGCAACAGCAGGCGCATGCTACGGCTGCCGGCGATTGGAAATCGGCTGTGGTCTCTATCTTTACCTCGTGGTCCTTTACACGGATCTCTCCGAGGCTTGGCGCCTCCCCCGGCGACAGCGGGCCGTCGTCGATCTCGCGGGCATCTACTTCCAGGCGGCATTTGTGGCGTTGTTGCCGATCATCCATGCATTCACCGGTTGGACTGCTCCGCTCTCCTGTTTCCTGATCAGCGATCTCCTGATCGCCGCATCGCTGAACCCGTTCCTGCGTCTCGACGGCTATTGGTTGCTCAGCGATGCCTTCGGGATCCTGAATCTCAGGACGGCATCCCTGGCGTTCCTGCATTTCATCAAAGCCCGCCTAACCTTACGGGGAGACCGCAGAGCACAGATGCCGTGGAGCCTGAGTCGACGATCGATGGTCGTATTGGGTATCTATGTCGTCTTCGGCACCGGATTCTTCGCCTATCTTACCGTGGTGCTGGCGAAACGGCTCGCGATGACGCTCATACAGACTTATCCACATGTCGTCAGGGATTTTCTCGGGATGTTTGCGGATCGCCCGGGCGATTCTGCTCACCCGTGGACCCTCGCTCTTGACATCGCGTGGCGTGGTCTGGTCGTGATCTGGATCTCGTTCATCGCGTTCCACATGTCTCGAAGACTGATCCGGCGGCTGCGACAGTCATTCGGAGTCAGCAGGGGGCTGCTGTCGTGGTCGGTGCGAGGCGGAAAGTGATCGGCCTGAGACATCGCGTACTGTTGCAAGGGGTGTGACCGAAATGACCGGAATGACCTCTTCCGCGAGGGACCTTCGCCGAGGTGCGATCCCGGCGCGTCGTCTCTTCGTGTCGACCGCAAGGATCGCGCGGTACCCGCTTGGACCGTGGGCGGCGGAGCTGCGGCGCCAGATCGCGGCTGCAATGGCATCGCCGACACGACCCGATGAGCCGGCGTGGTGCAGGGAGATCATCCGCTGCGGCAACAACGCGGCGCTCGTTCAGTTGCACGCCGGCCGTTCTGATGCCGCCATGGAGATCTGTCTCGCCCAGATTCACTGGCTGCGCACGTTGGCATCGAGATACCGCAAGCCCCACCTCCTTACGCTCACGCTCCAACCCTGGATCAACATTGGCCGACTCTATGCAAAGCAGGGTCGCGTCGATGATGCGCTCCGGCACTTTGCTGAGATTCGCGCCTGCACCACCGATGGACCGTCGAACGTCGGCGATTGGGTGATCGAGCCGCACCAGTGGGCTCGTTCGGGATGGACGGCCAAGGGGCTCAGGCAGTTCGGTCGTAGCGTTTGGGTCACGGATTCACTTCGGACGCTATTCGGCGCCGGCCGATACGATGCGGTCCTTAGCATGGCCAGTTCGGATACTGCGGTCGAGCTCGCCTCCTTCGCGTACATGTTGCAAGAAGCGGAGGTCGTAGCGCTGGCGTGCCTTGGGCGCTTGACCAAAGCCCTCGACCGCACGAGGCGTTACGAGATTCGTGCACCGGCGTGGGAGCGGTTGATCCTTCAACTCCGGCGGGCAGAATGTCTTTTCGCTTGTGGTGAACACGAGATCGCGAGATCGGTGGTCGGGCGTCTCATCGCGGTGTGTCGGCAGATCTCGATCAACTCCAAGGCGAAGCTTGCGTTCCTACTCCCGATCCAGCACCTTCTCCGCCTGGCGATTCTCCTCGATCCAGTGCCTGCATGGCCTGAGTTGGCCGAGGATCTTTACGCTGCGGCTCTGCGTCTGGACGATGAGGTGCTTCGCGTAGAAGCTCTTCAGCTCACCGTTGCCGGAGGGGTCGCCGGGGCTGAACGGATTCAGGAGTTGAATCACCTGCTTGAAACGACGGCGTATGCGCAATTACGAAACGGCGCCGGGCCGTCCGCTGAGTCGAGCGAAATTGATCTCCTCTTCGGCGACATGATGGCCGCACTATCGGCCTGACCCCACTGCTCTGTCGGGTGAGCACACACGTTTCGATTCCCCGTGTTCAACCCGGCTCCTGCACGGGTGGTCCGAGGTGGGGATGCAAAGAGCCACCTGGCGGCATTCTTTTCATGTTGTCGCGATTTCTCGAGCAACTTTGACACCTTCCGCGCAGGGTTGTGGGGCTGTGGAGCGGACCTTGCGGATGGGTTTCGCAATGCGCACCTGAGCCCAGTGGTCGGCATGCAAGCGCGCGTCCGGCGCTAGAGACCCGCTTCGTCGTTTCGGCGTATGGATGCTGCTCAACCTGCTCACGGCCAGCGTGCTACTCCGCGCCCCCACGCCCCCGGACGATCCGCGCCTTCACGATGTACTGCACGTCCAGCGAATCGAGCGTCACACCGTACAGGAACCCGTCGCGCGCGATCGGGTCGGGGCCGGGCAGCCCGCTGAGCGCGAACGGCACGCGCACGACCCCGAGGTAACGGCCTTCCCGGTCGAAGACGTCGAACGGCCGGGTGCCGTCCGGGGCGCCATCGGGCTGGCGCTCGACCCAAAGATTGCGCTCCTCCTGGAAGAACAGGCCGGTCACGGGCGGCTTCGTGTCCGGGATCCTGGACCACCACCGCGGCAGCCCCTCCCGTTCGATCGTGCGTGCCCACCTCTCGCGGAGCCGCTCCATGTCGGCCTCGGTCACCGGAACGGGCTCCGAGGGGCGCGTGATGGTCCGCAGCGTGTCGCCGCTCCAACCGAGCTCGAAGAGGCGGTAGGGATCCGTGATCAGCGCCCAGACCGTGCCGTCGCGGGAACGCCGCCACACCAGCCGACCCTGGAGCGGGATCGGCACGGGGTACCCGCGAACGTAGACGACGTCGCGCTCGACCGGGTCGACCGGCCGCTCGAGCGTGTCCCTGGGCACGAGGGCGGCATCGTGGCGCACGAGGGTGAACGCGATCTGCTCCGCCGGGGACGGCGGCGCCTGCACCGGCGCGTAGAAGCGGCCGTGTGCGTCGAAGCCGCCCCCGAACCACGGCGTCATCTTGAACTTGGTGGGGATCGGCTTCGCGTCCAGGTAGCGGCCCGCCGTGTCGAACACCGAGATCCGGGCGTTGCCGACATCCACGACCCAGACGTGGCCATCCGGCGCGAGGTCGACGTCCACGGCGGCTCGGAACTCGCCGGGGCCGGCGCCGGGCCTGCCGATCGTCCGGAGATGCGCGCCGGAGCCGTCGAAGACGATCAACTGCTGCGCGATCTCGTCTACGATCCAGATGCGGCCGGCATCATCGACCTCGAACGCCGCGACCCGTCCGAACGCGTCGGGACGCCCGCCCTCGACGCTTCCGATCCGCAGGACTTCGACGACCCGCCACGCATCGCCTTCTCGCCAGAGCGGATCGGCGCTGTTGCGCACGACGACCTGGCCGGACGGCAGCGTGTCCATGGTTCCGGTCCACGCGGGCCCCGGCGGCGGTGCATCCGCGGCGCAGGCAGCCGCGAGCGCCGCGACGAGCGTGGCAGGGACGGTGGCGAGGCGAGAGGCGCGGGTCATGATTTTGCGTTCCCGTTCTGGTGTGGGCGGCGCGCGTTTCCGGAGGAGACGCAAGTGCGGCCAGCCCGAACCGACGCGCCGGGGCAACGGCCCACCGGCAATGAGCGCGCGGACGGATAGAGCGGTCGTCGCGTCGCTTCGGAGTCGTACGCGCCGGCGGACCGAGCGCGGCGAGCGGGCGCGCGGCTCTGAACCCGCGGGAGAACCGTGCTAGCGGGTGGGCCGGATCGCATCCCGACCCACGCGCCCATGAATAAGGCGACGACGATGGGGGCGCAAGATTCTCGATGCGGGCGCTCGACCGCCCGCCCCCGCGCACGATTTTCTATTTCAGTCCGCCACCGCCTCGATGAGCGGATTGTTGCGCGCCCACGCGTCGGGCGCCTGCATGACGCGCGCACACCAGGCGCGCAGCGTCTCGAGGTGGCGGTCGCCGGTCGGGGGGAGCGCGCACAGCCGGCGGTGCCACACGGCGATGGAGGGGTGCGCCTCGCGGCGGCGGTCGCGCCAGTGGCGGATCCGCCAGCCGGCCGCCTCGATCATCGCGCGGAGCCGGGCGGACGAGGTCACGTGCATGGTCCCGCCGAACGTGCGGGCGGGCGGCGAGGCATCCTGGCAGTTGACGCGCAGGACCAGCCGGTCGCCGAACGGGCGCAGGCGGCGCAGCAGACGCGCCTTGTCGCGGATGTGGCTGAGCGACTCGAGGAGCAGGATGCAGTCGAAGCGGCCGGGCGGGAGCGTGGTCTCGGCATCGCCCCAGCGGACGGGGAGGCCCAGGCCGGCCACGTGGCGGTACTGCGTCCGGCTGTTCGTCAGCCCCAGGGCCGGGCAGCGGAGATCGCGGACGAGCATCGCGAGCGGGCCGCCCCAGCCGCAGCCGACGTCGTAGACCCGGCCGCCGGCGGGGATGAACGGGTACAGGGTGGTGACCGCGCGGCGCAGCGCCGCGTCCATCGCGGCGTCGTCCGGCTCGGCGTCGGGCGACTCGAACAGCCCGGCGTGGTAGTGCAGCCCGGGGCCGAGCACGGCCTCCCAGGTCGAGACGGAGCCGTCGTAGAAGCGACCGGTGCCGTCCGCATGGTCCGCGCGCACGACGACGCCGGCGTCCACACCCGCGTCCGCGGCTGCCCCGTCGTCCGCGCCCGCCGCAGCTCCGGCAGTCCCGGCGTCCCCGCCACCCGTGGGCGCCGGGGGCGGCAACCAGCGGTACAGCCTGTCCGCCTTCCGACCGAACGCCGCGCCGCCGCGCCGGACCCGCTCGCGCAGCTCGGGCACATCCGCCGGCCACGGGCCGTCGCACGACGCGGAGGCATAGAGCGTGACCACCGGCGCGCCCGCGCCGACGCGCGCGGCGACGTGGCGGACCGGCAAGTCGCGCCACCTCGACCGCGCGTCGGATGGCAGCCGCAACGCATCGGCCAGCGCGACCAGGCCGCGGAGCGTACCGGCCGGCGGGCACCAGGGGAGCACGAGGTCGACCTGCTCGATCGCACCATCCTCGCCCTCGCGCAGCCAGAAGCCGGAGCCCTGCCGCAGCCGATCGTCCTCGAGCAGCAGGGCGAAGCCGGCGCGCAGCCGCGCATCGACCAGGTCGAGCGGTCGCAAGCCGGACGGCGTCTCCGGCAGGAAGTGGAACGCGTAGCGCGAGCGCCGCGGCGCGCCGCCCGGCCGCCAGCGCCAGGAGATGTAGCGGTCGGCCAGCGTCGTCGGGTCGCGGCCGTGCAGATACAGCCGGAACTCGGGGCCGTCATCGTCGAAGGCGATGGCGATCCCCTGGCGCACCGGCAGCACGGCGCCGCGCTGCGCGTCGGCCACCGGCGCGGGCGCGCCGAGCCGCGCCAGCGCGCGGCCGATCGGCTCGAACGCGCCACGCCCCTGGCCCCCGAGCCAACAGCCGAACCGGTCGCCCGCATCGATGCGCCCGGGCCGCAGGCGCAGCGAGAACTCGAGGTCGACGCCGGGGAGCCCGTCGAGCTCGGCGCCGATGCGCGCCAGCACGTCGTCCGCGGTAATCCCCTGCACGTCGTCGCCCGCGGCCCGTGCCGGCGCGCCGTCCGCCCCGTACCGCGCCGGCGGTACGGCGGCCGGCCGGCTCACCACTTGGTCGGATCCATCTTCTTCGCGTACTTCTTGAACTCGCCGCCGAGGTCCTTGAAGTACTTCTCGATCTTTTTGTTCGAGAAGCCGGCCTTCTTGAGCGTCTTGCTCAGCTTCTTCGGACTCAGGTCGTACGCGTCCTCCAGGAAGTCGCCCACCTCGTCCACCGCGTAGCCGGCGCCCTTGAGCGCACTGCCGACCGCCTCGGCCGACGCGTTCCAGCCGCTGCGCAGCGCGTTGCCGATCTCGTCCACGCCGTAGCCGGCCGCCTTCATCCATTGCGCCGCCTGGTCCATCGACGCGCCGTACACGGCCGCGAGCACCTTGCCGACGTCCTCGACGCCCGCGACGAGCCCGTCGTGCACGTACTTCGCCCACAACGCCGCATCGGCGAACAGCTTCTCCAGCTCCCGGGCGACCAGCGTGGCCAGCTCCTCCGGCAACGAGAGGAGCGCTGCCGTCCGGACGTCGAGGTCGACCCCGGGGAGCGCGTACTCGCGCCCGGCGTACCGGAAGCCGCCCGCGAACGTGGCGTGGGAGACGTCGCCCGCGACGCCGACGTCCAGCGTGCCCGTCACGCCCGTGCCGATGTCGACCGTGCCGAGTGGGCCCAGGTCGATCGCGCCGACTCCGACGTTCAGCGTGCCACCGGCACCGAGCTGCGTCGGCCCGCCGATGCTGCCGCGCAGCGCGTAGTCGAAGCCCGGACGGATCTCGCCGTCGATCGCGAAGGCGATGCTCGTCGTACTCACCTCGAAATAGGCCGACTGCTCGAGGCCGAGCAGGTTCATCCGCCCGTCGATCAGCGCGTGCGGCCGGTGCAGCCGCGGGTCCTCGTCCTCCGGCCGGCCGGCCGTGGCGATGGACAGCCGCGGACCGCGCTTCCCGTCCATGGACTCGATCACGAACAGCGCTTCGTTGCCGATGACGACGCGGTCCACGGTGCCGTCCGCCAGGATCCCCCGGCTCGGCTTGACGAGGATCTTCGCCTCCGCGTGGAACGCGAGGATGTCGAGCGCCGCGTTGAGGAACGTGCCCTGCTGGAAGACCAGGCCACCGATCGCCGTCGTCTGCGGCACCACGTAGAGCTGTGGCTCGAGCGTGACCCGGATCCCGTCCTCGACCTTCTCGAGCTCGTAGTGCAGCATCGTGGTCATGTCGGTCAGGAACCAGTGCTCGCCCTTCTTCCCCACGGCCAGCACGACCTGCGACGACGCGGTCGGAAGCTGGATGCCGTGCGGCGCGAACGCCGCGGCGATCTCCTCGAGACCACGGTTGTCGAGCGCGTCCGCGAGCGCGGCATCGAGGGTGAACGCGTCGGTACCGACCAGCCCGATGTGCGAGAGCACGTCGTCGACGTCCGACGGCGCGACGTCCCCGGCAAAGGTGTCCAGCACGTCCTTCAGCGTGAGGCCGCTGACCGCGCCGGCCAGCATGCTGCGCGACGGGTCGGCGCTGTCGAAGAAGATCGCGACCGACGAGTCGAAGTGGTCGACCGCGAGCGACGCCGCGATCCCGAGGCTCGGGATCCCCTCCCAACTGATGCCGACCACCAGTGCGACGTTCGAGAGCGTCAGCCCCTCGAACTCGATGGTGCCGTTCATCGATCCCGAGAGGAACGCGCCGTTCGCGACGTAGAGCAGCGTCACGTCGAACCGGACCGGCCGTTTCTGGATCTCGGCGACCAGCACGCCGGTCAGGAACAAGCTGACCTTGCCGTCGCGCATCCGCCCGCCGAACTGGCAGCTCAGCGCCAGCCCCTGGACCTTCGTGTCCACGCTGGCGTAGAGCCAGCTGTCTTGCTTCGGGTCGGCCGCGACCTGGAGCGTGATCCCGATCGTGGCCTCGAGCCCGAGGAAGTCGCGCAGCAGCTTCTGCTCGCGCGAGGTCGTGTCGATCGTCCAGCGCGCGTACGCGTTCAGCCCCGCGATCACGCCGCCCGCCTGCGCCGGCAGCTTCAGGTTCCCGGTCCGCAGCGTCGGCGCGTTGAACGCCGCGAGCGAGGGGAACGTGAACGCCGGGTCGTCGAACGACGCCGCCACGAGCACGACCTGGTCGAGGCGGAACATCGCCTCGAACGGCGCGAGCGTGTCCAGCCCCGGCAGCGCGGAGAGCCGCGGCACCGTCAGGTCGATGCCGGCCGCGAAGCCCCACCCGCCCGCGCCGGCGCCGACGCGGCGCGCCTCGAACGCGACGGTACCCAGCGATTCCATGGTGGTCGCGAACTGGAACGTCAGGTTCGGACCGGCTTCCTGGATCAGGACATAGCCGTCCGTGAACTCGAGGTCGAAGCCCGGCGGGAGCGCGACCGGGCGGTCCGTCAGCCCGCGCACCAGGTCCAGCAGCTTCACGTCCGGCAGCTCGGCGCGCAGGATGAAGTCGCCCGGCGTGTCGTAGGCGAAGGCGAACTCGAACGCGTCGCCCGGGCGGAGGAGGCCGCTCAACGACCCCGTCGCCGGGCTCTTCACGGGGTGTGCCGCCAGCAGGCGCACGTTGGCGACCGTGAGCGGCACGGGGCCGAGGTCGAGCGTCCACGGCGGGTCCTCGGCCATCACCGCGGCCACGGAGTAGGAGCCATCCGTCGCCACGCCGAGCCGCAGCTCGGCAATATCGAGCGTCGGCGGCGCGGGGAGGCCGAGTTCGTCGAAGAGCGTGTCGAGCGATACGGTGACACTCTCCGCCAGCCGCGCCATGCCCGCGACCTCGGGGAATGCGACGTCGACATCGAACGGCGCGCCGAGGAACTCGAAGCCGCCGCCCAGGTTGACCGTGAGGCCGCGGCCCTTGCCGAACGGGTCGGCCACGTTGAAGGTCGTCCGCAGCCTCCGCACGGTGAAGCCCGGCAGCACGCCGGTGTCGAGGTCACGCATACCGACCGACATGGCCACGGCATGGACCTTCAGCCCCGCGCCGAGCTGGAGCATGATCGATTCGAGCGAGAGCGAGTCGAGCGTGTCGAGCGCACCCTGGACATCGTCGGGGAGGTATCCGGCCAAGTCATCGCCGCCGGCGAGATCGAAAAGCTGCGCGAGCTTGCCGACCGTCACGCCCTCGAAGATGCCGAACAGCGTCAGCAACCCGGTCGACGACGGGTTCGACGCCGCGATCTCGAGCGAGATCTCCGCGCTCGGCACCTCGAGCGTCCCGACCACGGTGAAGATCGGCCAGTACGTCGGGTTGGCGTCGGCCCACGCCTGGCTCGTCGGCGAGTAGATCCGCAGTCCGACGTCGTGGAAGCGCAGCGCGCCGCCGAGCGTCTCGTCGATCCCGAGATCGGCCAGCAGGTGGATCCCCGGCACCGGCGCCGGGAGCTGCCAGGGGAACCGTACATCCGCCATCGGCTCGAACGGCGGGGTCCGCTGGGTCGGCGTCGGCACTACGACCGGCCCCGACAGTCGGACCGGCCCGCCGCCCGGCATCACGCTGCCGAGCATCCCGACCAGTCCGGTCGGCGCGCACAGCGCGACGAAGTTGAGCCCTGCGGTGATCGCGCCGCCGGTCACGGCGTCCGCCCCTGATTCTGCCGTCGTGATCACGTACGCCGCATCCGAGAGGACAAGACGGTCGAGCAGGTTCGCAGGCTCCGGCGGGGCTCCGCCGCTCGGTGCCTTGGACACTTTCAACCCCGAATAGAACGGCGGCAGGTCGGGAAAGCTCTTGCTGAAGCTCCAGTAGTTCGGTCCTGTCGTCTCATCGATGAGGTTGAAGCGTACGGTCACGACCGGCCCATCGGGGCCGGGCGCGGCCGTCGCCGTGGTGTTCATGTCCGGGACGCCGAGCAGGCTCGCCTTGCCGGTCACGCGCACCATGTCGCCTTCGACCGTACGCACGGCGTCGCGGACCACGATCGGGGCACCGTTCGTCAGGCGCTCGAGCTGGTCGGCGAAAACAGGACCCGGCACGGCGTCGGCGTCCAGCACGAGCACGCCATTCGTCACGGGCAGCAGTTCGGTCACTTTCGTCGTGGCCATGCGGCTTCTCAGTGTTCCGGGGGACTGGAGCGCGTGGTGCGCGAAGCGCGGTATTCGGGGGCGAGGCGGTCAGCGCAGGACGTAGTCCAGCGCGGTCGCGGCGTGGTCCGATCCATCCCGTGTGTATTTGTACACCTCCACGCAACCCGGCAGGACGCGCGGGTCGCTGACGAGGAAGTAGTCGTAGGGGTTCGAGTTCGTCGTGTTGATCAGCCCGCTGCGATCGCTGGCGGAGTGCTCGCGGAGCATGGAACTAGCCGCACGTGCTGTCGTCGTATCGCGCGGTGGGACGTTGAAGTCGCCACCGATGATGATCTCCGCCTCGGCGTATGGTCCGCCGATCTTTTTCCGCGCCGCATCCGCCATCCTGCCCACGTTCGTGAACATGGTGGACCTGTCGCCCCGAGCGTACATGTTGTGCATGAACCCGAATAGGAAAGGCGCCCCGACGTAGCTCGCGGCGATGAAGGCGAGGCCCCGTTCATCGGCATGGGTCGGCAGATCGTCCGGGATGGGGATTCACTGCTCCTGGATCCTGTCTGGAGTCAAGAAGTGCGGCCACCATTCCCGCGTCACCGCGTGCCTTACCACGACACCCGCGTAATCCATATGCACCCACTGCGGATCCCACGCGATGCCGATGTACTCCTGACGCCCCGGCCAATCCCCTCCGACCGTGGTGCCGACGTCGATGACCACGAGCTCGGTCAGCGCACCGTCCATGGACCGGGCCAACGCCGACAGGTTGTTGCGAACCTGCTCATTCGATGCCAACACCTCGGTGAAACCCACGACGATGACGTCGCGCCTGAAGGTTCCGATATGTCTGTACAGTTCCGCGAGTGCGTCCGTCTTGGCCGGATTTCCCCTGTAATCTTGCAGGTTCTGATGGAAGATACGGGTCATGTCTCCTCCCGGCGTATCGGGTCGTGGGCGCCATTGACGCCGGTGATGGTGTTGCACGGTGTCCGGGCGCAAACGCCCGGCGCCACCATGGTCCCGATCGGGTCGCATCAGCGGATGCCGGCCGCGGCCGAACGTCTGCCCGGCCGCGCGCGGTGGTGTTCGGTCGGGCGGGCTGGTGCGCCGGCGAACGGGGATTCGAATCGCACTGTGTCGGGGCCGCAAAATGCAGGGGTATGCAGCGCTGCGCAACCATCCTGGCGCGAGCGCCCGGCAGCCCGCTCGAAAAGCCGATTGCGAACCCGACCCATGGCGTGAGCCGCTTGTGCCCGACGCACGGTCGACGCACCTTGTGTCGCGCGGACCGGCTGGACTCGGCACCGGTCGGGCGGAAGCGGATCACCCGAGCCAATGCATCCTTTGCACGAAGGTCGTTCCAGATGCGCGAGATCGGATCCGTCTTCGAGCAACTCGCCGCAGCGCTGTGCAGCCGCCTCGTGGATGCAGCGCTGGTCCCGGCGGTGCTCTCGCCCTGCCGCGTCGCCGGGTGCCACGCGACGCAGGCCCTCTTCGCGTGCGGCCTCGCGCTCTGCTTCGCCTGCGCACCCACCGCCACACCGGAACCGCAGAATTCCGTCATGCCCCGCTACCCGCTGATCCCCTACCCGCGGCAGCTCGAACCGCGGCCTGGCGCCTTCATGCCGGACACGGCGACGCGGATCGTCCTGCCGGACGGCGCCGACCCACGCATCGCGGCGGCCGCGGAACGCTGGGCGGAGCGGGTCCGACGAGCCACGGGGCTGGCGATCCGCGTGGTACGGGACGGCGACGTCGCGCGCCGCAGCGCTGCGGGCAAGGACCGGCCGGCCGTTGCACCACCCGCCGCGACCGACGCCGCCGCGCGGTCGACCCGGCGCGTCGCGTCAGCCGACAGTGCCCCCGCCACCCCCGCCGGCGACATCGTCCTGATCCTCGACCCCGCCGCTTCCGCGGCGGACGCGGAAGGCTACCGCCTCTCCGTCACGCCGGCCGGCGTCACCCTCGCGGCCGCGGACCCGGCCGGCCTCTTCTACGGCCTCCAGACGCTGCGCCAGCTCCTTCCGGCCGCCATCGAGACCGGCGATGGCGTGGCCACCCTCGGCGCCGGCGGCGAGAGCGCAGACCCGAGCGCCCGGGGCCGCGGCGCCCGCGCCACCGGTGTCGTGACCGCGGCGCCGTCGTCGCCTCCGACCCGCTGGTCGATCCCCGCCGTCGAGATCGAAGACGCCCCCCGCTTCCCCTACCGCGGCATGCACCTCGACGTCGGCCGCCATTTCTTCCCCGTCGCGTTCATCAAGAAGTACCTCGACCTCATGGCGCTCTACCGCTTCAACACCTTCCACTGGCACCTGACGGAAGACCAGGGGTGGCGCATCGAGATCGAGAAGTACCCGCGCCTCACGGAGGTGGGCGCGTGCCGGAAGGAGACCGTGGTCGGGAAGAACACCGACCCCTACATCGGCGATGGGGAGCGCTACTGCGGCTTCTACACGCAGGACGAGATCCGCGACGTCGTCGCCTACGCGCGCGATCGCTTCATCACGATCATCCCCGAGATCGAGATGCCGGGCCATTCGACGGCCGCGCTCGCGGCCTACCCCGAATTGGCATGCTCGCCCGGGCCGTTCGAGGTCGCGACCACCTGGGGCGTCTTCGAGGATATTTACTGCCCGAGCGAGCGGACGTTCGCCTTCCTCGAAGACGTGCTGACCGAAGTCATCGCGCTCTTCCCGGGCGAGTACGTCCACATCGGCGGCGATGAAGCGCCGAAGGCGGCCTGGGAGGCGAGCGACCTCGCGCAACGGATCATCCGGCGCGAAGGATTGGCCGACGAGGCCGAACTCCAGAGCTGGTTCATCCGCCGCATCGAGCGGTTCCTGCACGCGCACGGCCGGCGGCTCATCGGCTGGGACGAGATCCTCGAAGGCGGCCTCCCGCCGGACGCGACGGTCATGTCATGGCGCGGGATGGAGGGCGGGATCGAGGCCGCGCGCCAGGGCCACGACGTCGTGATGACGCCGACCAGCCACCTCTACTTCGACTATTACCAGGGCGACCCGGCCGAGGAGCCGCTCGCGATCGGCGGCTACACGCCACTCGACAAGGTCTACGCCTTCGAGCCGGTGCCGCCCGGGCTGACGCCCGCCGAGGCGGCGCACATCCTGGGCGCGCAGGGGAACGTGTGGACCGAGTACATGAAGACGCCCGAGCAGGTCGAGTACATGGTCTTCCCGCGCCTGCTCGCGCTCGCCGAGGTCGTGTGGTCGCCGCGCGAGGCCCGGGAGTGGGACGGGTTCATGCGACGTCTCACGGCCCACCTCGAACGGCTGAGATGCCTCGGGGTGAACTACCGGGAGCCGGGCCAGGGCTAGGGCTAGCGCGCGAGCCGCCCACCCTCAATCGCGCCGCTTCGCCCTCCGCTCGGGCACGAAGATCGCCGGCACTTCGATCCTCGCGCCGCCTCTGCGCCGCGAGTCCTCGGCGAGGAAGGCGAGGACGTGGCTCGGCAGCGAGGTCTCGAGCGAGCTCATGATGTCGATGTGCTGGCCCGTGGTGAGGTGTTCGTAGAGGGTGCGCAGCAGCTCGAGGTCGCCGCCGCCGTGGCTGTCCGCGGCGGCGGGCAGCGGGATCTCTTCGACCAGTAGTTCGTCCTTGCGCCCCGTGAAGTGCGAGACCGCGAGGCGGTTGCGGCGCAGGTCGCCGTTCAGCTCGCCCTTTTCGAAGAGGATCGTGATCTTGCGCGTGTTGTCCGCCGTGAGCGCGTGCAGTGCGAAGGTCGCGATGATGCCGGACTCGAATTCGAGGGTGACGGTCTGGTTGTCGCAGACGTCGTTGTCGCACTTCCAGACGCAGCGGCCGTAGGGCCCCGTGGCGATGGCGCGCTCGCGTTCGGCGAGCGACCGCGTGCCCGGCGCGACGACGTCGAACGGCCATTCCTGGCGACGGTTCAGGTAGAACTGCGTCGCGCTGTAGAGGCAGTCGGCGCGGTGCGGGCAGTCGATGCAGCGCTCGGTGGCGCCGGCCGGCGCGTTCTCCGGCGTGAAGTGGGTGAGCGAGCCGAACGACGAGATCGAGCGCACGTGCTGGCCGAGGAGCCAGTAGAGGATGTCGAGGTCGTGCGAGCTCTTGGTGAGGATGATCGGTGCGGAGAGATCGGCGCGCCGCCAGTTCCCGCGGACATAGCTGTGGGCGAAGTGCCAGTGCCCGACGTTCTCGGCCAGGTGGATCGCGCGGACGGCACCGAGCCGGCCCGAGTCGATGGTCTCCTTGATCCGGCGGAAGAACGGCGCGTACCGCAGCACGTGCGCGACGAAGATGCGGTTGCCGTGCGTCTGCTGGAGGTCGACGAGCGCGAGGCAGTCGGCGAGGTTCGTCGCGATCGGCTTCTCGAGGACGACGTCGTAGCCGTGGACCGATACGGCGCGGCAGACGTCGAAGTGCGTCGGGTCCGGCGTGCAGATCAGGACGACATCGGCAAAGCGGGGCACAGCGACCAGCTCGTCGACCGTGGCGAACGCGCGCTGCGCTGGGATCCCGTAGCGCCGGCGGAACGCGGCGCGCCGGCGCGCGTCCGGCTCGACCACGCCGCGGAGCGCGAAGCCCGTGTCGTGCGTGGCGATCAGGTCGGCGAAGACGCGGTTGCCGCGGGCGCCCGCGCCGATGATGATGGCATCCTTCATGGACGCGCGGGACGGGGATCGGCGGTCGCGCGGGTCATTGTCCGGTCCGAGGGAGTGAGCGCCCGCAAGTTCCCCGCCCGCCCGCTACCCGGTGGCCGCGCCCAGGCCGAGCTGCTGCCGCGCCGTGCTCACGCGCTCGACATCGCGGAGCAGGCCGTTCGACCAGCGGTGGACGTCGTGCGAGAGGACGCGGCTGCGCAGGTGTTTCATGCGCCGGGCGCGTTCTTCTTCGGGCATCCCCAGCGCCGCGTCCAGCGCGCGGTCCATGTCATCCGGACTGTAGGGGTTCGTGAGCACCACGCCGTCGAGTTCGGCGGCGGCGCCGGCGAACTCGGAGAGGATGACGACGCCGTCGCCGCCGGTCCGCGTGGCCACGTACTCCTTCGCGACCAGGTTCAGCCCATCGCGGAGCGGCGTGACCCAGAGCACGTCGGCCGCGGTGTAGAACGCGATCAGCTCTTCGCGGTCGAACGAGCCGTAGAAGTGGATCACCGGCTGCCAGTCGATGGTGCGGAACCGGCCGTTGATGCGGCCGACCGCCTCCTCCGTGAGTCGCCGCATCTCCTGGAACTCCTCCATCCCGGTGCGGGTCGGCACCGCGATCTGGACGAACGAGACGTCGCCGTGCCGCTTGGGGTGGCGGTCCAGGAAGCGCTCGAAGCATTCGAGCCGCTCGAGCGCGCCCTTCACGTAGTCCAGCCGTTCGGCGCTCAGGATCAGTGTCCGCGCGCCCGTCCGCTCGCGGATCTCGCTCGCGCGCTGACGCGTGGCGGGCGCCTCCGCGATCCCGGCGAAGAACTCGACGTCCACGCCGACCGGGTAGACGCCCAGCGCGATCTCGTGGTCACCGTAACGCAGCGAGAGCGGGTAGCGCGATACTGCCACGGCCGGGCCGCGATCGATCAGGTCGGTGGCGACGACGGCCGTCGGCCGCGCATCCATGAAGCGCTCCGCCGTGTTCGCGAAGTTCAGTGCGTACGACGGGATGTGGAAGCCGATCAGGTCCAGGTGCAGCAGCCCGTCGAGCAGTTCTTCGCGCCACGGGATCACGCCGAAGATGTCGGGCGGCGGAAACGTGGTGTGCAGGAAGAGCGCGACCGTCACGTCCGGCCGCCGGCGCTTGATCATCTTCGGCGCCAGCATCAGGTGGAAGTCGTTGACCCAGATGAGCGCGCCCGGCGCCGCCTCCTCGCACGCCGCGGCGGCGAACGCGTCGTTCACCCGCAGGTACGTCTCCCACGAGGCGTGCGTGAAGCGCGCGCGGTCGAGCATCGAGAAGAGGACCGGCCAGATCGCGGTCGAGGTGAAGTCGTAGTAGAACCGCCGCGCCTCCTCGGGGTCCAACCCGATGCGGCGCACGGTGTACGCCTCCGGGTCGTCGGGCGAGGGGACGCGGATCTCGGGCGCGAAGGCGGCGCCGGCCTCGCGCTCGGCCCAGGCGATCCAGGTGCCGCGTTTCTCGCGCATCACGGCGTCCAGCGTGGTGAATACGCCGTTCGTCTTGCGCCGCAGTTCGGTGCCTTCCGGTGTCTCGATCTCCGCGTACGGCTCCCTGTGGGACAGGATGATGAAGTCACTCGCCATCGGTCACCTCCAGCGTCCAGCCGAAGTGTTCGAGCGCTTCCAGGATCCCCGCCGCGCCGTGGCCGTCGGCCAGGTAGACGTGTGCGCGGCCGTCGATACGTTCACGCAGCGCGGGTTCGCAGTTGCCGACCGCCACGCCCGCGAGTCCGGTGTCGAACAGCGCGAGGTCGTTGAGCGAATCGCCCGCGACCACGACATCGGTCTCCGGCCGGCGCAGCCATGCGAGCAGCCGCCGCAGCGTGGTGCCCTTGTTGACGCCGGCCGGGAGCACATCCAGGTAGATGCCGGCGGAGCCGACCAGCTCGACGGGGAGCCCTTCCAGGCGTTCGGCCGCGCGTTCGGCCGCGCCCTCGACATCCCCATCGGCGACGTGGTACGAGACGCGGCGCGGCGCCTCGACGTCCTGCTCGGCCAGCCCCGGCACACCGTCGAGCCGGTCGCGGATCGGAGCGGCGCCGGGCCAGTTGCGTCCCAGCGCCGTCTCGATCTCGGCGATCGGGGCGAAATCCGCGCCATCCACGACCGTGGTCCCGACATCGGCGATCAGCACGTCCGGTCGCGGCAGCCCGGCCTCCTCCATCAGTTCGCGCGTCGCCGCCACGCACCGGCCGGTCACGTAGATCAGCATCGACTCCGGGATCGCGGCGATCGCGCGCTGGAGGCGCGCGCGCTCGTCCGCGGTACCCCCGGCGAAGGTGCCATCCAGGTCCGTTGCGAGAACGAGAGAGGTGCGCCGGCCGGCGGCGCTGGGTACGGTCTGCGGCATGTGCACGACGAGGCGTACTGCGAGGAAAAATCAGCCCTTCGTGAGTGCGGCTCGAACCAACGAAGCTAACGGCGGCCGGCGGGCGATGCAAACCACGGGGTGTGGACCGTCGTGCTGATGGCCTCCCTTCGGCGCTGCGGCTGGCGGCCGCGCCGGCGACGCGATGCGCCGGTAGATGCGATCCCGAAGGGCACGGCTCGCAACCGCCGGCCGCGGCGTTCCATCACCGCGGCTTGCCGCGCCGGCCGCGGCCCGACATCTTCGAAAACGGAACCTCCGCGCTCTCTCATGGATACCCCGAGGCGCGCCGTTCTCCATGCCGCCACCCTCCGGAAGGGATGGATTCCATGCTGTCGGCACTCGGCATCGCGGTCATGCTCGTCGCACTGCTGCTGATCCCGTTCGGCCTTCCCGGCCTCTGGATCATGATCCTCGTCCTGGCCGCGGCGACGTACAGCGGAGAGGTCGGACCGATCGTGCTGGTCACGCTGGCGCTGGTCGCCGCCGGCGCGGAGCTGGTCGAGTTCCTCCTGGTCAAGCGGTTCAGCGCGCGCTACGGCGGCACGCGGCTCGCCTTCTGGGGCGCGATCATCGGCGGAGTCGCGGGGACGATCATCGGCGTGCCGATCCCGATCATCGGCTCCGTCATCGCCGGGATCCTCGGGACCTTCGCCGGTGCGGCCGCCGCCACGCTCTGGCAGACACGCCACCTGCCCTCCGCCGCGCGCGTGGGTTGGGGCGTGATGCTCGCGCGGATCTTCGCCGTGGGCGTGAAGACGGCCGCCGGCGTCGGGATCCTGGCCGTGGGCGCCGCGGCGCTGGTGTTCGCGTGAGGGGCGCGCGCCGCGCATCGGTGACCGGCGATCGGGCTGGATCCGGCGGCTGGAGCGATTCGCCCGCGGGTTAGGAGCCGCTCGGCCGCTCGCCCCGCTCGTACCGCCGGCGCGTTCGACTCCGAAACGACGCGACAACCGCTCTCGGCCGCCGGCCGACCACCGGATGTCACGTCGACGACCCGGCCGCCGGCACCGCGGCATCCCGGATCCGATCCTACGCCTCCAGCCCCCCGGCCTGCTGCGCGTCCGGGTTGACCACCCGCTCCGCCAGATCCGTGAGGCGCTGATCCGTGTCCCCTTCTTCGTCCAGCGTGCGCTGGAGCATGCGCGCGGCCTCCGTGAAGCCGAGCCGCTCGGCGTAGGTCCGCGCCGTGCCGTATCCCGCGATCTCGTAGTGCTCGACGCGCTGCGCCTGGCCGATCAGCCCGGCATCGCGCACATCGGGGTCCCCCTCCTCCTCGATGATCTCGCGGCCCTGCCGGATCAGCCCCTCCATCCCCTTGCACTTGTGGCCCCTCAGGTCGATCCCGAGATCGTCGGAGATCCGCTCGAGACGCTGGACCTGCTCCCGCGTGACGTCGACATGCTCCTGCAAGGCGCTCCGCAACTCGGGATGGCGCGCCGCATCGGCCATCCGCGGGAGCGCGTCGATGATCTGCCGCTCCGCACTGTAGAGGTCCTTCAGTTCGAGCGCGAAGAGGTCTTCCAGCGAATCCAGTCTCATGTTCACTCCCGCGATCGGTGGGTGGACGACGTTCTGCGGGTGCCCCCTCGTGGCGCGCGCAACGGGCGGGGCGGATGCAAGACGGGTGCCCTGGGGTGGCGGCGCCGTTGGCGCCGCCGGGCTAGGGCTGGGGCTGGGGCTGGGGCTGGGGATTGCCCGGGAGGGGTGCGGCGGACGGGAGGACTGCCCGGGCGTGGCCGGGAACGGCTGGGAACTGCCGGGAACGGGAGCGGGAGCGGAAGCGTTTAGGGGAACGGGATGGGGGCGGCCGGGAACGGGAACGGGAGCGGGAGCGTTGACGGGGCGAGGGGGGCTTCGCCTCGGGTCGCGGGGAGGGGCGGCGGAGCGGTGGCAGGGGATGCGCACGCGCACGCGCACGCGCCCGTCGTCGGCCGTTTCCGTGCCCGCCGGCCGGGTCCGGGGCGCCCGCAAACGCCGGTAGCGGCGGGGCCCCGGAAACCCTACCTTGTCCCTGCAGTTCTCTTGTGTCGACACGATCCGGATCCACTTCATCCGAGACGAGGAGGAACGCCATGGCATACGAACTTCCGCCGCTTCCGTACGCGTACGACGCGCTCGAGAAGGTGATCGATGAGCAGACCATGCACCTGCACCACGACAAGCACCACGCAGGGTACGTCAACAACCTGAACGCCGCGCTCGAGAAACACCCGGAGCTCCAGGACAGGAGCCCCGAAGACCTGCTGCGCAACATCTCGCAGGTGCCGGAGGACATCCGCACCGCCGTGCGCAACAACGGCGGCGGTCACGTCAACCACAGCATGTTCTGGCAGATCATGAGCCCGAACGGCGGCGGCGAGCCGACCGGCGCGATCGCGGACGCGATCCGCAGCGCGTTCGGCAGCTTCGAGGACTTCAAGGCGAAGTTCAACGACGCGGGCGCGAAGCGCTTCGGCAGCGGCTGGGCGTGGCTCATCCGCACGAAGGACGGCCGCCTCGACGTCATCAGCACCGCCAACCAGGACAGTCCGCTCATGGACGGCCATTACCCGATCCTGGGCAACGATGTCTGGGAGCACGCCTACTACCTGCGCTACCAGAACCGCCGGCCCGACTACCTCAAGGCCTGGTGGGACATCGTCAACTGGGACGAGGTGAACCGCCGGCTGGAACAGGCGGGACGGTAACGCGGTCGAGGCACCGCTCCGGCGCGGCGCACGCGGGTCGCAAGCCCGCCGCGGCGGGCTTGCGGCTCCGAACCGGCGGACGGAAACGTCCCCGGGGAAACGCGGGGGCGGGCGGCTTCAGCGCCGCCTGCCCCCGCGCTCCTTTCGTTCGGCCGCCGCGTCAGCGACCCCTGATGATCCTCAGGCGCGACACGTAGGGCACATCGAGTCCGTCGCTCACGACGACGTACAGATGCTCCAAGGTGGCGTGGACGACGGGCGGGCGCCCTGGCGTGAGCGGGACCGGCATCGGGAGCGCCATACGCCCGAGATACTCGCCGCTCTCCCGGAACACGTCCACGAACGTCCCCGGAGGCACGCCGGCCACATCCGCGAAGACGTAGATGTGCCCCGCATTGTCGGGCACGATCCCGTACACGATCGGCTTGGTCTCGGGGAGCGCTTCGAGTTGCTCGGCGCGGAGCTCCGGCCGTCGGGCCCAGCGCTTCCGAACGTACTCGCGTTCGGCTTCCCCCAGCGGCGGGGCCGTGACCGGCAGGCTGAAAACCAGCGTGGTGTCCCCCTCCAAGCTGCGCCGGTAGATGCGGTACTCCCGCGAATCCGCGAACCAGATGCTGCCGTCGGCACCGGCTGCGGCCACGATGGAGCCGCCGTAGTCCATCAACGGCATCGACCCGTTCGCCACCATGCGCTGCGTGTACTCGAGTGGAGGGAACGTGTCCGCGCGCTCGAAGCCCGGAGCGTACCGGACGGGGTAGAAGAAGATACGCGCACCGAACCGATCGTCCGGGAATGCCGGTATCCAGTCGATGTAGCCCCCGTCGTACAGAATCGTCTGCCGTGGCGGACCGTACCCCACGATGCTCCGCCGATGGCTCTCGAGGAAGGCGCCGTCGGGCGCGAACGCAGAGAACCGCATCGTGCCATCATCCAGCACCCAGAGGGTGTCTCCCGCTCCCATGGTCAGCACCCACGCGCCCGCGAACTCGCCGGGTCCTCGTCCTTTGCGTCCGATCGTATGCGAGAACGTGCCATCGGGGTGAAAAACCCGGATGTCCTGCGACATCCAGTCCAGCACGTAGATCCTCCCTCGGGAGTCCGAGACGACCGATACTACATCACTGAACTGTTCCGGCTCCGGGCCCTCCGCCGCCGCGGTACCCAGCCGGAGGTCTTCCTCGAGCCGCCACGCCGTCTCCCGGGTCCAGATCGGGCCGCCTGCATTGTCGACGACGACACGCTGGGCGTCGTCAGTCCCAGCCCGCGCAGCTTCGGTGCGGTCTGCCTGGCCGCCGGAACAACCGACGACCGCAAGCGCAAGGACCACGGTCGGTAGGATTCGAGCGCCCATGATTTCTGAGGTATCTGGGTGACGTGTGGCTGGCCGAAACGCACGGCCCGTCACGCTGATTCGCCATGTGCCGTGCGCCGGGCGGCGATAAGTGTACACGAGGGTCCGGCCGCGCACGACTCGGGTCGACTTCAAGCAGGTCTTTGTAATGAACGCCACGATCGCATCCCGCAGACCTCGTGGATAGTTTGTGCGGTGCCCGGCGTTCCCTCGGACCGACCAGCACCATGCGGTGCAGACTCGCGTCCTGAAATGAGCACCCGGCATCCCGTGTGGCCATTGACGGTGCAGACCTCAGGTACTCCCCATTTGGAGGTTGCGGTGCGACCGGCTCGTGCATGTTTCTCGGAGATCCTGACCACGACGCGGCGTTCTCCGGCTCTCGACTTTCGTGTTTTGGTGCTGGGTCTTGCGCTGACGGCGATCGATGCTTCTCGCGCGCCGGCCATGCAGCAGCAAATCAAGGCCGAGCACGTGCTGACGCTCGGATCGGAGGGCGGCCAGGGCATCATCCCGGGGATGGTGCGGTCCGTGGTCCGGGATCGGGCCGGACAGTTCTGGATCACCGTCTATTCGAGCGAGCCGCCGATCGTCTTCGATGCGCAGGGCCGGTTCCGTTTCACGGTGGGCCGCAAGGGAAGAGGGCCGGGCGAGTTCACAGGCGCGCTTCAAGTGCTGGCCACGGAAGGCGACAGCGTGCTGGTGTACGACCCCGGGAACGGCCGCATCAACGCCTTCGATCCGGACGGTGAGTTCCGATCCTCGCGGAACCTGGTGTCGCCTGCCTACTGGGATCTCATTGTCCTCTCCAACGGGTACGCGGTTGTGAATGGCGACGTGCGGACGAGGCAGAGCGCCGGTTTTCCGATTCACGTCTACTCTGCCGATCAGGCGCAGCCCCTCCGATCGTTCGGCGTCGAGGTCCCGATCCTCCGACCCGCCCAACCACGTGGTATGTTAAATCGGTCCCTTGCCGCCGGCTCCGATGGAACGTTCTGGACGGCGGCGAAGAACGAGTACCTCCTCGAGCGTTGGGACATCGACGGCAGGAGGCTCGCACGCATCGAGCGCCGTCCCGCATGGTTCCAACCCATGATCGGTGACGTGGACGTTCTGGAGGGCGAGCCGTACGCGCAAGTGATCGATGTGGACTCGGATGAGTCCGGCCGGCTCTGGGTCTCTGCGGTGGTTCCCGAGGATGACTGGGAGAAGGCGACGACCGTCTCCACAGACCGCACGGGACGAACTCGCCGTCGAATCGAGGACTACTCGAAGGCGTACGACGCCGTGATCGAGGTCCTGGATCCCCGAAGCGGAGAGATGTTGGCTCACGGGCGATTCGACAGTACGATGGTGTTGTTCCTCGGAGACGGCTACATCGCCACCGTTTTGAGCACCCGCGACCTCGTACCGGTGGTAGAGATCTGGCGGATGCATCTCGAGGCTCGATAACCAGTTCTCCTTCACCGCCCTACCCCACCCCCAGCAGCTCGGCCGCGTTCCCGCCCAGGATCGCGGCCCTGTCCGCCTCGGACAGCTCGAGTGCATCGATGCTCGCCCGCATCGAGGCGATGCTGCCGATCTGGTGCGGATAGTCGCTGCCGGCCAGGATGTGGTCGGCACCCGCGAAGTCGATGGCGAGTCGCAGCGCGTGGGGGTCGAAGTTCACGGTGTCGTAGTAGAAGCGCCGGAGGTAATCGCTCGGCGGCCGCTCGATGTGCGCGCGGCACTCGGTGAAGGCCTCATAGCCGCGGTCGAGCCGTTCGGCCAGGTAGGGGATCGCGCCGCCGAGGTGGCTGAGCACCCAGCGGATGCGCGGGTAGCGTTCGGGGATCCCGGCGAAGACGAGCTTCGCGGCGGCGAGCGTCGTGTCCATGAGGAAGCCGACGAGCGGCATGAGCCAGTAGTCGGTCATCGCCTCGACGCCGACGGGGTTCGTCGGGTGGATGTGGAGCACGGCGCCGAGGTCGTCGGCGCGTTCGTAGAGCGGGAGGAAGCGCGCATCGGCGAGCGCGACGCCGTTCACGTTGCTGAAGAGCATGGCGCCGGGCAGTCCCAGCTCGCGGACGGCGCGTTCGAGCTCGTCGGCCGCGGCGGCCGGGTCGTTGAGCGGCAGGGTGGCGAGCGCGGCGAAGCGCGGCCGGCTCGCGGCGACTTCGGCGAAGGCGTCGTTGACCATCCGCGCGAGGCGGATGGCGGTCTCCGGCGTCTCGACGTGCGTGCCGGGCGTGGTCAGCGTGACGACCTGGACGTCGACGCCTTCGCGCGCCAGCACCTCGTCGCGGTAGGCGATGTCGCGGTGGCCGCGCACGGCGATGTTGTAGTCGCCCGGGTAGTGCAGCCGCGGGTTGCCCTCGGCGTCCATCTCGACCCGGACGTTGGACGGCCCCTCGCGCAGCGCGTCGAGGTAGGCCGGCGGATAGTAGTGGTTGTGTACGTCGATGATCGGCACGTCAAGAATCTCCGGTTTGGGGGATCTCGTGTTTCGTGCGCGTGCGCGTAACGCGGGTGCCGGCGCGTGGGCGTACCGCGTGCGGCGGTGCAGGGTCCGGGCGCGCGTCGTTCCGGGGCATCGCTCCGGCGGCGGGTGCTGCGCTGCGGTCGCTGCGCCGATGCAGCCCACCCCCTCTTCCGCCTTGTGCCTCCCCCACGCCGCCGCCCTGCCGCCCTTCCATCCGCCGCCTCCCCGCCCGCCCCGCCGCCCGTCCCCCGCCCCGCCCACCCCGCCGCACCCCCGGCTCCGCTCCCTCCGGCAGCACCCGCCGCCTGCGCTCCCGGCCTTATCGGGTCGTGCGCGAGCGCGTGCGCGAGCGCGTCCTCGCCACCCCAGCGATCCCGACCCCGACCCCCGATCCCGCTCCCGCGACCGCGGAAACGGAGGCTTCCTTCGGGCGCCCCGCTTCCGCTCCCGCTCCCGTCAACGCCCGCTCCCGTCGGCGCCGCAGAAGCGCCGTTCCCGTAAACGTAAACGTTCCCGCTCCAGGCGGCGCAGCCGCCGCTCCCGCTCCCGGCCGTTCCCGGCCATGCCCGGGCAGTCCCCCCACCACCGCACCCCCTCCCGGGCACCGCTCTAGCCCTGGCGCCGCCACACCGCGTACACGGGCAGGCCCGCGGCCACGATCGCCAGCCCGATCACCGCATTGACCGGCTGTGACGCGACCTGGTTGAGCACGACGGCGAGTGCGACGAGGATGAAGAGCGCGGGGAGGACCGGGTGGGCGCGGACCCGGTAGGCGGGCGCGTAGCCGGTGCGGCGGCGAAGCACGAACAGGCCCGCGGCCATGAGCGCGAAGAAGATCCACTCCGTGTAGACCACGCGCGTGAAGAGCGCGCGGTAGCTGCCGGTCGCGACGAGGACGGAAGCCCAGACGGCCTGGAGCGCGATCGCGCGGTGCGGCGTGCGGAAGCGCGGGTGGACGGCGCCGGCCCAGCGGAAGAGGAGTCTGTCCTCGGCCATCGACCAGTAGACGCGGGGTCCGGCGAGGATGAGGCCGCCGAGCGCGCCGGCGGTCGAGAAGACGACGAGTGCGGAGAGCGTCGCGCCGCCGCCGGCGCCGAGCACGGCATCGGCCGCGTCCGCGGCGACGCGCGTCGACGTCGCGACGACCTCGAGCGGCAGCACATAGAGGTAGACCGTGTTCAGCGCGATGTAGCACGCGATCACGACCGCCATCCCGAGCACGAGCGCGCGCGGGATCGTTCGCTCCGGCTCGACCGTCTCGCCCGCCGCGTACGTGACCATGTGCCAGCCGCCGAAGGCGAAGAGGCCGGCGCCAATGGCGCGCAGGAACCCCGCCGGCGTGGTCCCGGCGCCGCCCGCGCCGACCACGCCGGCCGCACCCGCATCCGCGCTCACGGCAAAGTGCTGCGGCAGATCCGCGCCCAGCGCGAAGCCGGCCGCGATCAGCAGCGCGATCGCGACCACCTTCCCGACCGTGAACGCCGTCTGGAGCCGGCTGCCGTGCTGGACGCCCACGTAGTTGACCGCACTGACCACGAGGATCGCGCCCACGGCGACGGCCTTGATCCCCACGGCGCCCATCGGCACGAAGTACGCGGCGTAACGCGCGAAGATCACCGCGACCGCGGCGATGATTCCGGAGTGCATGCTCCAGAACATCGCCCAGCCCCAGAGGAACCCGACCGCGGGTGAGAACGTCTCCCGGAGGAAGACGTAGACCCCGCCCGTCTGCGGGAACGCGCTCGCCAGCTCCGCGCAGATCAGCGCGCCCGCCAGCGTGAGCAGCCCGGCCACCAGCCACACGCCGAGGATCCCCGCGATCGACGGCACCTCGCGCGTGATCTCGGACGGCTGCACGAAGATCGACGCGCCGATGATGATGCCGACCACCAGCGCGGCGGCGTGCAACAGCCGCATCGAGCGCCGCAGCCCGATGCGGGCCGGCGCGGCCGTCGTCACGGACATGGATCGTATTCCATCATGGCCAGAAGATTACCGCGAGTCGCGCCGCTCCGCCACTGGCACGGATCGAGTCGCGCGCTGAGCCCCGGATGCGCGGGGAGCACGGGCGAGCCTCGGTCGTCGATCCGGATGGGCGCGGCTGGGCTCCGCATGCGCGGGGAGCCGGGGTACCATCCATCGGGCTTTTCGCATCCGACCAGCTGGGCTCCGCATGCGCGGGGAGCCGGGCCTCTCGGGCTCGTCGGACGGATCGGCGGCGTCCCGGGCCCCGCATGCGCAGGGTGCCCCGGGCTCCGCGTGGCCCCGCGATCCGGAGGGGTGCATCGCGCGTCCGGACGCGGCGGCGCCCCGCGCCCTTGTCCGCCCGCCCGAACCGACTATCTTGCGGGCATCTCCCCGATCATTTCCGCGCGACCCGGACTGGACAGCCATGAAGACGACGCATCCCGTGAGACGCCTCGTACTCGCCGCGATCTTCGCCGTGAGCGGCACCGCGTTCGGACAGGGACCCAAGCGGCCGCTGGACCACGACGTCTACGACATCTGGAAGTCGATCCGAGGCGAGGCGATCTCCGACGACGGCCGGTGGGCGCTCTATGCCCTCGTCCCCGGCGATGGCGATGGCGAGCTGCGCGTGCGCGCGCTCGACTCGGCGACCGAGCACGTCATCCCGCGCGCGACGGGCGCGCGCTTCGCCGAAGACAGCCGCTTCGTCGTCTTCACGATCGAACCGATGGAGGCGGTGGTCGACTCGCTCAGGAAGGAAGGGAAGAAGGGCGACGCGCTCCCCGCCGACTCCCTCGGGATCCTCGACCTCGCGACGGGCGAACTGGTCAAGGTGGCGCGCGTGAAGTCGTTCGCGCTGCCGGAGGCGGCCGGCGGCTGGGTCGCCTACCTGCTCGAAAAGGACACGGCGAGTGCCGAGCCGGAGCGCGGCGCCGACGAGGAGCGGGGTCGCGCCGGCGCGGCCGGCGACGAAGACGACGAGCGGGATCGCGACAAGGCCGAGGGCACACGGCTGGTGCTGCGCAACCTCGCAACCGGCGCGGAGCAGCGCTACGAGCACGTCGTCTCCTACCGTTTCTCCGAAGACGGCTCGCGGCTGGTCTACGCGGCGTCGAGCAAGGATGGCGCGGCCGACGGCGTGTTCGCCGTGGTCGTCGCGAACGGCACGGCCTCGGCGCTCCTGACCGGCGAGGGCAAGTACACGCAGCTCGCGGTGGACCGGACGGGCGACCAGGTCGCGTTCCTGTCGAACCGCGACGACTACGACGCCGAACAGCCGTCCTTCACCCTCTACCACTGGGCCGCAGGCGATGACTCCGCGGACGCGCTCGCCCGCGAGGGGACCGAGGGGATCCCCCCGGGGTGGTGGGTCAGCGAACACGGCGAGCTCACCTTCTCGGACAGCGGGCGCCGGCTCTACTTCGGCACCGCGCCCCGGCCGGCGCCGCCCCCCGATGAGGACACACTCCCGCCGGCCGACGAGCGGGTCGTCCTCGACGTCTGGAACTGGAAGGACCCCTATCTCCAGCCGATGCAGCTCCTTCGGGCCGAGCGCGAGCGGGAGCGGACTTACACCGCGATGTTCGACCTGGACGACGGCCGCTTGGTCCAGCTCGCCACGGCCGACGTCCCTGAAGTCGACATCGTGACGACGCGCGACCCGGCGGTCGTGATCGGGTCATCGGACCTCCCGTACCGCCAGCTCATCTCGTGGGACGGCAGCTATGAGGACGTCTACCTCGTCCATGTCGACACGGGCGAGCACGAGCGGATCCTGACGCAGCACGGCGGACCGCCCGTGCGGCTCTCGCCCGGCGGCCGCTACGCCGTCTGGTTCGACAACCAGGCACTGGCCTGGTTCGCGCTGGACATCGAGGCGGGCGACGTCGTGAACCTGACCGAGGACGTGCCCTACCCGGTCTACGATGAGTTGAACGACCGGCCGCAGCCGCCCTCGCCGTACGGTGCCGCGGGGTGGACGGAGGGCGACCGGGCGTTCCTGGTCTACGACAAGCACGACATCTGGGCGACCGACCCGACGGGCCGTTCGGCTCCGCGTAACATCACGGATGGCGTGGGTCGCGCCGAGAACCTGCGGTTCCGCTTCGTCGACCTGGATCCGGAGACCGACGCGATCGATCCCGATGCGCCGCTCCTGCTCTCGGCGTTCCATCTCTGGACGAAGGCGGATGGCTTCTACCGCGACCGGGTCGCGGGCAGTGGCCGGCCGGAGCGGATCCTCATGCAGGACCGGTCGTTCTCGTATCCGCGCAAGGCGGAGGACGCGGACGTGCTGCTCTTCACGCGCGAGAGCTTCCAGGAGTTCCCGGACCTGTGGGTGAGCGACCTGAATTTCGAGGGGATGAAGCGGATCAGCGAGGCGAATCCGCAGCAGGCCGAGTATCTGTGGGGGACGGCCGAGCTGGTGGAATGGCGCTCGGTGGATGGCACGCGGCTCCAGGGGATTCTGTACAAGCCGGAGGGCTTCGACCCGTCGCGGCAGTACCCGATGATGGTCTACTTCTACGAGCGGCGCTCGGACACGCTGCACCGCCATTACGCGCCGGCGCCGGGGAGTTCGAGCATCAACATCAGCTTCTACGTGAGCCGTGGCTACCTGGTCTTCGTTCCGGACATTCCGTACCAGATCGGCTATCCGGGCGAGAGCGCGGTGCACGCGGTGATTCCGGGCGTGCTGAGCCTGATCGATGAGGGCTTCGTCGACCGGAACGCGATCGGGGTGCAGGGGCACAGTTGGGGTGGCTACCAGATCGCGTACATGATCACGAAGACGGATCTGTTCGCGGCCGCGGAGGCGGGCGCGCCGGTCGCCAACATGACCAGTGCCTACGGCGGGATCCGCTGGGGCAGCGGCATGAGCCGGATGTTCCAGTACGAGAAGACGCAGAGCCGGATCGGCGGCACGCTCTGGAACGCGCTCCAGCGCTACATCGACAACTCGCCGATCTTCTGGGCCGACAAGGTCGAGACGCCGCTCCTCATGATGCACAACGATGCGGACGGCGCGGTGCCGTGGTATCAGGGGATCGAGTACTTCGTCTCGCTGCGGCGGCTACACAAGCCCGTCTGGATGATCGTCTACAACGGCGAGGACCACGGGCTGCGCGACTACGTGGACCGCAAGGACTGGGCGATCCGCATGCAGCAGTTCTTCGACCACTTCCTCAAGGGCGCGCCCGCGCCCGTCTGGCTCGCCGAGGGGATCCCCGCGGTCCAGAAGGGTCGGACGCTCGGCCTCGAGCTGGTGACCGAGGCGACCGCGAAGGCCGCGGACGGGAGCGGAGGGAGCCGGTAGCCGGCGGTCGCGCGGGGCGCGGCGGCGGGCGGAGCGCCGCCCGTCGCCGTTCCGCCCTGGTGCGGCTCTCGCGCGGACGCGCCTGCGGCTACCGGTCTCGGTAAGCAGCGTGGCGTTGGCCCGGGGTCCGGTCCCCCGCCGTCAGCCGCGCGCCGCGCCGCTCACGCCGCGCGTCGCGCTGCGCCGCCCGCGGCTTCTTCCTCGGCGCCGGGCATTGCGGCACGCTTCGGCGTCATCGCGGCGTAGAGCTGCATTGCGGCCGCCGTGGCGTAGAGCAGTGCGCCGGTCATCCGGGCCCGCCACTTATCGCTGAAGAGCAGGCCGATGCCCATGCCGCCCATGGTCGATGCGGTCATCGCGAGCAGCATGCGGTCGCCCCAGATGGACCGGGCCATGCGGTCGTAGAGGCGGACCTGCTCCTTCACCACGCGGGTGAGTTCCTCCGTGTGAGAATCCATCCTGACCTCCGTGCCGGTTCGTGCCCACCCTGCCCATCGCGTGGCCGGGTGCGCCCCTCCGGACCGATGGTTGTGCAGGAGGCGTACCGCGCGGTCGTGCGTGCGGCTTGTGGCCCACCTTATCCCGGTGTAAGTTGCCTTCCCGTGCCTCTCCCGATCGACCCATCCACCCGGAGGCAGCCATGGTGAGTCGTTTCGCTTGCGCTATCCTCGTATCTCTCGCGCTCGGCGGCTGTTCATCGCGCTCGCAGAGGACGGTACCGGTCAGCACGGTCCCGAACCCCGAGATCGAGCAGTCCGGTGACGCGTACAGGATGCGACTGGACAATGGCCCGGTCCGATCCGAG
>DASVCS010000148.1:0-38543 GCA_036381495.1 Longimicrobiales bacterium
GGGCGTGAAGCCGAGGCAAGAGACACGCGACTCCCTTCGCCTCGTGCCGATCGCCTGTCCGCGCCGCCGGCGGGATCGGCCCTACGACCCTGCGAGATGATCAACAGGTTGAAGGAGTATTTCGACGAGCCCGAGGAGCAACCGCCCGAGGACGACTACTACGTGGTCGCCTGCGCGTGGGACGACTTTTACGTCACCTGCGACGTGGCGGAGCGGATCCTCCGCGAACTGCAGGCGCCCTCGTTGCCGCGCTGGATCCGTTTCACGGACGTGAACGGCTCGAGAGTTTGCCTGCGAACCCGTCTGATCGAGTACGTGCGCGAGTGCACGGCCGCGCAGCGCGCATCCGCGCGGCGGTTCGGGCGGGCGCGGGAGCTGGAGGACAAGGCGGACCGCCGGTCGTGGGAGGACGATGAGTGAAAAGGTGGGGAACGGGTCCGGGTTTCGCTCGAGCCGATCGTGGTCCGTGAGGTGGGGTTCGCCTGGGCCAGGCGGCCTGGCGCGAACGATTGCGGCGGATTTCGTATGATCGGAGCGGACGGTGAGTGATGGCGGGCAGGCCCTATGCCCGCCCCAACCAACGAGGAAGCGATGAAGATTTTCGGCGAGCACGACGAGAACACCCTCGCGCAGCTCCGCGACGTGGCGAGGCGCGCGGAGCGGGCCGCGCTCATGGCGGACGGCCACCTCGGCTACGTCATGCCGATCGGCGGCGTCGCCGCGTACCGCGACCGCGTCAGCGTGGTGGGCGTTGGCTTCGACATCGCCTGCGGCAACGCGGCGATCCGGACGGACCTCACGCTCTCCGACCTGGGTGGGAGCGAGGCCGAGCTCGGCCGGCGGCTGAACGCACTGGCCGACGAGATCCAGGACCGCGTCAGCTTCGGGATCGGCCGGAAGAACCACGCCGACGACGCGCCCGTCGACCACCCGCTCTTCGAGGACCCGGCGTGGGATGCCGTGCCGCGGAAGCATCGGGGCAACCTGCGCAATAAGGCGCGGGCCCAGCTCGGCACCGTCGGGAGCGGCAACCATTACGTCGACGTCTTCGCCGATGAGGCGGACCGGGTCTGGGTCGGCGTGCACTTCGGCTCGCGCGGCTTCGGCCACACCGTCGCCTCGGGCTTCCTCGCGCTCGGCCAGGGCGCGGGCTGGGGCGAGCGCGTGCCGGAGGCCGAGGTGCTGCTGCCGCTCGACCAGCCGCTCGGCCACGACTACTGGCACCTCATGACACTGGCCGGGGCGTACGCCTACGCCGGGCGCGAGTGGGTGGCGCGGAAGGTCGTCGAGCTGCTCGGCGGCCGCGAGCTCGAACTCGTCCACAACCACCACAACTTCGCCTGGAAGGAGACATACGAGGGCGAGGAGTACGTGGTGGTGAGGAAGGGCGCGACGCCAGCGTTCCCGGGGCAGAAGGGCTTCATCGGCGGCTCCATGGGCGTTGACGCCGTGATCGTCCGCGGCACGCCCGCCGAGTCGGCCGATGAGGCGACGCTCCGGCTGCAGCGCGATGCGCTCTTCTCGACCGTCCACGGCGCAGGGCGCATCATGAGCCGGTCCGCCGCGGCCGGGAAGCGCAACCGCAGGACGGGCGAGGTGATTCGCCCGGGGCGCATCTCGCCGGAGATGATGGAGGCGTGGGTGCGGGGGAAGGGCGTGATCCTTCGCGGCGGCGGGCTGGACGAGAGTCCGCACGTGTACCGTCGCCTGCCCGAGGTGCTCGCGGCGCAGGGGCCGACCATCGAGGTGCTGCACACGCTGCGCCCGCTGATCGTGGTCATGGCGGGCGCGAACGAGTTCGATCCGTACAAGGACTGAGCGGGCGCCGTCGTCGTCTTCGACCCCGCGCCCGGCGGCCTCGGCGCCCGTCGCCGCGCCCCGCCGCGGCTCCGTCCCCCTCGGGAACACCCCTTGCACCCCGGAGATCCGTGCGGGGCGCGGACCGGCGCCTCGGATGCTGCGGTGGCGCGGTGCATGATTACGTAGCCGCGATCTCGTCTTCGACGAAGCTCGCGGCGGGCTGAGGGTGACGACATGCGTGGAATGGACGAACACGGCGTCCGTGGCCGGCGTCCGTGGCGCGGCCGCCGCCGGGAGGCCGGTGGCCGGCGTGGGGGTGGACCGGGCTACCCGCTCCCCGACCGGGAGCCGCACGGGTATGACCCGGACTGGTCGGAGTACCGGCAGGAGGAACGCGGCTACGGCCGGGGGTTCCGCGGTCGTCCGCGCCGTCCGCCGACGTTCCCGTGGCGGCGGGGGCGGCCGGGGTGGCGGCAATGGGGCGAGCGCCCGCGGCGCGGCGCGGGGCGCGGGCCGGGCGGACGGCCGTATCGTGAGCGGTGGTGGGGCGCGATCGGGCCCGAGCGGCGTGAGGACTACGATTGGGGGTATCACGCCCGCGAGCCCGAGCGGTACGGGTGGACGGGGGAGGTGGGGCGGCACTGACGGCGGTGCCGCGCATTGCCCGCCATCGCCCTCATCCGCTATTCTTGCGTTGGGGACGCGGTGACCAGCCCAAGAGGAGACGGCATGACCGATGGCGGCGTCCATGTGTCCACGGCGGTGGGGGCGAGCGGGATCGCGTGTTCGCGGGGGCGTCGCACGGCGGATGCCGTGGTGACGGGCGGGCGTCGCGTGGGTGCCTGCGCGCGGTGGGCGCGCGGCACCGGACTCGCGGTGGCGCTGGCCGCCGCCCTCCTGTGCGCGCCGCGCCTCGCGCCGCCCCTCGCGGCGCAGGCACTGCGCGGCGAAGCGTTGCCGGTGGTCGAGCACGTGCTGGACAACGGCATGCGCTTCCTGATCCTGCGGCGGGCGGGTGGCCCGACGGTGTCCTTCGTGATGCGGTACGGCGTCGGCTCGGTCAACGAGAGCGCCGGGAGCACGGGGATCGCGCACCTCCTCGAGCACATGTTGTTCAAGGGGACGACGACGATCGGCACGCGCGACCTCGCGGCGGAACTCGAAATGTTTCCGCTCATCGATGCCGTCAACGATTCGTTGGTCGCGGAGCGCAGCCGCCCGGCGCCGGACTCGGCGCGCGTCGCTGCGCTCACCGAGCGGCTCGACGCGCTCGAGGACAGTGCCCGCACCTTCGCCATCCCGAACGAGTTCGATCAGATCCTGACGCGCAACGGCGCCGGCGACCTGAACGCGAGCACCGACGTCGAGGCCACCACGTACCACGTCCGGCTCCCGGCGAACCGGGCGAAGCTCTGGTTCGTGCTCGAAGCGGACCGGATGATCCATCCGGTGTTCCGCGGCTTCTACACGGAGCGCGACGTGGTGATGGAGGAGCGGCGCATGCGCATCGAGACGAGCGGCAGTGGCAAGCTGTACGAGGCGCTCCTCGCCGCCGCGTATCACGTGCACCCGTACGGCGTGCCGGTCATCGGCCAGATGTCGGACCTCCGCAACCTGAGCCGCGCGCAGGCGATCGACTACTACCGGCGCTTCTACGGCCCGAACAACGCCGTCGTCGCGGTGGTCGGACAGGTCGAGCCGGACAGCATCATCGCGTGGGCGGAGCGGTACTTCGGCGCGATCCCGCCGGGCGATGTGCCCGCCCCGGTAGCCGTCCGGGAGCCGGAGCAGCACGGCGAACGCCGGGTCGAGGTGGTGTTCCCGGCGGAGCCGTCGGTCCTCATCGGCTGGCACGTGGTCGACCAGCTCCACCCGGACATGGCGCCGCTCTCGATCCTCGCCTCCGTCCTGGCCGGCGGTCGGACCAGCCGGCTGTATCGCCGGCTCGTGCTCCAAGAAGCCAGTGCGCAGAGCGTCTCGGCCTTCACCACCCCCGGCGCGCGGTATCCGCAGCTCTTCGTCATCGGCGCCGCGCCCGTCGCGCCGCACACCACGGAAGAGCTCGAGCGCGAGATCTACGCCGAGATCGAGCGGCTGAAGGAGGCCCCGCCCACGGCCGCGGAGCTGGAACGCATCCGCAACCAGCTCGAGGCGAGCCGCGTCCGGCGGCTACGCACCGACTTCGGCCTCGCGCTCCAGCTCGCCGCCTCCGCCAGCCTCTACGGCGATTGGCGGACCACGTTCCGCATGACCGACCGCCTCCTCGCCGTGACAGCCGAAGACGTGCAGCGCGTGGCGCGCCTCTATTTCACGCCCGAGAACCGCACCGTGGCCACACTGGTCCGGGCGCCGGAGACGCAGTCGTGAGCCGCGCAGCCACGGTGCCGCGACGCTTCGCGGGGATGATCGCGCTGCTCGCCGCCGGCGCGCTCGGCGGCTGCGCGGCGGGCGGCGCGTCCGCGGGCGCCGCCGAGATCGCGGTCCCGCCGGGTTTGCCGCCCATCGGCAAGGCGGCCGTCGAGGCGCTCGAGTATCCACCGCTCCATTTCGATGCGCCGCCCGTCGAGCACTTCACCCTCTCGAACGGCATTCCCGTCTACTTCTCGCCGGATCACTCGCTCCCGCTCGTCCGGCTGTTCGCCAGCTTCAAGGGCGGCCCGACCTACTTCGGCCGCGAGGACCTGGCCGCCGCCACGGCGCTCGGCTCGCTCCTGCTCACCGGCGGCACCGCGTCGCTGCCGCCGGATTCCATCGACGAAGTCGTCGAATACTACGCGCTCGCCCCCTCCGCCGCCTCCGGCGGCGCCCGCTCCCAACTCGGGATCGGCTCGCTCGCTCAGCACTTCGACGTCGCGATCGAACTCTGGGCGGACATGCTCCGCCACCCCCGCTTCGATCGCGATCGCGTCGAGATCTGGAGGCAACGCCAGATCGAATCCGTCCGCCGCTTCCGCGACCTCCCGACCAGCGTCGCCATCACGACGTTCAACCGCGTGATGTTCGGCGACCACCCCATCGGCTGGACGCTGCGCGAATCGGACCTCACCCCGGAACACCTCTCGGATGCGCGGCTCCGCCGCCTCCACTCCGAGATCTTCTGCCCCGACCACGCCATCATCGGCGTGACCGGCGACATCGAACGCGAATCACTGCGCCGCGCACTGGAATCCGTCCTCGCCGGCTGGCCGCCCTGCCCCCGCGAGCTGGCCGAGCCGCCGATCCCGAAGATCCGCCGGGGAGCCGGCGTCCTCCTCGTCCACCGACCGATCGATCAGTCCACCATCATCCTCGGCCAGGCCGGCGGGATCGTCATGCGTGACGACCCCGACTACTACGCCTCCCGCATCGCCAACTGGATCCTCGGCGCCGGCGGCCTCTCGAGCCGCCTCGTCTCGAACCTCCGCACCGAAGAGGGACTCGCCTACCAGGCATGGTCCGTCTGGACGACCGGGACCCGCCACGAACGCCTCTTCGGCGCCTTCACCCAGACGCGCGCCGAGAGCACCATCACCGCCGCCCGCGAGATCCGTGAGGCGCTCGAAGCGCTCCGCCGCGAACCGCCCACCCGCGAAGAGGTCCGCCTCGCCATCGAGAGCAGCACCAACGGCTTCGTCTTCGCCTTCGAGGATCCCGGCGACGTCATCGCCCGCAGGATCTCGTACCAGGCGGCCGGGTTGCCAGCGGACTGGCTCGAACGTTATCTGGATGGGATCCAGGAGGTCTCGCCCGAAGATGTCCGCTCGGTCATTGCGCGCTACATCCGTCCGTCCGAGTTGACGCTCGTGATCGTAGGCGACACGACGCGCTTCCATCTGCCGCCGGATCTCTTCGGCCCGCGGATCACGCAGTGACGCATCTGTATCGATTCGCGTCAATGCCCTGGACAATCGTGCCGCTCGGGCGGCAGCGACGATGCAATGACGAGGGGAGAAGGACATGCTGAGGGTACGTACGATCGGACTGGCGGCGGTGCTGGTCCTGGCGGGAGTCGGAACGGTCCGGGCGCAGGTGGCCTGGGATTCTCCGCTGCTCCTGCCGCCGCGGCCGCAGGGTGGGCCGGGCATCTTCCTTGTCGATCCCGCGGGCGGCGAGCTCGGGGTGCTGGGGATGTGGCGGTCGGGGCGTGCGCCGAACAGTCTCGGTTTCCGTGTGGGGTTGGCGGAGGACAACACGGATGACGTCAGTGTCTTCGGCGGCGTGGATGTCTCGGGCACGATGACGCGGTCGTCGAGGGACTTCCCGCTCGACATCTCGTGGGTGGCCGGCGGCGGGGTGGGCGTCGGAGACGACGTGTTGCTCAGCTTCCCGCTCGGCATCACGATCGGTCACACCTTCATCGGCGACGGCGCGCAGTTCACGCCGTACGTGATCCCGCGCGTCATCCTCGATGCCTTCTTCGGTGACGGTCCGGGCGACGACGACAGCGACCTCGACCTCGATGCGGCATTCGACCTCGGGGTCGACATCGGGTTCCAGCGCGGCTGGGTGATCCGCTTCGGCGCCACCTTCGCGGGGGATCGCGACGACGCGCTGGCGATCGGCATCGTGTTCTGAGTTTCCACTCGCACCACCGGCGCGGACCTGCGAGGGATGAAACGGCGACCAGCGTCTTCTCGGGGGCGTCTCCGACGCTGAACCCCTGGAATCCTCGTTTGCGCGCGCTTACATTGAGCAGGGCATCGGTTGGAGGCGGCACCCGCCCTCCTCCGGTGCCCTGTTCGGTGCACGCGCGGGGGAACGATGAGGGTCGCGGTTCCGAGGGAGACCGCCGCGGGCGAGCGGCGGGTGGCGCTGGTGCCCGAATCCGTGGCAGGGTTGCGCGAGGCGGGCCTCGAGGTCCGGGTCGAGGCGGGCGCCGGTGCGGCGGCGGGGATCGCGGACGCTGCGTACGAGGCCGCGGGCGCTGCCGTCGTGGCGAGCGCGGCGGAGGCGGTTGCGGGCGCCGGCGTCGTCCTCAAGGTCCGGCCGCCACTCGTCGGTGCCGGCGGCGATGAACTCGCTCCGTTCCCCGAGGGTGCCGCGCTGATCGCGCTCTTCCATCCACTCACCCATCCCGAACTGGTCCGCCGCCTGGCCGAGCGCCGCATCACCGCGTTCAGCATGGACCTCGTGCCACGCACCACACGCGCGCAGCCGATGGATGCGCTCTCGTCGCAGAGCACGGCCGCAGGGTATCGCGCGGCGCTGGTCGCGGCGGAGCGGCTGCCGAAGTTCTTCCCCATGCTCATGACCGCGGCGGGCACGATCCCGCCCGCCCGCGTCCTGGTACTCGGCGCCGGCGTGGCCGGGCTCCAGGCGATCGCGACCGCGCGCCGCCTCGGCGCGGTGGTCCAGGCGTTCGACATCCGGCCCGCCGTGAAGGAGCAGGTCGAGAGCCTCGGCGCCACCTTCGTCGGCCTGGAGGTCGCCGCTGCGGAAGACGCCGGCGGTTACGCGAAGCAGGTCTCGGCGGACGTCCACCGCCGCGAGCAGGAACTGCTGCACGACCTGGTGCGAGAGGCGGATGCCGTGATCGCCACGGCATTGATCCCGGGCAAGCCCGCGCCCGTCCTGGTTACCGCCGAGATGGTCGCCGCCATGAAGCCCGGCTCGGTCATCGTGGACCTCGCCGCGGAAGCCGGCGGCAACTGCGCGCTCACGGAACCCGGCGTGGAACGGGTCCACCAAGGCGTCACCATCGTCGGACTCACGGACGCCGCCAGCGCCGTCGCGGTCCACGCCAGCCGGATGTACTCGCGCAACGTGGGCGCACTGCTGCTGCACGTCCTGCGCGATGGCGAACTCCGCCTCGACTTCGACGACGAGATCACGCGCGCCTGCTGCGTCACCCATGCGGGCGAGGTCCTGTATGCGGCGGCGCGCGAAGGCGTGCGCGCCGGCGGATAGACGAAGCCCGGCGACAACCGGGATCACGCAGGATCGATCCGATCCGGGTGTGGCTGGGTGTGGCTGGGTGTGGCTCCTCCACCGGTCCTGGGGGCGGACCCTGGAGGGTGAAACCGCCGTTCGCGCACGCGCCCGCGCACCCGCACGAACTCCTATCGGAGGTTGGTTCATGGAGGGCCTGCTCATCACCCTCTACATCTTCGTCCTCGCCGTCTTCGCGGGCGTCGAGCTGATCACGAAGGTGCCACAGATCCTGCACACGCCGCTGATGTCCGGTTCGAACGCGATCTCCGGGATCTCGCTCATCGGCGCGCTCGTCGTGGCCGGCCGCCTCGATTCACCCGCCTCGACCGTGATCGGCGTGCTCGCCGTGGCATTGGCCACGGTCAACGTGGTCGGCGGGTTCCTGGTCACCGACCGGATGTTGCGGATGTTCAGGAAGCGGCCCGGGGAACCGCGATGAACGCCGCCTCGGTCCTCGCCATCAATGCCGCCTACCTCATCGCGGCGGTGCTCTTCATCCTCGGGCTCAAGCGCCTGGCCACGCCGGCCACCGCCCGCTCCGGTAACGCACTCGGTGCCGCCGGCATGCTCATCGCCATCGCCGCGACGTTGCTCCACCAGGAAATCATCGGCTTCGGTGGGATCCTCATCGGGCTCGCGCTCGGTTCCGCGGCCGGCGCCCTCGCGGCCTATCGCGTCCGCATGACCGCGATGCCGCAGATGGTCGCACTGCTCAACGGCCTGGGCGGCGGCGCATCGGCGCTCGTCGCCGCCGACGAGTACCTCCGCTTCGCCCGCGGCGGCGCCGCCACGCTCGACGAGCGCATCACCATCGTGCTCGGCGTGCTGATCGGCGCCGTCACCTTCTCCGGCAGCCTCGTCGCGTTCGGCAAACTCCAGGAACTGGTCACCGGCCGCGCCGTCACCTACCCGCTCCAGAAGACCGCGAACGCCCTGCTCTTCGCCGGCATCGCCGCGCTGGGCGCCGACCTCACGGCCGGCCCGCCCGATGCCACGCTCTTCGCCGTCCTCGCCGCCGCCTCGCTCGTGCTCGGCGTCCTGCTCGTCATCCCGATCGGCGGCGCGGACATGCCCGTCGTCATCTCACTGCTCAACTCGTATTCCGGCCTCGCCGCGGCCGCCACCGGCTTCGTCCTCCACAACCACGTGCTCGTCATCGCCGGCGCACTCGTCGGCGCCTCGGGCATCATCCTCACCCGGATCATGTGCCGGGCCATGAACCGCTCGCTCGCCAACGTGCTCTTCGGCGCGTTCGGCGCCGCGCCCGCCACGGGTCCGGCCGGCGCACCAGCCGCCGACGGCCGCACGGTCCAGCAGATCTCCGCCGAGGACGCCGCGATCCTCCTCGCCTACGCCCGCTCGGTCGCCATCGTCCCCGGCTACGGCCTTGCCGTCGCTCAGGCACAACACCAGGTCCGCGAGCTCGCCGACACACTCGCCGCCCGCGGCGTCGATGTCCGCTTCGGCATCCACGCCGTCGCCGGCCGTATGCCCGGCCACATGAACGTCCTCCTCGCCGAGGCCAACGTCCCCTACGACCGCCTCTACGAGATGGAGCGCATCAACCCCGAATTCGAACGCACCGACGTCGCGCTCGTCATCGGCGCCAACGACGTCGTCAACCCGGCCGCCCGCAACGTCCCCGACTCCCCGATCTACGGCATGCCGATCCTCGACGTCGATCGCGCCCGCCACGTGATCGTCCTCAAACGCAGCATGAACCCCGGCTTCGCCGGCATCGACAACGACCTGTTCTACCGCGAGAACACCCGCATGCTGTTCGGCGATGCGCGGGCATCCCTGACCGCGCTCATCCAGGAACTGAAGGCCGTGGCGGTGTAGGGGGCGTGCGCGTGCGGCGGCGCCGACGTTTCCCGTAAACGTAAACGCTCCCGCTCCAGGCGGCGCAGCCGCCGCTCCCGTTCCCGCGCAGTTTCCGTCCCGCTCCCGTTCCCGTGCAGTAACGCTGACCGGTTCACGCGAACTTGATATCGTACCTCCGCCGTGCCTCCTCGACGGCCTCGAAGAGCTGGTCGAACGAGTCGATCACGAAGAGCGCGTCCTGGAACCGGTCGATGTCGAACGGCTGGTCGAGCACCGCATCGAGCGAGAACGGCCGACGGTAGCAGCGCGGCGAGAGCGCGTTGGCGGCATCGCCGGCCGATGAGATGAGGCCGCTGCCGTAGACCCGGATCTCGCCCTCCTCCCGGATGAGGCCGAACTCGACGGTGAACCAGAAGAGTCGGGCCATGCGCGTCACGTCCGCCTCGTCGGACAGGCTCGACGCCAGCTCGCCGAACCGCTGGAGGAAGTCGGCGAAGACAGGGTGCGCGTGCAGTGGCACGTGGCCGAAGACGTCGTGAAAGATGTCCGGCTCCGGGAGATACTCGAGCTGGTCCCGCGGCCGGACCGTGATGGTCGTGGGGAAGCGCCGGCGCGCGAGGCACTCGAAGAACCGGCGTGCCGGGATGAACCCCGAGACCGGCACCGCAGCCCAGCCGGTCAGCGGCTCCAGCCGCTCATTGACCTCGTCCAGGTCGGGCACCGCATCCCGCCGCAGCCCGATGATCCGCGCGCCTTCGAGGAAGATGCGGCTGCCGGTGCGCTCCAGATCGCGCATGCGCCGATCGTAGAGCATGCGCCAGACTTCGTGGTTCTCCCGCGTGTACGCGCGCCAGTCCTGTTCGATGAAGATCGAGCTGTCCGGGTGGTCCGAATGGTCTTCGTGCAACTGTCCCATGCTCCGGCTCCCGTTCGCGGAAGATGAAAAGGCGCCGTGGATCCGTGCGCGTGCGCGTGCGCGACCCGCTCCCGGCCACCCCATCCCGTAAACGTAAACGTCCCCGCTCCCGCTCCCGTTCCCGGCAGTTCCCACCCCGCGCCCAGCCGTGCCCGGGCCTTCCCCCCTCCACCACACTCCCTCCCGGGCCCTCCCCAGCCCTAGCCCCAGCCCTAGCCCTAGCCCTTATCCGAGCCCTCCCCCACGACCTCCGCGGCCCGGAACAGCGGATCGGCCGATTGCAGCAGTTTGCCGCGCAGCCGTGGCGGCAGCTCCGGGTGGCTGCGGAGGTAGCGGCGCACGATCGCCGCGGCGGAGGGAGTGGCGTGTCCGCGGAGCGTCGCATCGAGCCAGCGGCCGGGGAAGAAGATGTCGCCCGTGCGGTGGATCTCTTCGAGCATTTCGAGACTCGGCAGGATGTAGCGCTCCGCGTGCTCGGCGCGCAGCGGATGGTGCAGGTAGGAGACGGCCTCGAGGACCCACGCCTCGTGTTCGCGGTTGGCCGGGTCCGCAAGCGACGCGAAGAAGGCGTCGCGCGTCGCGGGGTCGGCCGAGAGCGCAGGCTGGATGAAAACGAAGCGGGCCCTCCGGTCCGGGTTCTCGATGCGCTCGCGCTGGGCGTCGAGGATCTCCTGCCATCCGTCCACCTCGCGCACGGCCAGTGCGAGCGCGAGGTCGGTGTAGTCCTCCTCGGCCAGCGGCAACCCGGGGACGACCATCTCCTTCCGCCAGATCCGTTCGAGCCGCTGCACCGCCGCGGGCGACAGCGCGATCGAGCGGAAGGCGCGGAAGTACACCGCCTTCAGGCTCGGCGTCGAGGCCTCGCCGATGAGGCGCCAGAGCAGCGCCTCGAGCCGCGGCGCCCACTCCGCTCGTTCGCCCGCGGAGAGGAAGCGCCAGTAAGCCTCCGTCAGGTCACGCACGACCCGCTGCGCGTTCAGCTCGGCACGCTCCGTCTCCAGCATCCCCGCCGCCACCTCGATCAGTGCGGCCGGCGCCACATCGCCTTCCAACATGCCGTCCCACAGCGTGACCCAGGCGACACCCCGCCTGAGCGCGTCGCGGAGCTCGGGCAGATGCCCGAGCAGGAACGCGCGGCTCGCCGGGTCCGGACGGAAATGGCCGTAGCCGATGCCCAGGCCATCGGCCAGCACGAAATCCGGCGCCGGCAGCCCGTTCGCCCCCATGACCCGCACGCTCGGGCCGTCCAGTCGGACGGAAAAACTCCGCGTCGTATCGGGGTAGGCCACCAGCACGTGCAGCCGCTGGCTCCAGACTCGCCCCCGCCCCCACGGGTCCGACTGCCGCACCACCAGCGACGCGATGCGACCGCCTTCGAGGTTCAGCTCCGTCGTGATCATCGGCCGGCCCGCCTCCTCGACCCACGCCTCGCTCCACGCCCGCAGGTCCTCCGGAGAACGCCGGTCCAGGATCTCGATCAGCTCCGGCCACGTCGCGTTCCCGAACGCGTACGTATTCAGGTATTCCCGGAGCCCATCGCGGAACATCGTCTCGCCCGTGAGACGCTCCAGGTGCCGCATCACGATCGGCGCCTTCTCGTAGATGATCGCGCCGTAGAGCGAGCCGGCATCGCTCAGGTTCTCGAGCGGCTGCCGGATCGGATTGGCGCCCGCCGTCCGGTCCACCTCGTACGCCGCCGGGTAGTGGGCCAGGAAGAAGCGCAGCGCGTGGTCCACGTCGGGGAACGAGGGATCGACGATCTTGGCCGCCATGAAGTTGGCGAAGACCTCCTTGGTCCACACATCGTCGAACCACTTCATGGTCACCAGGTCGCCGAACCACATGTGCGACGTCTCGTGCGCAATGACGCTCGCCCGGCCCAGCCGCTGGTTCTGTGTGGCCGATGAGTCCAGGAAGAGGCTCGACGCGTTGTAGAGGATCGCGCCGGGGTGCTCCATCCCGCCGAACTGGAAGGCGGGGATCGCGACGAAGTCGAACTTGCCGAACGGGTAGGGGATTCCCGTGTAGGTCTCGAGCCATTCGATGGCTCTGTAGTGGAGGTCGAAGATCGCGTCGCGGTTGCGGGCGACCTTCTCCGCGTCGGTCTCGCGGTGGAACAGTCGGAGTCGGCGTCCGCCGCGGACGGCGGTCTCGACGCGGAATTCGCCCGCGGCGAAGGCGAAGAGGTAGGTGCTGATGGGGCGCGTCTCGGCGAATGCGAGGGTCGCGCGGCCGTCCTGCTCGATGCGGCGTTCGAGCGCGCCGTTGGCCACGGCCCGCCACGCCGCGGGGATCGTGAGCGTGAGCCGGTAGCGTGCTTTGAGGTCGGGCTGGTCGAAGCACGGGAAGGCGGTCGAGGCGCGGTCGGGGACGAAGAGGGTGTAGAGGAAGTCGGCATTGCGGTTGAGCGCGCCATCGCCGGCGATGAACTCGACTTCGAGCGCGTTTTCACCCTCTCGCAGCGCGGCGACCGGGATCACGAGGTGGCCGTTGACCAGGCGGTACGGCGTCCGGGCACCCGCGACGCGTACGGCGCGCACGTGGTCCGCCGGCTGCCGGAAATCCAGGATCACGGGCGCGGAGGCATCGCTGAGCCGGAACCGGATCAGCTCGCGCCCGCGGACCGGTGCCTCGGGCGTGGCCGGCACGTCGAACGCGACCTCGTAGCGGAGTTCTGAGATCGTGCGGCTGCGGTGCTTCGCGAGCGTCAGTGATACGCCGGGTGCGGGATCCGGCGCCGGTGGTGGGGCGCCCTGCGGCGCGGCATCCGTCGTTCCTGGCGCGTGGCTTCCGGCGGACGCGATCGCACGGTTGGGGTCGGTCGGCTCCGTGGACGCCAACAGGAGCGGAAGTCCCGTCAACGCGACGGCGGCGAGGCGTTTCATGTCGAGGTCACGGGCAGCGCCCGCTGCATGCAGGCGCGTGGTTCGCATCCCACCCGCAGCGCGATCCGGCGCCACACCGCGCCGTGGCCGCCTTCGCCGTGCTCGAGCCACGCCTCGATGTGCGCCATCTCGTGCAGCAGCGTATCGCGCAGCACGGTTTCGTTCCCATCGAGCACCAGGTCGGCGTTCAGCGCCAGCTCGATCACGGTGCGCGCGCCCGCGGAATCGCGATGGTACCGCACATGGCCGAGTCGGCGCGACATCCGCCGGCTCAGGCGGAGCGGCACGCGCGCGGGGAGCCGGCCGGCGAATCGCTCCTCGTTCAGCGCGCCGTACAGCGCGATCAGACGCGCGCGCTGGGCGGGCGTGGCGCAGCAGGGGCCGGGACGGGGCGGGCGCGGCGCGCCGGTCCGGTCCGTGGCCGGTGGGCGGTGAGCCGCGCCCCAATCGCGGATCCGTGCGACCGCGGCCCGCTGCTCCGCGCTGCCGCGCGCCGCCGTCAGGAACGTCGCGATCGCCGCGTGCACTTCCGCCGGCGCGCCACGGTAACAGGTGTGCGCGTAGAGGGTGGCGCCATCGCGCGAGACCGAGAGTAGCCGCGTCCGGTTCTCCTTGAACGCGACCCGGTGGATGCTGCGCACACCGCGCGCGTGCAGTGCGGCGAGGAGTGCGCCGGTGGGATCGGCGCCAGCGGCCGGTGCGGCGCCGGCCGGCGCTCTGGCCTCGGCGTCGGATGCCGGCCGCGGGAGGCCGCGCGCCTTGTGCTCACGCCGCCGGCCAGTGCGATGGTCCGCGCGCCCGACCCGGCCGTACCGCCGTACCGCCGTTCCGTCCATGCCGGCGTTCACGCCGTCCGCAGCCAACGCCAGACCTCGCCAAGGCTGGCGCGCTTGCCCGTCGACAGGATCCCGATCCTGTAGATCTTCGCCGAGGTCCAGAGGAGCACCAGCATCGTCAATACGACGATGAGGATCGAACCCGTGAGCTGGAGCGGCGGGATCCCCGTGACCACCGCGCGCATCGGCATGACGATCGGCGCGGTGAACGGGATGAGCGAGCCGGCCACCGCGATGGCCCCGTCGGGGTCGTTCAGCACCGGCGTCATCATCATGATCCCCGGGAGGAGCAGCATGATCACCGGGAACTGGAGTTGCTGCGCCTCCTGGTCCGTGGTCGCGATCGCGCCCATCGCGGCGTACATCCCCGCGTAGAGGAAGAAGCCGGCGAGGAAGAAGAAGCCGAAGATCAAGCCGACGGAGAGCGGAACCGCAGGAAGCTCCGGCATGGCGGTGCCGAACCGGGCCGCGATGGCTTCACCCTTCATGAGCACGGCGGCGGCGAAGCCGATCCAGATCGCGATCTGGACGAGCCCGGCCGCGCCGATGCCGATCACCTTGCCCGCCATGAGCTGCGTCGCTCGGATCGAGCTGACCACCACTTCGACCACGCGGTCCCGCTTCTCCTCCAGCACGCCACGCATCACCGCATTCCCGTACAGGATCACCACCATGTAGACGGCGAAGCCGAGGATGTACGTCAGGATGTACAGCGCGATCGGCGTCCCGCTGGCCGCCTGGGCGCCGGTCTTGCGCGCGTCGAACGGAACGGGCCGCAGCGCCTCCGCCACCCGCGCGGCGTCGATCCCGGCCGCACTCAGCCGCGTCCCTTGCACCGCGACCTGCACCGCGCCACGGATCCGCTCGAGCTCGCCGATGTTGGTCGCGTTCTTCCCCTCGTACACCACCGTTTCGCCGTCCACGGCACCCGCCGGGAGCCAGAGATAGCCGTCCAGCGAGTCCGCCTCGATCCGCTCCTGGAAGCCGGCGCGCAGCGTCTCCGGGTCCTCGTCCCCGAGCACGAGGACCTCCGTGGTGAACTGCGTCCGCGACTCCGCTCCGCTCCGGCTTTCCAGTGCCGCCGCCACCCGCTCGCCCAGCCCCTGCCCGGTCGCGTCGACCACCACGACCTGGCGCTCGCCGCCGCCGCTCTGCGCCAGCACGATCTGTAACGCGAAGAACCCGACCATGATGACCGGCCCCAGGATCGTGCCGATCAGGAACGCCTTCGTCCGCACCATCTCGGTGAACTCGCGCCGGATCACCGTGAACGTCCTAGACATGCGCCACCTCCGGCTCGACGGTCAGCCCCGCGGCCGCCCCGACGCCGACCCGCTCGAGGAAGATCTGCTCGAGCGACGGCTCGACCCGCTCGAACCGCCGCAACCGCACGCCCATGCCCAGGAGCTCTTCGAGCAGCGCCTGCGCATCGGCGGCCGGACGCAACGTCACCGCGATTTCATGCCCCTCCTCGCGCAGCGCGGCAACCATCCGCGAGCCGCGCACGGCATCCACCGCCTCGCGGCTCCACTGCTCGAGACCGATCGCGACGTACTCGCCGCCGTGGTTGCGCCGCACGTCGGAAATCGGACCGTCCACCACCTTCTCGCCGCGCGAGAGGATGCACACGTGGTCGCACGTCTTCTCCGCCTGCTCGATCATGTGCGTACAGAACACGATCGTGCGGCCCTGCCGCTTCAGGTCCAGCACGATCTCTTTCAAGACCTGCTGGTTGATCACGTCCAGCCCGCTGAAGGGCTCGTCCAGGATCACCAGCTCCGGCTCGTGCAACACGGCGCTGACGAACTGGATCTTCTGCTGATTCCCCTTCGACAGCTCCTGGAGCCGCGCCTCCCCGCGGTCGCCCAGCCCCAGCCGTTCGAGCCACGCCGTGATCCGCGGCGCCGCATCCCGCGCCGACATCCCCTTCAGCGACGCCATGAACGTGAGCAGCCGACGCACGCGCATCCGCTTGTACAGCCCACGCTCCTCCGGGAGGTAGCCGATCCGGTCCAGCGCGCCCTGCGAGAGCGACCCGCCGAAGAGCCGGATCTGACCGGCATCCGGCTCGATGATCCGCAGCAGCATCCGGATCGCTGTCGTCTTCCCGGCGCCGTTCGGGCCCAGGAGCCCGTAGGTCGCGCCCCGCGGAACCACCAGGTCCAGGCCGGAGAGCGCCGTCACCTCGCCGTAGCGTTTGCTCAGGCCGCGGACTTCGATGACCGGCGCGGCGCCGTCGGACATCCGATGTGTGTCGTTCATCGGCAGTTGGGTTGGAGGAGAGTGGTCGGGCCCCGCGGATCCACCGGGGCCCGAGGGGGCTCGCATCGGGCGAACCGCTGGACTACTTCCGGAAGACCGCGGTGAACTCGCCGTACTCGGGGTGCCGCACCGTTTGCTTCAGCTCGTTCCCGTCGAGTACGGCCTGGATGGTCCCCGGGAGATCTTCGTTGTCCGAGTCGAACGTCACGGTCTGCCCGCTGACACTGTAGCTGCCGACGTCCGTGACGCCACCCGGAAGCTGAAGCTTCTGGCCATCCTGCCAGGCTTCGCCTTCGAGCGTCAGCTCGTACCGGCCATCACCCAGCGTGATCTCGCCGTCCGTGATCCGGATCTCGAAGACCGAGCCGCCTTCGAGCGTAGTGGAATAGACCGTGACCGGCGGCGTCTCATCATTCACGCTCACCAGCGTGTAGGTGCCCTCGGCGGCGTCCCCCCCGTCGTCCGGACCCGTCCCCTCTCCGCCGCAGCCGACGGCCAGCAACGGTGCCACGAGGAGCGCGATCCCGCAGCACCTCCGCACCGCTTGCCCCATCACCGATACTCCCGTGCCAACCCGCGTTCGCACCATCACGACGCCCCGTCCCCGTAAACGTAAACGTTCCCGCACCCGCTCCCGTTCCCGGCAGTTCCCGGCCATGCCGGGGCATTCCCCACTCCACCGCACCCGTCCCGGGCGCGCCCCGGCGCCGGCCTAGAAGAGCCTGAACAGTCCGATGATCCCCGGAATCACGAACACCCCGATGCGTGCGACTTCCAGCCAGTTCCGCTGGGCGTTGGCCGGCACGATGATCCGGTCGCCCGCCTGGAGACTGAGCTGATCCAGTGTCCGGCCCTCGGTGATGGCTTGCTGCAGCGGATCGCCCTCCCAGATCTCGTCATCGCCGCGCTCGACGCGGATGTCGTCGAGATCCGCGTTCTGGCCGGGACCGCCCGCCATCATCAGCACATCCGTCAGCAGCGACTCGGAGGGAACCACGTAGAATCCCGGACTGCTGACCGCACCCGTGACCGAGATCCGGATCAGCGACCGCGCCCGGACCTGCGGGTCCTTCAGGTAGCGTCCGATCTGCTGCGTCAGATACGACTCGAGTTCCGACCGGAGCACGCCTTTCAACGAAATGTCCCCGACCAGCGGGAGGCGCAGCACGCGCCCCATCGCGACCGTGAACGAGTCCGTCAGCATCTCTTCGCCGAGGACTTCGAGCACGATGCGGTCGCCTACCTGGAAATCCCCGTGCTCGAGGCGCGTCCGGATCAGTGCCGCCTCGTAGCGCGCCCTGGCCCGCAGTTCGTCGCTATACGCGCCGGAGCGCGCCGCCTGGTCGTACTGGGCAAGGAGCCGCTCGAGTCCCTCGCGCGTCATCTGCAACCGCGCCGTGCTCCAGTCGTCGTCGGGCGACTGTGCCCGGCCGGTGCTCGCGAGCAGCAGCCCGGCGAGAAGGATGAGGAACGGAGTCCGTCCGACTCGACACATCACGACCTCCCAACACGTGTCAATCTACAATCCGAAGGGCACATCGCGCTACTCCACGGTCACGCTCTTGGCGAGGTTGCGCGGCCGGTCGACGTCGCAACCGCGCAGCACGGCGATGTGGTAGGCCAGCAGTTGGAGCGGGATGACGGTCGCGATCGGACTCAGCACCGCCGATGTCCTGGGGACGTGGAGCTGGTGGTCGACCAGGGGGCGGAGGTCGTCGTGACCCTCGGTGGTGACGGCGATGATGCGCCCGCCGCGGGCCTTCACTTCCTGGATGTTCGAGACGAGCTTCGAGTAGACCGCGTCGTGAGGCGCGACGAAGACGACCGGCATGTTCTCGTCGATGAGCGCGATCGGGCCGTGCTTCATCTCGGCGGCGGGGTAGCCCTCGGCGTGGATGTAGCTGATCTCCTTCAGCTTGAGCGCACCTTCGAGGGCGACGGGGTAGCTGACGCCGCGGCCGAGGTAGAGGAAGTTCGTCGCATCGGCGTAGATGCGGGCGATGTCGCGGGTGCGCCCATCGAGTTTGAGCGCGGTCTCGATGACGTCCGGCAGGCGTGTGATCTCGTGGACGAGCGCCTGTCCATCGCCGTGGGAGAGACCGCGCTGGCGGCCGAGGTAGAGGCCGAGCAGGAGCAGTGCGACGACCTGGGAAGTGAACGCCTTCGTCGATGCGACGCCGATCTCGGGCCCGGCGTGCAGGTAGATGCCGCCATCGGCCTCGCGGGCGATCGTGCTGCCGACGACGTTCACGATGCCGATGACCTTCGAGGCGCCGGCGCGCGCGGCGCGCATGGCTTCGAGTGTGTCCGCGGTCTCGCCCGACTGGGAGACCGCGACGGTCAGCGTCCCCGGGAGCCGGAGCCGAGGCCGGTAGCGGAACTCGGAGGCGTGCTCGACCTGGACGGGGATCCCGGCCAACTGTTCGATCGCGTGGCGGCCGGCGAGCCCCGCGTGCCACGAGGTGCCGCACGCGACGATCACGATACGCTGGATCGTCGCGCACATCTGGGGTGTGAGGTTGAGTCCATCGAGGCGCGCGGTCCCGTCTTCGGCGAGCAGTCGCCCGCGGAAGGCGCTCAGCACCGTTCTGGGCTGCTCGAAGATCTCCTTCAGCATGAAGTGCGGGAAGTCGCCGAGCTCGATGGCATCGAGATCCCAGCCGATGTCGGAGACGGAGCGATGTTGGATGCGCGCCTGGAGGTCCATGATGCGGTAGCCGTCGGGCGTGATCACGGCCATGTCGCCGTCATCGAGATACACCACCGAGCGGGTGTGTTCGAGGACGGCGGCGGCATCCGACGCGACGAAGAACTCGCCATCGCCGATTCCGAGGAGGACGGGCGAGCCGCGGCGGACGACGACGATCTTTCCCGGTTCCGCCGCGGACATCACCGCGAGGCCGTAGGTTCCCTCGACGTGGGCGAGCGCGGCGGCGACGCGCTCTTCGAGCGTTGCGCCGGTCGCGTCTTCGATGAGGTGCGCGAGCGCTTCCGTGTCCGTCTCCGTGCGGAACCGGTGGCCGGCCTGTTCGAGGCGCGTGCGGAGCGCGTCCGCGTTCTCGATGATGCCGTTGTGGACCAGTGCGAGTTCACGCGAGCAGTCCACGTGCGGGTGTGCATTGGTTTCCGTGGGCCGGCCGTGTGTGGCCCAGCGTGTGTGACCGATCCCGCTCATCCCGTGGATCGGGGTGCGGCGCAGCAGGTGCTGGAGCCGCTCAACGCGGCCGACTACCTTGTGGAGCGCGATGCCGCGCCCGTTCTGGACGGCGAGGCCCGCGGAATCGTACCCGCGATACTCGAGCCGTAGCAGGCCCTCGACCAGGAGTGGCCCCGCTTCTCGCCAACCCGCATACCCAACGATTCCACACATGCGCTTCTCCTATCCGTTAGCTGCTCCGTCGCCCACCGAGGAGCTGCCGTCCTCCACCGATCAGACCGAAGCGCGAGAGCCGCGACCGCGTCTCGCGCATCGGCTCCACCGCATCCGCATCCGGGATCGGCGCGCCGCACCGGATGCATTTCTCCGGCCGCGCACGCCGGGTCTCCCAGGCGCCACGTAGCAGCGGGCGACCGGTACGCCGCACCAGCACTGCACTGAACCGGATGCAATCGCCGCACAGCATCGCATTCGCTCCTTGTCCGCACGCCGCCACCACAGTCAGTCGCGTCCGTACCGCGCGGCCTGGCTTCGTCGGTCCGCGGCCGTGCGGCGTGACCTCTCATCAAACTTGGGACCGGCCCGGGCCGTACCGGCGGTTGCACCCGTTTTCTCCACCTGTGCCGCCGGTTTCAGCGCCATCCACGCCGTTCCGGCCGTCCGCGCGGGTGTATCGGATCGTTGCGCAATCGCTACAAAACCCGGTCGCCTGCTGCACCACGGCCACGGCACCTGTATGGCCGGGGCGGGGTCGGCACCGGAGCGGATGATGTCGGAAAAATCGCCACAACGCCGCGGGTTGTGCGGGAGTGACGCCGTGCCGAGACGCGCAGTCCCGCACGGTATTGCGATCTCGCACGGATCGTGCGGCACCGCGCTGCCCAATTGCCCGGACATCCGTTGCATGTCGCGACGGTGCCCGCGTCCGACCCACTCGGCTCAGGGAAAATGCACGAGGCATCAGCGTCGTCGCGTCCACCTCTCGCTCTCGTGGCCAGCGCGCACGAATGGCTCGCCCGGTCGTTCGAAAGCGTCCTCGGACCCAATGGCTTCGCCGTCCTGCGCGCGTATACGGGCGCGCAGGCCCTCGATCACGCGCGGGACGCCCAGCCCGATGCGATATTCCTCGACGTCAGTCTGTCCGATGTCCACGGCGTGGACATCTGTCGGACGCTGCGCGCGGATCCGCACACGGCGCCGGGTACACCGATCTTCCTCATCACCTCGGGGCCGACGTCACGGCAGGAGCGCCTCGATGCACTGCGGTCCGGCGCATGGGAGCTCTTCACGCCGCCGCTCGATGCAGAGGAGCTGTTGCTCAAGCTCGGCACCTACGTGACCGCGAAGATGGATGCCGATCGGGCCCGGGAAGAGAGCCTGCTGGACCGGCTGACCGGGTTCTACAACATCCGTGGTCTGCTCCGCCGCGTGCGCGAACTCGGCTCGGACGCGTTCCGATACCACCGTGCGCTGGCCTGCATTGCCTTCTCTCCCGACGGGGACGGCGAGAGCGAGCCCGACGACGCAGCGGCCAATCGGCTCCCGCTCGACCGCCTGGCCCGGCTGTTCAAGGAAATGTGTCGGGCCTCCGACACCATCGCCCGGCTGGGACAGAACGAGTTCATCATCGTGGCCCCCAACACCGACTCCGCGGGCGCGCTCGACCTTGCACGGCGTCTCACCGCCGCGGCGGAGGCCGCGACCGACGAGGATGAGGAACCCGTCCGCCTGCGCGCCGGCCTCTACGCTGTCCCCGATTTCCAGGAAGCAGCGATCCAGCCCGTCGAGATGCTGGTGCGCGCAACGATGGCGCTGCGCCGGTCGCAGACGGAACCCGGCGCCGAGCGAATCCGCGCCTTCGACATCAGCGGCCCCGTCTCACTGAGCTAGGGCGGTTGTCGTGTCACCCGCGCCCGCGCATCGGGCGCGGCGAGCGGCCGCGCGGTTCCGAAACCGCGGGTGAACTCCAGGGCGGTCCCTCCGCCCGCGTCGCCAGGGCGAGATGCAAGCGCCCCCGTCCCCGACACCATGCGGCATCGGGAACGGGGGCGTGTAGTGTAGGTCCGACCGGCGCGGTATGCCGGCGCCTCAGACCCCGGGGAGCTGTTTGGCCGAGACCTCGACGCCCTCTTCCTCGCGAGATTCGTAGCCGGGCAGATACGAGTAGTAGCGGTATGCGCCCTGTGCCGGCACGGCGTTCAGGACGGCGCCGAGGATGCGGACGGGCAGTCGACCGATGGTGTCGAGCTTCGCTCCCGCGAATTCCCGGTCGGTGTAGCCGGTGCGCAGCACCATGACCAGACTGCCGGTCAGCGTTGCGAGGATGAAGGGGTCGACACCGGCGCCAAGCGGCGGGCTGTCGACCAGGATCACACTGTAGCGGGAGCGGAGATCCCGCATCACCTCGGCCATCGTGGGTGAGCCGAGCAGCTCCGGGCCGGTCTGGAGCCGGGTGCCGCAGCCGATGAACTGGAGGGCGGGGTAGGGCGTATTCTGCACGGCTGCCTCGAGCGGCGCGCGCCCCATCAGTACATCCGTGAGCCCTGGCTTGCGCGTCCCTCCGAGCAGGCGGTGTTGTCCGCCGCGTCGGATGTCGCCATCGATGAGCAGCGTGCGATGGCCCTGGTCCGCGAAGGCGAGCGCGAGGTTCGCGGAGATGAGCGACTTGCCGTCGCCGCTCCCGGGGCTCGTGATGGTCGTGATCAGGGGCCCCGCGGCGCCGTAGGCGTGCATGATGCTCAGCCGGAGCTCCCGGAACGCCTCGATCATCTGCGTGGTCGCGTCCTCGCGGAGCGTGCCGTTCCGCGTCTCCGCGAAGGGAATCGCCCCGAGGATGCTCAGGTTCAGCCCCGCCGTGACCTGTTCGGGATAGCGGAGTCGTGGGTCGATGCGGTCCCTCAGGAGCGCGCCGGCAATGCCGAGTGCGAGGCTGCCCAGGAACGCGAGTGCAATGACGCGCGGTCGTGGATCACTGAACGGCGCGCGCGGCACGATGGCCTCTTCGAGGACGACGAGGTCCGGCAGGCTGCTCGCCGCCGCGAGGCGGGCGGTCTCGTACCGCTGGCGGACGTCCGTGTACAAGCCGTCCGCGATCGAGACCCGCCGTTCCAGCCGCGCCTCCTCGAGCTGGCGCGGCGGGATGCTCTCGAGCTCGTTGGATGCCGCCTGGATCAATTGCTCGATCTGATCCTCCCGCCGCCGGATCTCGTCGATGAGGTTCCAGGCCAGTCGTGGAATCGTCTGGCTCTTCAGCGTTTCGATCTCGTCGATGAGCTCGCGGACCGGCAGGTACTCGTCCGTGTAGCGGGCCCGCATCGCCCGCAACGACGCAAGTTTCTCGGTGAGGTCGTGCAACGCCGAACCCAGTTCGGCCGAGTTCCGCACGGACTCGATGTACTCGAGCGAGGCGACGGAGAAGGACGAGTCCCGGATCTGCGTCAGTGCATTCGCTATGGCGAGCCGGTCGCGGCGGAGTTCCTCCTGCTCGATCTTCATGCGGAAGAAGTTGTCGAACACCGGATCGCGCGTCTCCTGGAGTCCCGGCGCAACGGGCGTGGCGCGTTCCGTCGGCAGAGTGATCGTTTGGACGCGGAAGCTCTCGAGCGCGATCTCGGCTTCGCGCAGCTTTTCCTCCTGTGCGGCGAGCTGCTCTTCGAGGATCCGGACGAGCTCGTGCAGCTTCGCGCTCTTCAGCTCGGCCGCGACGCGGACGAAGCGGCCGGCCACCGCGTTCAGCGTGGCCGCGACCTGCTCCGCGTTGGTGCCGGTCAGCGCCAGATCGAGCAGATTCGCCCCTTCGCCCATGGTCGCCGCGATCCGGCGCGACAACTCCCGCGAGACCTCGCGCGGGTGGACCACCGCGAAACGGACTTCCATCCCCGGCTTCCAGGCCCGGGCGGGCGGCGCCCAGTGGAACCCGAGGCCCCGACCCAACGGCTCGCCCGGCGCCGTCGTCTCGATGAGGCCGCCATCCTCGGACGTGAGCTGGATCTCACGGCCATCCTGGCTCACCGACACCCGGTACTCGCCAGGACGGAACCGCTCGGCCAGCTCGAACCCCGCGAACAGATCGGCATGCTCGGGCGACTGCGGCTTCAGATACAGGCGCTGGTTGATCACCACCGAATCCAGCACCGTGTACGATCGGAGGAGGTCGGTCCACCCGGCAGGTTCCAGGAGCTGGCCCGGCTGGATCGGTCCCTGGATCGGCTGCTTGTCCTGTGGCGCCTGGATCCAGATCCGCGCCTGCGCCTGGTACTCCGGCCGCATCGTCCGGCTCGCCACCACGCCCGCCGCACCGCCCAGCACCGTGATGGCAATGATCATCCACTTGTAGCGCAGCAGCACCGGCAGCAGCCGCCGCAGATTCACGCCGCCCCCGTCCAGCCCCGGATCCATCGTTGCATACGGGACGGGCGCGGGGCCGGCCAGCTCCCGGGTTTCGGCGACGGGCTGCGGTCGCTCGGATTCGCTCGGCAAATTGGTCGCCATCAGCCGCGATCGTTCGGGTTCTCTCGTCGGGTCCACGCGGGTCGAGCGCCATTCGGCGCGCCCGCGATTCCACTCCGCCGCGCAATCGCGGGGCCGTTCCCCGGCACCTGCATCGATGATGCGCCCTTCCCCGCGAAAACACAAGCGAACTCAGCGCCCCGGCCAACCGCGTCACCGCGGTTTGCGCCGGCCGGTTGTTGCGCGGGTGCCACAGTTCGTCCGGCTCGAGCGCGGAGCCGATGCTGCATCGCCACGACATCTCGAGTGCGGCGCGGGCCGGCAGCGTCTGCACCGGAGGCGCCACCCCGGTGGCACGAATCGGGCCAAGTGCGCCGTGTCCATTCTTGCTTGACACGGCACGGCGGTTCGGTGCATCCTGCGTGTCGCATCTCCGGTGCGCGGGCCCGCGGGAGACCCGTGTCTGCGTGGGCTGCGGCCGTGGCGGCGCTTCGGTTTTCGGACGCCGCGGGTCCGGCGCCGGCGTGTCCGCGGCCGACCGCCTGCGCGGAGGTTCTCCATGGCGCGTTCCTGGATCCTGTTGCCCCTCGTCCTTGCGGGTTGTGCCGTCCTCCACAACGAGTTCGGCGTGCCGGGTGGCCGTGCGGGCACCGGGCTCGACCGGAAAGAGGTCACGGAGAAGCGGGTGTGGAGCCGATCGAACCCTGATGACGGGAGTCGAACACATGCGTAAGCGTTCTTTGCTGATGGCGGTCCTGGTTCTGGCGGCGTGTTCCGGCGGCCGGACGGAGGGAGAGGAGGCGGCGCGCCCCGAGCTGACGCAACGCCAGCGCGACAGCATCATCGGCGAGTCGTCGCTTCCGGGCGCGCAGGGCGTCAAGGGCGCGCTCGAGGCGTCGGACGCGGCGGCGGCGCGGGCTGCGCGGCTGGACTCGATCCAGCAGTGAGCCGGGCGGCCGGCTCCGCGGCGGTCATGGTCGTGCGCGAGGCGGCCGGCGCCCGCGCGCCCGCGGCGGATCGGCCGTGACCCGGGAGCCCGCGTGGGTCACGGTCGCCACCTACGCGGCGGTCTACCAGGCGGAGATGGCCGTCGGGATCCTCGAAGATGCCGGGATCCCGGCCGTGACTCGCGGCGAGCAGACCGGCATCTTCGGCCCGGGTTGGGCGGGGACCGTGGCCAAGGGCGTCGACGTGCTCGTTCCGGACGACTGCGCCGAGGCGGCCCGGCTGTTGCTGGCCCGGGAGTAGAACGCCGGGCGTTGCGGAGCGCGGGTGCCTCTGCGCGGATCCGAACCGGCCGGCCGCGCCCCGCGCCGGATCCGCGGTCGCCCGGCCCGACCCCCGGCCGGCGGAACACCCGGCCGGCGGAGCGACGCGGGATGAGCCAGCACGCGCACTGGGTCGGCGATGCCGACATCGCGCTCTTCACGGACCTCTACGAGTTGCGCATGCTCCAGGCCTACTGGAGCACCGGGATGCGCGAGACCGCGGTCTTCAGCCTCTTCAGCCGCAAGCTCCCCGAACGCCGCAATTACCTGCTCGCCTGCGGGCTGGATGATGCGCTCCATTGCCTCGAACGGATGCGCTTCTCTCCCGGCGCGCTCGCGTACCTGCATTCGCTGCCGGACTTCGAGGACGCGTTCCTCGAGTGGCTGTCGGAGTTCCGCTTTACGGGGGATGTACACGCGGTCCCGGAGGGCACGCCGGTCTTCCCGGAAGAGCCGATCCTAGAGGTCGTCGCGCCGATCGCCGAGGCGCAGCTCGCCGAGACGGTCCTCATGAATCAGATCCACCTCCAGACCGTCCTCGCCTCGAAGGCGGTGCGCGTGGTCGAGGCGGCGCGGGGGCGGGCCGCCATCGTCGACTTCGGCATGCGCCGCATGCACGGCGCCGATGCGGGGCTGAAGTCGGCGCGCGCGTTCTACATCGCGGGCGTCGATTCGACCAGCAACGTCCTGGCCGGCCGGGTCTACGGGATCCCGATCTCGGGGACGATGGCGCACAGCTTCATCCAGGCGTTCGACCACGAGATCGACGCGTTCCGCGCCTTCGCGCGCCTCTATCCGGAGACCGTGCTCCTGGTCGACACGTACGAGACGGTCGAGGGCGTGCGCCGGGTCGTCGACCTGGCGCGGGAACTGGGCGCCGACTTCCGCGTCCGCGGCGTCCGCCTCGACTCCGGCGACCTCGCGGAGCTGGCGTTCCGCGCGCGCGAGATCCTCGACGCCGCCGGCCTGTACGAGGTCGAGATCTTCGCCAGCGGCGGGCTGGATGAGGACGAGATCGCCGCCATCCTCGCGCGCGGCGCGCCGATCACCGGTTTCGGCGTGGGCAGCGCGATGGCCGTCTCGAGCGATGCACCCGTCCTCGACATCGCCTACAAGCTCACGGCGTACGCCGGCGTGCCGCGGACCAAGCTCTCGCCGGGCAAGCGCATCCTGCCGGGCCGAAAGCAAGTCTTCCGCATCGAGGAGGACGGCCGCGCCGTGCGCGACGTCATCGCTCGCCACGATGAACGGCACCCCGGCCGTCCACTGCTCGCACCGGCCATGATCGATGGCCGTCGACGGGATGCCGGCATGACGGACCTTGCCGCCGCGCGTGCCCGCGCCCGCGACGAGGTCGCCCGGCTCCCCGACCGCATCCGCGACATTCGCATCGCCGACCCGCCGTACCCGGTCGAAATCAGCCCCGGCCTGAACGCACTCCTCCGCGAGACCGCCCGCCGCAGCACCGGTTGACGCCGACGGCGGCGCCGGTAAGGTTGGAGGCGGGGTGGGAGCTGCCGGGAACGGGAGCGGGAGCGGGAACGTTTACGTTTGCGGGGGCCGGGGCGCCGCAGCCGCCCCGCACCCGCACGAGGAATCGAACATGAATCGGATTCGGGGAAAGATGGTCGTCGTGACCGGCGCGAGCGCCGGGATCGGCGCTGCGTGCGCCCGCGCGCTTGCCGCGCATGGCGCGGATCTGGTCCTGGTGGCGCGCCGCGAGAGCCGGCTCGCCGCGCTGGCGCGCGAGCTCAGGGAGCGCGAGGGCGTCACCGTCCACGACAGGGTGCTCGACGTGCGCGACCGCGACGGTGTCGCCGCCTTCGGGCACTGGCTCGATGAGGCCGGGATCGCGCCGGACGTGCTGGTCAACAACGCCGGCCTCGCCCGCGGCGCGGCGAAGCTGCATGAGGGCCGCGTCGAGGACTGGGACGAGATGATCGACACCAACATCAAGGGGCTGCTCGACATGACGCGCGTGATCCTCCCCGGGATGGTCGAGCGGAACCGCGGCCACATCGTCAACATCGGCAGCACGGCAGGACACATGGTCTACCCCGGTGGCAACGTGTACAATGCCACGAAGTACGCGGTCCGGGCGCTGACCGAGGCGATGAACGCCGACCTGCTGGGCACGAACGTGAAGGTCTCGAGCGTGGACCCGGGGATGGTCGAGACCGAGTTCTCACAGGTCCGGTTCCGCGTCGACGAGGCCCGCGCGAAGGCCGTCTACCGCGGATTCCAGCCGCTCACGGCCGAGGACATCGCGGATGCCGTCGTCTACGTGGTCAATGCGCCGGATCACGTGAACGTCCACAACATGCTGATCCTGCCCACGGCGCAGCGGAACGTCTATCTGCTGCACCGCGAAGAAGAGGCCGGCGGCTGAGGCATCGGCGGGCCGGGCGCCGCTCCGGCGGCGTCCGGCATCGCCCGAGCCTGCCGCGCCCGGAGGGGGACTGATGCTGCGCGCGGGGATCCTCATCATCGGCTCGCTCTACTGGGACGACACGCCGATCCGCAACGCCTGGCGCAGAGAGCGGCTCGCGGCCGATCGCGCCGCGCGCGTCGTCGCGCCGATCCGCTACGGCCGCCAGTCCGACAAGCGCGAACAGACCTTCTCGATGGTCTTCTCCACCCGCTGCTACGCGCCGGACTGCGGCCTCGGCACCGGCCTCGTCGTGCCCTGCGTGAACGACGTCGCCACGGCCGACGACCTCGTGGAAGAGGCGATGGCGCTCTGGCGCGCCGAGGCCGAGGACGCGGCCGCCGACGCCACCGCCGCCGACTGGGGCGCCGTCGCGCTCCTGGTCAACCCGCGCGGCGCCGCGCCCGCCTCGCTGCTCGGCACCTGGCGCCGATGGTACCGGTCACAACCGCAGCGGCCGCAATGGGATCGCACCTTCGACGACCCGGCTCCCATGAACCCCGACGGATTCCTCTACTGCCACTGGCCGGTCCTCGCCGGGTCCGACGAGCCCGCCGACTTCGACATCCTCCTCGCCACACCCACGCTGCCCCGCGTGCTCCCCGACGACCGCGGCTACCCCGCCGGCGAGCGGATCGCCCGGGCGTGGATCGAACACGACGACGGCCACGAAGCCTACTTCTTCCGCAACGTCGCGAGCGGAATCCGAACCTTCCAGGACGCCGAGATCTGGGAGACGTTGCGCGGCTGCGGCCGGCCGTGGGCCGAACGGGAAGAGTGCCGGGAGGCGATCCGAATCCTGGACGCGGAACGGGGGACGGCGGGGTGAGGAGGGCAACGCTGCCGTTGAACTCGACGGGGATTCCGGCAAGCCCGGCGGGGAAGCGGCCGATCCGGGCGAATCCACCAAGCTCGTGCAGGAACGTGTAGAGCTCGTTGAGAATCCGCAAAACTCCGCGCAGAAACCTGGGGAGCTCGCGGTGGGAGCAGGTCGACGCGGAATCCGAACCCTGGTGACTGTCAGACCTGCACCACATATTCGCCTGGGCGTGCTCAACCCCGGAGGAGCGTTCCTTTTGAGGCGGGGGCCCTACGATTCGACGAACGTACACCGCACTCAACGGCGAGAAAGTTGTGCGGCTTCTGCCGGAGAATGGGGAGGACATGCGGGAACTGGACGAGCTCGACCGTCGCGGCCTGCTCGACCGGCGAATCAGCTTCGGCGACAAGCCGAACCCGAACCTGCCCCGGAAGGAGGACGCCGGATAGCACCTCAGCCCGGTGCGTTGATCCCGAGGTGCCCATCGGCGCCGCGCGTCCGGGTTTACCGATCGCTTGTCCCCCACACACAGTTCACCCGTGAGACTGAATCAGGAGTGACGATGCCACCCACCGACGAGGACGACGTGCGGCTGGTGGCGTGGATGGGGGTTCAGGGGGAACAGGCGCACCGGTTCGGCCGGCCTGATGCGAGCGGACAAGCGCACCAGGCCGTCGACGTATCACACCAACGCAGCCTCGTTCAGCGGAGACGGACCTGGACACCGCGGAGTACCCGAGTGAGCTGATGGACGATCGCGAAGCGGCGGCAGCAGCACGGCGGGACCCCGAATCCATCTCGGTGGTGCGCCGCCGGACCGTTGATTACGTCGTTCGGGGTGCCCGTTCCCACGTCTACGCAGCGGTCGTGACCGTGCTGATCGCTGTCGTCGGCGTCGCAGGCTCGGTCTTCACCGAAGAGATCGGCTCGGCATTCCCATTTGTTTGGCCGTGGCTGGATCTCAAGAGGGATTTCCCTTTCGTCGACCTGCCGGTCGACGGGTTCTCGGCAGCCGCCCTGGTCTTCTGGATCTTCCTTATCCTGACCGGCTTGGTCTTCGGTGTGCGGCAGTGGGCGATCGATCTCGCGCGCAAGGAAAGCCAGGCGCGAGCGGATGCTGCGGTGCAGCGGCTCGAGCACCTGATCCGGACCGTTCCGTCAGCCGACTTCCTTACGCAATTCTGGGACATCTACTGCATGTGCGATGCGACAATGCAGGGGACGTTTTCGGTCGACGCTGGTGCCGATGCCGAAACGCTCCGAACCGCGATTCGCAAGGTCCTGCGCGGGCTGGCGCTCCTCGCCTGGGAGTACGATGGCCGTCCGGATCCGACCGAGGTCACCTACGCCGCCAATATCATGGTGTACCGGCCGAAGGAGGAGATCTCGGAGGACGAATGGCCGAGCCTCCGGAAGCGGATGCTCTTCGATCCGGTGCTGGACACGGAAGATCTACGAGGCGTGCTCGACCTCCGGTGGTCGGATCTGTCTACGACCGCCTTCGACGAAGAGGCCTCGGCCGACACCGGGCTCAGCGCCCTCGCCCTTCCGCTCTTGGAGCGGGCGCACGTTTCACTCCCACCGGAATACCGCTTGAGGTGGCGCATTTTGCCCGGTGCACCCATTGCGTTCCACCTTCGACAGGCCAGTCACTTCGTGAACGCGGCGGACCTGCTGACGTGGTGCGAGGAGAATGGCATGTTCACTCGGGAGGTCAAGATGCGTCTCGCGGAATACTTCCGGCCGGATGCCGCGCCGATGGTGGGTAGCTTCATCTCGCTTCCGCTACTCGGCACGGATCCGGAGGCCGAGCCGATCGGTGTGTTGAACATACACCGTAGCGACCGGGGGCTCCTCAAGGAGGTGGAGAGCGCAGCCGAGCACTTCGTGCCGATCGTGCGGCCGCTCCAGCTCATGCTATGGAAGCTGCTGGCTGCGCTCAGGAAGGCGGAGATCGAAGAACTCCGCGCTGAGGTCCATGCGCGTTCGTGAGGATGGGTGTTGGCAACGTCAGCGGATAGGTGTATCTTTTGCAGTAGCCGCGTGGAAACTGGAGGCATCCATGACTCGCAAGACGGCAGAGATGTTCAAGAAGGTCGATGAAGCCTTGAACCGCTTCCAGCGAGGAGAGGGGATGTCACGCGTGGTCACCCGCAGCCTCGGGCGTAGCCACTTCTTGATCGAGATCGTTTCGAGCAAGGATCACGGGCGCGTGCACGGTGGACAAGCGGCACGCAACGGTGCTGGCCGCGTCGCAATCGGAACGCGCGAATGACCGCGGCGGGCACTGCACCGCACCGAACGGCATGGGGCGGCCTCGGCTCGACCGGGGCCGCCTTTTATTGAGAACGCTTCTTCCGGCGCCGCGCCCTCGAGCGTCTACCGGGCCACGCCGCGTAGATCCCGCGCGAGGCGCCGCCGGTGCCCCCACCCATCCCGCGGCCCGCCAGTTGCGGCCTCCAACGAACGGCACGACGACCGCAACCTCCCCACCCGGAGCGCGCATGACCGATCACGCCGAAGCAGAAACCGCGGCGCTCAGTGCCGCCGACCGGTGGCTCGCGCTGGTGGACCGGGGCGACCTGCATGCGAGTTGGAGCGAGGCCTCGGCGCTGTTCCGGGCGATGGTGGGCGAGGGGGAGTGGGAGGCGTCGCTGGCACGCGCGCAGGCGCCGATCGGGCGACCCCTCGCCCGCGAGATCCGGTCGATGCGCTATGCGACGTCGTTGCCCGGCGCGCCCGACGGCGAGTACGTGGTCCTCGAGTACGAGACCAGGTTCGAGCGCAAGGAGCGCGGCGGCGAGCGCGTCGTCATGATGAAGGAGCGCGACGGCGAGTGGCGCGCGGCCGGGTACTTCGTGAGCTGATGGCGCGTTGGGCGGGGCGGGCAGGGCGCGACCGCTCCCGCGACGGCCCCCTCACACCGCGCCCTCCCGCTCGAACACCACCTTCCCCCCGACCACGGTCAGCACGACGTGGATGTCCTTGAGCTGCGCGGGCGGGACGGTGAACGGATCCTGGTCCAGCACCACCACATCGGCGAGCTTCCCGGGCGCGAGCGAGCCCTTGATCTCCTCTTCGGCCGCGGCGTAGGCGTTGTTCACGGTGTAGGCGCGGAGCGCGGTCTCGACGTCGATGCGCTCCTCGGGGAACCACCCGCCTTCGGGCTCGCCCTCGAGCGTCTGGCGGGTCACGGCGGCGTAGATGCCGAGGAGCGGGTTGGCCGTGTACCAGGAGGCGTTGGTGCCGGGCCAGTCGCTGCCGAACGAGAGCCGGACGCCGGCATCGAGCAGTGTGCGGAACGCGTACGCCCAGCGGGCGCGCTCGCCGATGCGCTCCTCCATCCAGCGCATGTCGTCGATCGTGTGGTACGGCTGGACCTCGGCGAGGATGCCGAGCCGCGCCATGCGCTCGGCGACTTCCGGGCCGCGCATGACCTGCACGTGGATGGCGCGGAACCGGCGCGGCTTCGGGCCGTTCGTCTCGATGACGTGTTCGTAGAGGTCGAGCAGCGTGTCGATGGCCTCGTCGCCGATGGCGTGGACCTGGGGCCAGAAGCCGATGGAATCCGCGCCGAGCAGGTTGCGCAGCATGTTGCCGGGCGGCTCCATCCCGGAGCCGGGGCCAGTCGTGGCGCCGGTGTTCGTCGAGTCGCGCCAGCGCCCGCGCACGCCGGTCGTCAGGTACGGCTCGTAGAAGCGCGCGCTCGAATTGCCCATGATCCCGTCGACGAAGCCTTTCAGACCGCCGATCCGGATCCATTCATCGCCGAAGCCGGGGCGGATCCCGATGGCCGCGAGCTCGTCCCATTTGTCCAGTGTCGGCCGCGCGTAGATGCGGGTGGTCAGCTCGCCGCGGCGGCGCAGTTCCTGGTAGACGACGAGTTGCTCGGCCGGCGTGACGTCGTGGATCGTCGTGACGCCGAAGGAGGCGAGGCGCGCGAGCGCGGCACGCGCCTCGGTGAGGCGCTGCTCGAGCGACTTGGGCGGGATGACCGCGCGGATCCGCGCCGCGGCGGCGGGCGAGAGCCGGCCCGTGGGGCGGCCGGCCTCGCACTCGACGCCCGGCCAGGCGCAGTTCGCGCCCGCCAGCTCGAGCGCGCGGCCGTTCGCCAGGTACGCCGACCGATCCCACTTCGAGAGGAGCGCCGGCGTCCGCGGCGTGATCGAATCGATCATCGCGCGGTGCGGGCGGAAGATCGCTTCGGCCGCCCCGGGCGCAGAGGGTTCGCCGCTCGCTCCGCTCGCCTCGTCATCCGATTCGTCGGCCGCCCCCGCCGCGCCCATCGCCCACGCCTCGTAGGCGCCCCAGTCGCCGCCGACGATCCAGGCGCCGTCCGGCAGCCGGTCCCGCGCCTCACGGACCCGGCGGATCAGCCCCGCCTCGTCCGCCACGTCCAGCAGGTTCACGCCCACGAGCAGCGCGCCCGCGCGGTTGAAGTGCGTGTGGTCGTCGATGAAACCGGGCGCGACGAACCGCCCATCGAGCGCGATCACCCGCGTGTTCCGCGTCCGGTGCCGCTCGACCTCCCGCGCCGTTCCCACGGCCACGATCCGGTCGCCGCGGACCGCCACCGCTTCCGCCCACGGCTGCGCCGCCTCACCCGTCCAGATCCGTCCGCCGGTCAGGATGAGGTCCGCCTCCAGCGCCGACGTCTGCGGCACGACCACGGCGATCCAGGCGGCGAGCGCGATGGCGATGGACAACCCGATGAGTGCGATGCGTCTGTTCATGGGACCTCCGGTTCCGTGCCGTCCCGGATCGGGGACCGCGTCCTTCGGTTTCGCGCGATCGTGCGCGCACCATCTTCGCGCGGAGCCGCGAAGAATGCAGAGTCGCCGGATCGGCCGCGCGTGACCCGGCCGGCCCGATGATTCGTCTGAAAAGGACGCGTGCGCGTGCGCGAGCGCGAACGGGAGCAATCCCTCGCCCGGGCCGCCGATCGCGCGGTGCGTGCGCGTGCGCGAACGGCCGTTTCATGCTCCAGGGTCCGCGCACAGTGCGCGTGGAGCGCTCATACGCGGCGGCGTCGTCCCCTGCGTGCGCGCGCACGGGGCGCGGGCGTCCCCACGATGCGTTCGGAGTCCTGGCGTGAACGGTGGTAATATGGGCGGCGTGCCGGGCGCGGCAAGCGGTGGGAACTGCGTGGCACGCGATGGGCGGCGGGGGCGCCGAGAGGATCGGGATCGGGGTGGCCGGGAGCGGGAACATCTACGGGAACGGGGAGGAGCGAAGTGGCTGCGATGGACATGGCGATCGCGCAGGCGTCGCGCCGAGCGACGAGACGGTGGTGTGCCGTGGCGGCAGAGAGTATCTTGGAGGCGCGTCCGGGATTCCGGCGTCGGCGCGTGATGCGGCATTCGCCGCGCCGCGCGGCGGTGCTGGCTTCGGGGCTGCTCCTTGCCGCGTGCGTGCGGGGCGGTGCGGGCTCCGGCGATCCGATTCCCGAGCCGGCGCGGCCGTCGTCCGAACCGGCCGTCCGGCCCGGCCACACGCCGCCCGGCGATGGCGGGCACGCCGCCGATGCGGGTGGACGCGCGGAGGATGGTGCCGCCGCGGGCGAACCGGCCGCCGCGGAATTCGCCGACCGCCCCTCGCTCGAGACGCGGATCGGCGTGGCCAGCTACTATGCCGATCGCCTCGAAGGCCGGCTCACCGCCAGCGGGATCCCGTACGACAAGGAGGCGCTCGTTGCGGCACACCGCAGCTATCCGTTCGGCACCGTGCTCCGCGTGACGAACCTGGAGAACCGCCGCACGGTCGTGGTGCGCGTGATCGACCGCGGCCCGTTCGTGGACGGCCGGATCATCGACCTCTCGCGGCGCGCCGCCGAGCGGCTCGGCTTCATTCTTGAGGGGCTTGCGCGCGTTCGGATCGAGGTGCTCGAGTTCGCGGGGAGAGGAGACGGCGGCCCCTGAGCCGACCTCGAGGCGTTGCACACCAGGCACGACCTGCCGTGACTCTTCGATCAAGGAGGCGGCCGTGGATCACCGTGCAGCACTCATCGCCCTGGCGTTCATCTTCCTGGCGGCGGACATCGGCGGCGCGCAGGAGCGCGAGAAGACGGATGCCGGCCAGTCCGGCCGCATCGTCGGGCAAATCCTGGATGCGACGACGTCGCAGCCGGTCCAGGATGTCGCGGTCCGCGTCGTCGATCTGGACCGGCCCGCGCGTTTGACCAATGCCGAGGGCCGGTTCGAGATCACGGACCTCCCCAGGGGGATCTACCTGATCGAGATTCAGCACATTGCCTACGGGAAGACGCGGAAGCTCGTGAACGTGCCGCCGGGGCGGACGGTCGAGTTGGACATCCGGCTGTATCCGCAGGCCGTCGCGCTGGATTCCCTCCAGGTCGAGGTCTCCATCCGGAACCCGAAACTCGAGAAGCGCGGCTTCTACGATCGCCGCAGGAGCGGGTGGGGGCTCTACTTCACGTGCGAGGACTTCAAGCGGTGGTCGTTGACTCAGGTGTTGCGGCGCGTGCCGCTCCTCGAGTTCCGGCCCGGCGCGAGCCGGTTCGACCTCACTCCGGTCTTCCGCCAAGCCGGCAGGTATTGCCAGCCGGATGTCTACATCGATGGCGTGTTGATACACCTCCGCGGCGAAGAGATCACGGCATTCGTCGACGCGTCGAACATCGAGGCGATGGAGGTCTACCGCGGCATATCGACGCCGGCGGAATTCGTCGATTCGGGGCTCACCAAGCCGTGCGGCGCGATCGTGATCTGGACGCGGACGGCCAATTCGCAATGATGCGGCGGCGGACTGCGACGAACCCGGTGCGGCGATGAGCGCGCACGGCGCGACGCCCGCACCTCGCCCCACCGCGGAACGACGCCGGGATGGGTCCGTCGAGGACGCACCCATCGCCGAGCACCACCTCACCGTTTCGCGCACGGCACGCTACGCCACGCTCGGCGACCCGGACGGGCCGTTCGATCAGATCTGGTTCGTCTGTCACGGCTACCGGCAACTCGCCGCGCGCTTCATCCGGCGCTTCCTGCCGCTCGCGGACGGGACGCGTCTGATCGTGGCGCCGGAGGCGCTGAACCGTTTCTACGTCGGCGATCCGGATGGCGTGCACGGCCCCGGCACACGCGTGGGCGGGACGTGGATGACGCGCGAGGACCGGCAGGCGGAGATCGACGACTACGTGCGCTACCTGGATGCGCTGCACGCCCACATCCTGGCGCAAGTCGACCTCAACGCGGTCCGGGAGATCGTCGCGCTCGGCTTCTCGCAAGGCGCCGCGACCGCCGCCCGCTGGGCCGCGCTCGGCCAGGCGCACCTCGACCGCCTCATCCTCTGGGGCGCGGGCCCCCCGCCCGACCTCGATCTCGAATCCGCCGCCGAGCGGCTCCGCGGCCTGCGTCTCACGCGGGTGGCCGGCGCCGCGGATGCGGGGGATGGACCCGCCGCGGCCGCGCGGGATGCGGAGCGCCTGCGTGAGCACGGCATCCCGCTCCGCGTCATCACGTTCCCCGGCGGGCACCGCCTGGATGTCGGCGTGCTCGCGGAACTGGCGAAGGGCTAGAGGATTTCCTCCGCCGGTTCCGAGCTGCGCGGCCGCTCGCCATGCCCTCGCGGCCCTGGTGCAGGAATCCGAAGTGCCGCGGCAGCCCGTCGACCCGGGCCACGCGGGATGCGGATGGAACGCGATCCCGCTTCGCGTCATCTCAGGGCTGAACGCGGTGCACCGGGAGCGATCTCTTTGACTTCATCAGCGCCCGATCACGACGTGCTCGCCGGCCTGGTCCGCCGAGCGCAGGCCGGAGACGCGGATGCGTTCCGGCGGCTGCTCGGCGAGGTGCACGGCCGCGTCTACCGGTGGGCGCTCGGCTTGACGGGCGAGCCGGATGAGGCGGATGACGTCGCGCAGGCCGTGCTTCTCAAGCTGCATCGGCACCTGTCTGCGTACCGCGGCCGCGGCCGGTTGACGACGTGGCTCTACCGGATCACGCGGAACGAGGCGGGCCAGCGCGAGCGCCAGCGCCGCCGGCGTCGCGCGTTACTGGAGGAGCGCACCGATGCCCTGCCGGCCGCGTATGAGCCGGCCGCGCCGATCGATGCGCGGCGCCTCGCGGCACTGGTCCACGCGCGTTTCCGGCAGCTCCCGGAGCGCCAGCGAGAGGTCTTCGATCTGGTGGATCTCCAGGGTTACGCGCCGGCCGAGGTCGCGGAAATGCTCGGCACCACGCCGGTGACCGTACGGACGAACCTGCTGCGCGCGCGCCGCGCCATCCGCGGGTGGATCCTCGAGAGCCACCCCGAACTGGTGGAGGAGTACCGATCATGAACTGCAACGACGCACGCGAACGGTTGCTGGAGGCCGAGCCCGCCGAGCTTGCCGGACGCGGCGAATCGGAGTTGGCCGCGCACCTGCGCACGTGCGCACGCTGCGCTGGCGCCGCCGCGCGGCTGCTGGAAGGGCAGGCGCTGCTCGACGCCCGGCTGGCCGCGTTCCGACCGCGCGCCTCCGTGGACCAGCTTCTCGAGCGGCTTCCGCTCGCCGCCGGTCGCGTAGAAGCAGCCGTGGCCGGGGCGAGCGGCCGCACGTCGCCGAGCCGCCGCCGACTCCGCGCGGCGGCGGCGGTGCCGCTTGCCGCGGCCGCCGTCGTCGCGATCCTGGTGTTCCGCCGCGAGCCGCCGCCGCGGCCGCTGCCGGTCGCGGAACCGAGCGCTGGCACCGTCCCCGCGGTGCGGGTCCCCGCCGGCCGCGATGCCGCCATCTTCCGGACCGCGAATCCGAAGATCACCATTGTATGGATCTATTGAAGGAGCCCACGCCATGAGGTCCCATCCTGCGCGGATTCTGCTGACGAGCCTCGCCGCCTCGGTCCTGTTCGCCGCCTGCGGCGCCGGTCCGCGGAGCGGCCTCGAAACACGGACGTTCCGCCTCGATTACCTGGATGCACAGACCGCGGCCGGCCTGATCGGGCCGTACGTCTTCACCGAAGGCAGCGAGATCCGTCCCGTCCAGGGCAGTGTGGACGCGCTCACGATCCGCGAGCGCCCCGAAATCCTCGATCGCATCGGTGCCACGCTCGCCGTGTACGACCGGCCCCGCGGGCAGCCGTCCGTCCGGCTCCGGTTCCAGCTCATCGAGGCCGACGGCTTCGATGACGTGGACCCGGCCATTGCCGAGGTCGAGGGGGCGCTGCGCGAGCTGTTCCGCTTCGACGGCTACCGGTTGCTGGCCGAGGCCGTGGTCAGCGGCGCCCGTCGCTACGGCGAGTTTCAGCAGCACGTGACCGTGGACGGCGAACAGTACGCCATCTCGGGCCAGGTCTGGGCCATCCACGACGCGGCCGATGCCTCTGATGCCGCCGAGGCCGGCACGGTGCGGCTCGACATCAACCTGAGGAATCTGACGCGACACGAGACCGTGCTCGAGGCCGAAGTCGAGATCCCCACCGATCAGACCGTCGTGCTGGGGAACGGACAGACCTCCGGGCGCGACGGGACGCTCATTCTGGCGGTCCGGCCGGAGGTCCGGGGGAGGGAGGGGGAGGGCCAGGGCCAGGGCTAGGGCTAGGGCTAGGGCTGGGGCTGGGGCTGGGGCGTGCCCGGGAGGGGGTGCGGTGGTGGGGGGAAGGCCCGGGGATGGCCGGGAACGGCCGGGAGCGGGAGCGGGAGCGGGAACGTTTACGTTTACGGCAGCGGCGTCTCTGCGGTGCCGACGGGAGCGGGATGGGAAACGGCCGGGGGCGGGAGCGGGCCGCGCACGCGCACGGGACCGGGATCGGAGGAGCCATGAGACGGGGTTGGTGCGTGCTGCCGCGGATCTGCGATCTTGCGGCGATTGCGGGCGTCATCGCGGCGGCCGGCTGCGGCGCGGGTGATGCCGCGCTGGATGCCCGCTGGGCCGGGGTGCGGGACACCGTGAACGGCGTCGAGGTGGTCCGCAACCCGGCCACGCCGTTGTTCGGGTCGGCGGCGGCGCCGTGTACGTGCTGGACCGGATGGCGCGGCGCATCTTGCGCGGCGC
>DASVCS010000149.1:0-1256 GCA_036381495.1 Longimicrobiales bacterium
AACGGCCCTCCGCGCATCGGCGCACGCGCGGAGCGGACACGCCGCATCACGCCCGAAGACATCGTCCGCTTCACCGAGATCAGCGGGGACAGGAACCCGCTCCACTACGACGAGGCGGTCGCGCGCGCCTCGCCGTTCGGCCGCATCATCGTCCAGGGCGGCATCACCAGCGCCATCCTGAACGCCGTCGTCGCCGAGGACCTGCCCGGCCCCGGCACCGTATTCCTCCACGTGGACTGGAACTTCCGTGCGCCCGTCCGACCCGGCGATACCATCACCGGCGCCGTCGAGGTGCTCGAGGTCCGCGAAGACAAGCCGATCACCACGCTGAAGACCACCGTCACGCGCGACGACGGCGTCGTCGCCCTCGACGGGACGGCGCTCTGCTACACCGTGGCCATCTGAGCCGCCAGCCACGCCGGCTCATCCACGCGGCATCGGCGACGGCGCCGGCCGGAGGGCGAGCGTAGTTCCAGCGCGGCCGCCGCTTCCGTTCCGGGCGCTGCGCGCCGCCATCCGGTTGCGCGAAGTCCGAATTCGGACTATTTTGCCGAAACAGTACGAAGGCGGAGGACGCCATGCCTGCCAGCATCACCCAGCCGGCGCCCGCCGGGAACCGCGACTTCGCGCGGCCGGCGCTGCGCGCGTTCTTCAGGATCGCGGAGTTGTGGGACCTCTCGGTCGATGAGCAGATCCGACTCCTGGGCGCGCCCGCGCGCTCGACGTACTTCAAGTGGAAGAAGGAGGGCGCGGACCACCTGTCGAAGGACACGCTGGAGCGGATTTCCTACCTGCTGGGGATCTACAAGGCGCTGCAGATCCTGCTCCCGGACCCGCAGCTCGCCGACGCCTGGGTGAGGCGGCCGAACGATGCGCCGCCGTTCGGCGGTGCGTCGGCGCTCGATCGCATGCTTTCTGGGAACGTCGCGGACCTGTACGTGGTTCGCCGGTACCTGGACGCGCAACTCGGCGGATGGGCGTAGCCGTCGAAGACGGCGTGTTGACGGGGGCGCTGGCCGTGCCGGTGCGGCGCGTCCGCTGGCAGCGCGCGATCCGGATCATCCCGAGTCGGTTCCCGCCGATCGACCTCTTCGAGCGTATCGCGGCCCCGGAGGACTTCGAGGCGCTCTACGAGATCGAGGGTCTGACGAACGACCGGCTGCGCGACGAGGTCGGCGAACTCCGACTGGTCGCACCCGAAGATCGCGTCTTCGGCCCCGGCTCGACGTACATCATGGCGCCGTTCACCCACCCGA
>DASVCS010000150.1:0-3679 GCA_036381495.1 Longimicrobiales bacterium
GTGGACCGTCCAGTCCGCAAAATCGGCGCTATCGCGGAGTCGGGCATCCTCGATCCACCGCGTGGCGCGGTCCCGCGGCATCTCCTGGATCATGCCGATGACCTCGACGTCCGTTCCGGACTGGATATCCGTGTGCGCCAGCATCTCGCCCGTTCGGGTCCTCGCCGGCGCTTGCACGAAGATCACCTCGTTGTCGACGTCGCGGCTCTCGACCCAGAAACCGGCCGGCGTCGGCGTGCCGACGACCGTCCCCTCGAGCAGCACGGCCTGCCCGACATCCTCCGGGCCGAGTGGCATCAGCGTACCGAGGGGCGCGCCCGTCATCGGCGTCGGCGCGGGCACTGCCGCGGGCGGTTGCTCGACTCGCTCGACCGGCTCGACCTCGGCGACCGCGGGCTCCTCCGTGTCGACCATCTCGGCGATCGCCCAGATCAGCAGCGCAAGCACGATCAAGCCAATGATCCACGGCCAGATCGATGGCCCCTTGCGCTCGACGTTGATATCGGCCATAACAGGTTTCCTCCTTCCGCGTTCGCACCGTCATCGCCGGCCTCCCGGCGATCCGGCCACGTGCAGAAGTCGCAAATTGTGTTCCCTGTCAGGCCCAGTATATCCGAATCGCTTGTGTTTTCAGCCGTTGCGTCGGATCTCGATCCCCCTCCGACCGAGTTCTCCAACGTATGTTTCGACCGGGACGCACTGGTCCGGCGTGCTGACACCCGGCCGGCCCGCCTGCCCCGCCACCTGGAGCTGACCCGTGATCGAGAGCGAGAAACCGGTCGTCCGCTCCATGGCGCTGATCCCCGTGGCCGCGTCGTAATAGTCCAGCAAGTCATACGTGATCCGGCGCGGCGCGCCGCCCGCCTCGCCCTCGACTTCGACGCGGAGCGCAACCAGGTCGGGCGACTCCGGCCGCTTCAACCGCGGCTCGACGGCGGCAATGAAGAAGTCGCGCGGTACCACGTCGTGCTCGCCCACACGCAGCGGATCCATCTCGAGCAACCCCAGCTCGCGGATCACGCGCATGATCGCGGCATGACCCGGGTACCGCAGCGTCTTGTATTCCATCGTCCGGAGCTTGCCCTCGTACGTCCACGGCATGATCGAGAGGCCGCCCGCCGTGTGGAACGCCTCGAGCGTCCCCACCGGTTCGGGGAACACGACCGGCTCGACCTCGGAGAGCGCCTCCACCTCCGTCGGCACGCCATCGCGCAGCACCCACGAACGCGTCGTGTAGTAGTCCAACACCCCGGCGAGCGAGTAGACGATCTGGTAGTTGAGCGGCGGCTGCGGCTCGCGGGGCAGGCCGCCGACCCGGATCCGCACCGCTTCCGGCCGGTCCATTTCGCGGATCCCCGCGGCAGCCAGGATGTTCACCATCCCCGGCGCGAGACCGCAATCCGGGATCACGCTGATCCCCCGCTCCCGCGCCTGCTCATCCAGTTCGAGCTGCCGGAACACGATCTCCGTGTTGCCGCCCAGGTCGGCGTAATGGATGCCGGCCTGCACGGCCAGCGCGGCCATATCGAGGTTGAGGTAGTAGGGGAGCGCGTTCATGCAGGCTTGCGCCTGCTCCATCACCGCAAGGGTTGCCGCCGTGTCGCGGGCGTCCAGGCGGCGGAGTTCGAGGCGCGGATCGTCGCGGTAGCGTTCGAGGAACGGCGGTACGACGTCTACGTTCAGATCGGCGATCGTCACCTTCTCGACCGCCGGGTTCTGCAACAGATCGTATGCGCAGGCCGACCCTTGAAGTCCCGCGCCCAGTACCAGCATCCGCAAGATCACGCCTCCTTGTGAAGTTCGTTGGCGGCCAACGGCCCGGGCGGGCCCGGCCGCCCGGGGATCAATTCTCGGTCATCACTTCCTTCAACACCCGACCGTCCGGGTCGATCCGGATGGCGGAGGGTTCGGCCGCGGTCCGGATGTCGAATCGTTCGCTGCGTTCATCGATCTCGATGGTCCGACGGATGGGTCCCGCGGGGGTATCGAGTTCGATATCGAGTGGGATGTGGAAGGTGGGCCAGTCTACGGGCTGGACCTGTTCGATGGTGATGGTGGCGGTGTGGCTCGCGGCGTCCCAGGTGTGGCTGGTACGGAACCGGGGGTGGCCGGGGCGGAAGACCCACTGTTCGAAGAACGATTGGAGGTCGTGGCCGGATGCGGCTTCGAGCGCCTCGCGCAGGTCGGCGGTGTGCGCGTTGCCGAATTCGTGTGCGCGGTAGTAGCGGCGGATCCCGTCGAAGAACGCGCTGTCGCCGAGGAGTCCGCGCAGCATGTGCAGGACCCAGGCGCCCTTCTGGTAGTTGTTGGCGTTCAGCAGGTCGAACAGGCTGGCGGCGCTCGTGTCGGCCGTCGTGGTGCCGGCGGCGCCGGTCGATTGTGGGACGATCGGCCGGTTCGTCCACTCGGATTCGAGGTATCTCGTGCGGTTGGCCTCCATCATCTCGCGGAAGCGGTCCACGCCCTCGGCGCGTTCGAAGAAGAGTGCGGCGAAGTAGGTGGCGAACCCTTCGGAGAGCCAGAGGTCACGCCACTCGGCCTCGGTGACCGCGTCGCCGAACCACTGGTGCGCGGTCTCGTGGGCGACGGTGGATTCGATGTCGCGCCCACGGGCGAGTGCATCCTCGCTGTAGAAGATGGCGCCGACGTTCTCCATCCCGCCGAAGCGGGTCGAAGACTGGACGTGTGCGAGTTTGTCGTACGGGAACGGCGCGATGAGATCGCTGTAGAACGCGATCATCTCGTCGGCGCGCCGGAACACGCGGGCGGCGTGGGCGGAATCCGGTGGAAAGACCCACCAGCTCACCTCGATGCACGGCCGGCCGCCATCCGCGGCGGCGTCCGGGCGTGCGGGTGCCGTCGTACCGAGGCAGACGTCGCCGACCTTCTCGGTCGTGAACTCGGCCGCGCCGATGACCATGGTGTACGTCGGGATCGGGACGTCCGTCGCCCAGCGCCACGTGTGGCGCGGCGCCCCCGCACTCTCGACGGGCGGCGGTTCCGGCGCGCCCTCGTGCGCCTCGACGCGCACGCCGTTCGCGACGACCGCCCACGGCTCGGGCGCGCTCACCGCGAATTCGACCGTCGCCTTGTCGCTCGGGTGGTCGATCGACGGGAACCAGAAACGCGCGCGGTTCGGCCAGTTGTCCGCGAAGATCGTCCGCTGCTCGTGCACGTTCGTGCCGATGATCAGCCCATCGTCCGGCCGGCCGGAATACGCCACCTCGACCGCGATCGTATCGCCGGGCCCGGCATCCGCCGGCAACGTGACGTACAGCTTCCCGTCTTCCTGCCGGTACGCGGCCGCCGCACCGTCCAGCCGCACCGCATCGACCGCGAGACCCGTCAGGTCCAGCGCCAGTGTGTCCCGCTCCGGCGCTTCCAGAGCAATGCGGATCCCGGTCACCCCACGGATGAACTGCCCGGTGTCCGGCAACGCGAGCGCGATGTCGTAGTGGAGCGCATCGAAGCCCGGCGCGTAGGGTCCGGGCGGCGGCGCCACGCCGGCCTTGATCGGCGGCGGCTCCGGTCCCGGGTCCGCGACGGCCGCCGCGTCCGTCCGGTCCCGCCCCGAATCGGCCGGGCCGGAGCACGCGGCCAACAGCAGCACGACGACCAACCGATTGTGCCAGCGCATGGCGTTCTCCGTCCTCTCGATACCATCGTGCGGCGGTATTAT
>DASVCS010000151.1:0-17169 GCA_036381495.1 Longimicrobiales bacterium
GTCCCCGAGGCGCGCTACCCCGACGCCGCCGCGGCCAGGTCGCTGCACGAGCGGCTCCAGCGTGCATTCGCGGCACTCCCCGGCGTCACGGCCGTCGGCGCGGCATCGGCGCTGCCGCTGTCGGCCGACGCGGACCAGATCACGGTGGGTGTCCCGGGTGCTCCCGCCAACACGGGCGACCGGGAGCACGACCATCCCCTGGTCGACTACATCCGGGCGCGCCCGGGCTACTTCGACGCCTTGCGGATCCCCGTGCTGGCCGGCCGCACCTTCGACGCGCCATCGCCGGACGGTGTGCGGGAGGCACTGATCGATCGGACACTCGCGACCACGTTCTTCCCCACGGGCAATCCCATCGGCGCCACGCTCGTGCTCGCCGAGGAGTCACTGACCGTGGTCGGCGTCGTCGAGCACGCGCGACTCTACGACATCCACCAGGACGGCCGGCCGCAGGTCTACATCCGGAACGAGGACTTCACGAGACGCACGCTCTCCTGGGTGCTGCGCACCGACCGCGCGCCACTGAGTCTGGTCCCCGAGGTGCGCGCCGCAGTCCGGCGGATCGACCCGCAACTCGCCCTCGCCGACATCCAGCCGATGGACCGGATCGTGGACGACGCACTGAGGCAGCAGCGTCTGAGCGCCGTACTCATCGCCGGCTTCTCGCTCGGCGCGCTGCTCCTCGCCGCGATGGGACTCTTCGGCGTCGTCGCCGGCGCCGTCACCCGCCGCCGCCACGAGCTCGCCGTCCGCCTCGCGCTCGGCGCCGACCACGGCCGCGTGCTGCGCCTCGTGCTCGGCGAGGGCGCGCTGCTGGTCGGACTCGGGCTGCTCATCGGCGCGCCCGGGATCTACCTCTCCGGCCACGCGATCCGCGGCGTGCTCGTGGGTGTATCGCCCTTCGATCCGCTCACCCTCGGCGCGGTCGCCTGCGCGCTGGCGCTGGTCGCGCTCATCGCGTGCTACCTGCCCGCCCGGCGGGTGACGGGGATCGAGCCGGCGGGATTGCTCAGGGAGGAGTGAGGGGGCAGAGCCCGCCTGCCGACCATGACGCTGCCGCCAATGCAAAGTGGCTCGGTGAGTGCTCATCGAGCCACTTCTTCCTTGACCCGTTTCCTCTGACCACGAAATTGGGGGTGCCGCCGGCGATCCGGCGGCAGCAAGCCCATGTTTCGCCGTTCACAGCTCGCCGGAGGAAGACCTGGCTGTATGTTCGTTTACATCGATGAGTCCGGGCACCCCCATCCGAAGGATCCCTGCGAGCGCCCCGTCTACGTCGCGGTCTGCGTACCAGCCCTTCGGGTTCGATCACTCATGGCCGCCCTCTACAGGGCGATGAAGGATCTCGAAGTCGCCATGGACCGTGAGCTTAGCGACAAAGAGCGCGAAGGAAAGGCGACCGCACTCCTGAACAGGCGCAATCTTCTCGGTTTCCCGGCGAAAAGAGAGTACGTCGAGACTGTTATGGATCACGTCCGCAGCTCGGAGATGGCCATTTTCGCCATGGTCATGGAACGGCCCACGAAGAAGCCGTACGACGGGGACGACCTCCTTCAGACGCCCGATCAATGGCTCCTCGAACGCATCGATTGGTTGATCGAGGAACGCTACGAAGGAACGCTGGCGACCTTGGTCTTCGATGGGCGCAGCCGACTGCAAAACAAGCGCCTCGATGCGTGCTTTTCGGGCTTTTTGTTCCGTTCCCGCGTTGGCCGCGGAATGACGAGCATCGTGCCCAACGTCCTCTTTGTCGACTCGGAATTGACGCCGGGGATCAAGATTGCGGACATGTGCGCGTACATCCTGCGTGTCGACTACGAACAGGGCCTTGACCGCGGAATCCGGTCCGGCGATCCGTACCTGTCCGCGATCGCTCGGTACGCGCAGATCATACGAGGCAAGACGGTCGATTTCGATGTCGATGGCCAAACCCACTGGGGGATCCGGACCATGGGAGAGGAGCATTTCATCTACGATCCGCCGGATCACATCCGGGAGGCCGTTCCGGCAGAGGCGAGAGGCTGAGGCATATGCTGGAGCCGTTATCGCGTCACTTCGGAGTCGCACTTGTCCGCGAACCGACCGGTCGCGCGGCTTCGAACGCGCGAGTGAGCCGCTCTAGCCGGTGCACTGGCCCGAAACGACGAGAGCCGGAGGCGGCGCCAATCGAGCACCGCAGCCGGCTCCATGCAGCAGCGACCGCGCAACGGTCGTTGCTGATCTCGTCGAGAGCCGCGCAAGGCGCCTGGAGAGGCGTATAGCGGCTTCCGATGCCACGAAGATCGCCGTTCCCGCCGCTCGTGTCAAGGGGCTCGATACGCGTGGTCGAGCGTCCGCCTTTCTGCAATGCACGAACGGTGCCGGCAAGCCGGATGAGGCGATGCGCGCCGGATGGGGCGTGCGGCCGTTTTCGCCCAGCCCACCAGCGCTACCCTCCCCGCTCCACCAACGCCACCTCCTTTTCCGTGAGGCCGTACAGCCGGTACACGATCCGGTCGATCAGCCGGTCCGTGAGCTCGATCTCGCGGCGGATCGGCCGCAGGCGCTCCAGGCTGCGCTCGCAGCCGCGCCGAATCAGTTCCCGCTCCGCGTTCTTCGCGCCGTACTCTGCCGGCGCGGCGAGGTCCGGCTTCACCCGCGCGGGATGGTTCTTCACCAGCACGTCGAGGAGCGAGTCGGCGCCGCCGGGCTGTTCGTCGTAGTGCAGCACGGCCGTCTTCCCCGCCAGATCTTCGAGGGGACACCCGATCCGCTCTTCGAGCCAGGCGAGAAACGAGTGCATCTCCGTCCGCCGCCGTTCGTGGAGCTCGGTCATCCGCCCGGCGAGGAAGGTGAGGAAGTCCGCGACGACGTCGGCCCGTTCCGTGCCGCCGGCCGTGCCGCCGGCGGCCGGCGCATCCGGCGCGGCCGGGGCGAGGAGGCCGTCGATCTCCGCGAGCACAGCCGTGAACACCCGTTCGACCTCGGCGCGACTCACGGGCCCTCCGCTCCCGCCCCGCCCGCGGGGACGGTCTGCGTGCCGCCGTCCGCCCGGGTCGGATCCAGGCCGGCGGCGCGCAGACCGTCCTCGTAGAGCGAGCGCAGGCGCTCGCCGAGGGCGTGGCGAGTGTCCGGCGGGGTGGTCGGCTCGATTCGGCGGATCGGCAGGCGTTCCATGTACTGGGCGCGGAGCTCGATACGACCCCGTTGACCCGGATCGCCAAGTGAGGCGCAGACCTGCCGCAGATAAAAGAAAAGCAAGCGGCTGTTCAGCAACGCGAGCAGGAAGCCGTCCTCCCCCGGTATGAAGAAGCACTTGTTGTTCGGATAGAGCGGGCCCCGGTGAAACGAGAACCGGGCTTCCCTTGCGATCTCCGGGTACAGGATCTTGCCGCCTTCGAAGAACTCGATGTAGTTCTCTTGCGGTTGCTGCAACTCGTACCACACCTGCTTGGTCGCCCGCTTCTCCAAACGTTGTCGGAACGGCTCGAGATGCCGCTCCACCGCGGGGTAACGGGCGATGTCCACGCCGTGCGGCAGGTACAGGATCCACTGCCGAAGGTGTCCGTCTATGCGGTAGCGACGGACGTCATCGCCCACCACCAACGGCTTGATCACCTCCTCGCTCCGTGGGTCCTCGGCGATCAGGCGCTCGCGCGTGGCATCATCGAGGAAGAAGGCGGCGTTCAGGCCGGTCTTGATCCCCCAACCTATCCGGACCCCGGGGACCTCCCCGAGCGCCCGTCCAACGCCCTCAACCTTGGCCATCAACGCCGCGACCTCGGCCGGAACGATTCGCCACTCCTCACCCAGGATGCCTTCGCGGTCGAATTGGAATGCTCGGCGCTCGATCTCCTGGCGCAGGTCGTCGAATTCGAGTCGAACCATCTGCGCAAAGCGTGGCGTCTCAGTGGCCCGATCGGCCGTCGCGAAGAAGAGCGCCGGCATGGCAGCCGCATCGTCGAACACGGGCAACTCGCCGAAATCCACGATCTCGCGTACCGCCGCCTCGCGCGCGATCAGCCTTCGCACCGGCTTGCCGTAGTTGGCGCGCAGGAACTTGTTCGAGAGGATCACGCCGTACTCGCCGCCGGTGCGCAGGAGCGCGAGCGAGCGCTCGATGAAGTAGACGTAGAGATCGCTGCGGGTCTCGTAGCTCTCGTACGCCGCACGGAGGAAGCCTTTCAGCTCCTTGAACTCCTCCATCCTGACGTAGGGCGGGTTGCCGAGCACGGCGTCGAAGCCCGGCATCTCGCGGTCCCGGCCCATCGCGTCGTAGAAGACCTCGCCGAATTCGACCTCCCAGTGGAAGAATCGGTGTTGAGAGGCCAGCGCGCGAGCCCGGCGGAACCACGGCTCGGCGCGGATCGCGTCCCACGCCTCTTGGGGCGCGAGGAGCGCGTCGAGCATGCGCGCGTAATTGTCGCCCTCGCCCTCCCTCCTGCGAGGTTCTCGATCGTCGCGCTCCCCCTGCTCGGGATCCTTCGCGAGGATGTTCCCGAACCCGCGGCTGACCCAGACATCGGCCGCCTCCCGGAACCGTCCGAGAAGCGCGTCCGCCTGCCGGTAGAGGTTCTCCTTGCGCTCGACGTCCGGCGGCGCCTCGGACGGCATATGTTCGATCTGGTCGATGAACGCGAGTGCCTGGATCAGCTTCTTGCGGAACGCGCCATCGAAGGCGTTGTACTGGCCGGCGGCCTCGAGCGCCGCCTCCTTGCTTTTCCGTCCCGACAACCCGCCCAGCTCGCGGATGCGTGCGCCCAGCAGCGAGTCCCCGCATTTCAGGTGGTGGTCCAGGAAGTTCAGCGGCTTGTCCTTCTGGACCGTAGCGAGCCAGAGCGAGAGCTTGGCGAGCTCGACGGCGCGCGGGTTCTTGTCGACGCCGAAGATGCAGCGTTCCACGACGAGGCGCCGCAGGTATTCCGGATCCGGGACGGCGAAGTCGCCGAGGACCGGTTGCGGATCATCCGCCGCCGCTCGCACCGCGGCGCGGGCGAGGAACGCGGTCGCGGCGACGAGGAAGTGGCCGCTGCCCATCGCGGGATCCAGCACTTTGAGCTCGAGGATTTCCGCGACGGAGCGCCCCTCGACCAGGGGCCCGAGTGCGCGCTCGACGATGTATTGCACGATCGGGTCGGGCGTATAGAACGAGCCCGTCGCCTTGCGCTCGCCCTTGTCCGTGGCGAGGTACAGCTCACCGGCGGGCACCGGGTCGCGCACGACCTGGCCGTGCTCGCGGATTGCGGGGAGATCGTCCGTCGCGACGCGGATCACGTGCTCGAGCAGCCCTTCGTAGATCGAGCCGAGGTGGCGAACATCGAGTGGACCGTAGTCGACGAAGTGCAGCCGGCCGGTCTCGGGGTCCTCGACGCGCGAGAGCAGGTCCAGCGCTTCGGCCATCTGTGGATCCGCGACGTAATGCGCTTCGAGCCACGGATGTTTTGCGGGATCGAAGAGGCCGCCGTTGTAGACCGGGATCCCCACGTCGCGCCACGCCGGGTCGCCGTCGACGATACGGAACAGGTCCTGGAGGTCGTTCCAGAGATCGCGACCGCGCCGGAAGTGCGCCGCGCCGGCGTCGCGCGCCTGCGCCGCCCGCTCGCGCAGGGCGAGCAGGCTCTTGCTGCGATAGGCAGCGTTGGTGCGCACCGGCAGCAGGTCCCGCGACTCGGCGTAGAGCAGGAACAGCAGCCGGAAGAGCAATGTCAGCGCGTTGTCCAGCACCACCCGGCTGCGTTCGGCATCCGCGGCCAAGACAGCGCCATCCATCCCCTCGGCGACCGCGAACCCCCGGCAGAGCGCGGTCACCGCACGGTACGCGCGGGGCTTGAGCGCTTCCTCGACCCCGCGGGCGTAGTGCGCCGAGCGGGCGCGGACGAGATCGAGCCAGCGCTGTCCCTCCAGTTCGACGCGGAACGCCTGGGGACGGAAGAACAGGTAGAAGTAGCGGAACGCCTCCGCAGCCGGAATCGACTCGCCCTGCTCACCGAGCTGGAGTTCGGCATCTCCCAGCAAGTCCGGCAGATTCACCGCGAAGTAGACGGTGTCGGCGAAGTCCGCGTCGCGGCAGTAGAGGCGCCACGCGATGCCATTGGTCAGGATCCCCCACGGCTGCTCCGCCCGGATCAGGTAGTTGATGATCTGCGTCGACGGGACGCGGTTCGGATCCCTGTCGCCCTGTACACCGCGCCCATCCAGATCGCGCCCCCACCGCTTCGCCTCGAGGATGCCGCTGGCGCGTTTCAGGACGTGACGATGGTCACCGAGCCTCGCCGCGCTGGTGGCATCCGCAGGATCCGGAAAGAGCGCGTAATCCGGGAATTGCGTCGTGCCCTGTCGGCTCGACCGTGGCTGCACCTCGAACCCCCAGCCGAGTGCTTTGAGCACCGGACGGATCCAGCGCTCCTCCGTCTGGGCCTCGCTCGCGCCTTCCAACGCCGCCCGTTGCTCCGCATGGAGTTGCCGCAGCACCTGCCGAACGCGCTCCGCCTCCACCTCCACCGCCGCCCATAGCGGCTCGCCCCGGAGTCTCTGCTCGAGGAAATGGTTCGAGAAGAGTTGACGGTTGGTGTGCGCAGGGTGAACCTCGAGTGTGAGCTGCATAGGCTCCGTTCTCGGGAGTCATTGTCCGACCTGAAGATGTTCGGGCATCCCGCCGTGCGCCACCGCCGGGAGCCCGTCAAACTCGGCGATCCACCGCCCGCCCCCATCCCGCTCCCGTAAACGTCAACGTTCCCGCTCCCGCTCCCGTTCCCGGCCGTTCCTGGCCACAAAGGGGCCGCCCCCCCAACCACCGCACCCCCTCCCGGGCAATCCCCAGCCCCAGCCCCAGCCCTAGCCCTAGCCCTACAACGGCAGATTCCCGTGCTTCTTCCAGGGATTCTCGTCGCGCTTGTTCCTCAGCATGTCGAGCGCGTTGATGAGGCGCGGGCGGGTCTCGCGGGGGTCGATGACGTCGTCGACGTAGCCGCGCGCGGCGGCGATGTAGGGGTGGGCGAACTGCTCGCGGTACTCGGCTTCGAGCTTCGCGGTCTCCGCTTCGGGGTCGTCGGCCTCCGCGATGCGGCGCCGGAACAGGACCTCGACGGCGCCCTTCGGGCCCATGACCGCGATTTCGGCCGTGGGCCACGCCAGGTTGATGTCGCCGCGGATGTGCTTCGAGTTCATGACGTCGTACGCACCGCCGTACGCCTTGCGGGTGATCACGGTGAGGCGCGGGACGGTCGCCTCGCAGAAGGCGTAGAGCAGTTTGGCGCCGTGGCGGATGATGCCGCCGTGCTCCTGGCCGACGCCGGGGAGGAAGCCGGGGACGTCCTCGAAGACGACGAGCGGGATGTTGAACGCGTCGCAGAAGCGGACGAAGCGCGCGCCCTTGACGGAGCTGTTGATGTCGAGCACGCCGGCGAGGACCGCGGGCTGGTTGGCCACGATGCCGACCGAGTGGCCGCCCAGGTGCGCGAAGCCGACGAGGATATTCCCGGCAAAGTCGGGCTGCACCTCGTAGAACTCGCCGTCATCGACGACGCGGCGGATGACGTCGTGCATGTCGTACGGCCGGGTCGGCTCGTCGGGGACGACGTCGAGCAGTTCCTCGTCCGCGCGGTCGAAGGGGTCCGTGGTCTCGCGCGTGGGCGGGTCCTCGCGGTTGTTCTGCGGGATGAACCGCATCAGCTCGCGGATCGACTCGAGGCATTCGGGCTCCGAGTCGCACGCGAAGTGCGCGACGCCGGAGGTGCCGGCGTGCACGTCCGCGCCGCCCAGCCCCTCCATGTCGATGTCCTCGTGCGTGACCGTCTTCACCACGTTCGGCCCGGTCACGAACATGTAGCTCGTGCCGCGGACCATGTAGACGAAGTCGGTGATCGCGGGCGAGTAGACCGCGCCGCCGGCGCACGGCCCCAGGATCGCGCTGATCTGTGGGACCACGCCGGAGGCCAGTGTGTTGCGCAGGAAGATGTCCGCGTAGCCGCCGAGACTGACGACGCCCTCCTGGATGCGCGCGCCGCCCGAATCGTTCAGCCCGATGACCGGCGCACCGTTCTTCAGCGCCAGGTCCATGATCTTACAGATCTTCTCCGCGTGCGCCTCCGAGAGCGAGCCGCCGAACACCGTGAAGTCCTGGCTGAAGACGTAGACGAGCCGCCCGTGGATCGTGCCGTACCCCGTCACCACGCCGTCGCCCGGGATCTTCTTCTTTTCGAGACCGAAGCCGACGGTGCGGTGGGTCACGAACCGGTCCAGCTCGACGAAGCTCCCCTCATCCAGCAGCAGATCGATCCGCTCTCGCGCCGAGAGTTTCCCCCGCTCGTGCTGCGCCTTCAGCCGCTCGGCGCCCCCCCCGAGCTCCGCCTCGCGCCGCAGCTCCTCGAGCTGCTTCAGCCTTTCTCGGGTGCTCATGGCGCCGGCTGCGCCGTCGCCAGGCTAGGGCTAGGGCTGGGGCTGGGGCTGGGGAACGCGGTCCCCGCCTCCGGCGCCCGGATCCACGCCCCGATGACCGGGCTGCCTTCCCTAGCCCCAGCCCCAGCCCTAGCCCTAGCCCTCCCCACCGTATCCGGCAGCAGCCGCATCGTATCCGGCGGGGCGAGCATCGTATCTCCCGGGACGAGCATGGTATCCGGCGGCACCATGTCCGCGGCGGTCAGCGGCACCAGCTCGCCCTGCTGGATGCGGACCAGGAACGGGCGGCGGACCACCTCGCCGTTGCGCACGGAGAGGACGCCCGTGGCGCCGCGGATCCAGTCGATTTCGCCGAGTGCGCGCGAGACGTCGGCTGCATCGCCGCGTCCGCGCCCGATCGCTTCGAGCAGGAGCTTCATGGCGTCGTAGCCGAGTGCGGGGAATGCGTTGTCGAGCGTGCTGCGGTAGGTCCGCTCGTAGAGCGAATTGAATTCCTGCCACGCCACGTCGGGGCTCTCGCGCATGAGCGGCGTGACGGCGACGACGTCTTCGAGGAAGCGCGTCTCGACCTGGGTCCGGACGGCATCCGCGGCCCAGGCCTGGCCGCCGAGCACGCGGGGCGGCGTGTAGAGCGAGTCCGCGAGGCCGTAATACGCGATCTGCGGCGCGATCTGCCGGACATCCCGCTCGCCTGCCGGAACGAAGATCGCCTGCGGCCGGGCGGCGAAGAGCGCTTCGAGCGAAGGGCCGAACGTCGTCGTTCCGGGATCGAATGCGACGTCGGCCGTGATCTGCCCGCCGGCGATCCGGAACGCGCGGCGGAACGCATCCGCCTGGCGCCGGTGCGCCGCGTCGCGCGGGTAGAGGATGCCGACCTCGCGCAGCCCCACCGCCGCGGCGTAGCTGGCGAGCGCCTCGGCGCCCTGCGTGTCTCCGGCGTTCAGTGAGTAGACGTTGCGATACCAGCGCGGGACCTGGGACGCCGTGGGGCTGATGATCGCGAGCCGGTCGTCGCGTCGCGCGCGCGCGGCGATCGCCACGCTCTGCGGCTGGAGCGGGCCGATGATGGCGACCGCGCCCTGCCGTTCGAGCATCCCGACCAGCGAGGCCACGCGTTCGGGATCCCCCGCATCATCGAGCACCACCAGCTCGACCCGCGGCGTCCAGAAACTGTCGCCCCCGTCCACGGCCAGGCGCACGCCCTGCAACACGTACTCCGCGTAACGCTGGAGTACCGGCGACCCGCCGCGCGGCAGAATCACGCCCACGACCGGCGCGGGCGCACCTTCCGTCGGCTCCGTCACCTCCCCGGACCGGGATGGCTCCGCCGTCGGCTCCGGCTCCGCGGCCGGTTCCGCTCCCGGCGCGCCCGCGATCCTCGCGCCACACGCCGCCGCGAGGACGCCCATCGTCAGTAGCACCCACCAGACTTGCTTCTTCGAGGCCATCGAAGCTCCAACCCGCTCTCGGTTCCAACTCGTAGCGCACAAGATATCGGCTCTACGGCCGCAAAAAAAGACGGGTCCCCGCGGGGACCCGTCGTTGCGCTCGGCGCCGCGGCTGTAGGAAGAGCGTGATTACGCCTTGTCTTCCTCTTCGCCCTCCTCCGCGGATGTTTCCGGCTCCTCGGCCGACGCCTCCGCCTCGGCAGACGCCTCGACGGCTTCCGCCTCCGCCTCGGCCTCCGGCGACTCGGGCGCCTCCGCTTCCGCCTCGGGCGGTTCGTGCGTCGTCGTCTGCTCGGAGACGGCCAGCACCTCCTCGACCTCCTCGACGTGCGGCTCCGCCTCGTCGGCCAGTTCCGCGGTCGGGACATCCGCCGGCGCCATCGACTCCGGCGCCGCCGCCTGATCCTCGATCTGTTCCTCCGTCGGACGCACCTCCGTCTCGACCTCGAGCTCGACGCCCTCCGGCGGAGAAGCGCCCTCGAAGTCCGGGATCGCCGTCACGGTCAGGACGATCCGCCGGTTCACGGCATCCGACTCGAGGACCCGCAGCTCCAGCTCCTGCCCCTCCTTGAAGTGATCCGCGGGATCCTTGAGCCCCGTCACCCCGAGCTGGCTGATCGGGACGAAGCCCTCGACCTCGCCGCCCAGGTCCACGACCACGCCCTCATCGAGCAGCCGCACGATCTTGCCGCGCGACTCGACGCCCGGCGCGTACTGGTCCACCAGCCGCGCCCACGGATCGTCCTCCGTCTGCTTCAGCCCCAGCGAGATCCGCTTGTTCTCCGCGTCCACGCCGAGCACGACCACTTCCACGTCCTCGCCCTTGCGCAGCACTTCCGACGGATGCTGCACCCGCCGCGTCCAGCTCAGGTCCGAGATGTGGATCAACCCGTCGATCCCCGGCTCGATCTCGACGAACGCGCCGAACGAGGTGAGGTTCCGCACCTTCCCCGTCACCCGCGTCCCCGTCGGGTACTTCGCCGGCAGCGCGAGCCACGGGTCCTCCTCGATCTGCTTCATCCCGAGCGAGATCTTCTCCTCGTTGCGGTCGACCTTCAGGACGACCGCCTCGATCTCGTCTCCGATCGAGACCAGCTTCGAGGGGTGCTTCACGTTGCGCGTCCACGACATCTCGCTGATGTGGACCAGCCCCTCGACACCCTTCTCGAGCTCGACGAACGCGCCGTAGTTCGTGATCGAGACCACCTTTCCGCGGACGCGAACACCGACCGGGTACTTCCGCTCGACGTCCTTCCACGGGTACGGCAGGAGCTGCTTGAGCCCCAGCGAAATCCGCTCGCGGTTCCAGTCGATGTCCAGGATCTTCACATCCAGCTCATCGCCGATTTCGACGATCTCCGACGGATGCCCGACCCGGCCCCAGCTCATGTCCGTGATGTGCAGCAGCCCATCCAGTCCGCCCAGGTCGATGAACGCGCCGAAGTCCGTCACGTTCTTGACCACGCCCTTGCGGACCTGTCCGACCAGGAGCTCCTTGACGAGCTGCTCCCGCTTCGTCTCCCGCTCGCGCTCGAGGATCACCCGACGGCTCACCACGATGTTGCGCCGCCGCTTGTTCAGCTTGATGATCTTGAATTCGTACGTCTTGCCGATCAGGTCCTCGACGTTCGGCACGCGCCGCAGCGCGATCTGCGAGCCCGGCAGGAACGCGTCCACGCCCATCAGATCGACGGTCACGCCGCCCTTGATCTTCCGCGTCAGCGTGCCCGGCACCTTCTCGTCGTTCTCGTACGCCGTCTTGATCTTCTCCCAGACGCGCAGGAAGTCCGCCTTCTTCTTCGAGAGGACGACCACGCCCTCCTGATCCTCGAGGTTCTCGAGGAAGACGTCGACCTCATCGCCGGGCTTCAGCTCTTCCGGGTTCTTGAACTCATCGAGCGGGACGGCGCCCTCGCTCTTGAAACCGACGTCGAGGATGACGGCGTTCTCCGTCACGCGCAGGACCTGCGCCTTGACGATCTCGCCTTCCTCGACGTTCGTGAGCGTCTCCTCGTACATCGCGAGCATCGCCTCGTACTCTTCGGGCGAGTACTCCTCTTCGAGGAGGTCCGCTCGGACGCCGATGTCGCGCGCGCGCTGCTCGACCTGTTCGGCCGTGAGCGGCGCCTCCGCCACCGGGGTGACCGCGCCGTCGGCCTCGGTCTGTTGCTCCTGGGATTCCTGCTGTACGGGACGATCCGCCATGAATCCGACTGCCTCCACTCTCCGCGCGGGACCCGGCCGATGCGCCCACGGGGCTGAGGGTGAACGTGAAAACCGACCAGCCCGACGGGCGCCGCGAGGGCGTCCCGATCCGCCGCCGCGGCGGCCGGGCCGAGTCTGGAATTCTAGCCGAAGAGGAGTGCGAGGTCAACCCCGTTCAGCGTCCAACCTCGCCGTGCATACGGGATTCCGCGAGTCGGACGATGCGCTCGACCTGGGCGTCGAACGTGAGGTTGGAGGTGTCGACGACGACGGCATCGGGGGCCTGGCGGAGGGGTGCGGTCTCGCGTTCGGCATCCATGCGGTCGCGGGTGCGAAGTCGCTCGACCTCGGCGGCGAGCTGGTCGGGGTCGGGGTCGGTGATGCCGTGTTCGGCGAGGCGGCGGCGGGCGCGGACCTCGGGATCGGCGATGAGGAATACCTTCAGCTCGGCATCCGGGAAGACGACGGTGCCCATGTCGCGGCCGTCGGCGACGAGGTCGTCGTGGCGGCCCGCGTCGCGGAGTCGGTCGAGGAGCCAGTGGCGCACGGCGGGGATGCGCGCCATCTGCGAGACGTGGGCGTTGACCTCGGCGGAGCGGATCTCGCCCGTGATGTCGGTGCCGTCGAGGAAGAAGCGGTCGCCGCCATCGCCGCGGCGGGCGGTGACGCCGAGTGCGTCGAGCGCGGCGGCGTCCAGCTCGGGCCAGCGCTCGGACGGGATGCCGCGGCGCAGTGCGGCGTAGGTCAGGGCGCGGTAGAAGGCGCCGGAATCGAGGTGGCGGAAGCCGAGTCGGCGCGCGACCGCGCGCGCCGTCGAGCTCTTGCCGGAGCCGGCGGGTCCGTCGATGGCGATGATCACGGCACGAGCGCGGCCGCGGTCCGGCCGAGAAGATCCCAGAAGTCCGGGAAGCTGATGGCGACGACATCGGGCTCATCGATCCGGATGTCGTTGCCGGGGACCGCGCCGAGGATGCCGAACGCCATGGCGATGCGGTGGTCGCCGAAGGCGCGGACATCGCCGCGGAGCGGTGCATCGGTGCCGCGGACCACGAGGCCGTCCGGCAGCTCCTCGGCATCGACGCCGAGCGCGCGGAGGTTGTGGACGAGCGCGGCGATGCGGTCGCATTCCTTGACGCGCAGCTCTTCCGCGCCGGTGATCACGGTCTCGCCCTCGGCGCGGGCCGCGAGCACGGCGACGACCGGGATCTCGTCGATGAGCGAGGGGATCTCGGCGCCGCCGACCTCGGTGCCGCGCAGCGGAGCGGGTGCGGCCACCAGGTCGGCGACCGGCTCGCCGCAGATGTCGCACGGCCCCTCCGCGGCGACCTCGACGCCCATGCGCCGGAGCACGCCGAGCAGCCCGGTGCGCGTCGGGTTGACGCCCACCTGGCGGATCCGGACGCCGCCGCCGGATGCGAGCAGAGCCAGCGCGATGAAGAAGGCGGCGGAGGAGAAGTCGCCGGGGACCCGGAGCTGGAGCGGCTCGAGGAACGACGGCGGTTCGAGCGTCACGGCGGGCGGACCGTCGTGCTCGTGCTCGAGGACGAGCGCCGCGCCCATGGCGCGGATCATCCGCTCGGTGTGATCGCGCGAGATCGCCGGCTCCTCGACGCGCACGCGCACGCCGCCGGCGAGGCCGGCGAGGAGGAGCGCGCTCTTGACCTGCGCACTGGCCTTCGGACTCTTGTAGTCGATGGGATGCAGTTTGCCGCCGATCACGCGGATCGGCAGGCGATCCGGCTCACCCATCTCCTCGAAGCGCGCGCCCATGGCGGAGAGCGGGTCCGTGACGCGCCGCATCGGGCGCGAGCGCAGCGAGTCATCGCCGGTCAGCACGGCGGTGATCGACTGGCCGGCGAGCAGCCCGAGGAGGAGGCGCGCGGCCGTGCCGCTGTTGCCGCAGTCGACCGGCGCGGCCGGCGGGGTGAGGCCGTGCAGTCCGCGGCCCGTCACGGCGATCGGCGCGCCGTCGGCCGGCAGGACCGGGACGTGGAGCCCCATGGCCCGCAGCGCGCGCGCCGTCGCCTGCGTGTCCGCCGCGGGGAGCAGCCCGCGCAGCATGCTCGTCCCGTCCGCGATTGCGGACAACAGGAGCGCGCGGTGCGTGATCGACTTGTCGCCGGGCACGCGGATCTCGACCGCGTCATCGGCGCGGGCGGCCTCCGGGTTCACGGCTTCCCCTCCTCGTTGTCGTCGTCCGTCCGGTACGGTACTTCGATCTCCATGCCGTCGTGCGCGACCGTCGTCTTCCGGAACACCCGGCGCGCCTCGCGCTCGAGCGGCCGCGGGTCCTCTGCGTAGCGCGACGAGAGGTGGGTCAGCACCAGGCGCAAGACGCGCGCCTCGCGGGCGGTCTCGGCCGCCTCGCGGGCGGTCGAGTGCAGCGTCTCTCGCGCGCGGTCGGCCTCCGCCTCGGCGAAGGTCGCGTCGTGGATGAGCAGGTCCGCGCCGCGCGCGGCCTCGACCGTGCCCGCGCACGGCCGCGTGTCGCCCGTGTAGACCACCCGCCGGCCCGGCCGCGGCGCGCCCACCACGTCCTCCGGTCGCACCACGCGGCCGTCCACCTCGATCGTCTCGCCGCGGTGAAGGCGCCCGAAGAGCGGGCCCTCCGGCACGCCCAACTCGCGCGCGCGCTCCGGATGGAACCGCCCCAGCCGCGTGTGCTCGACGAGCGCGTAGCCCAGCGACGGGCCGCCGTGCCGCGTCGCGAACGGCACGATGTCGTAGCCCTCGCGCGCGACCGCCGCGCCGGGCGCGAGCTCGATGATCTCGATCGCGAACGGGACGCGCTCGACGCCGAGGTGCACGGCATCGTGCAGGATCGGGCGGCTCCCCTCCGGGCCCCACAGCCGGATCGGCTCCTCGCGACCCTGCAACCCCATGGTGCGCAATAGCCCGATCACGCCCAGGTAGTGGTCCGCGTGCATGTGGCTGAAGAAGATGTCGCCGATCGTGAACCCCGTCTGATACCGCATCATCTGGCGCTGCGTCCCTTCGCCGCAGTCGAAGAGGAGCAGTTCGCCCTCGCGGTTCACGAGCACGGCGCTCACGTTCCGGCCGACGGTCGGCCGGCTGGCCGCGGTGCCCAGGAAGATGACGCGGATCATCGCGCTACCGGCCGTACGGCGCGATGTCCGTCCGCCGGGGCGCCTTGCCGGGCAGGAGCCAGAGGAGCGCGTAGGCGGCGTAGATCGGCGCGGCCTCGGTGGGGAGCAGCGCCGGCAGCGCCAGCACGGCGCTCCAGAAGACGACGGCGCCCAGCGCACGCCACCGGGCGCGCCGCGCACGCGCGGCATGCGCCTCCGCGTCATCCATCCCCGTCACGTCGCCCCGGCGCTCGCGCGTCTTCGCCACCTCCCCGGCGAGGAACGCGTCCACCCCCTGCCGCGCCGCGCGGAACACCGCGCGTACGATCCGCCACGCCACCGCCGCAATGCCGAGGATCGCGAAGAAATCGAGTGCCGCCTGCATCGGTGAAAAGGAACGCTTCTACGGTTGCACCGCAATCCCTGGGGGCGTGCGCGAGCGGGTGCGCGAGCGCAATCGCGTGTGTTTCATACAACTCCGGGCTCCGCTCGCCCCCCGTGGAAACCTGGAACGTACGCGCCCGGCGGGCGGGCGGGCAAGGCGCCGGGGCGCGGCCATGCCACGCGGGGCCCCGTGCGGCGGACGCGGGCGGCCGATACCGCCGAACCCGTTGCGCGCCCGGCCGCCGAAGAGAAGATTGCCGGCATGCGCCGCCATCCGCGCGCCGCACCCGCGCCGCCGTCCGCCGCCGGACCCCGGCGCACTCGCCCGTTCCAGCCGGACCGAACCAGGAGGAGAGCCGAATGACCGACATCGCGAAGCGCGACCCGCACGCCACCGGTGGGATGGACCGCCGGAGCTTCCTCCGGTGCACGGCCGTCGCCGGCGTGGCCGCGGCCACCGGCGCGCCGCTCGCCGCCTGTGGCAGCGGCCCCGCCGTCACATCCACCCGCTCCACCGCCGCCTCAGTGCCGCCGTTCGAGCTGGAAGAGGCCACGGTCGCGGAGCTCCAGGAGATGCTCGAGTCCGGCCGCCACACCGCGCGCTCGCTGGTCGAGGCGTACCTCGCGCGCATCGAGGCGCTCGATCGGCAGGGGCCCGCGCTCCACCACGTGCTCGAAACCAACCCGGACGCGCTCGACATCGCCGACCAGCTCGACGCGGAACGCCGCGAGCGCGGCCCGCGCGGACCGCTGCACGGCATCCCCGTCCTCATCAAGGACAACATCGACACGGGCGACCGCATGATGACCACGGCCGGCTCGCTCGCGCTCGAAGGGCCGCCCGCCCCACGTGACGCCTTCGTCGCCGAGCGGCTGCGCGCCGCCGGCGCCATCATCATCGCCAAGGCGAACCTCAGCGAGTGGGCGAACTTCCGCTCGACGCAGTCCTCGAGCGGCTGGAGCGGGCGCGGCGGCCAGGGCCGCAACCCCTACGCGCTCGACCGCACGCCCTGCGGCTCGAGCTCCGGCACCGGCGGCGGCATCTCCGCGAACTACGCCGCCGTCGGCGTCGGCACCGAGACGGACGGCTCCGTGGTCTGCCCCTCCGCCGCGAACTCGCTCGTCGGCATCAAGCCGACGCTCGGCCTGATCAGCCGCGCGGGGATCATCCCGATCGCCCACAGCCAGGACACCGCCGGCCCGATGGCGCGCACCGTGCGCGACGCCGCGATCCTGCTCGGCGCGCTCGCCGGCCCCGACCCGCGTGACCCGGCGACCGCGGCGGCACGCGGCCACACGCACGCCGACTACACGCAGTTCCTCGACGCCGCCGGGCTGCGCGGCGCGCGCATCGGCATCGCGCGAGAACGCTTCTTCGGCTACAGCCCCGAGGCCGACCGCATCGTCGAGACCGCCATCGACGCCATGCGCGAGGCCGGCGCCGTGATCATCGACCCGGCCGACATCCCGAACGTCGGCGAGTACGACGCCACCGAGTTCACGGTCCTCCTCTACGAGTTCAAGGCCGACCTGAACCGCTACCTCGCCGAGCGCGGCCCGAGCGCGCCCGTCCGCTCGCTCGAAGAGATCATCGCTTTCAACGAGCGCAACCGCGCCCGAGAGATGCCGTACTTCGGCCAGGAGATCATGGAGCAGGCGCAGGAGAAGGG
>DASVCS010000152.1:0-11676 GCA_036381495.1 Longimicrobiales bacterium
CCGGCTCGCTCCGCCGTGTCCGACGGTGTCGCGAGAGCGCGGCCCAGCGCGGCGCCGGGGAGCGCGGCTTCCTGCGCCTTGTCCGGCCGCCGGCCCGTGAGCAGCTCGAACAGCAGGACGCCGAGCGAGTAGACGTCGGTCGCCGTCGTCACGGGCGCTTCGCCCGTGAGCTGCTCGGGCGCCGCGTATTCCGGCGTGAAGAGGCGCAGATCCGCCCGCGTCTCCGGCGCGGGGCCGGCCGCCGTGCGGTCCAGCAGCTTGGCGATCCCGAAGTCGAGCAGCTTCACGGTGCCATCGGGCTGCACCAGGATGTTGGACGGCTTGATGTCGCGGTGGACGACCAGGTTCTGGTGCGCGAACTGGACCGCGCGGCAGACGCTGGCGAACAGCCGCAGCCGCGCATCGATGGACAGCCGGTTCTCGTCACAGTAGCGCGTGATCGGCACGCCTTCGATGTACTCCATGACGAGGTACGGCCGCCCGTCCGCTGTGGCGCCGCCGTCGTAGAGCCGCGCGATGTTCGGGTGCTCGAGCGAGGCCAGGATCTGCCGCTCGTAGCGGAAGCGGAGCAGGATGTCGTCGGTGTCCATCCCGCGTTTGACGAGCTTGAGCGCGACGCGCTTCTCGAACTCCGCGTCGTCGCGCTCTGCGAGATAGACGGTGCCCATCCCCCCGCGTCCGACCTCCTCGACCAGCCGGTACGCGCCGACCCGGCCATCCAGCGGGAGCACGCCGTCCTCCCGCGGCTCGCCGGACCCTTCACCCGCCAGCTCGGCCAGGACCGTTTCCGCGTAGTCGGAGAGCGATTCGCCCAGCTCCGCCTCGGCGGCAGGCAGCTTCGCGAGCAGTCGGCTCACCGCGTCGTACAGCTCCGCGTCGCCCTCGCAGGCGCGAGCCAGCCACCCGAGGCGCCGCTCCGGCGGCTCGTCCAGCGCCTGCGCGAACAGATCATCGATCCGCTGCCACCGATCAGGGGTGAGATCCTTCATCGCCCGCACTCGAGGTCATGGCGCACCGGGATGGCGAGACACCCGTGAAGCGCCGCGGCTGCGGGCTTTCATCGAGCGCCCGATGGTACAGGGTTGTACCATCTCCGCGCTCGCGCGTCTCCCGCCGCTGCCTCCGCGGCCAGGCTTCATCAGCGGGGCGCCGGCATGTTCCCGCCGCCGGCATCCTCCGGGTGGATCATCTCGTACAGCCATGCGCGCGCGCGCGTCCAGTCCCGCTTCACCGTACGCACCGAGAGGCCCATCACCTCGGCGATCTCCTCGTGCGTGAGCCCGCCGAAGAAGCGGTACTCGATGAGCTGGCCGAGCCGGGGATTGAGACTCCCGAGCCGCTCGAGCGCCTCGTTCAGGGCGAGCAGGTCGCCGCCCGTCTGCGGCCCGGCCTCTGCGACCTGGATGTCCTCGATCGCCACAGGCTCCTCCAGCGCGCCGCGCTTGAGCGCTGCGCGGGCGCGCAGGTGATCGATCAGCACGAAGCGCATCGCACGCGATGCAATGGCCAGGAAATGGGCGCGATCCACCCATTGCACGCGGCTCTGGTCGACCAGGCGCACGTAGGCCTCGTGGACGAGCGCCGTCGTGGTCAGCGTCTCGCCGGCCCGGATCCGCCCCAGACGGTAGCGGGCGGCCCGCTTCAACTCGTCGTAGGTGCGCGTGAACAGCTCGTCGAGCGCCCGTCTGTCACCTGCGCGGGAGCTGTGCAGGAGGGCGGTCGCGTCGTGTGAGGTCTCCATACGGCAAGGGTTTGCGGATCCGTCCGGCGTGCGATGGCACTCTTTCGGTCCGGACTCCGATGGTAGGGGAGAGGACCGCGGGCGAAGCGGTCCGCCGCGCGCGCTGCCAGGCGGAGTATAGCGCAGTGCCGGCCGGCGAGGCAATCGCCGGAACCACGTGTTGCCGCCGCTGTTGCCGCCGGGTGAACGCGTGCGGGCGATTCCCTTCCATTCGGAGAGGTGCCGCAAATGGACGTCATGGCTACAGTCGTCCGGAAACCGATCTCGCGCGCGCCGCTGCTGGCCCTCGCACTGGCACTCGTCGCCGGCTGTGGCAGCGATGATCCTGGGCCGACGGATCCGGAGACGGGCTCGATCAGCATTGGCCTGTCCCCCACGTCGGTCAGCGTGGTCCAGGGACAGAGCGGTACGACCACGGTCACGCTGACGCGCGGCGGCGGCTTCAGCGGCGCGGTCGAGCTCTCGCTCGAGGGCGCGCCCGGCGGTGTGACGGGGACCTTCTCGCCGGCCACGATCGCGCCCGGCGCGACGAGCAGCACGCTGACGCTGGCTGTGGCCGCGACCGCGGCGCCGGGCACGCACGACCTCACCATCCGCGCGCAGGCGGATGGCGTGAGCGACAAGACGGCGACGCTGACCGTGGTCATCTCGCCGCCACCCGAACCGGATTTCCGGATCGTGCTCGAGTCGGCCAGGACCAGCGTCGTCCAGGGCCGGGGCGCGAGCGTCGGTTTCACGGTCGAGCGGCTCAACGGCTTCGACGGCCCGATCACCCTCTCCGTGGAGGGCGCGCCGGCCGGGATGTCCGCCACGCTCACGGAGGACGACGAAGCCAACCCCACGCTCGGCGAGGTCAACCTCTCGCTCGGCCGGTACGTCCACGTGGGCGACCACACGCTGACCGTGCGCGGCGTCTCCGGCAGTCTGACCCGGACGGCTGAGCTCGTGGTGCGCGTGTTCCAGTCCAAGCCCGTGGCAGCGGCCTGGTCCTACAGCCTGGCCGTGGCCGACGACGGCAGCCTCTGGAGCTGGGGCCGGAACCACCGGGGGCAGCTCGGGCTCGGCAACACCACGGATCAGAGCTCGCCCGTCCGCGTGGGTGCCGACACGAACTGGGTCGCCGTCGCCGGCGGCAACAGTCACAGCATCGCGCTCAGGTCGGACGGCTCGCTGTGGGTCGCGGGCGACAACGGCTACGGGCAGCTCGGCATCTCGGGCAGCCAGCACCAGACGTTCCAGCGTGTAGGCAGCGACAACGACTGGGTGGCCATCGGGGCCGGCGACGACTTCACGCTGGCCATCAAGGCCGACCGGAGCCTCTGGGCGTGGGGGCGGAACCGGTTCGGCCAGCTCGGCACCGGAAACACGGCGCAACAGAACGCGCCGGTCCAGATCACAGGCGGTGACTGGGTCCAGGTGGCGGGCGGTGCGGATCACACCGCCGCCATCAAGGCAGACGGGACCCTCTGGACCTGGGGCGACGACACCTACGGCCAGCTCGGCACCAATCCCGGCACGGGCTTCGTCACGCAGCCGATGCGGGTCGGCGCGGCGAACGACTGGCTGCTGGTTTCGGCCGGGATCGCCGGTGGCGCCACCGTGGCGATCAAGACCGACCGCACGCTGTGGGGCTGGGGCCGCAACATCAGCGGCGAGCTCGGCCTGGGGCCAGTGGAAGGGCCGACGAGCCCGCAGCAGCTCAGCCCGGCGAACGACTGGATCGACGTCTCGACGGGCAGCGGGTTCACCATCGCGCTCAAGGCGGACGGCACCCTCTGGGCGAGCGGCGCCAATGCGCGTGGCAAGCTCGGCACCAGCGACCCCGACAACCAGAACCGCTACGAGTTCGGCCAGGCGCTCGGTACCGGTTGGCAGTTCGTGTCCGCCGGCGAAGGGCACACGCTGGCGATCGGGCTGGGCGGTGCGCTGTTCGCCTGGGGCTCCAACCAGTTCGGCGAGCTGGGCCACGGCACGTCCGACATTCAGGGGAACGGGCCCGTCCCGGGCTTCGTCGTGCGCTGGCCATAGCGGCCGGTCCACCCGGAGAGGCGCCGGGCCGGTGCCTCTCCGGATCACCATTCCACTACTCAGGAGACGACTTCGATGTCGCGAGTCCTTCGCACGGCAGCAGTGCTCGTCGCCCTCGCCTCGTTCACGCAGCCGGCAGCGGCGCAGGAGGGGTTCCGCCTCGGCTACACGGACATCGGGCCGACCATCGGACTGGGCGGGATCGGCTCCGCGAGCATCGCCTTCGGCCTGCGGGCCGAGCACGCGCTCCGCAGCATGCCGGACCTCGGCAACGGCGTCATCGGCGTTCAGGCCGGCGCGGATTTCTACTCGTGGTCGGCGCCCGGTGTGAAGTGGTCGTACATCCCGATCGGCGCGACGGCGAACTACCACTTCAACCTCGAGAACGAGAAGATCGACCCGTTCCTCGGCCTCGGGCTCGGCTACTCGATCGTCTCGTGCTCGTACAGCGGCGTGGACGACGTGTGCAGCAACAGCGCGCTCTACTTCATCGGGAGAGCGGGCGCCCGCTACTTCTTCAATGAGAAGATGTCGCTCTACGGCGACGTCGGCGCAGGCGCCGCGACGCTCAATCTCGGCTTCATGCTGCGGTTGAAGTAGCTCGCGCCCCGGGGCGAGACCCGGCCGTGCGCACGCTGGTCCGGGTGCGCACGCCGGGTCCGGCGCCCCGACCCGGCGCTGCTGGCGGGCCGGGGCAGTAGCGGCCCGCTGGTGGGTGCCCGATCCGGTCCCACGCGCCGGCCGGCGCAGCGGCGAACATGGGTCAATCAACCCATGTCGCAGGTTGAACAAACAGAGCGCCCCGTCGAACCACGCTGCACCGCTCTGCCGACCCGGCGACAAACCTGCCGGCCGCCCGCGCGGCCCCTCCTACTGCGGCCGCGCCACCATGATCCCGTCCTGCCCCTCGATCCGCTGGATCCGCTCCGCGAGCGGGAGCTCGCTGATCTCGACCGTCTTGCCCACCAGCGGCGCGTGCATGAGGTGGAGCCGGCCGCCGATCCAGATGGCGAGGCCCGTGTGCGCGATGTCCAGCCCGCGCGTGCTGCTCGTGGCCGCGATGATGTCGCCGTTCTGGACGCGCGGCGCGGCTTCCGCGATGCGGTCCTCGGGGATGACGTAACGCGTGTGCGTGCTGAGGCGCTGCTCGGTCGCGCGGATCGCTTCGAGGTTGGCCGGGTCGCCGAGCTTGGGGTAGGACCCGGCGTTGCGCGACATGAAGTCGATCGGCTCGTCGGTCGGCACGCCGCCGAGCTCGCGCGTGACGTCCTGCACGATGCCCTTGGCCTCGTTGTCGCTGATCCACTCGCTGAAGTAGTGGAGCCGGCTGGGGTAGCCGTTGATCACGCCGCCGCGGTAGCGGATGCGCACGACCTCCCGCTGGAACGCATCGAAGTCGCCCTCGCCCGCGCGGACCATGCGGGCGAGGGCGAGCATGGTCTCGACGTAGGTGACGCAGTCGTACTCGCGGAGGTTGATGACGAGCCGCTCGGGGCCGGGCACCTCGAGGAGGCCGGGCCGGTAGGGCGCGCCGACGAAGCGGCGGCCGATGCGGACCATGATCTCGCCGATCGGCAGCGTGTCCAGCCGCTCGGCGCGCGCCCAGACCATGGTTTCGTTGAAGATCTGGAGGTCGCGCTCCGTGGGGCCCGCCGCGGGGACGTCCGCGGGCGGAGGCGCGGCCGGCCCGCCGGGCAGCGCGCCGGATTCCGGCGCGGCGCGCCCGGCCTGCTCCGCCGCCCGCGCGGCATCGGCTGGCGGACCGTCCTGCTCCGTCTCCCGGCACCCCAGGACCACGATCGCGATGACCGCTGCCACGAGCACCAGCGCCCCGGCGGTCAGTTTCGCGCGATGATCGCCCTTCATCCGCGTGCCTCCCCGGCCTCCGCGATGCTGCGGCGGACCTGCTGCCATCCGACTGCCGGGCCCGGGGCAGATTCCGTACCTCCCCTCAGGTCGCCGTTGCGCCGAAGGGGTGCGCTGCGACCGCGACCGTGATCCACATCACGGCGCGCCGTGCGCGAAGCGGGCAGATTGCAGGGGCCTGCGTGGCGCCGGAAGCCTGCTCGAACCGCGCAGGCCGGCGGACCGAATTCACCCGGAGCCGAAATGAACATGTCGGAGCTGCACCGGTTCGGCCGGGACTCCAACGAGCGTGGGCCGGACGCCTGGCGGATCCGGACCTCGAAAGCGGTGGCGGCATGCGTCTCGTCCTGAGCTCGGCCGCGGCCGCCGATTTCACGCTGGACGAGCTCCTCGCCGCGGCCCGCCGGCGTGGGTTCGCGGGCCTGGAGCTGGTCGCCGGGCACGCGCACGGCGCCGGCCTGGACCCGGACACATCGGACCTGGAAGCGATACGCGTCCGTGCCGCGGCCGGCGCCGCGCCGGTCGTGGCGTTCCGCGCCGCGCGGGCGGAGGCGTTCCACCCGGCGGCGGCGCGGCTCTCATCCGTGCTGCGTGCGCCCGTCATCGCCCACCTCGAAGACGGTGACATCGCGGAGGACGCACTGGAGTCCGCCGCCGCAGCGTACGCCCGAGCGGGCGGAACGCTGCTCGTCGCCCACGGCAGCGATCCGGGCGAGGTCTGGCGCCTCCGGCGCCGGATCGAATGCGCGCCCGCGGGCGTGCTCGGGCTGGCGTGGGAGGTAGACCCGGGCAGCGAAGACGTGGCGGCCCGCGCCCCGGCGGTGCTGGAGGCGGCCGGCGCGCACCTGCGCCACATCCGGCTGCTCGGCGGCGGGCCCGAGGCGGTGCGGCACGAGGGGCGCGGGATCGGCCCACTCATGGCGCGGCTCGCACTCGCCGGCTACAGCGGCACGCTTGCGCTCGCACCCAGCACGCCGCGCTACCGCGTCGCCTGGAGCACCTGGCTGGGCCGAGGCGGCGGTTGGGGGTGCGGGAGCAAGGCCGCCGACCCGTCATTCGTCGTGTTGAACCCCGCGCAGGCATAGAACGGAGCATCGCTAATGGCGACGGAAACCCGGAACGCGGCAGCGCCCGTCGAGCTGGACGTACGGCCCGTTCCGCCGAAGGACCGCTACGACACGATCATGAGCGCGTACAACGCCCTGCCCGTCGGCGGGTGGCTTCACCTCACGGTGGACCACGACCCGACGTGCATGTATTACACGCTCCAGGCCGAGAGGGGCGACGGTGCGTTCCGCTTCGAGTATGTGGAACGCGGCCCGGAGGTCTGGCGCGTGCGGGTCCAGAAGCGGGCGGATTGACGGCGGCGCGCGGTCGCCCGGCGGCACTCGTCCGTGCCTGCACGCGCGCATCCTGCACCTAACCTTCCGGCGCGGCAGCCAGGGTCAGCAGGAAGACGCCGCCCGACTCCGATCGCACCGCGTGCTCCACACCCGGGCCGAGCGAAAGGAGGTCGCCCGGCTCGAGCCTCCATTCGTCCCCACCTGCGCGGAAGAGGATCTCGCCGGAGAGGACGTGCACGGTGATGGGCCCGCTGGCATGGTGCGGCGCGATGGATCCGCCGGCGCCGATCGCGATCAGGGTGACCCGGAGCGGCCCCTCCTTCACCAGCGTGCGCGCGCTGCGCCCGGTCCTCGCGAGCAGTGCTTCGTCGATCAGCTCGGAGAGGTCGCGGCCGAGGCGGTAGCGGAGCGGGTGCCCTCCGAGCGGCTGATCGATCGTCGGCATGAGTCCTCCTCTCATCTGGCACCACGGCGGGTCAGCTGAGGCAGCTCGCCGCCACCGAAGAGCCAGATGTCCTTGCCGGCAGACGCGCGCAGGTCCTGAACCAGCTCTCGCACGCCCTCGGCCACGATCGTGACGCCGGGGTGGTCCTGTTGTCGAAGCGTGCGGGAGAACACGAAGGTCTTCATTCCCGGAGACGCGCCGCCGCCGAAGAGCTCGAAGCTGCGACGCCCCATGAGGACAGTATCATACTGGCCGAGCAGGGCCTGAAAATCGATGTCCGGGTCCATGACGATCCAATCGTGCTCGTCGTTGGGGCCGGCGATGTAGCCGTCCAGGCTGCATGCGACCTGATACCGGATCCTTCTCATCGCGTCCTCCTGCGCTCGGCCGTCCTCGGGATGTGCGAACGTCCACAGCAGTCGTCATGCAGCCGCGCGGGTCAACGCACGAGCTCCGGCCCGGGGGCCGCCAGCCCCTCGTTCGCTCGTCTCCCTCCTGCCGCGGAGCATCTCATCGTCCCACCAGCGTGACAAGGAGCTCGTCCAGCAGCTCGAACTGCTCGGCCGCTCCGGTCGTGCCCGTGCTACCGGAAGCGATTGCGTCGTCGAGGGCTTGCTTGGAGGGATAGAGCTCGGTCAGGACCAGCAGCATCTTGCCGTCTTTTTCCTCGAAGGTCACCGTGGAAACGGGCCCGTCGGCGCTCTCTTCGTTCGTCCAGACGATGCGGGAGGAGGGCGTCACTTCGAGATATCTGCCGAAGAACGTCATGGGCTGCTCGAGGTCAGGGTGGCTGAAAACGAAACGGTACGTGCCACCCGTGCGGACGTCGGCCTCGCAGGAAACGAGGGGGATTCCAAACGAGGGCGGCGCCCACCACCGCGCGCCGGCTTCACCGCTCACGTTGGACCGCAGGCGAAAAGCGAGGGGCGACTCGCCCGGGCCTCCGACGCACGTGACCCCGCCGGCGTCGCTCGCAGCTACAAAATTACCGGGCCTACTGTTTCTCGACGAGGATGGCTTTGCCCTGGAAGTGCTTGTCGGTGACCGGCATGGCATAGTTGAAACCCGTGCCATGCCCGGCAACGAGGGTGCCGCTCGTCTCGTCAACGGATTCCAAGAGCACCCCGTTCGCTCCTAGCTTCGCGGCCTGCTTCTTCAACTCCTTGATCGCAGCATCCACCTTTTGCTGTTGTGTCCATCCAGCATCGGTGGATGCGTATACGAGGCCAATGACCTCATACTCGGCCGGTGGTTCGAGGTAGAGGACCACTTGCTCCGGCGGGATCGGATCCCTCGGAGTGCCGGTAACGATGGCGGAGCCGGACGCACATGCCGTGATCCCGAACGCCGCGAGTGGAAGGAGCACGAGCGCCGAACGATGGAGGTTCATGTCGTCCTCCCGGTTGGGTGAACGCGCGATCTACATCTAGCCTAACTTCTTGTAGGTGGCAAGGCCACGCACTCCCTGCGAGCCAAGCTGCACGTTGCGCCACGGCTGCAGTGGTCGCGTGGGCTGCGGGCATGTTGCGGAGGCTATTCGGTGGTAAACATGTGTGGACAAGGACGCTTCGGTGTGACAGGCTGCGAGGCCGGTCGGCCCAAACGGGCCGACCCGATGTCCGGGGAGCGGAGGCGACGCAGTGGGGCGATCAACGCCGCAAGCGCCTCCGCCGGCTTCCCTGGAACGCCCCATGCCACGAACGGACCCCGGCCGGGCGCGATGCCATCCGTACGCCGACCCCGGGCGCGGATCGGCCGGCGCGCCCGGATCACGATTGCGCCACGAACGTACGACCGGAAACCATCGTGACCGCCGATCGCCCTCCGAACGACGACGCCCCCTCCCCGCCGCGCGGCGTCGAAGCACGCGAGCTGGGCGCGTTCCTGCTCCTGCTGGCGCCGTCGCTGCTGCTGGGCCGGCTCACATCGCCCGCGGTTCAGCCCAGCTTCGCGTTCTTCGCGCTCGCGACGATCCTGAGCAACACCGCGCTGGTCGCGCTGGTCCTCTACTTCGTGTGGCGGAACGGCGAGCCGTACGGCCGGATCGGCTGGCGGCGGCGCGACCTGCCGAACGAGGCCGCGGTCGGCCTCGCGCTGGTGATCCCGTTCGTGCTGTTCCAGGGCGTGCTGGCGCTGGTGCTGCGCGCGCTCGGCCTGCTGGACGGCGGGCCCGGCACCGCGCCGTTCGCGCCGCCGGCGGGCGGCCCTGAGCTCGCTTTCGGCGTCGTCCTGGTGGCGATCGTCGCGGTCGCAGAAGAGACGGTTTTCCGGGGCTACCTGCTGCTGCGGCTGCGCTCGCTCACCGGCAGCACGGCAGCGGCAGTCGTGTTGTCCTCGGTGATCTTCGCGCTCGGCCACGGCTACCAGGGCGCTGCCGGCACGATCGCCGTCGGCCTCATCGGCGCGCTGCTGGCGGTGATCTACCTGTGGCGCGGCAGCATCGTCGCGCCGGTCGTGCTGCACTTCGTGCAGAACTTCGGCGGGATCGTGCTCGCGCCGCTGCTCGGCGGGTCAACGTAAGGCAAGGCCGCGCGAACTCCGCCTGACGGCGGAGCGGGGCGTGACCAAGGTCGCGGTCACGCCGGCGTCCGCGCGGCTGCGGCACCCCGACGCCGTGCGCGCCGACCTCGCCGCGGCCACGCGCCGCGCGTTCGAACGGCTCGACCGCGCGCGTCCGTTCGACATCGGCTCGCCCGTCCGGGTCCGGCTACGGCTGTCCGACGTGACCACGCCGCAGATCCTCGAGGCGATCCCGGGCGTGCGGCAGGTCGATGGCTACAGGGTCGGGTTCACCGCCGACTCGATGGACCGGGCCTACCGGCTGATCCGCCTGATGTACCGGTTCGCGTCGATCTGGCGGGCGGCGCGGCAATCGCCCCGACCTTTGTGAACAGGATGCCGCGCGCCCGGCCATTGCCGGCCTCGAAGCCGGTGACGTTGCCTCGCTCATCACGGCGGAATACGACCCGGGTCACGGGCAACGTCCCGGAGAACGTGTCGCGGTCCGTATGCGTCAGCGGGACCGGCCCGAAGCGCCGATGGCGGATGACGAGCCGGCCGTCCTCCACGCTCAGGTCGTAGTAGGTTTCGAGCTCCTCGCTGAAGTAGCGACCTGCGTAGCTGGCGAGGTCCACTGCCGGGCGTTCTTCCGCGACACGGCGTCCGGGGTGCTCGCCCCCCTGGTGGAACGTGATCCCCTCGACGGCGCCGTCCGCTGCCGCGTTGAACGTGATCCGCGCCGGCGCGCCGACCACTTCGAACGTCGTCATGGAAACCGGCCGCAGCGGCAGAGCCGGCTGGCCCGGCAGCTGGACGCGCAACTGACCGCCCTCGAGCTCCACGGTGAGGATCAGGCCGCCGAGCGTCGTCATCTCGTACTTGCCCGCATACCGCCGGAGGACCCGGGCGGGCACACTCACACCCGAGGCCGCGGTCGGGCGCTCCTCCGCCGTCATGTACTCGCCGAAGAACGCGTCCTCGACCACACGGGCAAGGCCGCCCGGCAGGCCCTGGTAGTTGCTGAACACGACGTAGCCCGCGTCCAGGTCCGGGTAGTAGACGAACGTGGAGCTGTGTGCGACGTCGTTGCCGCCGTGGTGCCAGCGCCGCAGGCCGCGCCGCGTGTCGAGGAACAGCCCCAGGCCGTAGTTCGTCGGCTCCCCGCTCGTCAGCACGCCCGACGTCGTCAGCTCACGGATCACCTCCGGCCCACCCAGCTCCGCCGTGCGGAAGTTGCGCATCCACTTCGCCATGTCGCCGGGCGTCGTGTAGATGCCGCCCGCACCCATCGAAGCGTGGAGGTCGCGGACTTCGCGGAAGCCGTCGTCGCCCGGAATGTAGCCGCTCGAACGGCCGGGAATGATCTGGCCGGGGTTCGTGCGCACCCACGTCTTCGTCATGCCGAGCGGCAGGAACACCTCCTCACGCATCCACTGCGCGAACGGCCGCCCGGTCACTCGCTCGACGACGAGGGCGGCCAGGCTGAACGCGGAGTTGTTGTAGTTGAACTCGGCGCCCGGCTCGTTCTGGAGCGCCGGCTGCCGCTGGATCACCTCGATCACCTCGTCCGGGGCGATGTAGTCCCCCTGGAGGATCTGACGCCCGGCGAGGAGCAGCGTGTTGATGAACTCGCGGTAGCCGGTGGTGTGGGACAGCAGGTGACGCAGCGTGATCTTCACGCCGAAATCCGGCAGCTCCGGGATGTACTTGCGTACGTCGTCCTCCAGCGACAGCATGCCTCGCGACGCCAGCAG
>DASVCS010000153.1:0-1324 GCA_036381495.1 Longimicrobiales bacterium
TACGTGCACGCCGACACCGGCAGCGAGGAGTGCCCGCCGTTGGTGCGAAAGGCCAAGCCGTTCGACGCATGGCGAGCGACGAAGGCATACGAGGAAGCCCTAGCCACCGGAGAGGAGGACTGACGCCATGCCGACTCTGCACTTGACCAAACTTTACGAGCGCAAGCGGCTGCTGGACGAGGCGCTGCGGCTCCTCAACACCGCCTCCTGCGCCCTACATCCCATCATCGAGGACGATGACGCGGCCGGCACGGGCATGAAGTTCAACTACGACGGCCCTGGCTGGAAGGCGCACCGACACCTGGGCGCGGCGTTCTTGGTGCTCCACGCCGAACTGAAGCGCGTGCGCGAGGCGATCCAACGGATCGAGACGCGGACCCCGGAGGCCGCCAATGTCTGACACCACGACGATTGCCTGCACCCACCCCGACTGCGAGCGCGAGTACGGCTACGGCTACGCCGTCCGCGCCGAGCGGCCGACTCGCTGGTACCCCGGCACGCCGCCGCGCGTCGAGATCACGGACGCGACGTATCCCGGCGATGTTCCGCCGTGCGGTCATGCACAGGACTGGGACGCCGTGGAGCGCGAGATCCTGGAGCGCCTGAGGAGGGAGGACTGACCATGCGCGAGCCGAAGACCTACCGCGCCCACGCGACGTACTTCGACACGGACGGCGAACCGCTCGACGGCGGCGTGCGCGGGTTCATCCACCCTCGCCCGCTGCGGGGCGACCACGCGGTGATCCTGCTGGCCGACACGCCTGAGATCCGCGAAATGCTCGCGTCGGTCGGGCTGCACGTCCAGCCCCGCAGGGACGAAATCGAGCGGCGGCCGGTGGCCGTGGAGGCGGTGGCGTGAGCACGGCGACCCTCTACATCCCCGCCGCGGACCCCGACGTCCGCCGCACGGGGATCGGCAGCAGCGACGCGGCCACGGTGGCGGGGCTGAACCGCTGGAAGACGCCGCTCGACCTGTACCTCGAGAAGCGCGGAATCGTCGAGCCTGAGCCGGCCGGCGAAGCGGCGGAGTGGGGGACGATCCTGGAGCCCGTGCTGCTCCGGGAGTTCGCCCGGCGGAACGGCGTCAATGTCGTCGGCCGCGGGGAGCATGGGGTGCCTCTGTGCTATTGCGCCGATGGCATCCCCATCCCGGCCGCTGAGATCACCGAGGCGGTCGCTCTCCTCGATACGCTCCGTCACCCGGAGCACGAGTGGATGATGTGCCACCTCGACGGGATCGCGCTCTCCCCGATCGACTCCGAGATCGTCGGCATCGTCGAAGCGAAGACGTCGGGCGCCTACCGCTCCGGCGAGTGGGGCGACG
>DASVCS010000154.1:0-17612 GCA_036381495.1 Longimicrobiales bacterium
CACTCGCCACTGGGGCAGCGGAGCCAAGCGGATGCTCGCGAACAGTAGAGAGGTCCATGGCCGGGTGCATACCGGCATATCTCACGCCAGCCGCTCACCTGCGCATCCAACCCGCGTCCCCACGGACGCTAAACATGTACCCGATGATGGCGTGCGGCACGTCAATCCTATGGCAGCCGTAGCCGCAGTTGCTACAATCGTAGCAACTGGAGGTGCGAAACGCCACCTCCAGGGGAGACACGGGACCGTCCACCGGGCCCGGCCAGCTTCCGACGTCCTCCGTGGCGGCCCCCGCGACCAACACGATCAGGGTCGAAGCCAAGAACTTACCGATCATGATCAACTCTCCCGTTCATCATTGGTGAACACTGACCCCCCAGACATCCAGAAACGGCACGCCGTCGACGTCAGTTCTATAGCTAACAACCGTGTCACCATTCAGGATTGCGACCACCATTTGCGAGATTCGCTGTGACAGGACCAGACGCCCGCTAGCTGGATCAATAATTTCGATCATTGTATCCAGAAGGCGGGAGTAATCCTCCACCGGGTAATATGGGCCTTCCGGACCCTCTGTCAGTTCGCCCAACGCATCCCGCCAATCAAGATCGGCGACTGACGTGGCAACCCACAGTCGCCCCCCACCGCCTTCACGGATGGCCGCGAGGACCGGATACGGCGCATTGTCCGGCGTTATCGTGTGGTGTACCGGGTATGGCGGGAACCAGTCGACCGAACGATAGAATCCCTTGACCTTCGTCCCGCTCACGTCCCACAACTCTATGAGGTATTGGGATTCGTACGCGGACCAGACCCGGTCGCCATCCGATGGGCTGATCCTCCTCTCCTGTAGATAACGCATGTCCGGTCTAACGACCGGGCTCTCGCTCCCGAACGAGATGATCGAATCGCCGTCGGCGAGCAACGCGTGAAGCGGCAACCCGAAGCGCTCCGGCGTCCCGATGCGCGCACCGACCACGGTGACACCGGAACGCGTCGTCGTGGACTGCGTCACGAGGCCGGGGAACACGTGCGACCTCACAAACGCGCCATCCGGCGAAAGGATGGTGTGCCGGGCGTTGCCGAAATCAAAGACGTGTATGGTATCGTCGACGGTGATGTGCAAGCTTCCGATCGACGTGTACTCCCCGGGCCCGTGGCCCTCGCGGCCGATGGTCCGAACGAACCGGCCGCTACGATCGTAGACGATGATCTCGGAATCGCGGAGATAGTCCACGACGTAGATTCTCCCCCCGCTGTCCCGGGCGATAGACGCGATCTGACCCGAAAGCGCGCCCGGCCCGTCGCGACTTCCCAGTGTTGCCATGTGCTGAAGTTTGAGGACGCACCGGCCGCATATCGGCCCAGGGGGGATTACGACATTGTCCTGTGCATCGCTCTTCTTGGCGAACGCGGCCAGCATGAACAAGAAAAGGAATGCTATGCGTGGCACACAGTGGCGTCGTTGGTACCAGTCGTAGGACGTTAGGAGGTTCACGTTCTCCACTCCTCAAGAAATGACGGACGGGAGTATGTGTGCCACCCACAGTCGGAGCGTCCCGCCGGCTCGGACCGGGTGCGGGACCGTTGCTTCCGAGCTGCACACCATTCGCAATCTTGCTTACGCGCCGCTCGATCGCAAGAGTCTCGTTTTCGCTCGGACAAAACTGGCGCAGGGGGGCCAGTCGAGCGGCCTCGCAATGCCATTCGCGACCCGGGCCAGATCGGGAGCGCGAGCGGGCGAACTTGTCGTCAGTCGTCACTCGCAGCGTCCCGCCCGGTGGTCGACCGGGGCGCACGAGAACGCCGGCGTCGCCCAGAGCCCCTCGGCCGCGACCCGCGCCGCCACGGCGGCCGCGCGCATGCGCTCGACGTGCTTCACGTTCGGCGGGTAAACCAGCATCACGGCATACCCCTGTCGCACGAGCGCCTCGTTCACCATGCGTCCGTCGGGGAGATAGGCGTAGGCCAGAATGCGGCCATAGCGGTCGCGGCGTTCGACGTCGAACTCGAGGTCCACAGAGTCGCCGGCCGCCGCCAGGTCCTGGAGCGCCCAGGTCGCGATGTGCCCAAACGGGCCCTGGTCCATCTCGGGTGCGTCGATCAGCAGCAGCCGGATCCGCTCGCCGTTCCGGCACGCGAGCGTGTCCCCGTCGACCACCCGCGCGATCACGCAAACCCCACCGAACCGCGGGGGTGCGGGCGGGGTGGCCAGCGCTGCCGGTGTGGCTCGGTGCGGGCTCGCGCCGGAGGGGACCGCCGCGGCGGTCGCGCGGCTCGCGGCGGCACCCGGAGCCACTGGCGTTCCGATCGCCATCGAATCCGCCGCGCCCTCCGGCCGCCGCCGCCCGCACCCCGCCGACCGCGAGGGCCGGTAGCCGGCCGCCTCCGCCCGGACCGCGGAGTTGAAGAAGACCAGGTTCCCGGGGGCGAGCCGCCGCCACGCGGCGCACCCGATCCAGTAGTAGACGTGTCCACGCGAAGAGGCGGCGTACCGCGCGCCCTCGGGGATGGCCGCCACGACCGAGGCCGCCGTGTCGCCGGCGCCTGCCGAGCCGATCGGGCAGATCGCGTTCAGTGGGATGCACGTGTCACCGCACGGCTTGCCCGTCTTGCAGCGCGTCTGCCCCAGCGCATCGCCCGGCGCGATGGTCGCGGTGGCGAACAGGAATGCCGCCAGGATCCCCGCCCCGCGAGGCGCCCCCCTCAATTGTGGAACTCCCACTTCACGCCGTAGAACACGCGCTGCCCCGGCAGCACGCGTCCGGGCAGGTCTTCGAGGTCGAGCCGGTGCAGGATGTTCTCCCAGCGGAGGAACGCGCGCACGCTCATGACGCGGATCTGGAGGTAGAAATCGAAGCTGGTGCGCGCGGGCACGGCGGTCACGCCGGCGTCGGGGGCCGGCGTGGCCATGGGTCCGCGACCGTATCCCTCGAGCCGCGCGAGGATCTCGAGGTTGCCGCTCTCGAGCGGGCTGTCGTGGTAGACCAGCGCGGCGCGCCAGCTCTCGAAGGGAATGTAGATCCACGGATTGGCGCCGGACCATCGGGTGTACCAGCCCTCGAACGAGAGCGGCTCCCAGAGGAGCGGCACGCGGCCGGTCAGCTCCCAGCCCTGCAACTCGCCGGCGGGGAAGAGGCGGCCGGTGCCGTCGAACGGGAGGCCGAAGTCGGGGAGCGAATCGGCGCGCAGGACGACCCGCGCCGCGCCCGCGTGCAGTCCGCCGCGGCTGTACTCCGCGCCCGCGCGGAACGCCGTCCGATCCGTGATCACAGGGGCATCGCCGGTGCCGGGCAGCCCCGGCACACCGCGCTCGCCGCCGCTGAATTCGACGAAGGGACGGATCCCGGCGAACGGCCCGATCTCGGAGCGAATGCCGTAGGCCACGGTGCCGGGGCCATCGGCCCACTGCGCCAGCAGGACGTCGCCGCCGACGCGGAGCCGCGCCGGCAGGCGCGCGCCGCCCGAGAGCGTGGCTTCGACCTGTGGGAGCACGGCGCCGCTCCGCAGCCGCACGGCGCCCGCCGCCCAGGCGTCCTCGCCCTGGTAGGCCGCGCGCGCGCCCGCCTGTGCGCTCTGTGCATTCACGTCGGTCCCGGTGAGCCGCCCGTCGACCGCGGACATGCCGAAGAAGCCCTCCGCCGTCAGTCCCGGTACCGGCGCGCCGCGCGCGCGCACCGTCCAGTCCTGCCGGGACCCCTCACGCACGTCCGCAACCCCGTTCTCGACGACCTGTCGCTCCATCGAGCTCTGGCGCAGCTCGAACTCGAGGCCCGTGCTCCCGCTGATGATCCCGTACTTGAGCCACGCCGTGAAGCGGTCCGCCGGCTCCTGCCCACGCAGGCCATCCGAATCGATGCGGTCGATGCCGACCGCGAGCGGGCTGCCCAACACCCGGGGCGCCATGAAGAGCCCGCGGAAGACCTGCGCATCCAGATCACCGGTCCCGGCCTCGATCATGGTGTACGGTTCGTGTTCCGTGGGCGCCAGCGTCTCGAGCTCGATGCGCAGACCGCCGAGCCGCCGTTCGACGCGGACCCGACGCAGGTGAATCAGTTCGATCCGCGAGAGGTCGGGGCTTCCGCCTGCCAGCGGATCGAGCGCGAAGCCATCGAGGACGACGTCGACCCTGCCCGCGGTCGCGCCCCACGCGCCGACCGCCTCCGGCGCGCCGATGAAGCCCGAGCGGATCGGCGTCGTCCCGACGATCCGCTCGAGCAGGTCGGCCAGCGTGACCGCCGCGGTCGCGAGGAGCGCCTCCCGGTCCCATTCCCACACGCCGACCGACCAACCCGGTGCACCGCCGCGCGGGAACGGTACGACCACCTCGACCGGCGGGAGCGTGTCCGCCGCGAGCGAGTCCCGCGGCGGGAGCGAGTCGGGGGGAACGCCGAGCGAATCCGGGCGCGGCGCGAGCGTGTCGGGGCGAACCGGGGGCGGGCGGCGTTTCGGGTCCTGCGCGCGGGCCGCGGAGGCGATGGCGAGGAGGAGCGCGACCGCTCCCCCGAGAACAACGACCCCCGGCCGGGGCCGGGGGCGAGGACGACGAGGTCCGCTCACCGCTCGGTGCGCGCTCGGACCCATTCCACGAAGAGCCGGGTCGGGATCCCGGTCGCGCCCTTGCGATGGTACGGCGCGGCATCGTCGCGATACGCCGTGCCGGCCACATCGAGGTGCGCCCACGGCGTCTGGCCTACGAACTCGCGCAGGAACAGCCCGGCCGTGATCGTCCCGGCCGGCCGGCCGCCGGTGTTCTTGATGTCCGCGAAATTGCTGTCGATCTGCGGGCGGTAGTCGTCCCAGAGCGGGAGCGGCCAGCACCGTTCCCCCGTCTGCTCGCCCGCGGCCCGGATCTCGTCGACCAGCGCGGGATCGGTCCCCATCAGGCCGATCGCGTGGTGGCCGAGCGCGATCACGCACGCGCCGGTCAGCGTGGCTGCGTCCACGATCGCACTCGGAGTGTAGCGCCGGGCGTACGAGAGTGCGTCGGCCAGGATCAGTCTGCCTTCGGCGTCCGTGTTCACCACCTCGATCGTCTTGCCCAGGTGGCTGCGAATGATGTCGCCGGGCTTGAGCGCCCGCCCCGACAACAGGTTCTCGGTCGAGGGGATCAGCGCGACCACGTGCGCGGGGAGCGCGAGCGCCGCGATCGCGCGCATCGCGCCGAGCACGGCCGCGGCACCGGACATGTCGTACTTCATCTCCTCCATCCCCGACGCCGGCTTGATCGAGATCCCGCCCGAATCGAAGGTGACCCCCTTCCCCACCAGCGCGAGCGGGCCGACGCCGGTCTCGGCGCCGCGATACTCGAGGACGATGAAGCGCGGCTCCTCCTCGCTCCCGCTGGCCACCGCCAGCAATGCGCCCATCCCCTCGCGGCGCATGGCGTCGCGGTCGAGGACCGTGAGTCCGAGCCCGTACGTCTCCGCGAGTTCGCCCGCCACCTCCGCCAGGTGCGACGGCGTCGCCACGTTGCCCGGCCGCGACGCGAGGTCACGCGCGAGGTTCTCCCCCGCCGCGATCGTGCGGCCGCGCTCCGCAGCGCTCCTACACGCCGCTGCATCCTCCCGGGTGACCAGGACCAACGCCTCGACCCTCGCGCGGGGGGCCGCCTCCTCCTGGATCGTCTTGAACTCCCGGAACTCCCACGCCGCGAGCACGGCCGCCTCCGCGGCCGCCTGTGCCGCCGTCGGCATCCCCGCGCGTCCGCCCACCCGAGCGGCGAAGTCCAGCGGCAACGCCAGCGCCCGCGCCCCGAGGCGTTCCGCCTGCCGAACCGCCGCGCCGACGGCACGACGCAACCGTTCCGGCTGGTATGCATCGCGCTTGCCCAGCCCCACCAGCAGCACGCGCTCCGCCCGCGCCTCGCCCGGCCGCGGAAAGATCGCCAGCGCCTCGTCTTTCCCACCGCGGAAATCGCCGCGACGGAGGATCCGACCGATCTCGCCGCCCAGCCGCGCATCGAGCTCCGCCGCCGAACCCACCGGCTCCGGATCATCCTCGAAGTGCGCCAGCACGAGCAGAGGGGTCTCCACCTCGGCCGGCTCTTTCTCGATCACATCGATGTCGAACGTTCCCATACGTTTGCCGTCCTACAACCCGGGTACGGTGAAAGATCCAGGGGGTGCCTTCGGCGCCGGACTGGGGCTGGGCCCCGGCTCGAGCCGGGGAACACGAAGGAACGGAAGCCGCGGCCGGCGGGAACGGAAGCGGCGCCTGCACCGACGGAAGCGGCAACACCCGCGGCTACGGGAGAGGGGGATCGAAGGGCAGACACCTACGGCACACAGGAGCCGGGGAGCATGCGAAGCCGGCCCCCCGCCCCACTCTGCGATCCCACCGCCGCCGGAACCCCGGGCACCGCCCCCGTCCCCGTGGACACGGAAACCGGGCCTCCTCCGGACGCCCTGCTCCCGCACAGGAGAAAACGGACGCTTCGTTCGGCCGCCCCCGTCCCGGGCAGTTCCCATCCCCTCCCGATCTCCCTACCGTGCGCGTGCGCGAGCGGGTGCGCGTGCGCGTCGCCAGCTACCGCTCCGCCGTTCGGTCCCGATCCCGATCCCGTCGGCGCCACAGGCGCCGTTCCCGTAAACGTAAACGTTCCCGCTCCCGCTCCCGTTCCCGGCCGTTCCCGGGCCGTCCCCCCCCCACCACCACACCCCCTCCCGGGCACTCCCCAGCCCCAGCCCTAGCCCAAGCCCCAGCCCGGCGGCGCCTACAGCGCCGCCCCTCACATGTTCCGGATGATTTCGTCGGCGAAGCCCGAGGTCGACACCCGGGTCGCACCCTCCATCTGGCGGGCGAGGTCGTACGTCACGGTCCGGTTCGCAATCGCGCGCTCGAGACCGACGATGACGCGCTGCGCGGCTTCGTGCCACCCGAGGTGCTCGAGCATCATGACGCCGGAGAGGATCAGCGAGCCGGGATTGACCTTGTCCTGGCCCGCGTACTTGGGCGCCGTGCCGTGCGTCGCCTCGAAGACGGCGACCTCATCGCCGACGTTCGCGCCCGGCGCCATCCCCAGCCCGCCGACCTGGGCGGCGGCCGCATCCGAGAGATAGTCGCCGTTCAGGTTCGGCGTGGCGATCACGGAATACTCGGCCGGCCGCAGCAGGAGTTGCTGGAACATCGCATCGGCGATGCGGTCCTTGATGACGACGCGGTCGTCCCCCTCGCGCGCCTCCGCCTCGGGCACCGTCCGGTCGCCGAACTCCTCGCGGGCCACCTCGTAGCCCCAGTCCCGGAAGGCGCCCTCGGTGAACTTCATGATGTTCCCCTTGTGGACCAGCGTGACAGAGGTGCGGCCACGCTGAAGCGCGTAGCGGATCGCGGCCGCGATCAGACGCTTCGAGCCGAACGCGCTCATCGGCTTGATCCCGATCGCGCTGTCGGCGCGGATCTTCGCACCCATCCGGTCCACCAGGAATTCGCGGACCCGCTCCGCCTCCGGGCTCCCCGCCGGCCACTCGATCCCCGCGTACACGTCCTCCGTGTTCTCGCGGAAGATCACGATGTCCAGCTTCTGGGGATCCCGCACCGGCGAGGGCACGCCCTCGAAGTAGCGGACCGGGCGAATGCAGGCGTAGAGGTCCAGCACCTGCCGCAGCGTCACGTTCAACGACCGGATCCCGCCGCCGACCGGCGTCGTCAGCGGCCCCTTGATCCCGACCTTGAACTCTTCGAGCGCGCGCAGCGTCTCGCCCGGCAACCATTCGCCCGTCTCGCGAACCGCCTTCTCCCCCGCGTAGACCTCCATCCAGATCAGGCGACGGCGATCGCCGAAGGCCTTCGCGACGGCGGCTTCGAGGACTCGGCGCGTTGCGCGCCAGATGTCCGGGCCCGTGCCATCGCCCTCGATGAAGGGGAGGATCGGCCGGTCCGGGACCACCAGCTCGCCCTCCCGGACCGTGATCGGATCCCCGCCCGCCGGAACCTTCGTGAACTCGTAGCCGTCGCTCATCCCGCTCCGCTCCTAACCCCGCGCCTCGATCGGGCGGACCTTCTTCCCCTCAGGACCCACGTACTCCGCCTTCGGCCGAATCAGGCGGTTGTCCGCGAGCTGCTCCATGATGTGCGCGGTCCAGCCGGCCACGCGCGCGGAGGCGAACACGTTCGTGAACAGGTCCGGCGGAATGCCCAGCGTGTAGTACACGGATGCACTGAAGAAGTCGACGTTCGGATAGATCGGCTTCCCGCGCGCCTTCATCTCCTCGGCCATCACCTGCTCCACCCGCTCGGAGATCTCGAGCCACCGGTTCTCCGCGGGGCCGCCCTGCGCCGCGAGCTCTTCGGCCAGCCGCTTCAGGATCGGCGCGCGCGGATCCAACGCCCGGTACACCCGGTGCCCGAACCCCATGATCCTCTCCTTCCGGCCCAGCGCATCACGGATCCACGCCGCCGCACGATCCGGCTCGCCGATCGCCTTCAGCATCCGCATCACGCGCTCGTTCGCGCCGCCGTGCAGTGGGCCCTTGAGGGTACCGATCGCGGAGACCACGGCCGAGTGCATGTCCGAGAGCGTCGCAACGGTTACGCGCGCGGAGAACGTCGATGCGTTCATGCCGTGCTCGGCATGGAGGATGAACGCCACGTCCATGATCCGCCCGGGAAGCTCCGCCGGCTCCTCGCCATGCAGCATGTAGAGGAAGTTCGCCGCGAGCCCCAGCTCCGGCCGCGGCGCGATCGGATCCTTGCCCTGACGGACCCGCTCGATGGCCGCCGTCAGCGTCGGCAGCTTCGCCGTCAGCCGCACCGCCTTGCGGTGATTCGCCTCCGGCGACATGTCCTCCGCCTCCGGATCGTAGGCAGAGAGCGCCGAGACCAGCGTCCGCAACGTCGCCATCGGGTGCCCGCCCTTCGGGAGGCGACGGAGGATGTCGATGACGCCGGGGTCCACGGCCGCCGCCTCGGCGAAGCCCGCGCGGAGTGCATCGAGCTGCCGGCGGTCGGGCAGTTCACCGTACCACAGGAGGTGACAGACCTCCTCGAAGCTCGTATGCTCCGCAAGATCCTCGATCTCGTATCCGCGGTAGAGCAGCCGACCCTGCTCGCCGTAGATCTTGCTCAGTTGCGTTTCGGCGACGACAATGCCTTCCAACCCTCGAGTCGACATAGCCCATCCTCCGGGGCGGTTGAATGCGAATTCAGGTGGTGCGACCGGCTTGAACCCGGCGTCGACACCTCGATGTGACAACGGGGCCGACTGTCCCCGCCCCCTGGGGAGGAAGCCAGCCCCGTGCGAGTGGGGCGGAACGCGCGGCCGGAGCCCGAGTATAGCGGGGGAGCTACATCGATGCAAGTACGTTGGGGTGGCCGCTGCCGTGACTTTTCCGAAGCTTGATCGTCGAGCCGAGTGATGCATCAGTCCGAGGCGTGGGGGCCCGTCGAGGAGCCGAACGACGGGCAGGTGGTGGCGAGGGTCATCGCGGGCGATCGCGAGGCGTACCGGGTGCTGGTTCAGCGGTATCAGGACATGTTGTACCGGCACGCGGCGCGAATGACCGGCCACAGCGATGTCGCGGCCGACCTGGTGCAGACGGCGCTCGTCAAGGCGTACACGCAGATCGATCGGTGTCGCAAGCCGGACCGTTTCGGCGCATGGCTGTTCCGGATCCTTGCCAACTGCTGCAAGGACCACCTCAAGGACCGCCGCCGGCGGGACATCAGCCTGGATGCGTACCCGGAGCCGGTGGCCGCGCGCGAAAGGTCGAATCCTGCGGTGGAGCTGGAACGCAGCGAGTTGGGCGTCGTGATCGAACGGGCGTTGGCAATGCTTCCGGACATCCAGCGCGAGGCCTTCCTCTTGAAGCACGTCGAGGGGTTGTCCTACGAGGAGATCTCCGAGATGTTGGACGTGTCGATCTCTGCATTGAAAATGCGTGTGCTCCGTGCGCGTGAGGCCCTGAAGTCCGTGCTCGAGGAGGTGTTGTGATGCATCCCGACCTGCACCGGTATCTGGACGGCGAGATTCCGCGCGAGCGGCTCCCGGCGGAGCTGGCCGCGGAGGCCGCCGAGTGGGATGCATTGCTGGGTTCGGCCAGTCTCATGCAGGCGGAGCGCCGCGCGCCGCCCTGGCTCGAGGAGCGCATCATGAGCGCGATCCGGACCGCGCCGCGTCCGGGACGCAAGCAGCGCATACTGCGCTGGATCTTCGAGCCCCGGACGGTTCGCCTGCGGCCCATCACGCTCCTGGTCGTCTCGGGCGTGGCCGCGCTGGTGCTCTTCGTGTGGCCGCGCGGGGAGCCGCCGGTGGTGCCGGCGCCGGTCACGGCGGCGGCTCCGCGGAGCGCGCCGCCGGCGCGTGCCGGTGAGGAGATGATCTACGTCCAGTTCGTCTTTGCGGGAGCGGATGCGCGGAGCGTGGCGCTCGCGGGCGATTTCAACGGGTGGGACACGCAGCGCAACCCGCTCCGGGATCCGGACGGCGACGGCATCTGGACGGGGACGTTCGCGATCCCGCCGGGCCTGCACAAGTACATGTTCGTCGTGGACGGCGACCGCTGGGTCACGGATCCGCGCGCGGAGCGCTACGTAGACGACGGGTTCGGGATGCGCAACGCGCTCATCACGGTGACCGCGCCGCGGAGGAGGTCGTCCTGAGCGGGCGGCCGGTGCGGCTGCTCGCGCTCGCGGCCGCCGGTGCCGCGCAACTGCCGGCTCCGACCGCCGCGGCGGCACAGCAGCTCGACGTCTGGCTGAACGCCAGCGCGGCGCACGCGCTCCCCCCTGCCGGCGCGATCAGCGCGGAGGCCACGACCTTCGGCCTGCTCGGCACGCGACTGATCCTCGACCGGCCCGGCCTCGGTTCCCTGGACCTCGCGCTGGATGGCGGCCTCGGCCCCGATGCGGATGCCGGTGCATGGCTGGCCGGCTCGGTCGCCGCCGGCGCCGTGCGACGCCTCGGCCCGCTCGGCGCCGGGCTGCGCATCGAGGCCTTCGGGCTCCGGTATCGCAGGCCGTTCGCCTACACGGCCTACGGCGCATCGCTGCGACCGCGCCTGAGCGCGTCGCTCGGCGCGTTCACGTTCACGCTCCACGGCGAAGCGACGCGCGGCCGGTGGACGCGTCCGAACCTCGATCGGCCCAACCGTTTCGATGGCCCGCTGGAGGTGACCGGCGGCGCACTCTCGGCCGGGCGCCGCCTCGGCGCGGCCTGGCTGGAAGTCACGGGAGAGACGTACCGGGCGGGTGGCCCCATCGCCGGGACGTTCCGCGGCGCCGATGCGCTCGTCGCCTTCCCGCTGGGAGACGCGGCCATCACGCTGGATACGCGGCTCTGGGATGCGCCCGGCGCGGCCGGCCTCGAGGTGGGCTACGAGGGCACGCTCCGCGTGCCCGTCGCGCCGCGCCTCGCGGGCAACCTGAGTATCGGCCGGAGCGTCACGGACCCGCTCTACGGCACGCCCGGCAGCTTCGCGGCCAGCGTCGGTCTGAGCTGGCACGCGGCGAGCACCGAGGTCTTCCGCTCGCCTCCCGTGGTCGAGGTGGTCGGGCCCGCGGAGGAGGGCGGGCGTCGCGTCCGATTCCAGCTTCCCGCCGGCGAAGCACGCCGCGTCGCCATCGCCGGAGACTTCACCGGATGGCAACCCCGGCCGATGGGCCGCACCGGAGATGTCTGGACGCTCGAAGTGGTCCTCGCCGCGGGCGTGTACCACTTCGGATTCCTGCTCGACGGCGAGCGTTGGTACGTTCCCGACGATGCCCCCGGGATCGTCGATGACGGCTGGGGTCGACGCAACGGCAGCATCGTGGTTCAGGGCGGGTGACGCGCGCGCCGCCCGATCGTCTGGATGGATGAGGGATTAACCTTCGTACCCGCAACGGATTACCAAATGAACAGACCCGTCCTTGCGGCTCTCTTCGTCACGGCGCTGGCGGCCGGGTGGTCGCCGCCGTTGGCACGGGATGCGGCCGCATCACAGGCCACCGCCGGGATCGAGCGAGCACGCGCCGTGCTCCCCGAAGCGGCCGCGCGCGCCCTCGAGCGCGTGCTCGATTCCGCGCGCGACCAGGGGCTGCCCACGGAACCCCTGGTCGACAAGGCGCTCGAGGGCGCCGCGAAGCGGGTTCCACCCGACCGCGTGATCTCCGTGGTCCAGGAACTCGCCGCCCAGTTGGGTCGTGCGCGCTCGCTCCTCCCCGATGCGGAGGCCACGCCGGCGGACATCACGGCCGTGGCGGATGCGCTCCGGCGCGGCGTCCCCGAGGACGCGGTGCGCTCGCTGCACGCAGCCATCGGCGACGGTGAGCCGGTCGCGCTTGCCGTCCACACGCTTGCCGATCTGCTCGAGCGCGGTGTGCCCGTGCAGACGGCGGTGGACGTACTCGCGGCCTGGCGCGGGCATGGCGCCCGCCCTGAGGAGCTGCGCGGGCTGCCCGCCGCCGTCGAACGCCTCATCCGCGAGGGCGTGCTCCCGGATCAGGCCGCCGCCGCCGTCGCCTCCGCGGTCCGAGCCGGCAACGGCCTCGGCAAAGCGTGGCCACCCGACGCCGTTCCGCCCGGCGCGGCCCGCAGCAGCCCGGCCCGTCCCCCGATCCCGCCCGGCGCAGGCCCGCCGGGCGGGCACCCTGCGCACGGCAAAGGCCGCCCCGGCCACCGCCCTCCCGGTTCCGGCCACTCGGCGGATCTCCCGTAACCGCACCGACTCTCCCCCGATCCGATCCCCTGCCGACCGCCCGCGAGACCCCGCTCGAACGGGCCCGACCCCGGCACTTTTCTTGCACTCGATAATGGCACCGTGAAGGCGCCGGATCCCCGGCGCCTTTTCTTTTCTGGTCCCACCGGCAGGAGCGCGCCCATGGCCACCGGCTACTCCCCCGCCCCCGTTCGCAGCCTCGCCGCGACCCGCACGGGCGAAGCCGTCCTGATTCACCGCATTCTCTTCGGCGCACTGCGCGCGCTCTGCTCCGACCTCGGCGTCCACGAGGGAGACGTCGTGCACTGTCGCGCCGGGACCCCCTCGCATATCCTGCTGCTGACCGATGCCGGCCGCACCGTGTCGCTCGAGCGGGACTGGGCCCGGTTCATCCAGGTCCGCTCGCCGACCGGCGATGCGACACCACGGAAGCCGGCCCAGACGGATCGGGCCGCGGTGATGTGAGCCGCAGCCTCGGGCCCCGACGGCCGCGGCGCCCGCGCCGATCCTCATATCAAGTTCGCGTGAGCCGGTCACCGTTACTGCACGGGAACGGGAGCGGCGGCTCCGCCGCCTGGAGCGGGAGCGTTTACGTTTACGTTTACGGTAAACGCGGGCGCCCACCCGTTAAACGTTCCCGCTCCCGCTCCCGCTCCCGGGAGTCACCCCGAATCGCGCAGAGGGTCCATGCGAACTTGGTATCAGATGCGGGTCGGCTCCGGGGAGGTGAGCACGTCGCGGATCGCCACGAGCGCATCCTCGAGATCCTCGCGGGCGACGACCAGGGGCGGGGCGAAGCGGACCACCTGCTCGTGCGTCTCCTTGGCCAGGATGCCGCGGCGCATGAGCGCCTCGCAGAACGGCCGCGCGGGGCCGGACTCCTCCCGGATCACGACGCCGATCAGCAGGCCGCGCCCGCGCACCTCCGCCACGTGCATCGAATCGATGCGGCGGAGCTCATCCATGAACCAGGCGCCCAGGTCCGCCGCGCGTTCGGCGAGCCGCTCGTCGACGATCACACGTAGCGCCGCACGCGCCACGGCCGCGGCCAGCGGGTTGCCGCCGAACGTCGAGCCGTGTGAACCCGGTGTGAACACGTCCATGATGTCGGCGTCGGCCAGGATCGCCGAGACCGGGTAGACGCCGCCGCCCAGCGCCTTGCCCACGATCAGGACATCCGGCCGGACCCCCTCCCACTCGCAGGCGAAGAGCCGGCCGGTCCGACCCAGGCCGGTCTGGATCTCGTCCGCGGCCAGCAGGACGCGGTGTCGCCGGCAGATCTCCGCCGCCGCCCGCAGGTAGCCCTCCGGCGGCACCACCACGCCCGCCTCGCCCTCGATCGGCTCGACCAGGAACGCCACCGTCCGGTCCGTGATCGCGGCCTCGAGCGCGGCGGCATCGCCGTACGGGATCATGCGGAACCCCGGCGTGAACGGGCCGAACCCCTCGCGGTACCCCGCTTCCGACGAGAAGCCGATGATCGTGGTCGTCCGCCCGTGAAAGTTGCCCGAACACACCACGATCTCCGCCTCCTCGTCCGGCACTCCCTTCCGCTCGTAGCCCCACCGCCGCACGGCCTTGATCGCCGTCTCGACGGCCTCCGCGCCCGTGTTCATCGGCAGCGCCTTCTCGTACCCCGCCAACTCGCACAACTCGCGCAGGAACGGGCCGTACTGGTCGTTCCGGAACGCTCGCGACGTGAGCGTCAGCCGCCCGGACTGTTCGATCAGCGCCGTCACGATGCGCGGGTGCCGGTGCCCCTGGTTCAACGCCGAATACGCCGAGAGCATGTCGAGATAGCGCCGCCCTTCGACGTCCCAGACCCAGACGCCCTCGCCGCGCGTGAGGACCACCGGCAGCGGCGTGTAGTTCCGCGCACCCCAGCGCTCGTCGAGCTCGCGGTACGCCGCGCTCGCGGTCGCGGCGTTCTTCGTGATCGGCATCATCGGGTCCATTCTCCCCGTCCCGGCTCGTCCGGCACGCCGCACTCCGGGCATTGCGTCGCAATGAAGCGGAGCCACTCCTCGATCGCGCCGGCATCCGGGAGGTCCCGCGTCGAATCCGCGTACGTCGCGTCGTAGATCTGGCCCCAGCGATCGGCGATGAGCAGTGCGGCGCGCCCGGCGGCCACGCCGCAGCGGCGGGCGGCCGCGCCGTCGCCATCGACCAGGATCGGGAACGACGGCGCGGCCTCGGCCGCCGCCCGGGCGGCCTCGATCCCCGGAACGACAACGATCGGCCGGCCACCCCACAACGCGAGCGCCGGGGCCGCGGCCGAGAGCGACTCCAAGTAGCGCGCGCCGTCACCGGCCTCGATCGGGCCCGTGAAGACGACGACGGGCGCGCCCCGCGCCGGCGCACGCCACTGCACGCGCGCGCCGCTGCGCTCATCCGTCATCTCGAGCGCCGGCAGGCGATCACCGACGCGCAACACACGCCGCGCGACCGGTGCGGCCGGCTCTGCACGATTCCTCATCGGGCCTCCTCAAGACCAGCGAACGGGGTCGATCGGCTGGACCCTCAACGCGAGACTTCGCGGCCGAGTCGCCGCTGAACGTCTTCCACGGCGCCCTCGAGGCGGCGGTCACGCCCCTTGTGGTCATCCATCGTGAGGACCATGTACACCCGGTCGTGCTTCTCTCGCAAGCGCTCTTCGGCGCGGCGCACGACGGGCATCACCTCGTCCCACTCGCCTTCGATCACGGTGTCGGCGCCGGTCAGCCGATAGTCGAGACCCGCCCGATCGATCTCGTCCACCACCTCGGACACCGGATCGGCGAGCGAGTCGTCGGAGCCGATCGGGAACATCGAGAGACTGAACAGCATGGGAGCACCTCCGGACGTTTGGGAGCGGCACGCGCGGAAGAGAATGGATCTCGCGCCGGTCGCGCGCATCGCGCAAGCCGCGTGCCGCGGAGGGGCGGCACGCCGGCGACCGCTGCCGCCGGCGCACCGCCCCACGCTCGGGTCCACGCCGGCTCGGCGCGGTCGCTCACGCCGGTCGCACGCCCCGCACCGCGGGCTGCGAGGGCTCGACCTCCTCGCGGGTCACGCTCTCACCACGAGCACTCGTCCGACCCTCCTCCAGGAGCGATTTCAGCCGCACCAGGTCCTCGTCCATGGCTCGCTTCGGATCCACACCGAGCAACGAGGCCACGACGTGGCCGACCGCGCCCGCCGGCGGGTTGTACGTCATTTGGATGCTCACCCGCGTGCCGCCATCGGGGCTCCGCTCGAACCGGGCGATCCCCGCGTTCCCCACGACCGAGCCGGGCACGCTCTTCCAGGCCAACACCTCGCCGGGCACCGACTTCGTCACCACGGCATCCCACTCGACCGTCGCACCCAGCGGCCCCCGCGCCACCCAGTGGTACGTCCCCTCGCCCGTCCGCCGCACCTCCTGGAGATGCGCCATGAAACGCGGGAAGTTCTCCGGCCGGCTCCAGAACGCGAAGACGTCCTCGATTGGCGCATCGATCGTGATCGTCTTCTGGATGTCCACGGCGCGCCGGCCGGCGTTCACCCCGACCAGCCGGCGGAGCCCGAGATTCGTCGCCGCCCGCGCGAGCAAACTCGCCCCGGCCGCGCCGAGCACCGTCCCCGTGATCCCCCCGCGCCGCAGACCCGACAGCAGCAGCCCCGCGCCCGCCGCACCGGCCAGCAGCCGCGGAGCCGGCGCCCAGTTCTCCTGCAACAACTCGGGGCGCCGACCCGTCCGCCGCGTCGGCTCGCCCTGCAACCCGGGAACGTTCCCCGCGGTCTCGTGAACCTCGAGCCGGTGGTTGAGCCCCCGCACGCCACGCACCGATTCCGCCGCCGAGAGCAGGTCATCCACCTCGCGCGCGAGGACCGGCCCCCGCAGCGTCACGAACCCGTCATCCGCCGAGACCTCGATCGCACCCGGATGCGTGACCGCCCGCCCGATCGCCGACCGAACCCGCGCCTCCAGCACCTCATCCGTCACGCGCTCCCCGTGCAGCCGCGACTTCACCTCCGCTGCCGCGCCCACCGACCGGTTCCGCAGGTCCCGCGCGGTCGTGTCCGCCGCATCGTTCACCTCGTGCAGCGCGTGCACCATCCGGTCGCGCATCTGCGCCCGCCGCCGACGCCCCTGCCGCGGATCCAGCAGGTACATCAGCCCGGCCCCGAGCATTGCGCCGCCCAGCCACTTCCGCTGATCCGTCATCGCGATCCTCCGTCGTTGGTCCTGCCCTCACTGCCCCCTTGCATTGCAGGATTCGGGCTAGGGGTTGGGCTAGGGCTGGGGCTGGGGCTAGGGCTGGGGAGTGCCCGGGAGGGGGTGCGGTGGTGGGGAGGACGGCCCGGGGGGGACTGGGAGCTGGATGGGAACGGCCGGGAACGGGAGCGGGAACGTTTACGTTTACGGGATGGGGGCGACCGGGAACGGGAGGCGGGTCGCGCACGCGCTCGCGCTCGCGCACGCGAACGGGATGGGGATCGGGAGGGGATGGGAACAACCGGGAACGGGAGCGGCGACTGCGTCGCCTGGAGCGGGAACGTTTACGTTTACGGGATCGGAAGCGGGGTCGGGCGCGTTTGCGGGAACCGTGGGGCGGCGTCTGCTGTGCCGGCGGGGACCGGACGGCGCGGCTACGGTGCCGCGCGGATCGGGGGGACGCGCTCGCGCACCGCAGTGACCGGGATCAATGCCGAGGGGGGGACTCGAACCCCCATGGGCTTGCGCCCGCTCGATTTTGAGTCGAGTGCGTCTACCGGTTCCGCCACCTCGGCCAGGTGCTCGGGCCGCTGCCCGAGACTTGAAATATAGCGGATCACGCCGTCCGCCTCCAGCCCCCGCGACCGCCCGCACCTGGCCCTAGGCTGTGTTTGCAAAGTGTCGTCTCAGGTAGAGGCGAATCATGGCGATTCTGACCATGGCCAGGTAATGGATAGCGAGCTTCTCATAGCGTGTGGCGATCCGCCGCAACTCCTTGAGCCAGCCGATGAGGCGCTCGA
>DASVCS010000155.1:0-13826 GCA_036381495.1 Longimicrobiales bacterium
GTCGAGCGCCTCATCGGCTGGCTCAAGGAGTTGCGGCGGATCGCCACACGCTATGAGAAGCTCGCTATCCATTACCTGGCCATGGTCAGAATCGCCATGATTCGCCTCTACCTGAGACGACACTTTGCAAACACAGCCTAGCCCGGCGACCAATATCGAAGTGTGGACGGCAGCGGTAATTACCAGCGCCTTCGCCGATGCGTTTGGCCACTCGACTTTCATTGGCACGCACGGGAATATTGAGACCGAGATGAAGCTGTACTATCTCGGAGACATCATGGCCCAGCTAAAGGACGACGACAACTATGAAGTAACGATCTGGGATAATGTTGCAGACGCACTCGGCAATTGCGGCTACTCCTTCTATAGTCCAGAAAATCCTCCAGGGTGTCCACACAAGATGGATACCCACGTCCAAGTCGGGCTAGGGCGTGAGTGTGGTCACAAGATAACGGCGACGTCAGAACATACCGCCGAGGACCGGTTTCAGGGAATCCTTTTTAGTCGGGACGTAGACAATAGCGCCGCGCCCGAGCGAAATCAGACCGCCTGCCCACCCGACGACGATGGCGACGATGACGACAATGGCGGCGACGGCTCGACGTGCATTGACCCGACCCAGCCCGGGTGCGACGACACGGGCGGTGGTGGGACCGGTGGCGGGGCCGGCGGCAGTGGCGACGAGGGTTGTCAGCAGTACACCTGCATAACGTGGTTCTGGTACGACCCCGTAACAGGTGAGGTCCTCGAAATCATTAGGACCGAATGCTACTGCTCCTCACCGTGACGGCCGTCGCGTTCAAGATCGATCGCCTTCGTACGCCGGCATTGCGGACGACGCGCTCATCAATCGCTCACTCGAGCCGGGCGGGAATCCGCCTCCCCCGGCCAGCCTTGACTGGAGGAACCCCGATGGACACGATACAAAGCCTTCCTCGCACAGTGCGATTCGGACTTCTCGTCGCGCTCGCAGTGGCTGTGCTCGTTCCCGTAATCAGAGCTGTCCCCGCGCTCGGGCAAAGCGGCGTCATGCGGCCCGTGATCGTCGCGGTGCCAGATGTTTTTCCCGAAGAGAAGGTCCCAGGCGAGCCCCGGGACAACGTCGTATCGGTAATCCTGCGCGCGCCCGGCCAAACGGACATCGTCGTGCTCAACGGCGAGTATGCGACGCCGGCCGGGCTGGCGGCTGCCATCAATGGACTGAAGCGCAGCCGGGTCGCCATGGCGAATCCCGAACGGGGAACGCTGCTGGTCTTGAGAACCGCATCGCCGCCACGGTCCCGTCGGGCGCTCGGGACAATGGTCGCTGCGCTGGCGAAGATCCGCGCGCAGCCGCCCTCTCGGGTCGGCGACATCGGGCGTGGGCGCTGGTTCGAGTTCCCGGCCAAAGATCTCGGCATGTAGCCCGGGTCTCGCGGCCGGCCAGCCGGCGACGGATGGCCGGCCTTGGTCACGCTCGATTCGCGTGAACCGTGCGTTGCCGTTCCTGTCCTCCGACCCGCGGCCGTTCCGCAATCGGGACGCCGGTCGAACGGGTCGGGGTTGCGTCCGGGATCCGGAAGCCGGGCGGTGCGCGGCCCCACGGCATGTCGGCACGAGCACGCCGCGAACCGCGCCCGCGCGGGATTCGTGGTGCGGCGCGTCGGGGCGAGGGGACTGCAGCCCCCTCACACCCCCGGCACGTTCGCGCCCCAGATGACCTTGTGGAGCTGGATCTGGTAGCGGACGGGGAGCCGGTCCTCGAGGATCCATTCGGCGAGTGTCCGGAACTCGACCTCGTCCCAGACCGGCGAGAAGAGGATGGCGCGCAGCGAGCCCTCGGCGACGCGGGTGTCGAGACGGCGCTCGCGGACGACGACGCGCGCCCACTCGTAGTCGGCGCGGTCGCGGATCACGAACTTGACTTCGTCACGGCCGGTGAGGTGGTCCAGGTTCGACCACAGGTTGCGCTGCTCCTCGCCCGAGCCGGGACACTTGAGGTCCATGATCTTGTGGACCCGCGGATCGAGCGGGCTCACGTCGATCGCGCCGGAGGTCTCGACCAGCACGGTGAAGCCGCGGTCCAGGAGCAGGTCGGCCAGCCGGAACGCGTTCCGGTGGATCAGCGGCTCGCCGCCGGTGATCTCGACGAGGGGCGTGCCGATCTCGACGACGCGCTCGATGATCCGGTCGAGTGAGAGCTTCTCGCCGCCGTAGAAGGCGTACTCGGTGTCGCACCAGGCGCAGCGCAGCGGGCAGCCGGTGAGTCGCACGAAGGTGCACGGCAGCCCCGCCCACGTGCTCTCGCCCTGGATCGAGTGGAAGATCTCGGTGACGCGCAGGAAGTCCGTCATACGCTCCGGTGCCGCAACCCGCGTACCCCGCCTGCACCAACCGCGCAGAGGGGTGGAACAACCAATACTGCATGCCCGGCACCGTACCCCGTTGCGCCCTCCGCGGCTCTCGCGGTTCGGCGCCTCACCGCCTCCCGTTCTTCCGCCCGACCAGGAACCCGAGCGGGCTCTCGCGGATCACGGCATCCACGATGAACATCAGGTTGGCCGGGCGCTCGGCCATCCGGCGCATGAGGTAGGGGTACCAGGCTTCGCCGAACGGAACGTAGATGCGCAGGTTGTACCCCTCGGCGACCAGGTGTTGCTGCACGTCGCGGCGGACGCCGTAGAGCATCTGGAACTCGTACGACGACGTCGGGATCTCCCGCTCGCGGGCGTACGCCTTCGTCGCGGCGATCATGCGCTCGTCGTGCGTCGCGATGCCGGGGTAGTTGCCGTCCGAGAGGAGCAGCTTCATGAGGCGGATGTAGTTCGCGTCGACGTCCTTCTTCTCGGGGAACGCGACGCTCTCGGGCTCCTTGTACGCACCCTTGCACAGCCGCACGCGTGCGCCCAGCTCGTTGAGCATGCGGATGTCGGCCTCACTGCGGTACAGGTACGATTGGATGACGACGCCGACGTTGGTGTAGCCGTCGCCCCAGACGCGGCGGAAGAAGTCGAGCGTGCGCTGGGTGTAGGCGCTCGACTCCATGTCGAAGCGGACGAAGATGTCGTGCTCGCGGGCGCGGTCGAGGACGCGGCCGATGTTCTCGCGCAGGAAGTCCTCGTCGATGTCCTGGCCCATCTGCGTGAGCTTGAGCGAGACGTTGGCGCGCAGCCCTTCGGCGGCAATGCGGTCGAGGATGCGGCAGTAGAGGTCGGCCGCGGCCGTCGCCTCTTCGCGGTTGCGGACGGACTCGCCCAGGTAGTCGAGCGAGACGGTCATGCCGGCGTCGTTCAGTGCGCGCGCGGCGGAAACGGCATCATCGAGCGTCTCGCCGGCGACGAAGCGGCGGGCGACGCTGCTCGCGAACGGCGCCTCCATCGCGATGCGGCGCGCGAGCCGGTTCTCGCTGAGGTGCAGGATCGCTTCCCGCAGCATCAGGCCTCCAACTCGGCCTGGTGGCGGGCGATCGCGGCATCCAGCTCGGCCTTGACCTCGTAGAGCGAGAGGTCCAGCAAGGCGTGGCGGACCTCGTCCTCGGTGGCGCCGTACGCGAGGTCGCCGGACTCGATGTGCTCCATGATGCCGGCGCCCGTCGCGGCCCAACGGAGGAAGAGGAGGAAGCCGGCGAAAGGCCGGTCGGGATCGTCGGTCTCATCGACGTCGATCGCGACCGTGTAGGGCTGGTCGTCGCTGCCGGTGAACGCCGGCGGCCGATCGTGCTCCGCGATGTAGCCGCCGAGCGTGACATCCGGGATCGCCGCATCGGGCTGCGCGGTCCCGAGCGCCTCACGGAGGTCGATCTCGGGCTCGAGGACCTCCTCGGCCGCCGTGCGCAGTGCGCGCTGCTCGAGAAGGTCGAGAATCGGGTCCGGCTCAGACATGCGTCATCCACCCCGTCGAAGCGGCGACGTGGCCGCGATCCAGGCGTCATCAGGCAAAGCATTAAGGTAACCGGGGGCATTGGAGGGAACAAGGTGGGGCGGCGCGGAGCGCCGTCGGGCTAGGGCTGGGGCTGGGGAACTGCCGGGAGCGGGAGCGGCGGCTGCGCCGCCTGGAGCGGGAACGTTTACGGGGGGACGGCGGCTGCTCGAGGCTACTCGAAACCCCGGAGGACCTCCGGCGCCGGGATCGTGAGCGCGGGGCCGCCGGGGACGGGGCGCCAGTCGAAGGCGTCGCTCGCCGTGATCGGGTGGGCAGCGCGATCCTTGAGCCGATGGACGTCGATCGTGCGGGCGTCCGGGTCCACGACCCAGTACTCGGCGACGCCGTAGAGCGCGTAGCGCTCGCGTTTGAGCCCCCGATCGCGTCGGGCGGTGCTATCGGAGAGGATCTCGATGACCAGGTCGGGGGCGGCCTCGATCCCGCGGTCGCTGATGATCTCGCGGCGGTCCCGGCGGATGAACACGAGGTCGGGCGCGAGATAGTCGCCCTCCGCGAAGAGGACGTCCACCGGTCCAAAGACCCAGCCGAGCCGATGGTCCTCGGCGAAACCATTCAGCAGTTGGCCGAGTCGCACCGCGATGAGCTGGTGCAGCGACCGGGGGGAAGGCGTCACGTGGAGGACTCCGGCAATCACTTCGTACCGGTTGCCGTCATCGCTCGGCAGGCGAGCGAAGTCGGCATAGCTCCAACGGCTTCGTTCCGGTCGGGTCGCCATGGCGCACTTTCCTCCTTCATGGACGAAGCTACATTGGAGCCACGCGCGCTGCAATCGTACGGACTCGGCAGGGCGGCGCCATGGCGGATCGGGTCCAATGTCTGCGATTCGTTGCATGAGGCGGAGGTGAGCATGGCGACCATGAAGGCGGCGATCTTTCACGAGAACGGTGGGCCGGAGGTGCTGCGGGTCGAGGAGGTCGAGCGGCCGGTACCCGGTCCGGGCGAGGTGCTGGTTCAGGTGAAGGCGGCGGCGCTGAACCATCTGGATCTGTGGGTGCGGCGGGGGCTGCCGGTCGAGGTGCCGATGCCGCACATCGGCGGGTCGGACATCGCGGGGGTCGTGGCGGAGGTGGGGCCCGCGGTCGATGGCGCGGGCGTGGCGGGCGTGGCGGGCGCGGCCGGCGGGTCCGACGCGGCGGGCGGCATCGAGATCGGCGCGCGGGTGGTGGTGGATGCGTCGCTGGGCTGCGGCCGGTGCGAGTGGTGTCTGCGGGGCGAGCCGTCGCTCTGTCCGGATTTCCGGGTGCTGGGCGAGCATACGCAGGGCGGGTTCGCGGAGTACGTGGTGGTGCCCGCGGCGAACCTGTACCCGATCCCGGAGGACGTGCCGTTCGAGCGGGCGGCGGCGGCGCCGCTGGTGTTCGCGACGGCGTGGCGTGGACTGATCTCGCGGGCGCGGCTGCGGGCGGGCGAGGACGTGCTGATCACGGGCGCGTCGGGCGGCGTCTCGACGGCGGCGGTCCAGATCGCGAAGCTGGCGGGTGCGCGCGTCTTCGCGGTGACGACGGCGGAGAACGTCGAGCGCGTGCGCGAATTGGGCGCCGACGTCGTCTACGACCGCGGCGCGGTGGACTACTCGCGCGAGGTCTGGCGTGACACGGGCAAGCGCGGCGTGGACGTGATCCTGGACTCGGTCGGCGAGGCCGTGTGGCGGCAGAACCTGCGCGCGCTCGCGCCGGACGGCCGGCTGGTCGTCTACGGCGCGACGACCGGGCCGAAGGTCGAGACGGATCTGCGGCCGCTCTTCTGGAAGCAGACCCGGATCATCGGGACGACGATGTCGAATCCCCACGAGTTCCGCGAGGTCATGAAGCTCGTCTTCCGCGGCGCGCTCGATCCCGTGGTGGACGTGGTCTGGCCGCTCGAGCGCATCCGCGAGGCGCACGAGCGGCTCGAACGCGGCGAGCAGTTCGGGAAGGTGGTGCTGACGCCGTAGTCGAACGAGCTCACACCCGTGCGCACGCCCGAAGACCGGGTGTTTCGTGGCAGGGCATCCGCCGTACGCGCGTCGACGACCAGGCTGCGCCAGTCGCGCCGCCTACGGCGCCGCTGGAACGGAAAATGCCCCCCAGGCAGGGAACGCGGCTTTTCCGCTTGCCGGGAGGACGAAAATGGATGCCCTGCTCGTCATCGCCATCCTGCTGATCATACTCGCGCTGCTGGGATTCGGCGGGATCTGGAGCGCGCTCCGCAGCGCGGCCTGGATCATCCTCGTCATTGCGATCGTGGTGCTGGTTTTGTCGTTCATATTCTGAAGGGTGTAGGCGCCAGTGGGAGCCGAATGGGAACGGCCGGGAGCGGCGGCTGCGCCGCCTGGAGCGGGAACGTTTACGTTTACGGGGGCGGGGGTAAGGGCGGTGGCGGGGGTCCGGCTCGTGCGGGGATTGTCGCAATCGGCTATGGCTTTGCACCGGGTCTGTGTGCTTCTTCGAGCATGCACACGAACGGGGGAGCACACCCGGGAGGCTTCGGCCATGAGCGCCTCGACGCGTACCGCGCCTCGATCGACTTCTTCCGCATCGTGGTCGACCTCGTGCGTAAAGTCCAGCCCTCTGATCGCGCTCTGGCGGACCAGCTCCACCGCGCCGCGGCGTCGATCACCCTCAACATCGCCGAAGGCGCCGGCGAGTTCAGCGCGAAGGAGAAGGCTCGCTTCTACCGGATAGCGTTGCGATCCGCAACCGAGTGCGCGGCGGTCCTCGATCTGCTGGCGGTCAGTCGTGGTCGAGAGATCGCAGCGCGCGCCCCGGGGCGCCAGATTCTGTGCCGCATCGTGTCCATGCTGACCCGCATGACGCAGAGCACCGCCTCCCGCCCTCGAGTCCCGCCGAAGCCGCCCGAATGACCGCCCGTTTCCCGTAGACGTAAACGTTCCCGCTCCAGGCGGCTACGCCGCCGCTCCCGCTCCCGGCAGTTCCCATCCCGCTCCCGCTCCCGCCCAGCCCTCACCTCCGCGTCCACCGCTCCGCGTCCCGCACCCGATACTTCTCGAGCACGCGGCCGAACGCCTCGTCCAGGTCGATCCCCTGTTCATTGGCGATCGCGACGATGACGAAGAGAATGTCGGCCAGCTCGAGGGCGAGGTCCTGCTCGGGCTCGTCCGGTTTCTTGGGTTTGTGGCCGTAGCGGTGGTTCAACTCGCGGGCCAGTTCGCCGACTTCCTCGACCAGCCGGGCGAGGTTCGAGAGGGGCGGCCAGTAGCCCTCCTCGAACTGGCCGATCCAAGCGTCGACGGCGCGTTGCGCGTCGCGGAGCGTGATGCCTTCGGGCTCGGCCATCAGCGGATGTTCCACGCCGCGAACGTCGCGGCGGCGGGGTCGACTTCCGCTGCCGTGTCGTAGAACCGGGGCGCGGTCGGCGCGTGGTAGGAGCGCCGGCCGACGACGACGTCGCGCGCGGCGAGCGAGTACGAATCCAGATGCGTCTTGTGCGCGAGGATCGGGAACCCATCGCGCCGGTCTCGCGGTTCCATGTCCGCGAAGGTACCGTCCACGCTGCGCGCCGGGCAAGGGGCTCGCCCCGGTGGTGCGAGGGCCGTATCTTGCCGCCCCATGGTTCCGCTGGTATGGCTGCTCCCCTGGATCCTCGCGCTCGTCGTGGTCCTCCCCGCGCTGCGCCGCCGGCCGCGGCTCCGCGATTTCCCGCCGCCCGCCGACGCCGCGCCGCGCGTCTCGATCATCGTCCCGGCGCGCAACGAGGCCCACAACATCGGCGCGTGCATCGCGTCGCTGCTGGGGTCGACGTATCCGAACTACGAGATCGTCGCCGTCGATGACCGCAGTGAGGATGGCACCGCGGAGATCCTCGAGGCCATGGTGGAACAGGGCACCCCGAACTTCCGGATGGTACGGGGTAAGCCGCTGCCGCCGGGCTGGTTCGGCAAGCCGTGGGCGTGCCGGCAGGGCGCCGACGTTGCGGAGGGCGAGCTGCTGGCGTTCACCGACGCGGACACGCGACATGCGCCCGCCCTGCTGGGTCACGCGGTCGGCGCGCTGACCGCGCGCGATGCAGCGCTCGTGACCATCCTGCCGCGCCAGCTCCTCGGTAGCTTCTGGGAGTGCGTCATCATGCCGCACATGCTGCTCGCGATCCTGATCCGCTTCCGCAACACGGCGCGTGTCAATCGCGCGCGCAACCCACGGGACGTGATCGCGAACGGCCAGTTCATCCTCGTCCGCCGCGATGCGTACGAGGCGGTCGGCGGCCACGAGGCGATCCGCGGGGAGGTCGTCGAGGATCTGCGGCTGGCGCAGCGGTTCGTGGCGGCCGGCTACCGCATGTTCCTCGCGCACGCCGAGGAACTGATGACCACGCGCATGTACCGCTCGCTCCGCGAACTCGTCGAAGGCTGGACGAAAAACGTGGCGACGGGCGCGCGGCAGACCGTCGCGCCGTGGCTGCGCCCGGCCGTGCCCTGGCTGGTCGCGGCATCGTTCCTCGCGCTCTGGGTCCTGCCGCCGCTCGTCCTCTTCGGCTCCGCGATCGCGGGTCGGGACAGCATCGTGCGCGCATGGGCCGCCGCGGCTACCGGAATCTCGCTCGTCGGCTGGCTCGTTGCGGATCTGCGGCTCCACGTTCCGCCCGGCTACGTGCTGCTCTATCCGCTGGGCGCCGTGATGGCGGCGCTCATCTTCGTGCGGAGTGCGCTGCGCGGAGAGCGCGTGGTGTGGAAGGGGCGGTGGTACGGTCGGGCGGACGGGCACGGGAGCGGGCGCGACGCCTGACGATCCCCCTGGACAGTGCAGTCCCCGGGGCTCATCACCCGGGTGGCGCCGCGACGGCCCGGCCTCACGGTCCGGACGGTGGGATGCCGGCGGAGGCCGTAGCGGCACGGCGGTATCGCGGCGGCACGTCCTCACGGTCTGGACGGTGGGCTACCGGCCGGAGCCGTAGCGGCACGGCGGGTGCAGCGATCGGGCGGGGCGCGGGCGGCTGCGTGCCCGGTGTGCGGCGCGCGCACCCGTCCGCTGGCGACAAGCCGGGCTCGGGAGGTTAGATTGCGGCCGCGCGGTCACCGGGCCGTCTCTCCGGCCCGGCCGGCCGGACCTGGTATCACGCTTCCGTCAACCCGATCGATCGAGTGCAATCATCCGCTGTTCCGGGCGAGGGCGTCGTCTCGCCGATCCGCGGCGCGTCCGGTGCCGCGTTCCTCGTGGCGCTGGCCCACGGAGTCAACGACATCTACACTGCGTTCCTGCCGCCGCTGCTCCCGCGCATCATGGAGAAGCTGGGGCTGTCGATCGCGCTCGCGGCGACGCTGGCCATGACGCTGTCGATCTCGGCGTCGCTGCTCCAGCCGGCAATGGGACTGGCGGCAGACCGGTACGGCCGCCGGACGTTCGTCATTGTCGGGCCGCTCTTCACCGGGGTGTTCCTCTCGTTGATCGGCCCGGCGCCGAGCTTCGGCGCGCTGCTGCTGTGCCTGGCGCTGGGCGGGCTGGGGAGCGCGGCGTTCCATCCGCCGGGCGCGTCGCTGGCCGCGCGCGCGGAGGAAGGGAAGGGGAGCGGGCTGCGCCTGTCTCTCTTCTCGTTCGGCGGCTCCGTCGGCTACGCGACCGGCCCGCTGATCGCCGTGGGGATCGTCGCGTGGCTGGGCCTCGAGCGGCTGTGGGTCGCGATGCTGCCCGTGCTCCTGCTCGCGCCGATGCTGCACCGCATCCTGCCGGCGGCTGCGGCGCCCCGGCAGGCCGCGCCGCCGCCGGCTCTGCGCGGGGTGCTCCGCATGCTCCGCGGACCGCTCGGCCTGATCTTCGGGATCAGCGCGGCCTCCGCGTTCGTGCAACGGGTTTTCCTGACCATGGAGCCGATCGCGATGGCGGCGGCCGGCGCGACGGAAGCCGCGGGCGCACTCATGCTGACCACCTACCTCGCGGGCCAGGCGTTCGGTAGCCTGACCGGCGGCGTGCTGGCGGACCACGTGGACCGCCGCCGCCTGCTGTTCGCGCTGACGGGGCTGGCCTTCCCCGCGCACCTGCTCGCGCTCGGGCTGCCCGGAGGGAGCGCGCCGGCGCTCGCGGCCGCCTTCGCCGCCGGCCTCATCAACATGGCGATCCTGCCGCCGATCGTCATCATGGCTCAGGAGATCGTGCCCGCCGGCGCCGCCGCCGGCTCCGGCATCGCCATGGGCCTCGCCTGGGCGACCGGCTCGATCGGCGTACTCGCCGTCGGCGCACTCGGTGACGCGGTCGGCGCCCGAACCGCCGCACTCATGGCCGTGCCCGTCGTGCTCCTCGGGACCGCGCTCGCGCTGCACCCGGCGCTGTACGGGCACCGGCGACCGGCCGGGGCCGGGGCGTAGCGGGCGCGGGCCCTAGCGCGGTTCGCCCGCGGGTTCGGAGCCGCGTGGGCGCTCGCTGCGCCCGTACCGCGCGCGCGTTCGACTCCGAAATGATGCGACAACCGCTCCAGCCCTGCGTGTCTCGTGAACTGGGGCGCCGGCCGTCACCGTAGACGGTAAGGGAACTCGTGCGCGAGCGCGAGCGGGTGCGCGTGCGCGAGTGGCCGTTTCATGCGCCAGGGCCTGCCGCAGACGGGTGGAGAACTCATCCCGCACCCGATCCCGTCGGCACCGCAGGGGCGCCGACCCCGTAAACGTAAACGTTCCCGCTCCCGCTCCCGCTCCCGGCCGTTCCCGGCCATGCAGGGCCGTCCACCGCTCCGCCGCACCCCCTCCCGGGCACACCCCCTACCCGGCGAACTCCACGACCACCCGCTCCGGAATCACCCCCGCCGCGTGCCCGCGATCCAGGAACAACTGCACGGCGCGACGGCCGTCCTCGCCGTAGTCGAGCGTGCGCGGATTCACGTACATCCCGACGAACTCGTCGGTCTGCGCCGGGTCCAGCCCACGGCCGTAGCGCTCGGCGTGCGCGAGCGCGTCCGCGCGGTGCTCGAGGCCGTACGCGATCGAGGCCCGGAGCAGCTCGGAGACGCGGCGGATGACGTCGTCGCCCAGATCTCGGCGGATCACGTTGCCGCCCAGCGGGAGCGGCAGACCGCCGGTCTCGCCCGCCCACCACTCGCCCAGATCGGCGACGAGGTGCAGCCCCTCCGCCGCGTACGTGAGCTGCCCCTCATGGATAATCAGCCCGATATCCGCCCCGCCCGCCGCGACATGCGGGATGATCCGGTCGAACGGGACGACCTCCGTCTCGACCTCCGGCTCGAACAGCTTCAGCGCGAGATACGCCGATGTCATGGTCCCGGGAACGGCGATCCGCCGCCCCTTCAACTCCTCGCGACGCAGCGGCTCCCGCGCCACCAGCCGCGGGCCGTAGCCCTCGCCCATCGAGGCGCCGTGCGGTAGCAGGATGTAGCGGTCCGCCAGGTAGGCGTACGCGTGGATCGAGACCGCGGTCACTTCGAGTTCGCCGTTCAGGGCGCGCCGGTTCAGCGTCTCGATGTCCTGGAGCTCGTGCGTGAATTCGAATTCGCCCGTGTCGATCTTGCCGGCCGCGAGGCCGTAGAACATGAACGCATCGTCGGAATCGGGCGAGTGCGCGATGCGGATCGTGGTTCGGGTCGGGTGCATGGGGTTCGGTCGTTCGGTGGTTGTGGTTTGGGCCGGGGTCGTGCGCGTGCGCGTGCGCGGTGTCCGGTCTCGGTGTCTGTGTTCGGCGCCTGTGTTCAGATTCTGCGCTCAGATCCTGCGTTCAGTGCGCGCGTCCGGTGTCCGGTCTCGGTGCCTGTGTTCAATGCCCGTGTTCAGTGCCGGTCTCGGTGCCCGTGTTCGGTGGCCGCGTTCAGTGCCTGCGCACGGTGCCCGCGTTCGGTGCGCGCTCTCGGTGCCCGTGTTCGTTGGCCGCTCTCGGTGCCTCGCGCGGCGGTTGTGCTGTGTGCGACGCGCGGCGCCCGGCCGGCTCCTCGTGTTCAGGGCGTCGGAAGCTAGGACGGGGGGGGTGGGGGTGTCAAACCGCGGGTCGCCCGATCGTCGGTGCCGTTGAACGCGCCCGCGCGCCACGGGTACGACGACGCGGCATGGATATCCCTTCCGAGAACCTGGGCGAGCGGATCCGGCGGGAAGCGCTGCGGCTCGGCTTCGACCGTGTCGGCATCGCGCCGGTGCGCGAGAGCGAGCACGCGGCGTTCTATCGTCGCTGGCTGGCGGCCGGCCGACACGGCACCATGGACTACCTCGCGCGGCCGGACGCGGTCGAGCGCCGGACGGACCCGCGCGCGGCGTGGCCGGAGCTGCGCTCGGCGATCGTGGTCGCGATGGATTACCATCCGGGGGATGGGTCGCCGGGCCGCGGCGTCGGCCGCGAAGCGGGCGGCTGCGTCGGCCGCGAGCCGGTCGGGCCTGAGGATGGCGGAGCTGAAGCCGGCACGGGTGGCGGACGCGAGTCGCCGGGGTCCGGTCGTGCGGCGAGCGCCCCGCGCGAATCGCGGCCGCCGGGCGTCGGCCGTGCGGCGCCCGTGTCGCGCGAATTACGGCCGACCGATGTCGTCGCGGCGGCGCCTGCCCCCGCGCCCGCCGACCCCGCCCGCGCGATCATCGCCCGCTACGCCCGCGGCCGGGACTACCACAAGGTCATGAAGAAGAGGCTGCTCGCGCTGCTCCGCTTCATCGAGGCGGAGGCGGGCCGCGCGCTGCCCGCGGCGCGCGCGTACGTGGACACCGGTCCCGTCCTCGAGCGCGAGCTGGCGCGACGGGCGGGGTTGGGGTGGTTCGGCCGCAACACCATGCTCATCCACCCGCGCGCGGGGTCGTATTTCTTCATCGGCACGCTCCTGCTCGAGCTGGACCTCGAACCCGACCCGCCGTTCGAGGCGGATCGCTGCGGGACGTGCTCCGCGTGCATCGACGCCTGCCCGACCGGCGCGCTCCTCGGACGCGACGCGGACGGCGCACCGGTCATCGACGCGACGCGGTGCATCTCCTACCTCACGATCGAGCACCACGGGCCGATCCCGCGCGAGCTGCGGCCGCTGATCGGGAACCGCGTGTTCGGATGCGACATCTGCCAGGAGGTGTGCCCATTTTCCCGTAAATTCTCCGAGCCGACCTCCGAGCCCGCGTTTGCCGCGCGGGGACGGGGAGAATCGCCGTTCGGCGTCGAGCCCGATCCGCGGTTGTCCGGCACGTCGCACCCCGGCACGGCCTCGCCCTCGCTCGTGGAACTCATGTCCATGGACGCGGACGACTGGGAGTCGTTCTCGCGGGGTTCCGCGGTCCGCCGCGCGGGGCGGTCAGGGTTCTTGCGGAACGTCGCCGTCGCGCTCGGCAACTGGGGGTCGGAGGAGGCCGTTCCCGTGCTTTCCGATGCGCTGTCGGATTCGGATCCGCTCGTGCGCGGGCACGCGGCCTGGGCGCTGGGCGAGGTGGGTTCGCCGGCGGCGCAGTCGGCGTTGGCGGCGCGGCTCGAGGTCGAAGTGGACGACTGGGTTCGCGAAGAAGTGGAGCTCGCGCTCCGGCGCTGACGCCCGATCGGGAAGTACTTCGGAGCCTCCGGGGCAGCGCGCAAGGTGACGATTGCAGACTTCCGGTTGGCTCGCTTCATGCCTGGGATCGGCTCCACCGCGATCATGACGTCCAGCACCCACCAGTCGAGCAGTGCGCGACGTTCCTCCAGGCCGACCTTCTCCCAGGTCTCGGCCAGGTTGCGCGTCTCGTGGATCACCTCGGCGAACCGGTCCCACGCCAGTTGGCGGGACCGAGCGTACTCCTTCGCCTCCTCCAGCTCTTCGCGGGCGGCTTCCAGGCGCTGCTGAATCGCCTCGAGCTCCTCGAAAAACGCGCTTTGGTCGAGGCCGCGCTCGCCGGCCTGCATAACGAGACGCACCTTGCGCCGGTAGTCCTCGTCGAGTTGGTCCACCCGCCGCTGGGCTGTTTCGATCGCGTGTCGAGCGTTATCCTGGAACTGCTCCTTCTCGAGCAGGATCGCGCGAACCTCCTCCTCGTAGCTGCG
>DASVCS010000156.1:0-1365 GCA_036381495.1 Longimicrobiales bacterium
GGCGCTCCGGCGCGACAGCCGGCCGGCGGATGAGATCCTGCGCGAGTTACACATGCTGGGCGTGGCCATGGTCCCCGTCACCGCGAGGGCCGCGTAGCCATGGACGTTCAGGTAGACACCAACGCCACCGCCGTCGAGCACTTCGTCCGGGCCATATTCCACGACCAGCTACCATTCGCCATGGCCCGCGCAGTCAATGCGACGGCGTTCGACGCGCGAGACGCCATTCGGCGCGGGATCGAGGAGCGCTTCATCGTCCGGCGCCGTTGGGTCGTGAACGGCATCCAGATTCCGCGAGGTGGCCGGGCCACGAAGCAGAAGCCCGAGGCGATCGTCGAGCTGGAGCGGCGGCGCGCGTTCCTGGCGAAGTTCGAGGAAGGCGGGACGAAACGCGGTGCGCCGGATCTGCCGATCGCAATCCCGACCGAACACATCCGGCCGACCCCAAGACAGATCCCGCCACTCGCGCTATACCCGAAGAACTTGCGGCTTCAGGAGCGGCGGGACGTGTTCGGGCTGCTTGCGGCACGGACGACACTCACGAAACGCGGCGTCGTACAGCTCAAGGGCAAGCGCCGGACGTTCGTGATCGACCCAATGCACCACAACGCCGGCCCGGAGCTGTGGGGCGTATGGCAGCGCTTCGGGCCGGCCCGGCATCAGATCCGGCTGATCTGGGCGTACCGCCGCGCGATTCCGATCCCGCCGACGCTGCGCTTCGTCGAGACGGGGCGGAAGACCGTCGAAGAGAAGTGGGACAGGAACTTCACCCGGGCGTTCGACCGGGCGATCCGGACCGCGAGGTGAGCGTGGGGAAGAGACAGGGGCGGGCGCGACCAGCCGGGATCTTCCGTTGGCGCCGGCGGCTCGGGATCTTCGATAGCCCGGCGCAGGTCGCCGAGGAGTTGCACCTACGCGACCGCCTCAGCGTCTACGATGCGTGGCGGCTGGTCGCGACAGTGCAGCGCGAGCACGGCGGTGGCGATGGGCTCGCGCTGCGGCAGCTCTGGCGGCATTGCCGGACGCGGCTCGCTGCGGGGCGCCATGCACGGCGATGATCCCGGGCGGGACCTCGCCGGATGCGTCGCGGTATGGGCGTGGGCCTTCGCATGCCGCCCGGGCTTCGTGGACCTATCAGCCCGCGCTCGGCGATCCGCCGCCGCCGCGGTGCTCGGGTCGGGCGAGCGACGGGGGTGTGGAAAACGCGGGTCCTTCCGCGAAATTCGCCTCGCGGGTATCCGACGACGCCGGCACCGCTGTAGCCACCGGCCCGCCGGCGGCCGGTTCCGTTTCCGTCCTGGCCCATGAGCGAGGAGATCACGCAGCGCGAGCTCGCCGACCGGCTTGGCCTCTCCACGCGCCAGG
>DASVCS010000157.1:0-1361 GCA_036381495.1 Longimicrobiales bacterium
GGCGCTCCGGCGCGACAGCCGGCCGGCGGATGAGATCCTGCGCGAGTTACACATGCTGGGCGTGGCCATGGTCCCCGTCACCGCGAGGGCCGCGTAGCCATGGACGTTCAGGTAGACACCAACGCCACCGCCGTCGAGCACGTCGTCCGGGCCATATTCCACGACCAGCTACCATTCGCCATGGCCCGGGCAGTCAATGCGACGGCGTTCGACGCGCGAGACGCGATTCGGCGCGGGATCGAGGAGCGCTTCATTGTCCGGCGCCGGTGGGTCGTGAACGGCATCCAGATTCCGCGAGGTGGCCGGGCCACGAAGCAGAAGCCCGAGGCGATCGTCGAGCTGGAGCGGCGGCGCGCGTTCCTGGCGAAATTCGAGGAAGGCGGGACGAAACGCGGTGCGCCTGATCTGCCGATAGCAATCCCGACCGAACACATCCGGCCGACCCCAAGACAGATCCCGCCACTCGCGCTGTACCCGAAGAACTTGCGGCTTCAGGAGCGGCGGGACGTGTTCGGGCTGCTCGCGGCACGGACGACACTCACGAAACGCGGCGTCGTACAGCTCAAGGGCAAGCGCCGGACGTTCGTGATCGACCCGATGCACCACAACGCCGGCCCGGAGCTATGGGGCGTTTGGCAGCGATTCGGGCCGGCCCGGCACCAGATCCGGCTGATCTGGGCGTACCGGCGTCAGATCCCGATCCCGCCGACGCTGCGCTTCGGCGAGACGGGGCGGAAGACCGTCGAAGAGAAGTGGGACAAGAACTTCACCCGGGCGTTCGACCGGGCGATCCGGACCGCGAGGTGAGCGTGGGGAAGAGACAGAGGCGGGCGCGACCAGCCGGGATCTTCCGTTGGCGCCGGCGGCTCGGGATCTTCGATAGCCCGGCGCAGGTCGCCGAGGAGTTGCACGTACGCTACCGCCTCAGCGTCTACGATGCGTGGCGGCTGGTCGCGACAGTGCAGCGCGAGCACGGCGGTGGCGATGGGCTCGAACCGCGGCAGCTCTGGCGGCATTGCCGGATGCGGCTCGAGGCGGGGCTCCATTTACGGCGATGATCCCGGGCGGGACCTCGCCGGATGCGTCGCGGTGTGGGCGTGGACCTATCAGCTCGCGCTCGGCGATCCGCCGCCGCCGCGGTGCTCGGGTCGGGCGAGGGACGGGGGTGTGTCAAAGTGACACGCCGGGGGTGTGGAAAACGCGGGTCCTTCCTGGAATGCCGCCTCGCGGGTATCCGACGACGCCGGCACCGCTGTAGCCACCGGCCCGCCGGCGGCCGGTTCCGTTTCCGTCCTGGCCCATGAGCGAGGAGATCACGCAGCGCGAGCTCGCCGACCGGCTTGGCCTCTCCACGCGCCAGG
>DASVCS010000158.1:0-1665 GCA_036381495.1 Longimicrobiales bacterium
CAGGATGACGACCGGCGACGGCGATGCGGCCACCGCTCGCTACGTCCGCTCCAGCGCCGACCGATCCTCCGCCTCGATCTGCCGGGCCGCGAACCTCACCGCGCGCGCGAAGCCATCACGCAACTGCTCGAACTCCTCCGGCGCCAACTGTACGCCCGGCCGGGCTTCTCCCCGAAAATAGAACGCGAGCCACAACTCGCCGGCCGAGTGGAAGAGCAGGTTGCGGATCTCGCCCTCGAACTTCGGGTGGTCGATGAGCCGGAAGACGACCTCCTCCTCCGGTACCAGCAGGACTCGCTCCGTCACAGCCACGCCATCATCGAACGTGACGCGGCGAACGACCTCGCCCGCATCGCGCTCCGTCACCTCACAGGACGTGACGTGCGGCAGAGAACTCTGTGGGGACGCGATCCTCTCCGTGAGCATTCGCCAGGCCGCCGTGCGGGATGCGTGGACCGGTACGGCGTATTCCATGTGGATCATGGCTCCTCCGGCGCGCCGCGATTGCGAGCTTCCCCGCCGGACCGCTGCACTCCCCGTGCCGATCCGCAGCCGTCGGATCCACTTGCGGCGGCCCACCGCAAGCTGCCGGGCCATCCGCCGCCGGCCGGCTCCACGATCAGCTCGCGCCATCCAGCACCACCTCCATCTCGATCTCCGGCGCCCACAGAGACCCGGCGAGTCGGCGGAACCCCACCTTCCCGTAGGAGCGTATGGCCGGCCGGTTCGATGGCTCGACGGAAAGCCAGATCCGGCGGAAGCCCGCATCACGTGCCAGCGCGACGGCCGCCCGATTCATTGCAGTCCCGATCCCACGGCCGCGGACGGCCTGATGGAGGAAGTTCGCGAGTTCCGCCGTCTCATCCCCGATCGGGATCAGCATCGCATGCCCCTGGATCCGTCCATCCACCTCCACCACGAGGTGCAGCCCCTGGCAGAGCACCCGGTCCAGCCATCGCTCGAGCCGGGCACCCGCTTCCGGCGGCAACCCCTGTGCGCACCGCTTCGGCTCGAAGTCACGGTACATCGCGCCGAGACCCACGCGGTCCGCGGGCGTGTACCGGCGAATCACGTACGGCGGGTCCGCCGCGCCGCTGCGCCGGCCCTCGCGCGACCCGGGCCCCCTCGGCTCTTCCGTCGAGCCGCGGCGGTCGCGCTCCCGCCCGGCACCACGCGATGGATCAGTCGGTTGCTCTTCCATTCTCGTGGATAGAAGTGTGGTCACATCCGGGTCGACCGCGGTACACGAACGTGGACCCGCCCGGAGATGGGATCCATCGGATCCACGAGCCGCGTGAGCGCTTCACGGCCCCGGCCATCAGGATCGCACTCGGGCAGGATCCGAATGACGAACGGATCCGGCGAATTCCGTATAAACTCTTCGCGTCCCGAGCCCCGGGCTATGGCCGCGAAGGGTGGAGATCGAACTCGACGCGCGTCGGGTTCCGGCGGGCGCGGGCTCAGACGCCCGATGAGACGGCCGGCGTGAAGCGCTGCGAAGGAGACGTCGGTCCAGCGGAAGTCAGACTCAGCGTGGGCCAGCCGACCTGGTAGCCCATCTTCTCGAGCGCCTTGATCACAGGCCGTGGGTCCCGCGTCTGGAGGTGCACGATCGCCACCGCATCACCTTCGGCCAGCGGCGGAAACACCAGGCCGGTGATGTTC
>DASVCS010000159.1:0-138461 GCA_036381495.1 Longimicrobiales bacterium
CGCCGGTCCGCCCTCGATCCGCCCGAGTTCGGCGCCCGATCCGTCCATGACGACCGCCGTGGCGCCCGTGCCGCCGCCATCGATGCCGATGAAGAGGGACATGGGTGGGAAGCCTATGCCCCGCCCCCCGGCCCTTGCCCCAGGCTAGGGCTAGGGCTGGGGCTAGGGCTGGGGCTAGATGGGGCGGTTCCCTGGTCGTCTTCCGTGCGCGTGCGCGTGGTGGCCGCCGCGCCTTCGTCCGCCGATCCCGATCCCGATCCCGTAAACGTAAACGTTCCCGCTCCCGCTCCCGGCCGTTCCCCTCCAGCTCCCGCCCCCCGCCGGGCCGTCCTCCCCTCCACCGCACCCCCTCGCGGGTACTCCCCAGCCCCAGCCCCAGCCCTAGCCCTAGCCCCACCAACGGCGACCGTGATGATGGACCCGATGAGCGCGAACCACAGCGTATCCACCACCTTCGGGATGGCGCCGAACTGCTGAGTGGCCCACAGCGCGGCCATGATCGCGATGGCGGTGGCCATTCCGAGGATCGCGTCGCTCTGCCGGGCGCGGCGCGAGAGCACGCCGAGGAGGAAGCCGCCGAGGAGGCCGCCGTAGGTGAAAGAGGCGATCTGGAGCGCGATCACGACGACGGGCGTCCCCTGCGATGCGAACTGGAAGAGGATGGCGCCGCCGACCAGGATCGCGGCCCAGAGCAGGGTGAAGCGCTTGCCGACGCGCATGAGGTGCGCATCGTCGCCGGCGCGTCCGGCGAGCGGTGCGTAGAGGTCGTGGGTCGTCGCCGAGGCGAGGGAGTTGAGCGACGAGGCGACCGTGGACATGGCGGCGGCCAGGATCCCGGCCACGATGAGCCCCGAGACGCCGGGCGGGAGCTGCTCGACGATGAAGCGCGGGAAGATCTCGTCCGGCGTGGCGAACGATCGGCCGCCGTAGAAGGCGAAGAGGCCCGCGCCGACGAGCAGGAAGAGCGCGAACTGGCCGATCACCACGATCCCGCTGCCGATCAGCGCCTTGCGCGCCCCGCGCAGCGAGGGCGCGGCCAGGAGTCGCTGCACGATCAGGTGGTCGACGCCGTGCGAGGCCATCGAGAGGAACGCGCCGCCGACCAGGCCGGTCAGGATCCAGCGCGCGTCGGCGAATCCGCCGCCGGGGTGGAGGATACGGAATTTGCCCGCATCGCTCGCCGCGGCGGCGATCCCTCCGAAGCCGCCGGGCACCAGGTCGCGCAGGATCACCAGCGCGGCGGCACCGCCGAAGAGGTAGAGGAACATCTGCACGACGTCCACCCAGACCACGGCGCGCAGGCCGCCGTAGTACGTGTAGATCAGCGTGAAGACGCCGGTGATCAGGATGGATGCCGCGTACGGCAGCCCGGTGATCAGCGCGATCGGGATCGCGGCGGCGAAGATGCGCACGCTGTCGGCCAGCGCGCGTGTCACGAGGAAGATGGTGGAGGCGAAGCGCCGCGTCGGCGCGCCGAAGCGCTCCTCGAGCAGTGCGTACGCCGTCGACAGCTCACCGCGGAAGTACCCCGGCAACAGCACGACGGCGATCCCGATCCGCCCGATCAGGTACCCGAACGCGAGCTGGAGGAACCAGAAGTCGCCGGTGTACGCCGTGGCCGGCACGCTGATGAAGGTCAGCGCACTGGTCTCCGTCGCCACCACGGAGAAGCACACGGCCCACCACGGGATCCCGCGGTCGGCCAGGAAGTAGTCGCGGGCGCTCTTCTGCCGGCCACCCAGCCACACCCCGAGTGCGGTGACGCCGGTGACGTACGCCACGAGGACGATGACGTCCAGGGTCGTGAACGCTTCCATACGCAATGTCCAAGGGCTAGGGCTGGGGCCGGGGCCGGGTGGGGATGGTCCCTCGACCCGGCCCCGGAACGGACGCCTCCGGCATCTCCATTCAGATCGTCTCCCGCGCGGCGGGCGCCGGCAGCGCCGGGCGCTCCTCCGCGCCGGGGTGCTCCGGCCACGACCCCAGTGCGCTGGTCGGGATCGTCCGCGTCTCGAGCGGCTTGCCGCCCTTCCGCACGACGTACGCCTCCATCGCGAAGTACTCGGGGAGCCCGAGTCGATCGACGATCCGCGCCGTCGTCTGGTTCCGCTCCTCGACCCGCTGCCAGAACTCGCGGTCGTCGAGTCCCGGGAACGGCGCCTTGTCCTTCTGGCTCTGATGCTTGAAGATCGCCAGGATCTTGAGCCGCAGCTCCTCCTTCGAGAGCGGGACCAGTACGTCCGCCTCCGCGATCGGCCACTCCTGCCACGCGCCCCGGTAATACCACACTTCCGGTGGCTCTCCCGTATACCGATCGAGCGCCCGTTCGATCGCTTCCTTGCACATCCGGTGCGTCCCGTGCGGATCCGACAGGTCGCCCGCAACGAAGATCAGCTCCGGCCGCCGCGCTTCCAGCAGCTCATGGATGATCTCGACGTCGCGCGGGCCGATCGGCGCCTTGCGCACCTGCCCGGTCTGGTAGAACGGCAGGTTGAGGAAGCACGCCTGCTCGCGCCGCATCCCGAACGTCTCGATCCCCGAGACCGCCTCCGCCTCCCGGATCTTCCGCTTGATCCGCTGTACCGCCGGCGTGTCCACCTCGCCCGGCGCCTTGCGCGCCAGGAATTCCTCGACCTCCTCGATCAGCGTGTCCACCCGCTCCCGATCCAGGTCGAAGTCTCGGGCGATCCGGCCGAGAAAGTCCAGTTGCCGCCGGACCTCGTGGTCGAACACCGCGATGTTCCCCGAGGTCTGATACGCCACCAGGATGTCGTTGCCGTTCTGGTGCAGCTTGTTCAGGATCCCGCCCGCCGAGATCACGTCATCGTCCGGATGCGGCGAGAAGACGATGATCCGCTCGCCCTGCGGCAGCTTGCTCCTCCCCCGGATCTTCGAGATCAGCGCGTTGAAGACCTTGCCGTTCAGCGGGCCGGCCGTGCCGTAGCGCGCGAGCAGGCCGGCGAGGTGATGCTCGCGGTAGTCCAGCTCGCTCAGCTTGAGCAGTGACTTGGCGGTCTCCTGACTCAGCCAGATCAGGGCCCGCATCTCGAGGTCCCGCGTCCACTCGACCTCGCCCAGCAGCCACGGCGTCTTGACCCGCGTCAATTCCGCCGCCGCCGCGCCATCCAGGAAGAACGTGGCCGCCGGATGCCGCTGAAGGTACGTCGCCGCCACGTCCGGCGCGATGTCGCCTTCCACCGCCCGTCGCACGATCGCCGCCTTGTGCTCCCCGGTCGCGATCAGCACGATCTCCCTCGCTTCGAGGATCGTCGCGACGCCCATCGTGATCGCCTCGACCGGCACGTTCTCCTCGCCGAAGAAGTCCGCCGCCGCCGTGCGCCGCGTGATCGTATCCAGCGCCACCAGCCGCGTGCGCGAGTCGATGCCCGATCCCGGCTCGTTGAACCCGATGTGACCCGTTTGCCCGATCCCCAGGATCTGGAAGTCGATGCCGCCCGCCGCCTCGATCGCCGCCTCGTAGTCCCGGCAGTGCGCCTCGACCTGCCCCCGCGGGATGTCGCCGCGCGGGATGTGCACATTCTCCGGCGCGATGTTGACGTGCTCGAAGAGGTTCTCCCACATGAACCGGTGGTAGCTGTGGATGCTCCGCGGGTCCATGGGATAGTACTCGTCGAGGTTGAACGTCACGACGTTCGAGAAATCCAGGCCGGCCTCGCGGTGGAGACGGATGAGCTCCCGATAGATGCCGACCGGTGTCGACCCCGTGGCCAACCCCAGGACAGCGGTCTTGCCCGCCTCCGCCCTACGGCGGATCAGCGTCGCGATCCGTTCCGCGATGATGCGGGCGATCTCCGCGGGGTCCTCGACGATCTCGACCGGGACGCGTTCAGGGGTCTGCCGCATGGGACTCGGTGATCGCAGTGGGCGTCTCTTGCGCTCGATTCTCCCGAAGCGTCCGTGGCTGCAAAGGCGTTGCCGCGCAGCTCCGGGCCGCTACGCAATTCGGCCCGGACCCGGGCGCGGTCCGTCCGGATCGGGAGCCGTTTTCGTGTTCCGGCGCTGCACGGGTCGTACCCGCGACGGCGATGAGAGGTCTCGCGGGCGCGATCCGGAGCCGCCAGGAGGCGCGCCGCGGTTCACGAGGCGACGTCCACGCGAGCGACGACGGGCATGTCGGTGATGGCCTGCTGGGCGAGGTCGTGGACCGTGCGCCGGAGCGGGACGTGGCGGTGGTTCTGGCGGGTGGGATTGACGCGGTTGGTGAGGAGCACAACGAAGATGTCGCGCTCGGGGTCGACCCAGATGCTGGTCCCGGTGAAGCCGGTGTGACCGAAGGAACGCGTCGAGAAGTAGTCGCCCGCGCTCGACAGCCCCGACGGGGTGTCCCACCCCAGGGCACGGCTCCCGGCGTCGGGCTGGCGGGTGGTGTACCGCCGGATCGTCTCCGCGTGGAGGATCTGCGTGCCGCCGTAGCTGCCGCCGTTCAGCAGCATCTGTGCGAACACCGCCAGGTCGCGGACGGAGGAGAAGAGGCCGGCGTGCCCGGCCACTCCGCCGATGGCGTACGCGTTCTCATCATGGACCACGCCGTGCAGGTGGGTCATGCGGAAGATGGTGTCGACCTCGGTCGGCGCGATGCGATCGAGGAGCGGGGACGCGTCGTCGGCGCCGCCGTGCTCCCATTCCAGGGGGTTGAAGCCGGTGTCGTGCATCCCGAGGGGACCGAAGACGCGTTGCTCGAGGAAGGCATCGAGCGTCTGACCGCTCACGCGCTCGACGATCAGACCGAGCAGCATCATGCCGTAGTCGCTGTAGACGACTTTCTCGCCCGGCGGCGATTCGAGCCCCATCGCGGCGATGCGGCGGAGGTAGGCGTCGCGCCCGCTCAGTTCGCGCCAGAGCGGACCGTACGCCGGCAGCCCGGACGTGTGCGTGAGCAGGTGGCGGATCGTGACGCGCATCTTCCCGGGTGGGCCGTGCCACTCGGGGAGGATCCGCGCCACCGGGGTGTCCAGATCGAGCTTGCCCGCCTCATCGAGCAGCATCACGGCGGTGGTCGTGGCGATGACCTTGGTCAGCGAGGCGAGGTCGTAGAGGGTCGAATCCGTGGCGGCGCCGAACCCGCCGCGCACGTCGAGCCGGCCGTAGCCCCGAAGGCGGACCAGTCGGCCGTGGCGGCCGATCGCGAGGGCTGCGCCGGGCACGGCGCCACTGACGATGGCGGAGTCGAGGACGTCATCGAGGTGCGCAAGCACCGTTGCATCCATCCCGACGTCCTCCGGACGGACGATCGCCAGATGCGTGTCCAGGTGCACTCCGGTCCCCACGCGGATGTCCGGCGGGATCGAGATCGGCAGCGCACCGGTCACCGGCGCCTGCCCGGTCAGCGCGCGGGCGGCCGCCCGCTGCGAGACGGCGGCGCCTCCCCACGCCAGGACGTAGGTGCCGATGTTCGGGAATTGCGAGACCACGTAGGGGTTGCCGAAGGATGTGACGATGGTCGGCCGGCGTGCCGCGATGTCACGGACGAGCGCCGCGACGGGCTCCGGCACCGCGAGTCCACCCTTCCGGTCGACCACGCGAATGAAGAGCGAGACGAAGACGACGTCGGCGCTGTCCGCCGCCACACGCAGCGAGTCGAGGCGCGCGGGCGGCGCGCTCCGGTCCAACCGCGCGCCCTGTACCTCCGCGAAGCGCTCGCGGAGCCCGGCCTGGAACGCCCGGCCGGCGAACGGGTCCACATCATCCGTGTAGACAATGCTGAGCACACGGTGCGGGCCGAGCGGCCGGACCGGCAGCAGGCGGTCCCGGTCGCGCGCCACCGTGATCGAACGCTCGGCCACCCGCTCCGCCACCGCCAGGTGCTCGGGCACGCCGACGACCTCCGGGATGCGAGCCGGATCGACGGTCCGCCGCCGGTGCAATCCGAGCCGTGCCTTCAGCCGGAGCAGCCGGCGGACCGAGCGGTCGATGCGGGACTCCGTGAGTTCGCCTCGCTCGACCGCCTTCACGACCGCCGCGATGGTCGTGCCGACGTCCGGCGGCATCAGGAGCACGTCCGCGCCCGCCTTCAACGCCGCGACTGCCGCCTCGGCCGGACCGTAGCGGTTCACCACGCCGCCCATGTCCAGCGCATCCGTGATCACGAGACCGTCGAACCCCAGCGAATCGCCGAGCAGGCCCGTCACCAGCTCGGGCGAGAGCGACGCCGGCGTCATGTCCCCCGTCAGCGCCGGGAAGGCGATGTGCGCGGTCATCACCCCCGTCACGCCCGCGGCGATCGCGGCGCGGAAGGGGGGCAGCTCGATCGAGTCCAGGCGCTGGCGGCCCACGGACAGCACGGGCAGCTCAAGGTGCGAATCGACCCCGGTGTCGCCGTGCCCGGGGAAATGCTTGGCCGTGGCAAGCAATCCGTGCTCCTGCGCGCCCCGGATGAACGCACTCGCCAGCTCCCCCACGCGCTCCGGATCCTCGCCGAAGCTGCGCACGTTGATGATCGGGTTCGCCGGGTTGTTGTTCACATCCACGACGGGTGCGAACGTCATGTGGATGCCGACTGCCCGGGCCTCGAGCGCCGTGATCCGTCCCATCTCGTATGCCAGCGCCGGATCCCCCGCGGCGCCCAACGCCATCGCCGGCGGGAACTCCGTCCCCCCGCCGTTGTCGAAGCCGTAGGGCAGCACCGTACCACCGTCCAGCCGCTGGCCGGGGCCGTGCTCCATGTCCGCCGTCACGAGGAGCGGTACGTCCGCCATCTGCTGGAGGAGGTTCAGCTTGGACGCGATTTCGAGCGGCGGTCCGATCGAGATGACGAGCCCGCCGACCCGATCCTCGACGACCCATTCACGCAGCCGTGCGTAGGACTCGCTGCCGATGGTCAGGTAATCACCGCGGATCCAGGGGAAGACGAGCTGACCGATCTTTTCGGGAAGGGTCAGCCGTGCGAGCGTCGTGTCGACCCACGCCTCGGGCGACGGTTCCGGCTCGCCTGCCGGCGCATGGGGTGGCACGGCCGCCGGCCGCGCACACGCTGCGAGGAGCAGAAGCGCCGGCAGGCAGAGAGGCGATCGGTTCCGCGACATGCTCGGATCATCGGGTGAGCGGCGCCGGCGCATCGAGCGCCGGCGAGGCGGCGCCGGCCGCGCCCGGCGGGCAGGGCGGCCGAAGACCGCGTCAGACCGGAAGCTAGTGACTGGTCCGGGCTTGTGCAACGCCGTGGCGCGCGATTCGGCGCGCAGGTTCGCACCGGGCACTCGCACGGGCTCGCGCGAGCGCGGGACCGGCTTGCCTGCGCGGACCGCGCGCCGTACTCTCGTGCGAGGAAAGGAGTTGACGCTATGAGCGATGACGCCGCCCACGGGACCGGCGGCCCCGCCCCCCGGGGGCGCCGGGCGTATTCGCTGACCACGCTGCTGCTCGCCGCCCTGCTGGGTTGCGGCGTGCAGGAGGTGCGCGGCGCACGGGAGGAGGGGACGCTGCCGGTCGTGCGGCTCGGCATCGACGTCCTGCTCTCGGACAGCCTGCACCTGCTGCGCGGCCGGCGCGTGGGGCTGATCACGAACCAGACCGGGCGGGGCCGTTTTTCCTCCGGCGCGGGCGAGCCGGGCAGCGCGGGTCCGGGCAGCGCGACACGCGCGAGCGGACTCCCCGGCGTGAGCACGATCGACCTGCTCTACCGGCACCCCGCGGTCGAGCTGGTCGCGCTCTTCAGCCCGGAGCACGGGATCCGCGGCGTCGCGGATCCGGGCGCGTCGATCGCCAGCGGGAGGGACGCGGCGACGGGCCTTCCGATCTACTCGCTCTATGGCCGGACGCGGAAGCCCACGGCCGAGATGCTCGAGGGCATCGATGTGCTGGTCTTCGACATCCAGGACATCGGCACGCGCTACTACACGTACGTCTGGACGATGGCGCTGGCCATGCAGGCGGCGGCGGAACACCGGCTGGATTTCGTGGTGCTGGATCGTCCCAACCCCCTCGGCGGCCATCTCGTTCAGGGGAACATCCTCGACACGGCGTACGCCAGCTTCGTCGGCCTCTACCCGGTTCCCATGCGGCACGGACTCACCGCCGGCGAGCTCGCGCGGTTCCTCAACGCGGAGCACGGGATCGGCGCGGAGCTGGTCGTGGTGCCGATGCAGGGCTGGCGCCGCGAGCAGTGGTACGACCAGACCGGTCTCCCCTGGATCCCGCCCTCGCCCAACATGCCATCGCTCGAGAGCGCGACGCACTACCCCGGGACGTGCCTCTTCGAAGGGACGAACCTTTCGGTCGGACGCGGCACACGCGCGCCGTTCCAGCAGATCGGCGCGCCGTGGCTGGATGCCGAGACGCTCGTCCGCCGGTTGAACGCGTACGGGCTCCCCGGCGTTCGCTTCGAGCCGGTGCGCTTCACCCCCGCCGCCCCCGGCGATGGCAAGTTCGACGGCGTGGCGGTGCGAGGTATCCGTTTCATCGCCACCGACCGGGACCGCTACGACCCGACCCGGGCCGCCGTCGCCGCGCTCATCGAGATCCGGCGGCTGCACCCGGACCGACTCACGTGGCGTACCGCGCATTTCGACCGCCTCGCGGGCACGGACCGTCTGCGCAAACGGATCACCGCCGGGGCGACGCTCGAAGAGGTCACCGCTCACTGGTCCGCCGAACGCGCCGCGTTCGTCGAGCGCCGCGCGAAGTACCTCCTCTACCGCTAAGGCTCACGTCATCCCCGCCACCGGCGTGGCCGAGGCCCGGGTCCCGGCCTCCGGCCCCCGGGCCGGCGCCCGGAGGCGCGGTGGAACCCGGCGCCATAGCCCGCCCTCCGCGCGCGCGGCCCGCGCCGTAGTGGGCGCGTGAAACCGATCCCCCCGGGATGGGGCCGGTGGCCGTGCAGGATGGTTCGTTCCGAGTATTCATAGGCGTCGGGCGGACCGCCGCTGTAGCGGCCGTAGCGTTCGGCGAAATCGTGCATTCCCATCCGCTCGGGCGGCGCATTGCCGCCACCGCCGCGGTAGTCCCGGTCGTAGAGGAGATGGTACCGCCGCTCGAACTCGCGATCGAACCGGTAGCGTCCTCCCGGGCGGTAGGGCGCCCGGTATTCGTCGTACGCCATGCGCGATCCTCCTGCCGTGGTCATCCGGGCCGGCGGCGCAATAACCGAGCCGGTCACGAGGGGCGGGTCCGCGCGGGCGACCGACGGATCAGCGTTCGAGCATTGCGGGCAGCGTAGACTCGCGCGTCGCCGGATGGACCAGTACGCCTTCCTCGTTCGGGAGCCGGATCTCGACGGGCTGATCCCGGATCGCGCGGCGGAAGCCCTTCCCTTCCAGGACGCGATGCACGTAGATCCGGCGGACGACGACCATGGCCGTGGCGAGCACGGGCACGGCGACGAGGAGGCCGATCACGTCCAGGAGGTGCGCCATGACCAGTACGCTGAGCAGCGTGAGCACGGGCGGCAGGTGGACCTGCCGCTCCATGATCATCGGCGCGATCAGGTTGGCCTCGACCAGGTGGACGCCCACGCCGAGCAGGACCACGAGCAACGCCTTGACCACGCTGGCCGTGCCCAGAACGACGACGGCCGGGAGCAGCGTCGAGAGGAGTGTGCCGAAGAACGGCACGATCGCGACGATCCCGGTGAAGACGCCGAACGCCACCGCGTACGGAACGCGGAGGAGTTCGAGGCCGGCCCAGGTCAGTACGCCGAGCGACGCCATCGCCAGGAGCTGCCCGACGATCCACGCGCGCAGCGTATAGCCGAGGTCGGCAAGGAGATCCCGCACCAACTCGCGGTGAACGGGCGGGGTCAGCGCAATGAAGCCCTCCCGGTACACCCCCGGCCGGAGCGCGAGGTAGACGCCCATCACCAGGACGCTGACCGAGTGGATCAGGAACTGGACACCGCTGAACAGGTAGGGGATGATCCCGCGGAAATAGCCGCCGATCTGCTGGAGGATCGTGCCGACGTAGCTCTCGCCCTCGCGGAGTGGACCCAGCAGCTGCGCCGCGACCGGCGAGCGGTCGGCCAGCCGGAGGAGATGGGCCTCCCAGAGCTCGAGCTGCGCTGGCAACGTGTTCAGCAGCTCCTGTGTCTGGTACGTCAGCGGCGGGATGATCAGGTAGCCGATGCCCACCAGCCCGAGCGCCGTGGCCAGGACGGCGGTGAACAGCCCCAGCGGCCGGGGTACACCCACCCACCGCTGGAGCTGGTCCGTGACCGCGCTGAGATACAGCGAGAAGAGGATCGCTATGAAGAGGAGAAGGAGGATCTCCGCGATGCTGTAGAGGAAGAGCAGCAGCAGCAGCGCGGAGACCGCGCCGATCAGCAGGCCGTAAGGTTTCCGGCTCATTCTACGCTCAGGTCTCTTCCTCCAGCTCGGCCTCCCGAACGTCTCCCCCGTCCTCGACGTGCGCCGGCTTCAACCGTTTCGGGCCACTGCCCTCCGAGATCGCAGCCGGCCGCGCCGCCTTCGGCGTGGAGAGTCCCATGCGCTCCTTGAGCGCCAGCAGCCGCTGGTCGATGTTGTCCCCTCTTTCGAGTCGACTGAACTGCGTCTCGAGCGTGTCGCCCGTGAGCGTCTCGGTGACCTCCGCGGCCGCGAGTGCACGCCGCTCCGACTCCTCGATCTTCTCCGCCACCCGCTCGAAGGCCTCGAACGCGGAGCGATCGGAGAGGCCCGCCATGGCTTCGTGGATGCGCCGCTGCGCCTGCGCCCGCTTCTGCTTGGCCAACAGCAGGTTCCGCTTGCGCTTCGCCTCCTCGATCTTGTCGTTGAGCTGCCGCAGCGACGCCTTCAGCTTCTCCGTCTCCGCCGCCTGGCGCCGCCACGTCACTTCAAGAGCGGCGCCGCGCTCATTGTGCTCCTGTTGCCGCAGCAACGCCTGCTTCGCGAGGTCGTCGCGCCCCTCACGAACCGCCAGCATCGCGCGATGCTCCCAGTCGCTCGCCTGCTTCAGCTCCTCATCGACCTGCGCCCGCAGCTTGCGCTCATCCGCGATCGCGACGGCCACCTCCTGCTTCGCCCGGCCGAGCTGGCCACGCATGTCGTCGATGATCTGTGTCAGCATCTTTTCCGGGTTCTCCGCCCGCGCGATCGCATCGTTGATGTTCGAGCGGAGCAACATGGACAGCTTCTGGAAGATTCCCATGGCGATCAGCCCTCGTGTGCGGCCGGGACGAATTCGACCAGCCTCGGCAGATGGCTCGAAGCGGCCACGAGCAGGCTCTCGTACGAGCTGCGCAGCTCATCGAAGTCCAGCGTCTCCAACTCGAGCGCGTCCGAGAGGATGATGTCCCCGCCCTCGATCCCGTAGCTGCCGTGCAAGATGTCCTCCGCGTTCAGCTCGAGCAGCCGCCGGTAGAGAGCGAGCATTCGCCGGTCCTCGGCCTCGGCGGGGAGTTCCAGGACCTTGATCCGCAAGACGACGACCGGCGGCAGCGCCTGCACGACCAGCGGCGGCCCATCCGCCGGGTGGAGCACCCACATGCCGTCTTCGATCTCATCGTGCTCGACGCCCAGTCGGACGAGGTAGCTTTCCAGGTCTTCTCTCGTGGTCATGACGCGCTCCATCACGGGGGGCGAGTTGCGTACTGGTACGCCGGCCACGGTACTGAAGTTTCATGCACGATTCGGGGGGTTGGGGTCGGGATCGGAACAACGGCCGGCAACGTTGGAGCGGCGCTCCGGGAACGGGGGCCAACGGCGAAACGGGCCGGCGGCGTGTTCCGCCGGGACGAATCGAAAAAACGGGACCTGGTCCCGATTTTTCGATTCGCGCGCTCACGCACGCGAGGAGCCGGGAGGCGGAACAGCTCGCCTCGGCCTCGGCCCTGCCTCCGCTACCCGACCGCGGCGAGCCCGAGGGCATCGGCGAGGAAGCGGCCGGTGTGGGAGATCGGGTTCGCGGCGACCTCTTCCGGCGTGCCGGCGGCCACGACGTGGCCGCCGCCCCTCCCGCCCTCCGGTCCCAGGTCGATGATCCAGTCGGCGGTCTTCACGACATCCAGGTTGTGCTCGATGACCACGACGGTGTTCCCCTTGTCGACGAGGCGGTGCAGCACGTCCAGCAGCATGCGTACGTCCTCGAAGTGGAGGCCGGTCGTGGGTTCGTCGAGGAGGTAGAGGGTCCGGCCGGTGTCGCGTTTGGAGAGTTCCGTGGCGAGCTTGACGCGCTGTGCCTCTCCGCCGGAGAGCGTCGTCGCCGACTGGCCGAGGTGGATGTAGCCGAGTCCGACGTCCGAGAGCGTCTGGAGGCGGCTGCGGAGGCTCGGCACCTGCTCGAAGAATTCGAGCGCCTCGTCGACGGTCATTTCGAGGACGTCCGCGATGGTCCGTCCCTTGTAATGGACTTCGAGCGTCTCGCGGTTGTAGCGCCTGCCGCGGCAGACGTCGCAGGAGACGTAGACGTCGGGGAGGAAGTGCATTTCGATCTTGACCAGGCCATCGCCCTGGCACGCCTCGCAGCGTCCGCCCTTCACGTTGAACGAGAAGCGGCCGGGTGCGTAGCCGCGGATCTTCGACTCGGGCAGCTCGGCGAAGAGCTGGCGGATCGGAGTGAACAGGCCGGTGTAGGTGGCCGGATTCGAGCGCGGCGTCCTGCCGATCGGCGACTGGTCGATGTCGATGACCTTGTCGAGGTGTTCGAGGCCGTCCACGCCGTCGTGGGCGCCGGGGAGCGTGCGGGCGCGATGGAAGTGGCGCGCCAGCGCACGGTAGAGGATATCGTTGACGAGCGTGCTCTTCCCCGAGCCGCTCACCCCGGTGACGCAGGTGAACGTGCCGAGCGGGAGCGCGACGTCGATGCCGGCCAGGTTGTTGTGGCGCGCGTTGCGGATGACCAGTTCGTGGCCGTTGCCCGGACGGCGGGCGGGCGGCAGCTCGATGCGCCGCTCGCCCCGGAGATACGCGGCGGTCAGCGACCGCTCGCTGGACAGCACCTGCTCGAGCGACCCTTCCGCGACCACTTCCCCCCCGTGCCGACCGGCGCGGGGGCCGAGGTCGATGATGTGGTCGGCGGCGAGGATCGTGTCGCGATCGTGCTCGACGACGATCACGGTGTTGCCGAGGTCGCGAAGCTGCTGCAACGTCGAAAGCAGCCGTTCGTTGTCCCGCTGGTGCAACCCGATCGACGGTTCGTCCAGGATGTAGAGGACGCCGACGAGTCGACTCCCGATCTGCGTGGCGAGCCGGATCCGCTGTGCCTCTCCGCCCGAGAGCGTCTCCGCGCTGCGGCCGAGCGTCAGGTAGTCCAGGCCGACATCGGTCAGGAAGCGCAGCCGTTCGCGGACCTCTTTCAGGATCGGCCCCGCGATCTCGACGGGGAGTAGATCGAGGTCGAGGCGCTCGAAGAAGTCCAGTGCGTCGGCCACGCTCAGCTCGGAGACCTCGCCGAGGGACTTGCCCCCCACGGTCACGGCGAGACTCTCGGGTCGCAGCCGCGAACCACCGCAGCTCTGGCACGGGAGCGTGGTCATGAAGGCCTCGAGTTGCTCGCGCACGGCCTCGGAGCCCGTCTCCTGGTAGCGCCGCATCACGTTCGAGAGGATGCCCTCCCACGGTTCCACGTAGTGGCCTCGCGTGCCGCCCGCGCGGTAGGGGAACCGGATCGCGCGCCCCGCGGACCCATGGAGCAGCGCGTGGCGCACCTCCTCGGGCAACTCACCCCAGGGCGTGTTCAGATCGAAGCCGTAGTGCTCGGCGAGGCCCGGAAGGATCGAGTGGCGCAGGTGTCCCGCTGGCTCGCCCCACGGGAGGATCACGCCTTCGAGGATCGAGATGATCGGATCACCGACGACCAGCTCGGCGCTCACCTCCCGGCGCGTGCCGAGGCCGCTGCACGCCGGGCACGCGCCATACGGCGAGTTGAAGGAGAACTGGCGCGGCTCGAGTTCGGCCAGGCTGGTGCCGCAGTGCACACAGGCGTACCGCTCGCTGAAGAGCATCGATTCCGGCGCCGCCTCGGCATCCGCTGCGGGCGCCGCGGCGCGCGTGCCGCCGTGGCGGACGATCTCGACCACTCCGTCCGCGCTGCGGAGCGCCGTCTCGACCGAATCCACGAGCCGGCCCCGGTCCTCCGCCCGCACGACGAGCCGGTCGACGAGCACGGCGATCTCGTGGTTCTCGTACCGGTTCAGCTTCGGCGGATTCTCGAGGTCGTAGACGACGCCGTCCACGCGAACGCGAACGAAGCCCTTGCGGCGCGCCTCCTCGAAGAGGTCGCGGAACTCGCCCTTCCGGCCACGCACCAGCGGCGCAAGGACCTCGATCCGGCTGCCCGCGGGCCAGGACAGCACGCGATCCACGATCTGCGTGGCCGACTGGCGACGGACCTCACGCCCGCACGACGGGCAGTGCGGCACACCGCAGCGCGCCCAGAGGAGGCGCAGATAGTCGTAGATCTCGGTGACGGTCCCGACCGTCGACCGGGGGTTGCGCGCCGCCGTCTTCTGCTCGATCGAGATCGCGGGCGAGAGTCCCTCGATGACGTCGACGTCGGGCTTCTCCATGATCCCGAGGAACTGGCGGGCGTACGCCGAGAGCGATTCGACGTAGCGCCGCTGCCCCTCGGCGTAGATCGTGTCGAACGCGAGGGATGACTTTCCCGAGCCCGACAGACCGGTGACGACGACGAGCCGGTCCCGCGGCACCTCGACATCGATGTTCTTCAGGTTGTGCTCGCGCGCGCCGCGGACAACCAGCTTCTCTTCACGCATAACCGCTCAATTTTTCGCGGGATGGGCGCGCACGTCAAGCACCGGACGGCGCGCCGCGTGGTACCCCCGGAGCGGGCGCGTGGTCCGGCGATGCGGGCGGATCCGGCCGGCTCCGCGTGGACGCCGGAGCGGCGACGCGCGTCGAGCCATCGCCCTGGTAGACGTAGCGAAACGTGATGCAGCCCGGCTGCGCACCCGGGCAGTAGTAGCTCAGGATCTCGAGCTTCGCGAAGCGGCCGTCCGCCGTACGGACGGCGTAGACATGCCCCTTCGGCGTGAGCAGGTGGGTGGTGAAACCGTAATCGTACCACTTGCCGAAGCCGGGGTTGATGGAATCCGGGTCCACCTCGGTGCCGAGGTAGCCGTGCGCCGGCACGCTGCGGACGGAATCGAAGGGGACCGCGCCCATGTCGAGGACCCCGCCCGCTCCCGGGAACCCCGCGCCGCCGTTCGCGATCACGTGGAACCGGCGGAACGCCAGGTCCCACTCGAGCGGGCGCGGCCGCTCGACGACGGAGCCGCGCGAGAAGTCGAAGTAGCGCCAGCGGTCGGAGTCCGTGGCATCGACCGCGTAGACCACCGGTCCGACGCGCTGCTCGCCGACCTCGACGGGTGCGGGTGGCGTGGGCGCGTAGGTGGGTGGCTCCGGCCGGCGGAGCGAGAAAACGACGAGCACCGCCGCGGTGAGCAGGATGGCGGCAGCGAGCACGGTCCCGACCGCCGTGCCGCGACCCACGGGGCGCGTGTCCGACACGGCTCACGCCGCCCCGGAGCGCCGCCGTGCGCCCCGTGCCGTCAGCGCGGCGCGTCCCGCCGATGCACGTGCGGGCGGCGTTGCCGCCGCCCGCACGCGTCCGCGCCGATCGTCCCGGGATTCAGGAACCGACCGTGAATTGAACGGAGGAGAGGACCTGTCCATCGCCCGACTCGACGCGAGCGATCCAGGTGCCGGCCCACTCGGGCGGAATCCGCTTCGAACTCCACGTGCGCCACCGCGGCCCGCGCGCGTGCAGCGGAACGCGCGCCACCTCCTGGCCGTCGCGCAGCCAGACGTGCTCGATCTGCACATCGCCGAAGTCGCCCTCCAGGACGGTGAAGAAGTACACCGTGCCGACATCGGCAGGGAAGGTCTCGCTCGTCCCGACCGGCGTCCGGTTTTCGATGCCCGTCGCCACCACGGCCTTCGTCACCTGGATCGCCGAGGTCGCGGGGGGCGTGGCCGCCATCTGGGCCGCGGCGGTCGTCGCCGCCGTCAACGAGAGCAGCACGGTTGCGAGGGTCGTCCTCATGTCCACCTCCTCGTCGAGGTCGCGCAGGGCACCGCCGTCGGTGCACCGCGTGTGGCTATTTCCGGGGAGGCAGTTCCAAAGGTAAGCGACGGCGTGCGGTCTGGCAATGATTTCGTGATGCGGGCCGACCGGGCCGGCCGGGCTCAGCGAACCCGCTCGAGGTACTTGCCTTCGCGCGGATCCACGCGGATCGTGTCGCCCTGGTTGACGAACGGCGGGACCGTCACCGTGACCCCGTTCTCGAGCTTGGCCGGCTTCGTGACTGCGGTCTTGGTGTCCCCCTTCGCGGCAGGTTCCGTCTCGACCACGGTCAGTTCGAGCGAGTTCGGCAGGTCGACACCGATCGCGCGACCCTCGAAGAACTCCGCCTGGATCACCATGTTCGGCGTGAGCCACTGGACGGCATCGCCCAGCGCTTCGGCGTCCAGTTCGAGCATCTCGAACGTTTCGCTGTTCATGAAGTGGTAGTGCGTGGCATCGCTGTAGAGGAACTGGAGCTCGTGCGTCTCGAGGAATGCCCGCTCGACCGTGTCGGACGCGCGGAACCTGTGCTCGAACGTGTTCCCGCTCCGCAGGTTGCGCATCTTGGTCTGCACGAACGCGCGGAGGTTGCCCGGCGTGTGGTGATGGAAGTCGATGACGCGGCACGGCTCGCCGTTGAACACGATCACGTTGCCGCGGCGGATCTGAGTGGCATTCATCGCCATATGCAGGACTCCTGCTGGACGTCGGCGTTACACGTCAATGAAGACGCCGTCGCGGGCGGCCGCGGCGGCATCCATCATAATCTTCATAATATCGCCGAATTCCGCGGATCGGGCAACCGTCAAGACGGGCGGAGCGGAGCGGGGGTGAGGATCTGAACGCCCGCGGGAACGGCGCTGGCGGCGACCGGCGTCTGACCGGCGGCATCGCCATCGATCTGGACGGCGATGGGCGGGTCGGCGTGGATGGCGACCTCGCGGGCCTGGAGGTGGATGAGGCGGCTGTCGCCGCCGAAGCGCCGCGTAGCGGCGCGCCAGAGGATACTCGGGAACTCGGTGAGGTTGCGGGGCGCGACGATGACGACGTCGAGGAGGCCGTCCTGCCAGGAACGGGTGGGTTGTGGGGCGAGCGGGAGCCGGAAGGGGAGGAAATGCGCGAAGAGCTCGCCCATGTTGGCGAGCATGACGGCGATGGCCCGGACGTGGAGCTCCTCCCCGTCGGCGACGACGTGGAAGTCGGCGGGCGTAGCACCCAGCGACTCCTTGACCGCGGCGAAGATGTATGCGGCGAAGCCCCAGCGCTCCTTGAGCGAGCGAGTCGCGGCGGCCATGACGGCGGCATCGAAGCCGGCCCCGGCGACGAGCGCGAAGGCACGCCCATCGATGCGGCCAAGATCGACGGAAGTGGGCGTGCCTTCGAGGGCGGTGTCGACGGCGGCTTCGAGGGCCGTGGGGATGCGGAGGTTGTGCGCGACCTGATTCGCGGTCCCGCGAGGGATGAGCGCGAGGGGGACGGCGGTGCCGGCGAGGGCGGTGGCGGCCTCGGCGAGCGTGCCATCGCCGCCGACCACGCAGACGGCGCGGTAGCCGCGGCGGACGGCATCACGGGCGAGGACGGTGGCGTGCCCGGCGTACTGGGTCTCGGCGAGGTCGAATGGGGCACACCGCGCCGCAAAGGCGCCGCCGATGCTGCGCCGGAGTCGGGCGTTCTGCTTCTGACCGGCCGCGGGGTTCAGGATGATGAGGGTGCGGTCGGCGTAAGCGCCGGCCGCACCCTGTTTGGGCTCTCGGACCACCTGCCGTTCGGCTCGCGGCGGAGCTACGCCGAGAGCGAGCGGAATTCAGGGCGTTCCGCCAACTCGTGGAGTCGCGCCACCCGGTCCGCCGTGCTCGGATGAGTGCTGAAGAGGCGCATCAGCCCCGCGCCGCGTACGCCTGCCAGCGGGTTGACGATGGCGAGCTGCGCCGCGGCCGGATTGACCCGCATCGGGATTCGGTGCGCATAGGCTTCGAGGCGCTCGAGCGCGCTGGCCAGCGACCGCGGCCGCCCGCTGATCTCGGCGCCCGTACGATCGGCCACGAACTCGTTCTGGCGGCTGATCGCGAACTGGATGAGCATGGCCGCGATCGGCGCCACGATCGCCATGGCGAGCATCGCGAGCGGGCTGCCGCCCTCATCATCGCTGTGACCGAAGCCGCCGAAGATCGCGCCCCACTGCACGATGCGGCCGATCATCGCGACCGCGCCCGCCATGGTGGCGGCGACGGTGCCGACCAGCATGTGCCGGTGCTTGATGTGCGCGAGTTCGTGGGCGAGCACGCCTTCGAGTTCGTCCCGGCTGACCAGCCGCAGGATTCCGGCGGTGCAGCAGACCACGGCATGGGCGGGGTTCCGGCCGGTCGCGAAGGCGTTCGGCTGCTCCGATGGCGCGATCGCGACGGTCGGCATCGGCAGACCGGCGCGTCGCCGCAGCCGGTCGACCATCTGATAGAGTTCGGGTGCGTCCTCAGGGCCGATGACACGGGCGCGGTACATCTTCAGGACAGCGGTCCCGCTCCACCAGTACATCGCGAAGTTCATGACGGCGGCGATGCCGAAGAAGAGCACGGCGCCGCTCTGGCCGCCGAATGCACCACCGAGTACCACGAGCAGGGCGGTCAGCCCCGCCATCAGAACGAAGACCTTGATCCTCTCCATGAATCCCTCCGTGGCGGCCGACCCGCCGCCTCTTCCCACGGCGCTTCACCAGCGACCGCCGTACATCTCCGGTCCGGTCGACGACTCCGACACGCGCGGTGCGGCCCGGACGCCGCTGTCCGGATCCGATACAAGATACCCCGGTATGGGATCGGCGGTCCAGGGCTGGGGCGAGGGTTGGGGTTGCGCTAGTGGGCTCACAGCCTCAGCCTCTTCCGCTGTCCGCCCAGCCCTCGCCCCAGCCCCAGCCTGCCGGCGCGCAGCGCCGCCCCTCAGTACCCCCATTCGCGGAAGAGGAAGAAGCCGCGGATCGTGCCTCCGGCGAGGGTCGGATCGAGGCCGAACGAGGGGAACCGTGCGAAGCGGTTCTCGAAGAAGAGCTCCGCCGTCCAGGTGGGCCGCAACCGCCATTCGAGGTGCATGCCCCAATCGTCGTCGACGCCGCCGCGGGTACTGAGGCGCTTGTTCATCGAAACGAAGAGGTTGTCGCCCAGCAGGTAGCGGCCGACCTCGACCTGCTGGCGCGCGAAGGCGGAGCGGAGGTCGACCGCGCCGATGTCGGCCGCGGACGCGCCCTGCCATTCCGTGATGGCGAAGTAATCGAAGACGCCGAGGTCCGCGATGAAGCTCTGGAGCCCCGCCGCGGCGTAGCCGACGATCGATGTCGCGAGCAACGCCTCGCCGCGGCCGAGGGCATCGAGCGTCCGGTTGAGCTGGCGGTTCTCCGCCCCGCCGAGCGCGTAAGCGGCCTGTCCGAAGAGGACGTAGCTGAGGAGGTCCGACTCGCTGATCGGCGGCTCGGCATCGCTGCGCAGTGCGACAGCCGGATTCTGGAGCGTCCCCGTGACCACCGCCTCGATGTCCAGCGGGCCGCTGGCGAGGCGGACGCGATAGACCGCCGTGATGTTCAGGATCGGATTGATGCCGGGGATCCCGGCGAACTCGACGGTTCCGCCGCTGACGGTGAAGCGCCGCACCTGGATCCCCTCCGCCGCGGCGAGGTCGTAGTAGCCCCGGATCGCGTTCAGCGTCCCGGTCAACTGGAGATCGCCGGTGCGGCGGTCGTAGTCGATCTGCACCTCGCCCGCGAGTTCGACATCGAGATTGCGGCCACGGAGCCAGGTGTCGCGACCCACCGTGAGTTGAACGCTGTCCACGACCAGGTTCCGCAGAAACGGGTTGGCGGCGGCGGGCAACACCGGCTCGACGGCGAAGACGGCCGTGTCGACGAGCAGCGGGTCGTCGAGCGCGACGATCTGGTGCATGCGCCAGACCTCGTCGAGGTGGAGCACGCCGCGGTCCACGCGCAGCCGGCCCGTGATCACGGGCCGGCTGTACCGGCCGCCGAGCCGGAGCTCCCCCGTCCCGACCATCTCGACATCCTGCCGATTCGCGGCCACGAACTCGCTCGTTCGCAGCGTCAGATCGAACCGCGGATCGTTCAACGGGAGGAAGGTCAGCGTCCCCGTCAGCTCCGCGCGGCCGTCCTCCCGGCTGCGCGCGCTCAACGCGACCTCGACGACCTGCTCGTCACGCACGCTGAGCGTTCCCGTGATGTCGCGGTAACGTACGCCCGAGGCCGACCACGTGGCCGCGCCGTCCGTCAGCGTCAACCGTCCGCCGAGCACGGGGTCGACGGTTGTGCCGGCAACCGTCACGACGCCGTCGAGAGCGCCTCCGACATCCCGGAATCCGTCGGTGAGCGTGGCAAGGATCGCCACCGGGAACGCCTGCGCGCGGACCTCGAAACCGAGCGGCTCGGCCAGCCGCCGCCGCGCGACCGGCGTCAGCCGGAGGTCCAGCGGGATGCTGCCGCCGCCCTCCAGGATCGGCCGGCCGGCATAACGTGCCTCGAGCTGCGCTTCCAGGAGGCGGTCCGCGTAATCGAGCCGCACGTCCAGACGATCCAGATGCGTATCCGCGAAGCTCAGCTCGGAGAAGGCCAGCTCGGCGGAGAATCGTGGAGCGAGGGCCGTGCCGGTCACCTGGATGCGACCCGTGAGCATTGCCTGCGCCCGGGCCGCCATGTCCGTCGAGTCGCGGAACGCGAAGAGCGGCAGACGCTGGATGTCGATACGGAACGCGGCGGGGAGCGGCGGCTCGGTGAGTCCGCGCGGTTCGCTGCGCCAGGGGATGCGTCCGGCGACGCGGACCCGGCCAGCGCCGTCGGCGCGGGAGATGAGCATTTCATCGACCTGGATGCCGTGGCGGCCGATGTGGATCCAGGACGGCTCGATGAGCGCCCAGCGGCCGCGGTGCGTGTCTGCGGAGGCCTCGTGGAGGCGCAGCTCGAGGCCGGTACTGTCCGGCCGGAACTCGCCGGCGAGGCGGTAATCCGATGGCTCGGGCTCCGTGGCGTGGACATCGACCGTGAGTCGGCCGCCGGCGGTGCCGAAGTCGGTCTCGAGGGTCGCGGAGGCCAGGCGCCGGCCGTAGACGGCGAAGGTGTCGGCGGCGGCGGCGAGGTGGAAGCGGGCGGTGTCGGTGCCGATGTGGCTTGCGGCAAAGCGGAGGCCCGCGTGACGCGCCGTGACGGCGCTGACCATGAGGTCCTGGAGGCGCGCAATGCCGTCGGCCGCGAGGTCGCCGGTCGAGCCTTGGAGGCGTGCCTCGACGTGCCCGGCGCCTGCGAGTCGAGCGCGGGAGCCCGGTTCGACCGCGATGTCGGGGGCATCCGGGAAGAGGACGGTCCGCCAGACATCGAGCGAATCGGCGTCGAGGCGCAGTTCGAGCGTGTCGCGTTGTCCGGCGGTGATGCCGAGTCCGCCGCGCGCGGCGAGGCGGCCGCCGGGGAAGTCGAGCGACAAGGTGTCGACGCGGGCGATGCCGTCCTCGAGTTCGAGCCCGATGACGCCGCCGGTGAGCGCGGCGCCGCCGATGCGCGCGGAGTCGACGTCGATGCGGATGCCGGCGCGCATCGAGTCGAGCGCCACGCCCTCGCCCTCGAGTCGGAAGCGCGCGTCGACCGCGGTTTCCGGCAGACCGTCGATCAGCTCATCGAGTCGGGACGCGATGAAACGTCCCTCCGCCGCGTATCGCGGTTCGGGGCGCGTGAGGTCGGCGCGGCCGGTGAGCTCGACGCGGCCGCCCGATGTCGTGAGATCCGCGTTCACGACGAGGTCCGCGGGCGTGCCGCGGACCGTGATCGGTCCGTACGCCTCGCCGCGAAACCGCTCGAGCACGGGGAACGCGGCAGCGAGCGCGTCGAGCGTCACGGACCGCGCCATGAGTTCCGCATCCAGCGCCGTCCGCTTCCCGGTCCGCGAGAACGTGCCGCCTCCTTCGAAGGTCGACATCGGCCCCTCCGCCGCGCGATGGTTGACCGTGGCGGTGAAGCGGACGCCACGATCCAGGCGGCCCGTGGCCCGGACCCGTCCCGAGAGCGTTCCCCGCCCCTGGAACTCGGGATGCAGTGCGGTGACCAGGTCGAGCTCGAGGCGCGCGACATCCGCCTCGAACGCTTGGACGCCGTACGGCGGACGCAGGTCCACGGTCCCGCTCCAGCGGATGGCCGATGATGCTCGCGGCGCGCCCGCGCGCACCAGCCGGAGCGCGCCGCGCGTCGAGAGCGAGGAGAGCGGCCCCTCGACCTCGACGGTTCCGACCATCAGGCCCTCGACGGGCAGGTCGACAGGGAGGACCTCTTCGAGCAGTTCGAGGTTGAGCGGCGAAGCGCGCAGCGACACCTGCGTGAAGTACAGGGTGTCGCCGGTCACGATACCGAACGTGCCGGCCACTTCCGTGCCGGGCGCTCGCAGGTGCGCATCCTGCGCGAGCCAGAGCGTCCCCGTCGGCTGGGACTGTATGCGGAACACGAGGTTGCCGCCACCTTCGTCCGGGAGTGGCGGATAGAGCCATTGCAGATCGCCGAACGCGACCTGGTCGCCCTCGACGCGGATGTCGATGGTCGTCCGCTCCTCGCCCGTGTTGACGCGGCCGAGCGCGGACCCGTACGTCGCCGGGAGGCGGAACCGCTCGACATCGAACGCAATGACGGAGTCCCGGATCGTGACCTCGCTGCGGAGGTCGCGCAGGTCGAAGGGGTCCTCCCAGATGTAGCCGCGGGTCGAGAGCGAGGTGACGTCGAAGAACTTTCCCTCCTCGACCGGGCTCTCCCACAGGACCTGGGCGAGCGCCGCATCGACGTCTTCGAAGCGCAGCTCGCGCACGGTGCCGCCCGGAACCCGGCGCAGGATCAGCCGCGCGGTGTCATCCGGCTCGACCGGCTCACCGGGATCGGGCTCCCACGGCGTGCGGATGACGAACACGCCGTCGTGGATGCGGACGTCGTCGAATCGGATCAGGCGGTCCGGCCCGTCATCCGGTGTCGTGTCGGCGAAGAGTTCCTCGTAGTTCCAGAGCGTGTCGCCGGGGAGCCGTTCGATGACGACCTCGGGGCCGTAGATCGAGACGCGGTCGAAGACGAAGCGGCCGCCGACGAGGTCGATGATGTCGTAGCCCAGCTGGATGCTGTCGGCGCGCAGGAACGGCCGTCCCTGCGGGTCCGCGATCGAGACGTCGTGCAGCTTCGCGCCGCCGAGCAGGCCCTCGCTGGTGATCCGGCGCACGCGCAGCTCGCCTTGGACCTGATCCTCGAACCGTCGGAGGACCAGGCGGCCGACGCGCTCGACGCCGGGCTGCGTGCGGGTGAGCACGAGGAAGAGCACCACCGCGAGGAGGAGCCCGATGGCCAGTCCGAGCAGGACGTATCCGGCGACCCGTGCCTGGCGGCCCACGTCAGAACGCCTGCCCGATCGAGAAGTGGAACTGGAGCCGTTCGTGGAAGCGGGTGTCCGGCTCCCACGAAACGAGCTGCTGCTGCGGGTAGAGCGTCGTTCCGTCCTCGTCGCTCACGAGGAGCGGGAGCGGCTGAGCGCCCGCCGGGCGGTAGCCGACGTCGAGGCGAATCGGGCCGATCGGGCTGTGGTAACGAATCCCCACGCCCGGCGTGAAGACGACGTCTTCAATGTCGACCGCGTCCTCGTCCTGCCAGACCTGGCCGAAGTCGACGAACGCCGCGCCGCGCCACTTGTCCCCGACCAACGGGAAGCGGATCTCGGCGTTGCCCTCGATGAGCACGCTACCGCCGACCGGTCGTGGAGTGAATTCCCCGGGCTGTTGCTCGGCGAGCACGCCGGCATCGCAGACGAGATCCCGGATCTCTTCGGGCGTACAGCCGTACCAGGGGACATCGAGGCTGGTGTTCGGCGTGGCGAGCACCGATTCATCCACCACCAGCACCTTCGGTCCAAGACGGAACTGGCCGAATCCTCTCACGCTGTTCGCGCCCCCGGCGAAGAACCGCTTCTGCGGGTTGAGCCCGAGGAGGTCGGCATCGCCCGTGCCCTCGAACGCACGCGCCCATCCCGGCCGGAGATGGCTGGCAAGGACCACGCCGGACGCGAGCCGGCGATACCAGCTAAGGTCCCCGACCCACCGCGTGTAGGCGAAGTCCGACCCGGTCCAGCCGGCGGCGTACTCGGCATCGAGCTGCAAGGTGTACCCGGCGGTCGGCGTGAACGGCGAGTTCGACCGATCGCGAACGAAGGTCAGTGCGACGGGCGCGAGCCAGTGGGATGTCCGGAGCGTCCCGATCTGCTCCGCACCGCATGCGATGAAGTTGATGCAGAAGAAGAGCTCGTTGCTGGATTCCAGCCGCGTCAGCTCGGGACGGTACCCGAGTGCCAGCGATGTCCGGGAGCCGAGTGAGCGCGTCACCGTGATGTGGCCGCCCCGCGCGTTTCTCACGAAGATCTCGGGGAAGCTCCGTCGCTCGATCAGAAGCCCGATCCCCAGCGTGTTCCGCGGCCCCAGGAACCAGGGCTGCGTGAAGTCCGCAGTCAGCAGCCCGCTGAGTTCGCCGTAGATCCCCGTCCCGGTGTCGCCACACGGGAAATCGCCGCCCAGCCTGCGCGTCAGGACGTTGGCCACGCGGGCCCGGAGCTGAAGCCGTCGCGCGCCGCCGAGAAAGTTGCGGCTCGCCCACTGCCCCTCGGCGTTCACGCAATCCATCTCGTTGACCCCGGCGCCCACGCGAACACGATGGATATCACCTTCGTTCACCTGCACCCGGATCGGGATGATGCTGTCCGGACCCGCATCCAGTAGCGGCTGGATGGATGCGTGAGTGAAGACATCCAGCCCGAAGAGGTTGGTCTGGCTGCGGAGCAACTCGTCCCGCCGGTACGGCTGGCCCTCGTGGAACGTGAGCAGGCGGCGGATCACGTCGTCCGAGACCTGCCGGTTGCCCGTGATCTCGACCTCGCCGAAGCGTGCGGGCGTGCCCGGGATGACCTCGAAGCGGACCTGCGCTTCGAGCGGCGAGGCGGCCGGGATGGTGTAGCCGGAGAGAACTTCGGCGTGCGGGTAGCCGTTGTTCCGCAGAGCGTTGGCGAGCGAATCCCGGGTGGCCTCGAGCATCGGGAGACTGAGCGGCGCCCCCACCTGCAACGGCAGGCTGCCGGCGGAATCCGGATCGAAGATACCGACCGTGCCGGAGATGTCGAGCGAGATGACGCGCACGGGACGTCCCTCGTCGATGTGGAAGACGATGCGCACGGCGCCGGCATCATCGTCCAGCGCAACGGTATCCGCGATGACGGCGACTTCGCGATAACCGCGCCGGGAGTAGAAGAGACGGATGCGCAGCTCGTCCGCCTGGAGCGTCACGTCATCGACGTAATGGCGTTCCTTGCCGGCGCCGAACAGGCAGAGGAGCCCGAGGATGCGGCACTCCGTCTCGCGCGAAGCGATCGCGGCACGGAGCGCGTTCTCATCGAAGGTCGTGGCGCCTTCGAAGCGCAGATCGACCAACTCCGGGCGAAATCCCACGCCCTGGCGGGCATGGAGTGCCGCGGGCCACAGCGCGAGGCCCACGATCGCCGCCGACAGAGCGCGCCGGCCGCGGCGCTGCCATGGCGTCCCGCCGCGCTGGCGCCGCGCCCGGCGGCGCACCCCCCTGCGACCGTCGCCGTCACCCGAGCGAGACACCGTCAATGCTCCAGGCCCCCGATGCCTCCGCCCGTCAGTCGTGCACCGGCCGTATCGGCGAGCCCACCATCCACCTCCCGGAAGTACCGGATCCCCGACCGAGGGAAGATATGGCGTCCCACGGGCGCGAAGCCGTGCGCATCGTCGAAGAACATGTAATGCGTGATGCGGATCCAATCACTGCCGATCCGCACCAGGTTGAACGAGTTCTTTTCCCGCTCGCGGGCGCGGCCACGACGTGAGGTGCTCGTGCCGCACTGCACGATGATGATTCCGTGGTCGCGGTCGCGCCCGGGATAGACATCCAGCGAGTTGCCGATGTAGGCGCGGTGCAGGTGACCGCCCAGGATGAGATCGACGCGCAGGCGGGTGAAGCGGTCGATCGCACGCTTCGCGCCGGGCATGACCTGTCCGCCCTCGTAGTCCGGAGCGGGCGCGAAGTGGTGGTGCGCCACGAGGATGCGCGCGGCATGCGCGGGCGCCGAGCGCCACGCCTCGGCGCAGAAGGCGAGCTGGTCGCCATCGATGCGGCCATTGGTGATGGCACGAAGCGGTGCCGTCGAGTTGAGCCCCACGATCACGGCATCGTCCCGGCGCAGTACGGTGTCGAGTTCGTCTGAGATGTACTCCCGATACAGAGCATAAGGCGAAAAGATCCGCTCCGCGACGCGATAGAGCGGGACGTCGTGATTGCCGGGCACCACGACGATCGGCACAGGAGGGAGCCGGTCGAGGAACTGTCGCGCGGCGTGGAACTGCTCCCGTTTCGCTCGCTGGGTGAAATCGCCGCTCGCGACGATGACATCGGGTTCGAGCGCCGCCGCGGCTTCGAGCAGGGCTTCGCCGACGCGCGGGACGTACACGTCGCCGAAATGGAGATCGGAGATGTGCAGCAGCGTCAACATGCGGAGCTCACCTCGCGAGCCCCGGGAACGGCAGGTCCGGGCGCGCCGTGACGTCGAGGCCGGCGGTCTCGCCACGGCCGAAATGGAAGAGCGCGGCGCGCGCGATCATCGCGCCGTTGTCCGTGGCCAGCCGTGGCGTGGGGTGGAACAGACGGCCGCCCTCGCCGAGCGCCGCGGCGAGGGCGGAGCGCAGGGCGGCACTGGCGGCAACGCCGCCGCCGATCAGGACGCGGCGGCACCGTTTCGCCTCGACGGCGCGCATGGTCTTGGCCACGAGTACGTCGACGGCCGCCGCCTGGAACGCTGCGGCGAGGTTCGCGGTCTCGGCAGCCAGGCGCCCCGCCGCCTCGAGCTCGCGCACGCGGTTCAGCACCGCGGTCTTGAGGCCGCTGAACGAGAAGTCGTAGTAATCGTCGTCGGTCTCACGCTGGTTCGCGGTGAGCATCGGGCGCGGGAGCGGGTGGGCGCGCGGGTCGCCCTCGCGGGCCGCGCGCTGGATGGCCGGCCCGCCGGGGTAACCGAGCTTCAGCAGGCGCGCCACCTTGTCGAAGGCCTCGCCCACGGCGTCGTCGCGCGTCGCACCCAGCAATTCGTACCGGCCCCACGCGGGCACCCAGAGCAGGAGGGTGTGGCCGCCGGAGACGAGCAGCGCCACGAACGGCGGCTCCGCGGCCGGGTCCTCGATGTTGGCAGCGAAGAGGTGCGCCTCCATGTGGTGCACGGCGACCAGCGGCCGGCCGAGCGCGTACGCGGCCGATTTCGCCCAGCTCAGCCCCACGAGGAGCGCGCCGATCAGGCCGGGACCCGCCGTAGCGGCGAAGACGTCGATCTCTTCGAGGGTGATCCCCGCCTCGTCGAGGGCGCCGTCGACGACGCGGGTGATCCGGCGCAGGTGCGCGCGCGAGGCGAGTTCCGGAACCACGCCGCCGTACACTCTGTGGACATCCTGCGAGAGGATGACGTGGCCGAGCACTTCCCGCTCGCCGCGCAGAACCGCGGCGGAGGTCTCATCACACGATGTCTCGATCCCGAGGATCACCGGCGGACGCGCGGTCAAGGCTCGTCGCGCTCCGGCGCGGCGGTGGTCGTATCCGCTCCGAGCGTGTCGGGCGCCGCAGCCACGGGGATGAAGATGGCGATGCTGCGGGGGGCGAAGATCAGGTCCTGCAACCGCGTCGTGTCGATGCCGACCGTGAGGGCGGCGGGTCCGTTCACCTCGGCGAGGTCGACGGGGAAGAGCGGGACGGAATCCAGTGTGCGAAGCCGGTGCTCGGGACCGCTCGCCCGCACGACCGGCGGATCGGCCCGCAACGGCCCCGTCAGCTCGAGCCCCGGCGGGAGCTGGCCGCGGGTCCGGATCGCGACCGGGACCAGCCGCGTGGTCAGGCGCTCGAACGTCAGCAAGACCGACGACGGCCGGACGTCCAGGATCCGCGCGCGCGGGAGGTCGCTGTCGAGCTGCACCAGCCGCGTCTCGAGCGGGACCAGCTCGGTCGAGTCCGTGACCTCGTCGATCAGCACGGTGACGTGTGGCCGCGTACCGGCGAGCTGGATCAGTTCACGGTAGGGGCCCGAGACCACCACGGTCGCGGTCGTCGGCGCGGGCGGTGCCGAGAGCCGCCACTCGGGGTCGTGTACGACGACCTCGATCGGCACGCCCGTGATCTCCGTGCGGACCGTCCGCTCCGCCTGCACCAACGTCCAGAGGAGCACGGCCAGGAGCAGGGACGTCAGCTTCAGCGTCCAGTTGTGCACGACCATGCGCAAGAGCGTCCGCATGGATTACTCCTCGAGGAGTTGGCGGAGCCGGTCGAGGTGGAGCGGGGCATCCCAGGGGAGCGGCCCCAGGACCTTGCCCACGATCTCTCCGTCCCGGCCGATGATGAAGGTGGTCGGGAGCCCCGTCACGCCGAACAGTCGCTGTACCCGGGCTTGCGGGTCGAGGAGGACGTCGAAGTCCAGGCCCCACTTATCGACGAGCTTGCGGACGGAGCCATCGGCGGCGCTCAACGCCTCAATGCCGCCCGGCGCGGCGTCTACGCTGACCGCCACCACCTCGAGGCCCTGATCGTGCAACTCCCGGTAGACGTGGTTCAGCGCAGGCATCTCCCAACGGCAGGGCGGACACCAGGTGGCCCACACGTTGAGCAGGACGACACGGCCGCGGAGCGAACGGAGCGAGACCGTATCGCCGGCGAGGGATGGGGCGGCGTAGGCCGGCGCGCGGTGCCCGGTCTCGGCGGGAGTGAACCGGTCGCGCTCGAGCCACCCGAGGACCACCACCACGCCGATGCCCGCCAGGACGAGCGCCGTAAGCAGGCGGCTCCGCATTCGTTCGCCCATCCGTTCCTCTCCTCGCTATCGATGCCGCCCGCCTCCGCGCCGCGTGGTGTCGGGCCGCGAGAGGTCCGGGGCGGACGATGGGAACGCCGGCCGGCCGGGGAGCGAGATGGAGTCGGCGGGGAAGACGGTCGCGGGCTCCGGCGGCGGCGGTGGCGGCACACTCACGATCAGCGTGATGGCCGCGGGGAGATCGTGCGCCGTGCCCGGCGGCGGACGGATCCCCAACACCATGCCCGCGCGGCCCGGCGCCTCCTCCTCGCGCCGGTTGACCGTGAAACCGATGCGCTCGGCGAACGCGGTCGCCTCGGCCACGGGCAGGCCGACGACATCGGGAACGACGACGCGTTGCCGCCCGCTGCTCACGGCCAGGCGGACGGCGGAACCGGGCCGCAAGCGCTGTCCCGGGAGCGGTGCTTGTGCCAGGACCGTCCCGGTCGGTTCGCGGCGGTGGGGCAGCGACATCACCTCGCCGAGAACGAGTCCGGCGGCCTTCAACGCCGTCTCCGCCTCGGTCCGGTCATCGCCGATCAGCCGCGGGACCGCGACCGTGTCGCCGCCGGTCTCTTCGGGAACCGGGAAGACGATGAAGACCGCGAACGCGTAGCCCACCCCGAAGCAGAGCGGGAGGGCCAGGATCGTGCCCAGAATCCAGCGACTCCAGCGCAACGTCGGCGCCGTCGGCGCCGGTCCCCGCTGCCGGGGGAGGCGATGCCGGCGTCGGATCGAATCTCCCAACATCGAACTCACCCTCGGCGGCGCAGGCGCGCGGCGAACGCTCCGTCCACGCCGGTCTCTTGCGGGAGCACGCGAAGCCGCCCGCTCACATCCAGCAGGCGCGCCTCGATCCGTCCGACCGGCGGCGGCTCCAGCACGAACTCCGCGTTGCCCTCCAGGAATGCATCCACCTGTTCCTCGTTCTCTTCCGGTTCCAGTGAGCAGGTCGAGTAGACCAGCAGCCCGCCCGGCGCCACGACCTCGGCCGCCGCGGCCAGGATCTCGCGCTGGAGCGCGGCGAGCGTCGCGAGATCGCCGGGGCCGAGTCGCCACTTCCCGTCCGGATGCCGGCGCAGCGTGCCGGTGCCGGTGCACGGCACGTCGACGAGCACGACATCGACCGGCCGGAACGGCGGCCACCGGGCATCCGCGGCTACGAGGCCGATCTCGAGCGCGGGCACCCGCGCGGCATTCTCGCGCACCCACAGCAGCCGCGCCTGTGAGAGATCCGCGGCCGCCACGTATCCGGCGCCGTCCGCGAGCGCGAGCGCCTTGCCGCCGGGCGCCGCGCACAGGTCGGCGATGCGGGCACCGGCGGGCGGTGCCGTATACCGCACGACCAGCCCGGCCGCCGGGTCCTGGACTACCGCCGGCACCACGGCCAGCGCCTCGGCCGCCGAAGCGGGCGGCGCGAGCCGGATCGCATCCGGCGCGAACGGAACGAGCTCGGCGGCAATGCCGGCGCGCCCGAGCCGCTCGACGGCATCGGCCGGATCGAGGCCCAACGGTCGTAGATACAACTCCGGCCGACGGTTGTTCGCCTCGACCAGTGCTCGCGCCGCATCCGCGCCGAACCGACGCACCCAGCGCTCGACCAGCCACACAGGATGCGAGCCGTACGTCTCGAGGTACGCGACCGGGTCCCGCTCGAAGTCCGGAAACGGCGGCGGCTCCCGATCGAGCGCCCTCAACACGCCGTTCACGAGCGCGGCGGCGCCACCTCCCGCCTCCGAACGGGCCAGCGCGACGGATTGCGAAATGGCCGCGTACGCCGGCACACTCTCCATCTCGAAGAGCTGGTACGCGCCCAGTCGCAGGATGTCCAGGACATCCGCCTCGAGCGAGGCCAGCCCCCGCCGCACGACCCCCTCGAGCAGGTGGTCCAGTCGCCCGCGCAGCCGCAACGTGCCGTAGACCAGCTCCTGGAGCCACGGCCGGTCGCGCGGTTTGAGGGCGTCGAACGCACGCGCCAGCGCCCGGTCCGCCAGTTCGCCCGACCGGCACGCCCGCAGCACCGCGAGTGCCCGGCGCCGCGCGGGCGTCACCGCCACACGACCACCTCCTCCCGGCACACCGTCCAACGCCCGCCCCCGTCTCCGCCCGACGCGGGCGCGGCGAGCGTCACGAATCGAGCAGACCGGTCTCCGGCGATGACGGGACCGCCACCTCCCGGCGCGGCATCCGCCCCGCCAGGTACGCCGCCCGCCCCGCTTCCACCGCCCACCTCATGGCGTGCGCCATCCGCACCGGGTCCCGCGCCGCCGCCAGCGCCGTGTTCATCAGGATCCCGTCCACGCCCTGTTCGAGCGTCAAACACGCATCCGACGCCGTGCCGACCCCGGCATCCACGATGACCGGCACGGACAGCCGGCTCTTGATCTCCCGGATGTAGTACGGGTTCACCAGACCCAGCCCGCTGCCGATCGGACTGGCCAGCGGCATGACCGCGGCGCACCCCGCATCTTCGAGCCGCAGCGCCGTCACGACGTCCTCGTTCGTGTAGGCCAGGACCTTGAACCCATCGGCCACCAGCGCCTTCGCCGCTTCGAGCGTCGCCACCACGTCCGGCAGGAGCGTCCGCTGATCCCCGACCACTTCGAGCTTCACCCACTCGTTCAGTCCGGCCGCCCGCGCCAGCCGCGCGTAGCGCACGGCATCCTCCGCCGTGTAACAGCCGGCCGTGTTCGGGAGGAGGAAGATCCGCGCCGGGTCCAGGTGGTAGAGGATCCCTTCCTCCTTCGACCGATCCAGGTCGACCCGCCGGACCGCGACCGTGACCACTTCCGCGCCGGACGCCTCGATCGCGCGAACCATCTCATCGTTCGTCCGGTACTTCCCCGTCCCGACGATGAGCCGGGATCGGAACTGACGTCCCGCAATGGTCAGCGGCTCATCCCGCAGAGCCGGTTCCACCGTCATCGTTTCCATGGTCCCCCCTCACGCCTCTCGACCGCGGCCGCCGGCCACGATGGGCTCAACGTCCGCCACCCACGAAATGGACGACCTCGATCACATCCCCGGCCCGGACCTCGGTCTCCGAGAAGCGGGCACGCTCGAGGATCTCGCGGTTGTGCTCGACCACCACCAGCCGGGGGTGCAGGCCGAGTTCTTCGAGGAGCGCCGCGACCGTCCGGCCGGCGCCGATCCGGCGTGACTCGCCGTTCAACGTGATTTCGATCGTCTCCACCCGCTCATCCCTTCTCCCACAGCACCTCACGGTAGCGGCCGGCCGCCGCCACCGGGTCCGGATCCTGCCAGACACCGCTCAACACCGCGACGGCGTGGGCGCCCGCGGCGAGCACGGCGCGCACCCGGGCCGGCGTGACCCCGCCGATCGCCACGACCGGCACGGTCGCGGCTGCCACGGCGTCGCGCAACCGCGACACCCCCGCCGGCCGCCGCCCCGGATGCGATGCGGTCGCATACACGTGGCCGAACACCACGAAGTCCGCCCCGCCCTCCCCCGCCGACGCCGCTTCCTCCGCCGCGTGCGCGGAGTAGCCGAGCCGGGTTCGGCTCCCCAGCAGGCGCCGCGCACACTCGAGCGGAATCGACCTGCGCCCGAGCACGACGCCGGTCGGAGCCACCGCCAACGCGATATCCACGCGGTCGTTGATGAACAGCGATGCCCCCGCCGAAGCCGCCACCGGCATCAGTTCCCGGGCCAGCCGGTAGAGCATGCCACCCGCCACGCCGTGCCCGCGCAGGTGCAACGCCACCGCCGCACCGTGCGCCGCCAACAGATCCCGCGCCCGAGCGAGGAAATCCCCATCGCCCAGGACCGCGCCATCGGTCACGACGTGCAGCCGCGGCAACTCAGGTGAAGCGGTCACCTTCCGCCGGGCCGCGCCCCCGGACCCACTCGGCCGAAGTCATACGCCGCCGCCCCTCCGGCATGACTTCCCGAACATAGACCGCGCCGCGCCCACACGCGACCCGCAACCCCTCCGTCGGATCGGCCGGGTCCGCTTCCAGCACCGTGCCCGGCTCCGCTCCGTGGTCGTGCTCCGGCGTCGGCAACGGCCGGAACACCTTCACCACCCGCCCCTCCCACGTCGTCCACCCCCCCGGCACCGCATCCAATCCGCGGATCCACGCCGCCACGCTCTCCGCATCCAGCCCCCAGTCGATGCGCGCGTCCTCTCGCGTCAGCCGCGGTGCGTACGTCGCCCGCGCATCATCCTGCGGCACCTCCGTCAACTCGCCGATCTCCAGCAGCGCCAGCGCCTCGACCAGCGCCGCCGCCCCCACCTCGCTCAGCCGCGCCCACAGATCGCTCGCCGTCGTCTCCGGCCCGATCGGCTCCCGCACCTGGAACAGGATCGGGCCGGCATCCATCGCCTCGACCATCCGCATGATGGTCACCCCCGTCTCCGTACACCCCCGGATCACCGCCCAGTTGATCGGCGCCGCTCCACGAAATTCCGGGAGCAACGACGCATGCACGTTGATCGACCCCCGCGCCGGCAGCTCCAGCACCTCCCGCCGCAGGATCTGACCGTACGCGACCACCACCGACAACTCCGGCGCCAGCGCCTCCAACTCCGCGAGAAAATCCGCGCCCCGCGGCCGCTCCGGTTGCAACACCGGAATGGCCTGCGCCTCCGCCTCGCACTTCACGGCGGAAGCGCGCAGGACGCGGCCGCGCCCCGCCGGCCGGTCGGGCTGCGTGACGGCAGCCACCACCTCATGCCCCTCACCCACCAGGGCGCGCAGCGCTGGCAGCGCGAAATCCGGTGTGCCCCAGAACAGGATGCGCACGCTTCTTCCAGACCTCCCCCGCCGGCCCGCGCACGCGGGTCGGTCACCAGACGTCGTTCAGGACCTCAGCTTCTTCCACTTCTTCAGCAGCATCTGGCGCTTCAGCGCACTCACGCGATCCAGGAAGAGGATGCCGTCGAGGTGGTCCACCTCGTGCTGGAGCACACGCGCGAGGAGGCCTTTGGCCTGGATCCGGCGCGGGTTGCCGTCGCGGTCGAGCCCGTCGACGACGACGGCCGCCGATCGCTCGACGATCTCCTTCAACCCCGGGATGCTCAGGCATCCTTCCTCGTCGCGTTCGATGTCCTCGCTCCGTTCGACGATGGTGGGGTTGACCAGCGCGAAGGGCTCTACCTCGGGCTCGTGGACGTTGACGACGATGACGCGCCGGCTCTCGCCGACCTGAGGCGCGGCGAGGCCGACGCCGTCGGCTTCGTACATGGTCGCGAACATGTCGTCGATGAGCGTGCGGACCTCTGCATCGACCTCCGCCACCGGTTCGGCCGGCTGCCGAAGGATGGGATCGCCCAGGATTCGGATCTCCCTCACAGCCATGACGACTACCCCTTCGCCTCGGTCCCGGTCAGGACGCGCGCGATCTTCGGCCGCGCCACGATGAAGCGCGACTCGCCGCTCTTGATCGTCACCCGATCCTCGGTGAGGTGCACCACCTCGCCGATGATGCCGCCCTCGGTCACGATCTGGTCGCCCCGCTTCAACGCGGCCAGCATCTCGCGGTGCTGCTGCTGAAGCTTGCGCTGCGGCCGCACCAGCAGGAAATAGAAGATCGCCACGATCACGGCGAGCTCGATCAACAACACCAGCCCACCGCCGCCACCACGCTGCGCCGCGAGTACGACCCACAGATTCGCTATCAAGCCATCCCTCCCTCGTTCGCGGCCCGCGCGCTCCGATAGCGCGCCAGCCAGTCCTCGCTCCACCCCTCGAACGTCTCCGCCTCGATCGCCGCACGCGCACGTTCGGCCAGCCGCACCAGGAACCGCACGTTGTGCAGAGACAACAGCCGCAAGCCGAGCACCTCCCCCGCGACGAAGAGGTGCCTGAGGTAGGCTCGCGTGTAATTCCGGCAGGTGTAGCAGTCACACGCCGGATCCAGAGGGCCGGCGTCCAGCTTGAAACGGCCGGCCCGGATGTTGATCTGTCCTTCCCCTTCGACCCACGCCGTCCCGTTGCGACCGTTACGCGTCGGCGCGACACAGTCGAAGAGGTCGACGCCGCGGCGGATCGCTTCGAGCAGGTCGTCGGGGTAGCCCACGCCCATGAGGTAGCGGGGCAGCGACGCGGGCAGTTCCGCGTCGAGCACCTCGAGGACCTCCCACATCGCGGACTTCGACTCGCCGACGGAGAGGCCGCCGATGGCGACGGCGTCCCAGTCGCCGATTTCGAGCACGCGGCGCGCCGCATCGCGACGGAGGTCGGCGAAGACGCCGCCCTGCACGATGGGCAGGAGCGTCTGGGCCGGCCCCGGTTCGGCGGCGAGGGCGGCGAACCGGTCGCGGCACCGGTCGAGCCAGCGCAGTGTGCGCTCGTGCGCCGCGAGCGCCACCTCCCGCGGCGCCCCGCCCGGCGGCAACTGGTCGAACGCCATGATCACGTCCGCGCCCAGGGCGCGCTGGATCTCGATCACGCGCTCCGGGGTGAAGAGGTGCCGCGAGCCGTCGATGTGGCTCTGGAAGACCACTCCATCCTCGCGCACCTCGCCCAGCGCCGCCAGACTGAAGACCTGATACCCGCCGGAATCCGTCAGGATCGGCCGCCGCCAGTTCATGAACGCGTGCAGACCGCCCAGTTCGCGCACCACCTCGTGGCCCGGCCGGAGGAAGAGATGATACGTGTTCGCGAGCACGATCTCCGCGCCCGTGGCTTCGACCTCCTCCGCCGTCAACGTCTTCACGGTCGCCTGCGTCCCGACCGGCATGAACGCCGGCGTCCGGACCTCGCCGTGCGGGAGCCGGAAGCTGCCGGCCCGCGCGGCGCCCACAGTGCGGGTCGTCGTGAATGCGAACATGGGCCGATGCCCTCCGGCCCCCGCGCCGCCGCTCGGCTGCGACCCGGGCGCAAAAGGGCCGCTGCCCGCCTCCCGAGCCGCGCCCCCGACCTTGGCCTCCGCCTCCTTCACACCACCGCCATCGCGTCGCCGTACGAGTAGAAGCGGTAGCCGGCCTCGACCGCTTCGCCGTACGCCCGCATCACGGGCGCATACCCACCGAACGCCGCGACCAGCATCAGCAGCGTCGAGCGTGGAAGGTGGAAGTTCGTGATCAGCCGGTCCACCCCCCGAAACCGGTAGGGCGGCCGGATGAACAACGCCGTCTCTCCCGAGCCGGCGTGAAGGATGCCGTCCGCATCCGCGACCGTCTCGAGTACCCTGGCAACGGTGGTGCCGACCGCCCAGATCCGTCCGCCCGCGCGTCGTGTCTCGTTGAGCGCCGCCGCCGTCTCCTCCGAGATGGCGTAGTGCTCGGCGTGCATGTGATGCCGGGCCGGATCTTCGGACTCGACCGGGCGGAACGTGCCGACGCCGACGTGCAGTACGAGACGACCCAGCCGCACGCCCTTCTCCTCCAACGCAGTGAGCAGAGACTGCGTAAAATGCAATCCTGCGGTGGGTGCGGCAACCGACCCGCGTTCGCGGGCGTAGACCGTCTGGTAGCGCTCGGCATCCGCGGGCCCCGGCTCGCGGTCGATGTAGGGCGGCAGTGGGACGCGGCCATGGCGTTCGAGCGCCTCTTCGACGGGGAGCGGGGTCACGAGGCGGACGATGCGGCTGCCGTCCGACGTCGAGTCGACGATCTCGACGTGGAGGTCGTCGGCGACCTGGACGACGCGCCCGGGCTTGAGCTTGCCGCCGGGCCTGACCAGCGCTTCCCAGAGATTCGGGGTCGGTTCCAGGGGTCGGGAGGCGGGTTTCGGCGATGCGTGGGGGATCCCGGTACCGGCAGCGGAGCGGTCGAGCGGCCGGAGCAGCAGGACCTCTGCGGCCGCGCCGCTCGGTTTGCGCCCCACGAGGCGCGCGGGGAAGACCCGGGTCTCGTTCAGGACCAGGGCATCCCCCGCGGGGATGAGCTGCACCAGGTCGCGGAAGATATGGTGTCGGACCGGGCCGCCCGCCCGGTCCAGCACGAGCAGCCGACTCTCGTCGCGCCGGTCGAGCGGGTGCTGCGCGATCCGTCCGGGCGGCAGCTCGTAGTCGAAGTCCGATGTGGTGTAGTGCTCGATGCCGCTCCTCACGTGCCGACGACTCCCTCGGGTCGGGGTCCGCGTGCCGGGCGCTGGTACCCTCGATCACGGCACGGGTTGCGACGATCACGGCGATCCGGGCGATTCGTCGAACAGATTGGCCTGGGGATCGGGTGCGGCCGCGCGCTCGGCCGGGAGCGCGTAGCCGAAGCGCTGGAACGCGCGGTTGGTGGCGACCCGCCCGCGCGGCGTGCGCATGAGGAATCCGTTCTGGATGAGGAACGGCTCGTACACTTCTTCGAGCGTGCCGGCGTCCTCTCCCACCGCGACGGCCAAGGTGTTGAGCCCCACGGGGCCGCCGTCGAAGTGCTCGATGATCGCCTTCAGGATGCGGCCGTCCATCTCGTCGAGGCCGTACTCGTCCACATCCAGCATCTGGAGCGCTTCATCGGCGACGGCCGCCGTGATCACGCCATCGGCACGGACCTGCGCGTAGTCACGCACCCGGCGCAGCAGCCGGTTCGCCACGCGCGGCGTCCCCCGCGACCGGCGCGCGATCTCCGTGGCACCACCGTCCTCGCAGCCCACCCGGAGGATGTCGGCACTGCGCTCGACGATGATGCGGAGCTCATCCGTGCCGTAGTAGTTCAACCGCTGGATGATCCCGAAGCGCGCGCGCATCGGCGGCGTGAGCAGGCCGAAGCGCGTCGTCGCGCCCACCAGCGTGAAGCGCTCGACCGGGACCGTGACCGTCTGCGCCTTCGGTCCTTCCGAGAGCCGGATGTCGATCCGGTAGTCCTCCATCGCCGGGTAGAGGAACTCCTCGATGATCGGGCGCAGCCGGTGGATCTCGTCGATGAACAGGATGTCGCCCTCGCGCAGGTTCGTCAGGATCCCGACCAGGTCGCCCGGCTTCTCGAGCACCGGGCCCGACGTCGTCTTGACGTTGACGCCCAGCTCCCGCGCCATCAGCATCGCCAACGTGGTCTTGCCCAGCCCCGGCGGCCCGTGGAACAGCGTGTGATCCAGCGGCTCGCGCCGCGCCAGCGCGGCGTCGATCGCGATCTTCAGACTCTCCTTGACCTTCGGCTGGCCGATGAACTCCGCCAGTCGCTGCGGCCGCAGCGACAACTCGACCGCGCTCTCTTCGGTCAGGACTTCCGGGGTGGTGATCTCGGATCGCATCTGCTTCCTGTTTCGGGGCTCCCGCCGGCCGCTGGCCGTGCCGCGCGCCGCGGACGGATCTCCGACGACGCGGCGGCTCCGTTCCATCCGGCGTGCTACCCCGGCAAGGGCGAAAATTTCCCGAAGACACGGCGCCGCGCGGGCGGGCGTCGCAACGGTCCAAGGTAACGGGCGGGCCGGGGGTCGGGCCAGGGCGACACATCGGTCCCGGATGCATCCACCATCGCCGTGCGCCCCGGTTTCCTGGCGGGCGAGGTACTCCGTTGCCGTCACGACACTTGCGTGACACGCGCGAAACATCTGCTCCCCCGGGGGCCTCCGATCGCGAACAACTCCGATTCGGACCGTGTAGAAGTTCCAGACCTCACCTTCGGAGGAAAACCATGTTCATCGCGTCCAACTTCGCGCTGTCGCGCCCGATCCGGCTCGCCTTGATCGCGGGGCTGGCTGCGGCGCCGCTCGCCTGTGGCGGCAAGCGGGTGTCGCGGATCGAACCCACGGCCGTCACGGACCTGTCGGGCCGCTGGAACGACACGGATTCGCGGCTCGTGGCCAACGCCCTGATCGAACAGAGTCTGACGGGTGCGTGGGTGAGTCGTTACGCGGCTGCGCACGGCGGCGAGCCGCCGCGGGTGATCGTCGGGACGTTCGAGAACCGGACGATGGAGCACATCCCGGTCGGGACCTTCGTGCGTGATCTCGAGCGCGCGTTCGTCAACTCGGGGATGGTCCGCGTCGTCGCCAGCTCGGACGAGCGCCAGGAGGTACGGGCGGAGCGGCAGGACCAGCAGGAGCATGCGCGGGCGGATACGCGGGCGCAGCTCGGCCAGGAGCTGGGTGCGAAGTACATGCTCCAGGGCGTGCTCCAGGCGATCGAGGACGAGGAGGGCCGTGAGCGCGTGATCTTCTACCAGGTCGATGCGACGCTCGTGGACCTCGAAACCAACGAGAAGGTCTGGGTCGGCCAGCACGAGATCAAGAAGTACATCGAGCGGAGCCGTTTCGGTTGGTGAGCGCCCACCCCGCCCTCTGAAGTCACTGTTCGGCAGGAGGTCATCATGAAGCGCGGTTTGCTCTTATTGTCGCTCGCGGCGCTGGCCGCGTGCGCGCCCAAGCGGGTCCACGAGGAACCGATCCTCGAAAACGGGGACCGGGTGCCGGGCGCGGAAGGGACGGTCGCGTCGGTGCAGGGCCGGGCCGCGGTCGAGCGAGAGGAGGCGATGGCCGAGCGGGATTCGTTGACCGCTGAGGCGCTGGCCGACTGTGTGCCTTCGGTCTGCGCGGCCATTGCGCGGGGCGAGGTGGCGCTCGGGATGGATGAGACGCAGGTGCTGGCCGCGACGGCCACAACCCCCGACGCCTGGTCGATCCGGCAGGCGGGTCGCGCGGCGGTGATGGTGCCGGCCGGGTGGCGTGCGCGGCCGCACGACGCTGCGGGTGAGCTGGCCATGGTGCAGTTCCGGGATGGCCGCGTCTCGATGGTGAGCTACCGGGATGCACAGGGCGTGCGCGTCATCGATGACGCACAGGATGCCACCACGGCCGGACGGGCCGATGCAATGGCGGAGCGGCTGATCCGCGAGGGCGACGAGTTCGCGGCGCGCGGCGACCTGGATCGCGCACTCGACCGGTACGACCGGGCGAGCGTGCTGCGGGCGGGCGACCCGTTGCTGGACTACCGGATCGCGACGGTCCTGGACAAGCAGCTCCGGCCGATCGAGGCGCTGATCCGGTACCGCCTGTTCCTGCACCGGCTCGAACTCGAGAAGATCGAGGCGGTCGGCGATGCGTACGCAAAGCTGGCGGACGCGATCGCACACGCGCGCGAGCGAGTCATCATCCTGGAGAAGAACGGCCGCTGAGATGGGCGCCGCCGTGGGGGGCGGGATGCGACGTCGTCCGAGCTCCGCGGCGCGGCCTCCGGCGCGCGGCGAGTGCGGCGATGCTCGTCTGCGGGCGTGGCGGTGTGGCGTACGCTATGGCCGGCTGCTCCGCCTCGTCCTCCCGCTGGCGGGCATCGCGCTCACGGGGGCCGGGTGTGCGCGGCTGTTCTCGTCTTACGACCTCGCGCCCAACGGCCTCAGCCGTCGTGATGATGCGTTGCGGCGTCTGCTGTCGAGCGGCCGCGCCGATTCCGCGCTGGTTCGCGTGGGGCCGGACGGGGAATCTGCGCCGGAGGACGAGTTGCTCCGCGCGCTGTACTCCGGGATCCTCGCGCACTACGCGGGCGCCTACGACGAGAGCAACGCCGCGTTCGAGCGCGCGGTGCGGCTCACGGAGGACCGTTACACCGAGAGCATCTCGCGGGCCGCGCTCTCGCTCGTGACGAACGACAAGGTCATCGCCTACGAGCCGAGCTGGACGGAGCGGCTGATGATCCCGTACTACGCGGCGCTCAACTACCTGGCGCGAGGCGACGTGAGTGGCGCCGCGGTGGAGGCGCGGCGGCTGGGCTTCCTGCTCGAGCAGGAGGCCGAGCGAGACGACGAGGCGCGGCATCGTCCGACACTGGCGTTCCTGCGCTACTTCACCGGCGTGGTGTTCGAAGCGGCGGGCTACGACAACGACGCCGCCGTGGCGTACCGCAACGCCCGGGTGCTGGCGGATGTGGACACGCTGCCTTTCACGGCGGCGGTGCCGGATTCGCTGGGTGAGGTCGTGGTCGTGCTCGAGCGCGGTTTCGTGGCGCATCGCGTCGAGCAGGCGGTCGTCGTACCGCTGCACGGTTTCGAGGTCGAGCGGATCACGGGCGGTGAGGAGGCGGAACGGCTGGCCGCGGCGATGGCGATCGCGGCCCGCGTCGTGGCGCGGGCGCTGGCGGAGTCCGGTCCGCGGCGGGTCTGGCGCGGCCGATCTCCCGGCACGCTCCACGTCGAGCCGACTCCCGTCGAGGCGCGACCGCGCCGCTGTCGCGATGGCGAGGGCGGGCACGACGCGGCAGCCGGACTCCCGGAGAAGGCCGCGGTGCCCCGGCCGCGTGCGCCGCCCACCGTCGCCGGGCCGCGCGGTGATACCGCCGACGGCACGCGCTGGGCCAAGCCCGCGCGCCCCGCGCGCGGCGGCAAGCGTGGGGAGCGGCGACCGGAGCGACGAGATCCGTGTGACGTCAAGGATGAGGATCCGTACCTCCTCCGGATCGCCTGGCCCGTCTTCCGCGCCGATCGGGTGCCGGTCGGCACGGCGCGGCTCGTCGGCTCGGATGATGTGATCGTGCCCGTCCGGTTCCAGACCGACCTCTCCGAGGCCGTGATCCGCGACTTCGAGCAGGAACGCACGCGCCTGCTCGCGCGAACCGTGGCGCGAGCCACCGCCAAGCTGGCGCTCACGCGCGGCCTTGCCGGAGAGATCGAGGAGAAGAACGAGGCGCTGGGCGAAGCCGTGGGGTTGCTCTTCAATCTGAGTACCGCGCTGCTGGAGCAGGCCGACACGCGCTCGTGGCAGCTCCTGCCGGCGCGTATCGGTATCGCGCGCGTCCAGTTGCCGCCCGGGACGCACACCCTGGCGATCGAGCTGGATGCGGACGGCGCCCGCCCGCAGCGGATCCCTCTGGACCCGGTCGAGGTCCGCTCCGGCCGGATCGCGTTCACCACGGTACGGCTCTGGCGGTAGGGGCAGGGGTCGCGGATGCACGGGCCGGGCGTCGACCGGGGCGGACCGGATTTGCGTCACCGCGATCGTGGCGGTAGACTTCCGTAGCCACTCGCGCTCCGCTCCCCGGACCCGACTCGTTCACCATGAACCGATCCTACCCGGCGCTCCTCGCCATGGCCGTGCTGCTTTCGGCAGCGCCGGCACAGAGCCAGGAGTGCGATTCGAGCTGCGGTCTGGGCAGCGGGTCCTTCCGGACTTACGGCCTCCTGCTCCACAATGCGAACACCGGCCAGGAGGTCGACCTCCTCGGCGCGTTCGGGTTCATGCTCCCGCGCGGGCGCGACGGCCGCTGGATGCCCCGCATCGACCTCGTCGCCGGGCCGTCGTTCTACAACGGCGCCCGACCCGAGACGGGGCTCATCACTGGAATCCACATCGGCTTGGCCCGCGCGCTGACGGGCGACTATCTCGAACTGGGGCCCGGCTACCCGATCGAGTTGTACGGCATGGTCGGCGGCGCCGGTTACCTGGGGTGGCATCTCGAAGAGGCGCCCGAGGATGCCGAGTTCTTTCCGGCGCTCTCGTTCGCGTTCGGCTTGCGGGGACGAGGAAACTCCGCCACCAGCCGGATGATCATGATCGAGTTGCTGCGGGAAGAACGCTTCGGCCGGTGGAACCCGCGCCTCTACCTCCGGATCACGGTCACGAGTCCGCTCGGGCGCGCCGCTAGCCCACCCGCGCCAGCGCAGCCTTGATCAGCGCGGTCCCCTCGAGGGCGCCTTCCTCGTCGAGCGCGCGGCGCACGGCGGCCGTGGCCTGGGCCGGCGAGTAGCCGAGGGCGACGAGCGCACCGATCGCCTCTTCGGCCGCGCGTCCCCGGGGGCGCGGCCCCGCCGCGGCGATCGCGATGTCATCCAGACGGTCGGCGAGTTCGAGCGCCAGCCGCTCCGCCTTCTTCGCGCCGAGCCCCGGAACCTGGCGCAACGCTGCGATGTCGCGGTCGGCGATCGCGCGCACCAGTCGCTCGGGTGGGAGTGTCGAGAGCATGCTGAGCGCCAGGCGCGGTCCGACACCCGACGCCGTGAGCAGCCGTCCGAAGAGCGTGCGCTCGTGCGCATCGACGAAGCCGTACAACGCCGCGCCGTCCTCGCGGATCACCGCATGGGTGAGCAATTCGACTTCCGCGCCCTCGGATGGCAGCCGCTCATACGTCGAGAGCGGGATCTCGATCTCGTACGCCACGCCCCCCGGCGTCATGACCTCGACTGCCTCCATCGCCCGGCGGACGAGCGTTCCCCTGATTCGGCTGATCATCAGTGCTCCCTGCGGTCGCGGGCTAGGGCTAGGGCTGGGGCTAGGGCTGGGGAAGGCGGCCGGATGTCCGGAGGCGGTTCCCACGCCGCGCGGCCGGCTCCCACCGACCCTAGCCCCAGCCCTAGCCCCAGCCCTAGCCCTGCTCCACCCTGAATCTCAACGGTTCCCGGAGACGGGCCAGCGTGCCGGCATAACAGTGGGTGAGCGCCACGGCCACGGCATCGGCGGCATCGGCAGGACGCGGCGGATGGCGGAGTCGGAGCAGACGCTGGATCATGTACTGGACCTGCTCCTTGGTCGCGCGGCCGGTCCCGACGATGGCGTTCTTCACCTCGGCCGGCGCGTATTCCGCGACGGGGAGGTCACGAAGGGTCACGGCCAGTAGGATCGCGCCCCTCGCGTGGCCCAGCACGACCGTCGTCTTGACGTTCCGTCCGTAGAACACGCCCTCGACCGCCGCGATATCGGGCGCGGTGCGGTCGACCACCTCGATGATCCCCTCGTAGATCTCCCGGAGTCGCGTGGGCAGCGGCGCCCCGGGCGCCGTGCGGACGACGCCGCATTCCAGCAGTGAAACGGCGCCGTCGCCCGCCTGGGCGACGACGCCGTAGCCGGTCGTCGCGGTGCCCGGGTCGACGCCCAGCACGATCACGAGGATGTCGCCTCGCTGAACGCCGCGTCGTCGATGTCGGCGTTCGAGTAGACCTTCTGCACGTCGTCGGCATCGTCCAGGGCATCCAGCAACTTGAGGAGCCGCTGGGCATCATCGCCGCTCACCTCGACGACCGCCCGGGGCACCATGGCCAGCTCGGCCTCATCGAAAGCGATCCCCTGCTCGCGCAGCGCGGCCTGCACCGCGTGGAACGTCGCGACGTCCGTGCTGATCACGAAGAGATCCTCGTCGCGGCGCATGTCCTCGGCACCCGCCTCGAGCGCGGCCATGAGCAGCGACTCCTCGTCGTAGCGCGAGCCGTCGATGTAGATCTGACCCTTGCGGTCGAACTGCCAGGCCACCGAGCCGTTGGTCCCCAGACTTCCGCCGTGCTTGCCCAGGATGTGGCGGATCTCGGCGACCGTGCGGTTCATGTTGTCGGTCAGTGTCTCGATGTAGAGCGCGACACCGCCCGGGCCGTACCCCTCGTAGACGACTTCCTCGTAGTCGACGCCCTCGAGCTCGCCGGTCCCTCGCTTGATCGCACGGTCGATGTTGTCCGCCGGCATGTTCGCGGCCTTGGCCGTGTCGATGGCCAGCCGCAATCGGGGATTGAAATTCGGATCACCGCCGGCTTCGCGGGCGGCGACCGTGATCTCGCGGATCAGGCCGGTGAACATCTTGCCCCGCTTGGCGTCGTTCGCGGCCTTTTTGCGTTTGATCTGCGCCCATTTGCTGTGCCCCGCCACGGGCACCACCTCCCGTTGGATCTTCGTCGGAACCGTCGGAACCGCACCCATTTATGCGTGGATCGCGGCCGTCTGGAATATAACCGCCGGGCAACGGCCGGGCAACGCGTGCAGGGGGGTCGAACCGCTACAGATCCGGCGGAGACGGCCGAGACTGTAGGGTGGGAGAACGAAGTCCGGGGCGGCGCAGTGCGGGTCCCGGCCGAACCGATCATCTTCAATGGAAACTGCTCCGCAGCCGGAGGTCCGCGGCGCCGTGCCGGCCGTGTCGGCGCTCTGCGTGGCGGCGGCGCTGGCCGCCGCCGTTGTCGTATTCATCCCCGTAGGCCGGGGCGGGACGGTGCTGGCGCTGGCCGTCGGGATCGTGGCGACGGTGGTCTCGCTGGGGCCGTGGGCGTGGCGGATGCGGCGGGATCTCGACGTGGCCCGACGGGAGGCGGAGTCGCTGCGCGCGTCGGAGCGCCTGTTGTTGGGCACGATCGATGCCCTCCGCAGCCGCATTGCGGTTCTGGACGACACCGGCGCAGTCCTGGCCCTGAACGCCTCGGGTCGGGATCTGCTCGACCGACTCGGCGTGACGGGTGGAGGCGACGACGTCACGACGCTCTACATCCCGCCCTCGGACGAAAGCGGGAGTGCGCCGCGGCGTGCGTGCGCCGCGTGGGAAGGGATCCAGGCGGTGCTCTCGGGCGCTCGGCGCGAGTTCCAGCTCGAGTACCCGTGCCGGGTCGACGGCGAGCGGCGGTGGCATCTGATCCGGGTGATGCGGATCGACCAGGAAGGCGCGCCAGGGGGATCCGGCCGCGTCGTGGTCGCGAACGAGGACATCACGGAACGGGTGCGCGCCGCGCAGGCGCTCCAGGAGAGCGAGGCGCGGTTCCGGGCCATGGTCTCGTCGATGGACGATCTGGTCTTCGCGCTGGATCACGACCTTCGCTGCATCGGCGTGCACGGGCGGTGGCTCGAACAGACGGGTTTCGAGCCGCGGGCGCTCCTGGGCCGTTCGTTCCGCGACGTTCTGGGGGATGCGGCGGCTCCCCACGAAACCGCCGGCCGGCGTGCGCTCGGCGGGGAGCACGTCATCTACGGCTGGACGCTGACGCACGGGGGCGAAGAGCGTCACATCGAGACGTCGGTCTCACCGATGCGCGCGGAGAACGGCGCGGTGATCGGCGCGGTCGGCGTCGGGCGCGATGTCACGGCGCGAGTCCGGGAGGAGCGCGAGGTCCGACGCCGGGATGCCATCCTGCAAGCGGTCGCGTTCGCGTTCGGGCGCTTTCTGCACAGTGCCGATTGGGAGGACGCGATCGACGAGGTGCTTGCCGAACTGGGTCAGGCGACCGGCGTGGACTGTATCTATCTGGCCGAGCACGACGAAGTGGGTGACCCGGTCGACCGGCGCCGGTACGTGTGGCGCCCGGCGTTGACGGACGGCCGCGAGATGCCGCATGCGATCGAGTTGCCCGGCGGGCTCCCGGCCCATTGGGCGGATCGTCTCGCGCGCGGCGAGGTCGTCGGCGGATGGACGTGCGACCTGCCCGCCGCCGAGCGGGAGGCCATGGAGGCGCGCGGGATCCGCTCGACGGTCCTAGTCCCGGTACTGGCCGGCGAGCAGTGGCTCGGGTTCCTGGGCTTCGACGACGCGGTCGAGCGGGAGTGGGCGACGATCGAGGTCGAGGCGCTCCGGACCGCCGCCGACACCCTGGGCGCGGCCATGGCGCGCAAGCGCATCGAGCGTGCACTCCGCGAGCGGGAGGAGCAGCTCCGCGAGGCGCAGAAGATGGAAGCGGTCGGTCGGCTGGCCGGCGGGATCGCGCACGACTTCAACAACCTGCTCACGGCGATTACGGGGCACTCGGAGCTGCTCCTCGCCGAGATGGAGGAGGGGGTCCGCGCGCGTGATGACCTGGCCGAGATCCGGGATGCCGCCGAGCGCGCGGCAACGCTCACGCGCCAGCTCCTGGCCTTCAGCCGCCGCCAGGTCCTCGAGCTGCGCGTGCTGGATCTGAACCAGGTCGTCCGCGATGTCGAGAAGATGCTCCGCCGCCTGATCGGCGAGGATGTGCTCCTCCTCACACGACTGGCCCCCAGGCTCGGCGCCGTCCGCGCCGACCCGAACCACATCGCGCAGGTCCTCATGAACCTCGCCGTGAACGCCCGCGACGCGATGCCGGGCGGCGGACTGCTGACCATCGAGACGGCGGAGTGCCGGCTCGATCGGCACGACGGCCCGCGCGGCATCGAGATCGAGCCGGGCGACTACGTGGTCCTCAAGGTGGTCGACACAGGGTCCGGCATCCCCGAGGAGATCCGCGAGCGCATCTTCGAGCCGTTCTTTACCACCAAGGCGCCGGGCAAGGGGACGGGGCTCGGGCTGTCGATGGTCTACGGCATCGTCAAGCAGAGCGGCGGGTACATCACGGTCGAGAGCGAAGTCGGACAGGGCGCGAGCTTCCGCATCCTCCTCCCGCGCGTGGCCGCGGATGCCGAGCCCATGGTCCTCGAAAACCGCGAGGCCGAGCCGCCCGCGACGGGCAACGAAACCGTGCTCCTCGTCGAGGATGAATCCGCGGTGCGCAGCCTGGTCCGCCGTGTCCTCGAGCGCCGCGGTTACAAGGTGCTCGAGGCGACGAACGGCGCCGAGGCGATCCAGCTCGCGGCGGGCTACCCGGACCGGATCGACCTCGTCCTCACCGACGTGGTGATGCCGGATCTGGCCGGGCCCGAACTGGTCGAGAGCCTCGCGCCGCTCCGTCCCGAAATGCGCGTCATCTTCATGTCCGGCTATGCCGACCACGAAGTGGTCCGTCGCGGCGTCCTCGAGTACCGCGCCGGCTTCATCGGCAAGCCGTTCTCGCCCGACAGCCTCTCCCGCAAGGTCCGCGAGATCCTCGACGCGACGGCCGCGCCGGCGTAGCGAACCCTCGCGCACGAGGCGGCGAGAGCTGTGTCCGTTGCGCCCGCCGGCGGCCGGCTCCGCCCCCGCACACCGCGGGCGGCGTTGTTTACCGGGTAAACACCAGTGGCACGGACCACTCGGCCCCGCACGCGCGGGGCGGTGGAGCGCCGCATCGCATCACGCGCCCGCCCCTCTGCCGCCGGCGCGGGCCAGCACGAGGAGGCCGGCGGCGCCGGCGATCGCGGAAGCCGCCAGGATCCCGACCTTCGCGGCACCGAGTAGGGCGGTCCCGCCGAATGCGAGGTTCGCGATGAACAGCGACATCGTGAATCCGATCCCGGCCAGCAGACTCACGCCGATGAAGTGGCGCGGCTCCACGCCCGCCGGCGTCGTCGCCACGCCGAGATGGATGGCCAGCCAGGAGAAGAGCAGGACGCCCACGGGCTTTCCGACCACGAGCCCCAGCATCACCCCGAGGGTGACGGGCGTGTGCAGGAACGCCGCCGGATCGCCACCCAGCGCCACGCCCGCGTTGGCGAGGGCGAAGAGCGGCATGATCCCGAACGCGACCCAGCCCTGAAGCCCGCGTTCGAGGCGTTGCAGCGGCGCCTGTACCGCCTCGGCACTCTCCTCGATCCGGTGCAGCGCCGCCTGCTGCGCCTCGTTCGGCAGTACACCGTGCATTGCGCCGCCCGCCGCCTCGAACTCGTCCAGACTCGCGCGGCTCTCCGCGACGAACGCCGCGCCATCGATGCGCGTCCGCGCCGGGATCGTAAGCGCGAGCAGCACGCCGGCGATCGTCGCGTGCACACCCGACTCGAGGAACGCCAGCCAGAGCACCACGCCGATCGCGCCGTACGCGCCCGGATGCCGCACGTCGAGCCGGTTGATGCCGATCAGCGCGAGGAACGTGAGCGCCGCAATACCCAGTGAGACCCACGAGAGGTCGCTGGTGTAGAAGAGTGCGATGACCAGCACGGCGCCGAGGTCGTCGACAATGGCGAGGGCGGCGAGAAACACCTTCAACGCGAGCGGGATCCGCTTGCCGAGCAGTGCAAGTGCACCGAGCGCGAACGCGATGTCCGTCGCCATGGGGATCCCCCAGCCCCGCGCCGTCGGCGTCCCCGCGTTCAGCGCGAGATAGAGGGCGGCCGGGACGATCATCCCGCCGAGTGCCGCCGCCATCGGCATCGCCGCGCGCCGCGGCGATGCCAGCTCGCCGACCAGCAGTTCCCGCTTGATCTCGAGGCCGACGAGAAAGAAGAAGACGACCATCAGGCCGTCGTTGATCCAGTCGTGGAGCGAGCGGGCGAGCCGGAAGTCCGCGGCGGCGAACGAGATGCGCGTCTCCCAGAGTCGGAAGTACGACGTCGCCCATGGCGAATTCGCCCAGGCGAGCGCGAAGACGGCCGCCGCCAGCAGGACGACGCCGCTGGCCGACTCGGTCTCGAGGAACGCCTGGAACGGCCGCAGGGTCCGACGAATCAGGGTTCTGGGGTCCTCCATCACTTTCCGTGGTCCAAACCCTCCGCCGCGCGATCTTCGGACCGGGGGTCCGCGGCCCGACCGATGCGGGAGCCCCGAAGCCCGGAAAAATTCGAGCCACGCGAGAAAAGGTGCCAAATTGAACGACAGCAGCTTCGATTTCGGAATGGCAACCCGGAGAGAGGACGCATGATCGACGAGATCGACGGCCGGGCCGATGGCGCCGGCGCGGGACGCACCCTGGCGGACCGGCTCGAGCACCGCATCGAGATGAACGTGCCGGCGCGGCACAATCCGAAGCTGCACCGGCTGATCGAGCGCGTGAACGGAGACGACGAGCTCTACGCGCTCTGGCTCGCGGCCAACGTGAACGCCATGGACCGCCTCGGCATGACGGACCACGGTCCCGTGCACGTGAAGATCGTCCTGAACGTCGCGGTCAAGCTGCTGCGGATGCTGGTCGAGTACGGCGTGGAGCCCTCGATCGTCGAGCACCACGGACTGGAAGTCGAGGACGCGGAAGTCGTCGTGGCCCTTGCGGCGCTGCTGCACGACCTCGGCATGTCGATCCACCGGTCGGACCATGAGAGCTTCTCGTTGTTCGTGGCGCAGGCCAAGTTGAAGGAGCTCCTCGACGACGTCTACGACGTGGCGGCGGCGACGACGGTCCGTTCCGAGGTGCTGCACGCGATCATCGCGCACCGCTCGGGCGGCAAGCCGCTCACGCTCGAGGCGGGAATCGTCCGCGTCGCCGATGCACTGGACATGGCGAAAGGGCGCTCGCGCATCGCGTTCGAGGCGGGCTCGGCGAGCATCCACTCGGTCTCGGCGCAGGCCATCGAGGCGGTGCATATCGAGCCGGGCGAGGTGAAGGCGGTGCGGCTCTCGATCGAGATGTCGAATTCGGCGGGGCTCTTCCAGCTCGATCAACTCTTCCGCGAAAAGTTGGCAGGCAGCGGCCTCGAGCCGTACATCGAGCTCGAGGCGCGCATCGAGGGCGAGACCGAGAAGCGGCTCCTCCGGACGTTCCGACTGTAGGGGCGGCGCGTCCGCGGCGCCTGCACGTCAGCCGATGGCCTGCCGGAGCTGCTCGAGCCGTTCGGCAGCGGTCTCCGCGTCATCGGCGCGGATCGTGATATGCCCGATCTTGCGCCCGGGGCGCGGCTCTTTGGCATAGAGGTGGAGGTGTGCGCCGCGAATCGCGAGCACGGCGTTCACATCCGGCGCCGCGCCGATCAGGTTGAACATGATGGAATGGCCACGCGGTGCCGTGGAACCGAGCGGGAAGCCGCAGATGGCGCGGAGGTGGTTCTCGAACTGGCTGGTCTCGGCGCCCTCGATGGTCCAGTGCCCGGAGTTGTGGACGCGCGGCGCCATCTCGTTGGCCACGAGGCGATCGCCGGTCTGGAAGAACTCGATGGCGAGGATGCCGACGTAATCGAGGGCATCCAGGACACGGGCGGCATGGCGTTCGGCGAGTGCCTGGAGCCGCTCGTCCGTGCCGGGCGCGGGAGCGGTCGAGAGGCGGAGGATCCCCTGCCGGTGCTGGTTCTCGATGAGAGGGTAGAACGCCACGCGCCCGTCACGGCCGCGGACCGCGATGATCGAGACCTCGCGGTCGAAGTCGATGAAGCCCTCGAGGATCAGCGGCACGCCGCCGAGATCGCTCCACGCCCGCTGCACGTCGTCGAGATCCTGGAGGACGCGCTGTCCCTTGCCGTCGTAGCCCAGGCGGCGCGTCTTGAGCACGGCGGGCAACCCGATGCGCTCGATGGCCGGGTCCAGGTCCGACCGCTCGTCGATGGCGGCGAACGGCGCCGTCGGGATGTCCAGCGCCCGGAAGCACTCCTTTTCGACCAGACGGTCCTGCGCGGTGTCCAGCGCCTCCCGCGGCGGGAGGACCGGCACGTGGCGGCCCAGGTGTTCCGCCGTCTCGGCCGGGACGTTCTCGAACTCGTACGTCGCGACGTCGAGCCCTTCCACGAAGCGGTCGATCGCCGCCGCATCGTCGTAGGCGGCAATGACCAGACCCGCGAGCTGCCCGCCGGAGGCATCCGGCGAGGGGTCGAGGAAGCGGAAACGCAGCCCGAGGGGGTAGCCGGCCAATGCAAGCATCCGCCCGAGCTGCCCGCCGCCCAGGATACCGACCCTCACGGCGTCTCCGCCGGATCCGGGTGTGCCAGCACGGCGGCGGTCTGCTCCTCGCGATAGCGCCGGAGCGCCTCGCGGATCGGTGGATGCGCGGTGCCCAGGATCGCCGCCGCGAGCAGTGCGGCATTCACCGCGCCGGCGCGGCCGATCGCCAGCGTCGCCACCGGAATGCCCGCCGGCATCTGGACGATCGAGAGGAGCGAATCCAGCCCCTGGAGCGCACGGGACTGCACCGGCACGCCGAGGACCGGGAGCGTCGTCTTGGCCGCCGTCATCCCCGGCAGGTGCGCGGCGCCTCCCGCGCCCGCGATGATGACTTCGAGCCCGCGTGACTCGGCCGTCGCCGCGTATTCGAACAGCAGGTCGGGCGTCCGGTGCGCCGAGACCACGCGCTTCTCGAACGCCACGCCCAGCGCCTCGAGCAGCTCCGCGGCGTGTCGCATGGTCTCCCAGTCCGATCGGGATCCCATGATCAATCCGACCAAGGGCTGCGCCATCGCTCCCCATCCTTTCCGGTCTTCGGCCTGCCCGCGTGGCAGCCGGCACCCGGGAACGTACGGAGTGGCGCGAAAGCGCGTCAAGGCGCTCGCCCCCCGTCTCCCCTGTCGAAGTCGCCCCCGGCCCGCGGAGCGGTGCACGTCGTGTGATGCGTCGCACCGCCCGTGGCGCGCGACGCGTCCCGGCTCGAAATCGGGCCGCCGTGCGCCGCAAACCTGGCGCCCGGTCCGGGGTATGACCGGCCGCCACGGCGACCGAGATCCGGCCGTGGCGGTCTTCCACGGCACCTCATCCGAACCCGATCGAGCGGTGACGGCTCCGGACCGACAGAGCACGACCGAAGCGCGGCGGGTGCTGCGCGAGGTCTTCGGCTACTCCGCCTTCCGCCCCGGCCAGGAGACGGTGATCGAGGCGGTGCTGGGCGGCCACGACTGCATTGCGGTCATGCCGACCGGCGCGGGGAAGTCACTGACGTTCCAGATCCCGGCGAAGATCCTGCCGGGGACCGTGGTCGTGATCTCGCCGTTGATCAGCCTGATGAAGGACCAGGTCGATGCGCTCGAGGCCCTCGGATTCCGTGCCACGACGATCAACTCGACGCTCGAATTCGAGGAGCGCCGCCAGCGGATCGCGGCGTTGCGCCGGGGCGAGTACGAGCTGGCGTACCTTGCGCCGGAAGCGCTGGACGGCTCGCTGCGCGGCGTGCTGCGCGAGTGTCCGATCTCGCTCCTCGTGGTCGATGAGGCGCACTGCATCTCGCAGTGGGGTCACGATTTCCGGCCCAGCTACCGCCGCCTGGCCGCATTGCGCGAGGAATGGGGCGACATCCCCGTCCTCGCGCTGACGGCCACCGCGACGCGGCAGGTGGCGCGCGACATTCTGCGTCAGCTCGGGATGCGGAAGCCGAAGGGGTTCAAGGGCTCGTTCTTCCGGCCGAACCTGCGGATCCACGCGCGGAAGAAGGGATCGGGGAACACGCGATCGGAGATCCTGGCGCTGATCCGCGCGCACGAGGGCGAGAGCGGGATCGTCTATTGTCTCTCACGGAAAGGCGTCGAGCAGACCGCGGAGTTCCTCCGCTCGAAGGGGATCCGCGCCCTTCCCTACCACGCGGGGCTGCCGGACGCGGAGCGTGCGGCGAACCAGGAAGCGTTCGCGCGCGATGACGTGGACGTGGTCGTGGCGACGATCGCCTTCGGGATGGGGATCGACAAGTCGAACATCCGGTTCGTGATCCACCGCGACATGCCGAAGGACATCGAGTCCTGGTACCAGGAGATCGGGCGGGCGGGGCGGGATGGCCTGCCCAGCGACTGCTTCCTGTTCTACTCGTGGGCGGACGTGAAGCTGCACGAGCGGTTCCTGAGCGACATCGAGGATCCCGCGATCCGGCGGCAAAAACACCGTGCCACGGTGCGCCTCTTCGATCTGGTCGAGCGCGGTCGGTGCCGGCATCAGGCGATTGTCGCCTACTTCGACGAGGCGATCGAGCCGTGTGGGTCGTCGTGCGACATCTGCACGGGCGTGCGCGTCGAGGCGCTGGTCGCCGCGGCCCGGTCGGCGCGCGCGGTCCGCCGGGGCGCGGCGACGGGGCCGGCGGCCGGCCCCACCGGAGCGGGCGCCTCGGGCGATGCCGGAGCGCGCGGCCCGCTCTTCGAGGCGCTCCGCGCGCTCCGCAAGCGTCTGGCGGATGCCCAGGGCGTGCCGGCGTACATCGTCTTCAGCGACCGGGTGCTCGTCGAACTCGCCGCGCGCCGCCCTCGGGACGCCGACGCGATGATCGATGTGCCCGGTGTCGGGCCGGCCAAGCTCGAACGTTACGGTCCGGCGTTCCTGGACGCGATCCGGTCGTTCGACGGCTAGCGCGGTTCACCCGAGGGTTCCGCGCCGCGCTGCCGGGTGAGCACGGTGTCGCCCGCGGAGAGCTCGATCCACTCGCCGTTCGGCCGTACGACGGCCGTGAGGTGGTAACGTGCGGAGGGAAGGACGCGTCCGAGGATCTCGCGGGCGGCGACCGTCGTCTGGAGCTCGCGTGACTCGCCGGGCTCGAGCGTGAGCGTCGTGAGCTGCGGCGCACACGACGTATGCTCGGCCTGATCCCACGCCGGCTCGCCGAGGGGGTGCGGATTCTGATAGACACGGACCAGCACCGGGCAACCGCCGGGGACCTCGACGCGCCGGGTGCGGGTACCGGCGTTCGTGGCCGTCACGACGGTCTGCAACACCAGCGGCGAGTGCTGGACCACGCGGAGCTCGGCGTGGAAGGTGATCCCTTCCGCGACCTGCTCGGACGGAAACGACAGCCGCGTCGCGGGCTCGGGCAGCGACGCATCGACCGCCGAGCACGCGGGCAGGAGCAGCATGGATGCGATGAGGATCGTGACTCGGGATGTCGGCAAGGTCCTCTCCTTCCAGGCGGTGCCCCGGGGAGCCATCAGGAGAACGTCTCAGGCGCCGGGATTCGGACGGCGGGGCGCCCCGGTCCGCCGATGGGACCGGCGGGACGCGGTCGAGCCGGCGCGCGTTCGGCGGCGGAGCCGCCGCCGTGCACGAGCCGTGCCACCACCATATGCGGCGGAGGTGCCTTGAGCAAGGAACCCGGACGCGCAGCCACCGGCGAGCTGCCGGTCGATGCCGCCGACTGGCCGGAGCCGGAGCGCTCGCTGCTCCCGTTCGTCCCGATGATCTACATCGCCTGGGCGGATGGCGTACTGACGCCCGCGGAGATCGACGGGATCCGTGAGGTGGCGCGCCGGCAGCCGTGGCTGACCGACCCGGCCCGTGCGCGTCTCGATCAATGGCTCGACCCGGCCGCGCCGCCGCCCGCTACGCGACTCCACGGCCTCCTGCTGACCATGCGCCGCGTGGCGGCGCACCTCCCCTCGACGGAGCCGCTCTCACTCGCGCATCTGGGCGCCGCGCTCGCCCGGGCGGGTGGGAACGCGGAATGGGAGCTGCCCCAGGCGCAGGCGGCGCTAGGCGAGGTCGAGGCCGCATTGGGTGTCGTGGGGACCGAGGCGCTGCGCGAGATCCTCGCGGATGAGCGGGTGGCGGCGGTCCGCGAGGCGGAGGCGGGCGCATCCTTCGATGCCGCCGCCATGAACCGGTTCATCGAGGGCGACCGGAGGAACACCCGCAAGTGGGTCTTCGGGATCCTGAGCGCGCCGGAATTCCGCCAGACCCATGATCTCGGACTCGCGGAATACCGCGAGCGCGTCTGGCGCTGGTGCCGTGTGCTGGCCGAGCGCGGACTCGGCGGCGCAGGGTTCCCACCCGAGTACGGCGGCGGCGGAGACATTGCCCGGTCCGTGGCGATCTTCGAGACCATCGCTTTTCACGACCTGAGCCTGCTCGTCAAGTACGGGGTCCACTTCGGACTGTTCGGCGGCAGCATCTACTTCCTCGGGACGCGCCGCCACCATGAGGCGTACCTCCGGGACGTCATCTCGATGCGGCTCCCCGGCTGCTACGCCATGACCGAGACCGGACACGGCTCGAACGTCCGCGACCTCGAAACCACGGCCACGTACGATGCGGCCAGCGGCGAGTTCATCATCCATTCGCCCACCGCGTCGGCGTGCAAGGACTGGATCGGCAACGCGGCGCTGCACGGACGGATGGCGGTGGTCTTCGCGCAGCTCGAGGCCGGTGGCGAGCAGCACGGCGTCCACGCCTTCCTGGTCCCGCTCCGCACCGACGCCGGCAAGCCGTGCGCCGGCGTGCACATCGAGGATTGCGGGCACAAGGCGGGGCTCAACGGCGTCGACAACGGCCGCATCCGCTTCGACCACGTGCGGATCCCGCGCGAGAACCTGCTCGACCGCTTCGGCGCCGTCGCGCCGGACGGCAGTTATTCAAGCCCGATCCCGAGCCCCTCGCGCCGGTTCTTCACCATGCTGGGCACGCTCGTCATCGGCCGGATCAGCATTGCCGCCGCCGCGTGCAGCGCGGGCAAGGTCGCACTGACCATCGCCACCCGCTATGCAGCGCGACGCCGGCAGTTCGGCCCCGCAGGCGGCGGCGAGGTCCCGATCCTCGACTACCTGACCATGCGGCGCCGGCTGATCCCGCGCATCGCAACCACGTACGCGCTCGATTTCGCGCTCTACGACCTGACCCGAACGTTCGCGGCACGGGTCGGCGGCGACCTGCGCGAAGTCGAGGTGCTCGCGGCCGGGCTCAAGGCGTTCAGCTCGCGGCACACGGTCGAGACCGTCCAGGCCTGCCGCGAAGCGTGTGGCGGCCAGGGGTACCTCTCGTCCAACCGCCTCGGCACGCTCAAGGCCGATACGGACGTCTTCACGACCTTCGAAGGGGACAACGCCGTCCTGCTTCAGCTCGTCGCACGAGGGCTGCTCACCGAGTACCGGGAAGAGCTCGGCGAGCTCAAGGTCTGGGGCATCGCCCGCCACCTCGCCCGCCGCGCCGCGACGCGCCTCGCCGAACTGAACCCGATCACGGCGCGCAGAACGGACGAGGAACACCTGCGCGACCCCGAGTTCCACGGCGGCACGCTCCGCTATCGCGAGACGCGCCTGCTCGTCACTGCGGCGCGGCGTCTCAAGCACCGCATCGACCAGGGCTGCGATTCGTTCGAGGCACTCAACCAGACGCAGGACCACCTCGTGGCACTGGCCCGGGCGCACATCGAACGCGTGGTCTTCGACCGGTTCCGCGAGGCGATCGAACGGTGCGACACTCCGTCGCTCCGGGAGGTGCTCGAGCGTCTCGGCACCCTCTACGCGCTCGACCGCATCGAGCGGGACGCCGGGTGGTTCCTCGCCAGTGGGATCATCGAGGCCGGCAAGGCACGGGCGATCCGGACCCTCGTCAACCGACTCTGCGCGGAACTGCGCCCTGATGCGGTGGCGCTCGTCGACGCCTTCGGCATCCCGGACGCCGTGCTGCAAGCACCGATCGCGACATCGTGACGCGCGAGCGTTCGAGTCTTGCCGCGCTCCTCCGCCGCCGGTACTTTCCTCGCGACTGAACCCGGTCCCGGTACCAGTGACACCCGTATGCCCGACACGCGCGACTTCCTCGAGATTCCCGACTTCTCGACCGACGAGCTCTACGACATCCTCGACCTCGCGCGCCGCCTCAAGAGCGGCGAGTACCGAGGCCAGCCGCTCGCCGGCAAGACGCTCGCGATGATCTTCGAGAAGAGCTCGACGCGCACGCGCGTCTCGTTCGAGGTCGGAACCTTCCAGCTCGGCGGCCACGCGCTCTTCCTCTCCTCGCGGGACATCCAGCTCGGCCGCGGCGAGCCGATCCGCGACACCGCGCGCGTGCTCTCCCGCTACGTCGACGGGATCATGATCCGGACCTTCGATCACGCGGACGTCCAGGAACTGGCGAACTACGCCACGGTCCCGGTCATCAACGGCCTCACGGACCTGCTGCACCCCTGTCAGGTCATGGCCGACGTCCTCACCATCCAGGAGAACTTCGGCCCCGACCTGAGCGGCCGGAAGGTTGCATGGGTGGGAGACGGCAACAACATGGCGAACTCGTGGTTGAACGCGGCCTACCGCTTCGGCCTCGAGCTGCGCCTGGCGTGTCCCGAGGGGTACGAGCCGAACCGGGAGATCTTCGAACGCGCACGCACCGCAGCCACGGTCATGCTCACGCACGATCCCCGCGAGGCCGTCGAGGGCGCCGAGGTCGTGAACACGGACGTCTGGGCCTCGATGGGACAGGAGTCCGAGGCTGCGGAGCGTCGCCGCGCGTTCCACGGCTACCACGTGGATGACGCTTTGATGGAGCGAGCGGCCGATACGGCGATCTTCCTGCACTGCCTCCCCGCGCACCGCGGCGAGGAAGTGGCCGACGAGGTCATCGAGGGGCCTCGCTCCCGTGTCTTCGATGAGGCCGAGAACCGGCTCCATGTGCAGAAGGCGCTGATGGTGCGGCTCATGGCTGGCTAGCGGGCGAACCGCACGTCCGCGGACACCCGGGCGTCCCGCACCCGGGCGGCGGACGGCCGACGGATGGGACGCGCGGCGAGGGCCGCGCGCGAGGAGGAACACGAGATGGCCGACGGACTGAAGCGTACACCGCTCTACGAAGAGCACCGCCGCCACGGCGCCAAAATGGTCCCCTTCGCCGGCTTCGAGATGCCCGTCCAGTACACGGGGATCGTGGCCGAGCACCAGGCCGTGCGTCAGGCGGCCGGACTCTTCGACGTCTCGCACATGGGCGAAATCGAGATCCGCGGCCGCGGCGCACTCGAGCTCACCCAGTACGTGACCACCAACGACGCGTCCCGCCTCGCCGTCGGCCAGGTCCAGTACTCCGTCCTCTGCCAGGAGGACGGTTCCGCACTCGATGACTGCCTGATCTACCGCTTCCCGGACACCTTCATGCTCGTGGTCAACGCGGCGAACCGGGAACGCGACCTCGAGTGGATCCGGAAATTCGCGCCGCGCTTCGACGCCCAGGTCGTCGACCGCTCCGATGAAATCGCGCTCATCGCGATCCAGGGCCCCGAGGCCGAGCCGATCCTGCAACGCTTCACCGGCACGCCGCTCTCCGACATCGCGTATTACCACTTCGCCGAAGGCGAGGTCGACGGCCACGCCGCCGTCATCAGCCGAACCGGCTATACCGGCGAGGACGGCTTCGAACTCTACGTCGGCTTCCGCGATGCCGTCGCCGTCTGGCACCGGCTCCTCGATGCCGGCCGCCGCGAGGGGATCACTCCCGCCGGCCTCGGCGCCCGCGACTCGCTCCGCCTCGAAATGGGCTACATCCTCTACGGAAACGACCTGGACGAGAACCACACCCCGCTCGAGGCCGGCCTCGGCTGGGTCGTCAAGCTCGACAAGGGAGACTTCCTGGGACGCGCCGCGCTGCGACGCCGCAAGGACGAGGGGCTGCGCGAACGCCTCGTCGGGTTCCGCCTCCTCGAACGCGGATTCCCCCGCCACGCCTACGAGGTCCGCTACAACGGCGAGTCCGCCGGCGAGGTGACCAGCGGCATCGTGAGCCCGTCGCTCGAGGAGGGGATCGGCCTCGCCTACCTCCCGACCGAGGCGACCCGTCCGGGCACGCCGATCGAGGTCGTGATCCGCAACCGCCCCATCCCGGGGGAAGTGGTCCGTCCACCCTTCTACCAGAACGGCTCTATCCGTCGCTGACGGGGTATTTCCAGGCGTGGACCCGATTCGCCTGGCTATTCTCACGGTATCGGACGGCGCTGCGCGCGGCACGCGTGACGACGGCAGCGGCGATGCCATTGCCGCGTGGGCCAGCGCGCGCGGCATGGTCGTGGCGGCACGCGCGGTCGTGCCGGATGATGCCGGTCGCATTGCCGCGACGCTCGCCGCCTGGGCGGATGGGGATGGGGGAATCGACGTCATCCTGACCACGGGCGGGACCGGTCTCACGGCACGCGATGTGACGCCGGAGGCCACGCGGTCCATCCTCGAGCGCGAGGCGCCGGGCGTGGCCGAGGCGATTCGCCGGCGCGGAGCGGAGAAGACGGCGTTCGCGGCGCTCTCGCGCGGCGTTGCGGGAACGCGGGGCCGCTCGCTGGTGGTCAACCTGCCGGGGAGCACGGGCGGGGTCGGCGACGGGCTGGCGGTGCTGGAGCCACTGCTCGCGCACGCCGTCCAGTTGCTGCGAGGCGTGGACACGGAGCGACACGAGAAGCAGAATGCCTGAAACCGTCCTGATCACGACGCACGACCTGGAACCGGCGGTGCGCCTGAAGGATGCGTTCCGGGCGGAGGGATACCGGGTCGAGTTGCTGACTGCCACCGAGCGGATCGCCGACGTCCCGGATCCGGCGCTCCTCGTGGTGACCGGTGGGCTCGACGAGAAGCGGGCGCGGCGGCTCCTGCGCGAGGCCGCCGAGCTGGACCGCCTGCCGGCGATCGGCCTCGCCGACTCGCCCGCGCAGGCGATCCCGGAGGCGCGCCGGCGGCTCGGCCTCGCCGAGTGCTTCGTCAAGCCGGCGGATCCCGGCGAGGTCGCGCTCGTCGGCCGGCGCATCATCGAGCGGCGCCGCCTCCAGGCGCTGACCGGGATCATCGGCGAGAGCGCCGCGATCCAGGAGGCGCTCGAGCGAGTCGTCCAGATCGCGCCCGTCCACTCGACCGTGTTGATCACCGGCGAGAGCGGGACCGGCAAGGAGCTGGTCGCGCGCGGGATCCACGCCCTCTCGCCGCGCGCGGCCCGGCCGTTCATCGCAGCCAACGTGGCCGCGCTCCCCGAGACGCTCCTCGAGTCCGAGCTGTTCGGCCACGAGAAGGGCGCCTTCACCGGCGCCGTCGCGCAGCGCAAGGGCCTCTTCGAGCTGGCGGACCGCGGCACGCTCTTCCTCGACGAGATCGGCGAAATGCCGCTCGCCACGCAGACCAAGCTGCTGCGCGCCCTCGAAGAGCGCGAGTTCCTGCGCGTCGGCGGCGAACTGCCGATCCGCGTCGACGTGCGCGTCATTGCCGCGACCAACCGCGACCTGCGCGAGGCCGTCGAGCTGGGCGAGTTCCGCCGCGACCTCTACTACCGGCTCAACGTCCTGCGCATCGAGCTTCCGCCGCTGCGCGAACGCCGCGACGACATCCCGCTCCTCGTCGAGGCCTTCATGCGCCGCACCACCCGCGAGCACGACCTCCCCCACGTCGCGCTCGCCCCCGAGGCGCTCGCGCTCCTCATGCGCTACGACTGGCCCGGCAACATCCGCGAGCTGCGCAACCTGGTCGAGTCCATGGCCGTCCTCTCCCCGGGGCAGGTCATCCGACCCGACGACATCCCGCCCGAGGTCCGCAACGGCACCGGCCGTGGCGCGCTGCTCCCCATCCCGGTACCGCGCCCGCCGCGGAACGACGGCGAGGGGACCGCGCCGCAGCTCGAATTCATCTTCCGCACGCTCCTCCAGCTCCGCATGGACGTCGAGGACCTGCGCCGCGAATTCGACGCGTTCCGCCAGGCGAACCCGGAGTTCCCCGGGCCCGTACAGCTCCCCTACCCCTATCCGCTCGTCCCCGCCGGCCGTATCACCGCGCCCGCCGGCGTCGAGGTCTCGCGCGTCGTCGACGAGCCCGCGCCGCCCGCGGAAGATGATGACGACGACGAGCCCGAGGGGATCGTCGTCTTCCGACCCGGCAAGAAGATGAGCGACCTCGAACGCGAGGCGATCATCGCCGCGCTCCGCGAGGTCGGCGGCAACCGTCGCAAGGCGGCCAAGATGCTCGGGATCGGCGAGCGTACGCTGTACCGGAAGCTGAAGGAGTACGACATCGCCGTGTAGCGGCGGGCGGCCCCCCGGATAAGGACCGGCGTCCGGCGTCGACCCCCGATGGGCCAGTGGGTGTGACATGAAGCGGGCGCCGGTGCCGGACGAGATCCGTTGCGATCTCCTCCAGCGCCGGCGCCCTCACCTGTGCCGCCCACGGCGGCGGTGCCGCCGTGGGCGGTCGGCTTACGCGGCCCCGAACCGCGGCTTCACCCTCAGTATCCGGGGTTCTGCTCGAGGTTCGGGTTCACGTCGATCTCCGCCTGCGGGATCGGGAAGAGCAGATGGTCCTCGTCGATCCCCAGGACCGTGGTCGCGCGACCGTTCCGCCGCAGATCGAAGAAACGGTACCCCTCGAAGGCGAACTCGACGCGCCGCTCCTGGAGGATGGCGTCGATGAGTTCGTCCTGGGTGTCGACCGTGGTCGGGAGGTCCGGCAGCCCCGCGCGGTTGCGGACCATGTCGATGTCCGCGCGGACCGTGGCGGGAGCAGCGTCCAGATACGCATTGGCCTCCGCCCGGATGAGGTACATCTCCGAGAGACGGAGAATGATCACGTTGTCATCTCCGTTGGCCACGCGGAAGTACTTCCTGGCATAGAGGTCGCCGTTGCCCATGACGCCGATCGAGACGTCTCGGCGCTCGTCGCCGGGTTCGTAGGCGTCGTACACCTCTTCCGTGGGCGCGAACCCGTAGCGGCCGCCCAGGTCGGCCGGGAAGTACCAGAAGGCCAGGTTGTTGTTGTCGTTGACGGTGTACTGGAGCTCGAAGATGGATCCGCCGGTGTTCTGGGCCGCGAAGAGGTCGCCGTAATCCTCGACCATCGCGAAACCGCCGCCGATCACCGTGCTGGCCTTCTGCACCGCCTTCGTCCAGTTCTCGTTGCCGCCCATCTCGAGGTAGGCGCGGGCGAGCAGCGCGTTGGCCGCAGCCTGCGTGGCGCGGCCCGGCCCCCCGTCCGGTGGGAGCAGCGTCGCGGCCTCCTCGAGGTCCGCCGCGATCTGCGCATAGACCTCGGCCTGCGTGTTCCGCGGGACCTGCGACTCCGGGCCGACCCCGACGGAAGGCTCGAGCACGAGCGGCACGCCGCCGAAATAGCGCACCAGGTTGAGGTAGTTCAGTGCGCGGAGGAACAGCGCCTCACCGCGAAGGCGGTTCGCGTCCTCCTCATCGAGATCTTCGACCTCGGGGATCGCGGCGAGCACGTTGTTCACGTCGTTGATCGCCGCGTACGAATCCGCCCAAGCGGCGAGGATCGCGCCGTTGGTCGGGAAGATGTTACGCTGCCAGACCTCCTGGTGCGTGGTGAAGGTGCCCGTGAACTCGAGGTTGTCCGCGTACATCTCCGGAAAGACCACCACCTCGCGACTGTAGAGTGCGGCGGTCTGCAACGCACTGTACGCGCCGTTGATCGCCAGCTCGAGCGCACGGGGCGTGGTCAGGGCATCCGGCGAGTCGATCCGGTCCGTCGGATCGATGTCGAGCGGGTTGTCGCACCCGGCGGCGATGAGTGCCGCGAGTGCAATGCACTGAATGGCTGTTCGCCTCATCGGTCGTTCTCCCCTGTCTCAGAAACCAACGTTGAACCCGAACGTGATGGTGCGCGGCTGCGGCAGCGTGTAGAAGTCCGTCCCGCGCGTCACGTCCGCCTCGCCCGCGTAGTTCACCTCGGGGTCGAACCCGCTGTAATCGGTGAACGTGAGGAGGTTCTGCGCCTGGAGGTAGACGCGCAGGTTGCGCATCCCGAGGCGCTGTGCGATGGAGGCGGGGAAGGTGTAGCCCAGCACGGCGTTCTTCACGCGCAGATACGACCCATCCTCGATGAAGCGATCCGAATCCCGGGCGTTGTTGTTCGGGTCATCCGCGGTCGCGCGCGGCTCGGTGCCGTCGGGATTGTCCGGCGACCAGCGGTCCGCCGCGCGAGCCGAGACGTTGTCACCCGGCGAGGCGCCGTACGCGTCCGTGTAGATGCGCGTTCCGTTGTAGATCTCGTTCCCGGACGAGAACTGCAAGAAGACGCTGAGGTCGATGCCGCGGTACGAGAGCGTGTTGGTCAGACCGCCCACGAAGTCCGGCCACGGCGTGCCGATGAGGGTGCGGTCGGCGTCATCGATGACGCCATCTCCGTTGACGTCCACGAACCGGACGTCGCCGGGCGCGGTCTCGTCGTCCTGGAAGGCGTGGTTGTCGACTTCCTCCTGGCTGCGGAAGATGCCGTCGGTCTTGTAGCCCCAGAAGAAGCCGAGCGGCTTGCCCTCTTCGACACGGCTGACGAAGCCGGTGACGAACGGTTGGTCGTTGTACAGCTCAGTCACCTCGTTGACGTTGCGTGAGAGGTTCAGGTCCATCGCCCAGTTGAAGTCCTGCGGTCCGCCCCGCAGGAGTTCGGCGTGGACACCCAGCTCGAAGCCGCGGTTCTCCATCGAGCCCACGTTCGAGGTCACGCTGCTGAACCCGGTCGTCCGGGGGACCGGCCGGCTGACCAGGAGATCCTTGGTGGTCTTGATGTAGTAGTCCGCCGTGATCCCGAGCCGGTTCTCGATGAACGCGACGTCGGCGCCGACGTTGAACTGGTCCGTCGTCTCCCACTTCAGGTCGGGGTTGGCGAGCTGGTCCGGCGCGAGGCCGGGGGTGTCCTCGTAGTTCGCACCGCCGGTGTAGAGCCCGCGCGATGCGAAGTTGCCGATCCCTTGCTGGTTCCCCGTGCGGCCGTAGCTCAGCCGGAACGCCAGGTCGCTGATGACGTCCTGGTCGCGCAGGAACGGCTCGTCGCTCACCCGCCAGAGGAGCGACCCCGAGGGGAAGAAGCCGTAGCGGTTGTCCGCACCGAACCGTGAGGAGCCATCCGCCCGCAGGTTGAACGTCGCCGTGTAGCGATCGGCGTAGGTGTAGGAGAGGCGGCTGAAGAAGGAGACCAGCGACCACTCGGCCAAGTCGGCGTCACCATCGGTGATCGAGGCGGCCGAGGTGATGTAGCGGAAGTAGCTGCTCGGGAAGGACTGCCCCGAGACGCTGCTCGACTCGCGCGTGTTGTCCTCGTAGCTGGTCCCGACCACGCCCGAGAAGAGGTGGTCCGTGCCGATTTGCTGCAGCCAGTTCACCGTCGCCTCGTAAACCAGCTTCGTGACGTAGGCATCACCGGAGGTCGACGCGCCACCGCTGCCCACCGCGGGTCCGATGATCGGCGAATCGTACAGGTACGAACGCAGGTTGTAGTGGTCCAACCCCACGCTCGCGCGCAGGTCGACGTTCGAGAACAGGTTGAAGGTCCCGAACATGTTGCCCAGGATGTGGACGCTGCGCTCGCTCGCGAAGTTCTCCTTGGCGAGCCCGACGGGGTTCGCATAGAACGGGCTCAGATAGTTCCCATCCTCATCGTAGATCCCGTGCCACGGTGGGCTGGCGATCGCGTTCGCGAACGGTCCGTAGATCGTGTTGTCACTGGCGGAACGCCGGGTCCGGCCGCGGGTCAGCGCGACGTTCGTTCCGAGCGTCAGCCGGTCGGACGCCGTGTAGTCCAGGTTGAGCCGGCCGTTCAGCCGTTCGTAGCCGAAGCCCTCGACGATTCCGTCCTGGTTGAGCGAGCTGCCCGCCACGAAGTAGCGGACGGGCCCGGAGCCGCCGGCGATCGAGGCCGCGAAGTTCCGGATCGGCGCCGGCCGGAACACCTGGTCGAGCCAGTCCGTGTTCATGCCCGGCTCGATCTCGAAGTCGTTGGCCACGCCGTCGTCGGAATAGCCGAAGATCGGGACGCCGTACGCCTCGTTGTAGACATCGATGTAGAGGTCGGTGTCCGCCATGTCGATCTTGTTCCAGGCCTGCTGCACGCCGTAGTACCCGCTGACGGTGATACGCGGGCGCTCGGCGGCGATGCCGCGCTTCGTGGTGATCAGTACCACGCCGTTCGAGGCGCGGGAGCCGTAGATCGCCGCGGCGGACGCGTCCTTCAGGACCTCGATCGATTCGATGTTGTTGGGGTTCAGGTCCGCGAGCGCGTCGATGTCCTGACCGCCGAACGCGCCGTTGATCATCGAGAAGTTGCCCTGCGTCATCGGCACGCCATCGATGACGTAGAGCGGCTGGTTGCCCGCGGAGATCGAGGAAGCGCCGCGGACGCGCACGGTGATCGCGCTCCCCGGGTTGCCCGAGTTCTGCGTCACCTGGACGCCGGGGACGCGGCCCTGGAGCACATTGTCCACGCTGACGATCGGTGCGTCCTCGACCACGGCCGACGGGTCCAGTGAGCTGATGGCGCCCGAGATGTTCCGGCGCCGCTGCGTGCCGTACCCCACGACGACCAGCTCATCGAGACGCAGGATGTCGGGCGTCAGGGCGACGTCGGCGACCGTCGACGCCGTCACCTGGATCTCGATCGTGGCCGTCTGGTACCCGATGTAGACCACCTGCAACGTCTGGGCGCCCGTGGGTACCGCGGGGAGGAGGAACCGCCCCTCCCGATTCGTGACCGTGGCGTGCGTCGTGCCGACGATCGCCACCTGCGCGCCCACGATCGGCGCGCCCGTGTTCTGATCGGTCACCTGGCCGGTGACCGTGCCGCGTTCCTGCGCGGCAACCGCGCTCGGTAGCGCGATCGCCGCCAAAACCAGCACGATCGTACGAAGGAACCGTTGCATGGCAATGCCTCCTATGGAGCGGAAAGAGCCGGGAGCGCCGCCCCGCCGCCGCGGACGACCTCCACTGGCGTTACAATCGATAACGTCTCGACCATCTCCGATGTGACGGCCGTGCCCACGGCGCACCGGCTCTGTCGACGGGCGGCATCGCGGGTCTGGCAACCTACGCCGTCACACGGCACGCCGTCAATGCGGACGAGGGAATCGGCTCCGCGCCCTACCCCGCCCGCGCGCGCACCTTCGCGCGTTCGAGTTCGAGGCGGGGGATGATGGACGTCCACGCGTCGCTCTCCGCGACGCCGTAGCGAAGGTCGAGGGGGAGATCGAAGTCGAGGATGGCGTCGAAGACGTAGACCGCGCTCTGCGTCTCCTGTTGCCGGAGTCGTTGCGCGCCCCAGCCGGGCGTCAGCGGCAGGATCGCCGCAGGATGCAGCAAGCGGCCCTGATGAACCAGTTGGACGTCCTCCGGCGTGAAACGCGTGGCGGGCTGATAGCTGAAGAAGGATACCAGGAAGAGCGCGGGCGCGCCCGCGACCCGCGCCGCGTCGGTCCGGCGGCTCTCGGCGAGTGCGTGCAGCCGCGTGTACGTGTCCGGCGCCGCGAGGCGGATGACTTCCTCGGCGAGCGGTGTGACCTTCACCTGGAGCGCGCCCGCGCGCAGGGCAATGGTGAAGTCGTCCTGGCGCAGGGTACCGTGGCCGGGCGGGGGCAGCGCCGCGGACCGATGTGCCGCGCCGCCCGCGTCCGCCGCGGCCATGCCCCCTGCCGGCCCGCGCGGCGCGGCCGGCACGCACGCGGCCAGCAACGCCAACCCGACGAACGGCCATCGTGGGCGCCTGGATTCATCCGGCCGAGCGCGCCCGCCCGCGCGGTCCGACCTCGAAGGCCGCCCGTACCGCTGCGACGCCACGGCACCCGCCACGCCAGGCCGCGTGGCGTCCCGCGGATCGAATCCGTTCACGACCCCTCGCCATCCTTCCCGAGCAGTCCATCCAGTGCCGCGAGCAGTTCTTCCCTGCCCTCGCCCGTCCGCGACGAGAAGAGGACGACCTGCTCGGGATCGGCCTCGAGCGCCCGGGCGAGCTTCTCCGCCTGCCGCGCACGCTCGCCGCGGGACAGTTTGTCCGCCTTCGTCAACACGAAGAGTGCGGGGACGCCGAGCGACGCGAGGAATACGAGCATCTCGCGATCCGTCGCCGTCGGCCCGTGACGCGCATCGATCAACTGAACCACGCCGACGAGCTCGCGGCTGCCGGTCAGGTATCCCTCGATCAGCGGCTTCCAGCGCCGGCGCAGCTCCTGCGGCGCACGCGCATAGCCGTAGCCCGGCAGGTCGACCAGGAAGAACTCGATGTCGTGGCCGCCCGCAGCTTCGGCGCGCACGCGGTAGAAGTTGATCTCCTGCGTCTTCCCCGGCGTAGCCGAGACGCGGGCGAGCGGCGTCCGCGTCCGCCCCAGCACCCGATTGATCAGGCTCGATTTGCCTACATTGGATCGGCCCGAGAAGGCCACCTGTGGCAGGCGCCCCGGCGGGGCCTGGTCCGGCCGGCCGATCGCCCCCGCGAATTCCACGGATTTGATCTTCATCGCGGAGTGCCGGCGGCGTGGCGGTCACGCCTCCTTCATCTGCGCTTCGTTGTGCAGCACCAGGAGGGGTGGAATGCCATCCGTGACGCACTCCGCCGTGATGACGACCTCGCGGACATCATCGCGCGACGGGACCTCGAACATGACATCGCGCATCAGGTCCTCGAGCACGGCCCGCAGCCCGCGGGCGCCGGTGCCGCGGTCGAGCGCCTTGCGCGCGATCGCCCGCGCCGCCTCGGGATCGAACGTCAACCCGATCCCCTCGAGGTCGAAGATCTTCTCGTACTGCTTGAGCAGCGCGTTCTTCGGTTCGCGGAGGATCCGGACCAGCGCATCCTCATCCAGCGGCTCGAGCGTGACCAGCACGGGGAGCCGCCCCACGAGTTCGGGGATCAGACCGAAGCGCAACAGGTCCTCCGGCTCGACGCCCTGGAACATGCCGGCACCGGAGCGGCGCCGCAGGCGCGGCACGCCGTTGAAACCGATCCGCGCCTGCCCGCGCCTCGCATCGATCACCTGCTCGAGCCCATCGAACGCGCCGCCGCAGATGAAGAGGATGTTGCGCGTGTTGATCTGGATGTACTCCTGCTGCGGATGCTTCCGGCCGCCCTGCGGCGGCACCGAGGCGATGGTCCCTTCGAGGATCTTCAACAGCGCCTGCTGCACGCCCTCGCCCGAGACGTCGCGCGTGATGCTCGGGTTCTCCGACTTGCGCGCGATCTTGTCCAACTCGTCGATGTAGACGATGCCCCGCTCGCATTCCGCGATGTTGAAGTCCGCCGCCTGGAGCAGGCGGACCAGGATGTTTTCGACATCCTCGCCGACGTAGCCGGCCTCGGTGAGCGTCGTCGCATCGGCGATCGTGAACGGGACGCGGAGGATCCGCGCGAGCGTCTGCGCCAGCAGCGTCTTGCCCACGCCGGTCGGCCCGATGAGCAGGATGTTCGACTTGTCGATCTCGACGTCGTCGAGGACGCCGTGGTGGTTGACCCGTTTGTAGTGGTTGTAGACGGCGACGGCCAGCGATTTCTTCGCATCATCCTGGCCGATGACGTGCTCGTCCAGGACCGCTTTGATCTCGCGCGGCGTGGGGACGCGCGGCACGGAGTCCGCGGCCTCCCGCTCCTCCTCCTCCGCCAGGATCTCGTTACAGAGAGAGACGCACTCGTTGCAGATGTAGACCGAAGGTCCGGAGATGAACTTCTTCACGGATTCCTTCGACTTCCCGCAGAACGAACAGCGCAAGTGCTTGTCGCTAGGCATGGCAGATCACTGTGGGAGCGGCCTCCGGCCACGAACCCCTGCGTCCGTGGCCGGCTCGACTACCGGTCGGACTTGTGGTCCTTCACATCCACGACTTCGCCCTTGAGCGAGACGATCTGATCGATGATGCCGTACTCCTTGGCATCCGCCGGGCTCATGAACCGGTCGCGGTCCACGTCCTCGGCGATCCTCTCGACGGTCTGGCCGGTGTGGTGGGCCAGGATCTGGTTCAGGCGCTCGCGTGCGTAGAGGATCTCCTTCGCCTGGATCTCGATGTCCGCCGCCGTCCCCTGCGCGCCGCTCGACGGCTGGTGGATCATGATGCGCGAGTTCGGTAGCGCGCTCCGCTTCCCCTCCGCACCGGCGGCAAGGAGCAGCGCCCCCATCGACGCGGCCAGTCCCATGCACATGGTGGCGACCGGCGACTTGAGGTACTGCATCGTGTCATAGATCGCCAGACCCGCGTAGACGGATCCGCCCGGGGAGTTGATGTAGAGGTAGATGTCCTTCTCCGGGTCCTCGGCATCCAGGAAGAGGAGTTGGGCGATGATGATGTTCGCGACGTTGTCGTCCACGGGCGTGCCGAGGAAGACGATCCGGTCCATCAAGAGGCGACTGAAGATGTCGTAGCTCCGCTCGCCCCGGCTGGTCCGCTCGATGACGTAAGGCGGATAAATCGGCATGTTCGTTCCCGGTCCCGCGTGAATGATGCACAGCCTTCCAACCCGGCAGCCTCGCCGGGGTTCCTCTTACTCGATGGTGGACAGGGACTTCAGATATTCGAAGACCTTGTCCTCGGTGACCTCTTCCTCGAGCGCGGAGAGCTGCCCGCTCCGCTGGAGCTGAGCCCAGACTTCGCCGACGGGCCGGTCGTGGCGCGCTGCGAGGTCCTCGACACGCGCATCCAGCTCGGCAGAGGTCGCCCGCAGCCCTTCCATCTCGGCGACCCGCTCGATGACCATCATCCGGCGGAGAGCGCCCTCCGCCGCAGGCCGCGCGAGCCGGCGCATCTCCGCGACGCGCTCGGGGTCCGCGTCCTCCCTCGGCCGGATGATTCGCTCGAGATACTGGTTCACGAGCGCATCGGGCACCTCGAACGGGTTCGCCTCCAGGATGGCCTCGAGCAAACGGTGTCGCACGCTCCGTTCCGCTTCGGCCTCCGCTTCCTTTTCGAGATCCGCGCGGATCCGCGCGCGGAGCGCTTCGAGATCCTCGAAATCGCCGACACTACGCGCGAACTCGTCATCGACGGCAGGCAACTCGGGCCGTTTCGCTTCGAGCATCCGGATCCGGACCCGCTGCTCGCGTGCCGAGCCTTCCTCGGCGTCGGGCGGCGGGATCTCGAGCGTGAACTCGCCCTCCTGCCCCGCTTCGAGGGTGCGAATCGCCGCCTCGACGGCCGGCGCGGCCTCCTCGCGACCCAACACGATGCGGTACTGGCGCGGCTCCGCGGCCGGCGCGCCTTCGGCTTCCGCCAGCGGCGTGATCTCGACCACCACCATGTCGCCATCGGCGGGCGCACCCGTCTCGAGCGGGTGCCAGACGGCCTCCCGCTCGCGCAACCCCTCGATCACCCGATCGACCTCGGCGTCCGCGACCTCCGGCTTCTCGCGCTCGATGCGGAACCCGCCCAGCCGCTCGAGTTCGATCTCCGGCCGGATCTCGAATTCGACGTTGAACGTCAGGTCCGAGCCGGCGGCGTAGTTCACGTCCTCGACTTCGCCCTGCGTGATCGGATGGAGCTGCTCCCGCTCGAGCGCCTCGCGGTAGGCCGCGCCCACCACGCGCTCGATTGCCTCCTGCTCGATCGCGGGGCCGTACTTGCGCTCGAGAACCTGCGCCGGGACCTTGCCACGGCGGAATCCGGGGATCTTGATGCGGCCGGCCAGGCGGCGCGCAACTGCTTCGCGCTCGTGCCGAACCCGTTCGGCCGGCACCGTGATCGTCAGCCGTCGCGCCCAGGTGCGGGGTTTCTCGACGGCGATCTTGAGATCGGAGGACGGGAGGGTCATACTCCGGGATGCACGGGTGATGCCATGCGAAAGGGGGGACTCGAACCCCCACGGGCGTGCCCACGAGATCCTAAGTCTCGCGCGTCTACCGATTCCGCCACTTTCGCGATACTGCCGAAAAATCTAACAGCGCGCCGGCGGTAGATCAACCGACGTGGCCGTGCGTTCCCGCCGTGACATCGGCCACGCGGCGGCGGCGGACCGCGAGGAGGACGCCTGCGTTACGGCACCCGCAGGTTCGCGATGCGCGTGCGGCCGTCGGGCGATTGGAGCAGCAGCGAGACCACATCGCCGGAGTCCGCATCACGCAGCATGGCCTCCGCCTCACTCGCCGACTCGATCGGTTCGCGGTCGATCGAGATGATTCGGTAGCCGCGGATGTTCATGCGTGCCGCGGGACTCACCGGCAGGACGGCGCTGACCAGCGCGCCGCCCGCGGTCCGGTAGCCCCACTCCCTGGCGAGAGACGGCGTCAACTCGGAGACCTCGATGCCGAGGCCCTCGGGCCGGTCGGGCTCGGGCGCCGTGATGCGCGGCGGCTCGGCCGGGATCGGCGCCTGGGTCAGGCGAATACGGAACCGGCGCGGCGTGCCGTACCGGATTACGCGGACATCGACCGTCTGGCCGGGCTGGTGCAGCGCGATCAGCCGCTGGAGCTGGCCGACGCGCTCGACCTCCTGGCCGTCGACCTCGACGATCACGTCGCCTCGCTCGAGTCCGGCCTGGCGCGCGGGCGAGTCGGCCTGGAAGTCCTCGACGAGGACGCCGGAGATCTCGGGCAGATCGTAGACTTCGGCGTCCTCGGCCGTGACGTTGAGGATGGAGATCCCGAGGAGGGCGCGCCGGACGTGCCCGTGCGCGATGAGGTCGTTCATGACGCGGCGCACCAGGTTCACGGGGATCGCGAAGCCGTAGCCCTGATAGAAGCCGGTACCGCTCGCGATCGCCGTGTTGATGCCGATGACCTCGCCCCGCAGGTTGACCAGGGGGCCGCCCGAGTTGCCGGGGTTGATCACCGCGTCGGTCTGGATGAAGTCCTCGATGGCGTAGCTTGCCGCCGGGTAGGCGTTGCCCTGGAGCTCGCGGCCGATGATGTCGAGCGGCCGGCCCTTGGCGCTGATGATCCCGCTGGTGACCGTGAAATCGAGTGTGCTGGCATCACCGAAGCCCGGATTGCCGATCGCCAGCACCCACTCGCCGACGCGCGCGGCATCGGAATCGCCGAGCCGCATGACGGGGAGGTCCGTCGCGTCGATCTTGATGACCGCCACATCGGTGGTCGGATCCCGTCCGACCACGGTGGCCCCGAACGTCCGCTTGTCGACCAGGGTCACGGAGATCCTGTCCGCGCCCGCGATGACGTGGTTGTTCGTGAGGATGTAGCCGTCCTCCGTGACGATGAAACCCGAGCCGCCGGCAATGCGTGGCGGTTCGGGCACCTGGCCGTCCGGCAAGCCGAAGAACTCGCGGAACCCGGGCGGAAGCGTCCCCGCGCTCGGGGCCGCGCCCAGGCGCTCGGCTTCGATCCGGACCACGGCGGGGGTCACCGCGTCGGCAATGGCGACGAAGGCCGTGCTCAGCTCGGATGCCTCCCGGACGTCGGCGCGGTCCGGGACCGTTGCGGCGGCGGACTGAACCGCCTGCGATCCGTGCGACCACGGCAGTCCGTCGGCCAACCCCAGCCCGAACACGAACGCAGTGGGGACGAGGACCAGGAGGCCGAGCCTGATACGGATACGCTGCATCATGACACGTTCGACGGAAGCGGGTCCGGGGCTGCTGCCCAATCTACCACGGACCAGTGGCGATGCAAAAGAGGAGCCGTTGGGGAGGGGAGAAAAGGCCGAGGCCGAGGGGGTGGGTCCCTCCTCGGCCTCGGCGGAGCGCCGGTGGATCGGCGCGGAGGATCGGTGCGCGGCGCGGCCGGCTACTTGTCCTCTTCGACGATCTCGTAGTCGGCCTCGACCACCTCGTCCTCGGCCGCCTTCGCGCCCGCGTGCGCGGCCTCCTGCTCCGCGGCCTTGCCATCGGCGGCACCGGCCTGCGCGGCGGACTGGGCCTCGTAGAGCTGCTGGCCGGCCGCGCGGAAGGCCTCCATCAGTTCATCGCGAGCGCGGGTCAGCTCGGCGACGTCGTCCTGCTTGAGTGCCTTCTTGGCCGACTCGAGCGCGTTGTCCACGCGGGTCTTCACGTCCGCCGCGACCTTGTCGCCCCACTCGCCCAGATCCTTCTCGACCTGATAGACGAGCGAATCGAGCTGGTTGCGCAACTCGATCTTCTCCTTGCGCTTCCGGTCTTCCTCGGCGTGCGACTCCGCGTCCTTGACCATCTTCTCGATCTCCTGCTCGGAGAGCCCGCTCGAGGCCTCGATGCGGATCTTCTGTTCCTTGCCCGTGGCGCGGTCCTTGGCCGCGACGTGCAGGATCCCGTTCGCATCGATGTCGAACGTCACCTCGATCTGCGGCACGCCGCGGGGAGCCGGCGGAATCCCCGTGAGCTGGAACTTGCCGATCGTCTTGTTGTCGATCGCCATGGGCCGCTCGCCCTGGAGCACGTGGATCTCGACCGTGGTCTGACCGTCCTCGGCCGTCGAGAAGACCTCGGTCTTCTTCGTCGGGATCGTCGTGTTCCGTCCGATCAGCGTGGTCATCACGCCGCCCAGCGTCTCGATCCCGAGCGAGAGCGGGGTCACGTCCAGGAGCAGCACGTCCTTGACGTCGCCGGCCAGCACGCCGCCCTGGATCGCGGCGCCGACCGCGACCACCTCATCCGGGTTCACGCCCTTGTGCGGCTCCTTACCGAAGAAGTCCTTGACCACCTGCTGGACCTTCGGGATCCGCGTCGAGCCGCCCACGAGGATCACCTCATCGACGGCGCCGGGCTCGAGGCCGGCATCCTTCAAGGCCTGCTGCATCGGAGGGATCGTCCGCTCGATCAGGTCGGCCGTGAGCTGCTCGAACTTCGCCCGCGTCAACGTCAGGTTCAGGTGCTTCGGGCCGTCCTGCGTCGCCGTGATGAACGGCAGGTTGATGTCCGTCGACATGGTGGTCGACAGCTCCATCTTCGCCTTCTCCGCCGCCTCCTTGAGCCGCTGGAGCGCCATGGCATCCTTCGACAGGTCGATCCCCTGGTCCTTCTTGAACTCCTCGACCAGCCAGTCGATGATCCGCTGATCGAAGTCGTCGCCGCCGAGGTGGGTGTCGCCGTTCGTCGCCTTCACCTCGAAGACGCCATCGCCGAGCTCGAGGATCGAGATGTCGTAGGTCCCGCCACCCAGGTCGTAGACCGCGATGACCTCATCCTTCTTCTTGTCGAGCCCGTACGCCAGCGCCGCGGCGGTGGGCTCGTTGATGATGCGCAACACCTCGAGGCCCGCGATCCGACCGGCATCCTTCGTCGCCTGCCGCTGCGCATCATTGAAATACGCGGGCACCGTGATGACGGCCTGCTTCACCTCGTGGCCGAGGTAATCCTCCGCGGTCTGCTTCATCTTCTGGAGGATCATCGCCGACACCTCCGGCGGCGTGTACGCCTTGCTCGCGTTCGGGAGCCGGACCTCGACGCGACCCTCCGCATCCGCACTGACCTCGTAGGGGATCCCCTCCTTCTCCTGGCTCACCTCCGAGGCCTTCCGCCCCATGAAGCGCTTGATCGAGAAAATCGTGTTCTTCGGGTTCGTGATCGCCTGGCGGCGCGCAACCTGACCCACCAGCCGCTCACCGTCCTTCGTGAACGCGACCACGGACGGCGTGGTCCGCCCGCCCTCCGCGTTCGGGATGACCACCGGATCGCCGCCCTCCATCACCGCGACAACCGAATTGGTCGTACCCAGGTCGATACCGATCACCTTGCTCGCCATCTCATCTCCTCATGCTGTCCAGATGCGCCTCGGCTGGAAACCGTCCGCCGCCGCGCGTGCAACGCGTATGCCATGATTTTCGCGGATTTCCGCGCCATTTCGGCACGACCGGGGCCGGCGCGCTGCCGGAACGGCAGACCCCCGGGGCGGGCAAGCGCGTGCGGGTGCGCGTGCGCGGCCTGCTCCCGTTCCCGCCAACGTGGAAACGGAGGCTTCCTTCGGGCGCCCCGCTCCCCCTCCCGTTCCCGTAAACGTAAACGTTCCCGCTCCCGCTCCCGTCAGTTCTCATCCGGGGCCGTTCTCCCCTCCACCGCACCCCCTCCCGGGCATTCCCCAGCCCTAGCCCTAGCCCTAGCCCTAGCCCTCTACAGAATGTACCTCCGCAGGTCCTCATCTTCGACGACCTGCGCAAGGCGTTCACGCACGGTCGCGTCATCCATGAGGATGACGTTGGTCGCACTGTCGGGGAGATCGAAGAGGACGTCCTCCAAGAGCGCCGTGAGGACGGTGTGGAGCCGGCGCGCGCCGATGTTCTCCATGCGTTCGTTGACGTCGGCCGCGATGCGAGCGATCTCGCGGATCCCCTCATCGGTGAACTCGAGGCGTGCGCCCTCGGTCGCGACGAGTTCCTGGTACTGGCGGAGCAGTGCGTTCTTGGGCTCCTGGAGGATGCGCACGAAGTCGGCCTCCGTCAGGGGGCTGAGCTCGACGCGGATGGGAAATCGGCCCTGGAGCTCCGGGATGAGGTCGGCCGGCTTGGCGACGTGGAAGGCGCCGGCGGCGACGAACAGGATGTGGTCGGTGCGGACGAGGCCGTACTTGGTCTGGACCGTGCTCCCCTCGACGATAGGAAGGAGGTCGCGCTGGACGCCTTCGCGGCTGACGTCGGGTCCGACACCGCCGCGCTGGCCGGCGATCTTGTCGATCTCGTCCAGGAAGATGATGCCCATGTCCTCGGCGCGCTCGAGGGCTTCGCTGACGACCTCGTCCATGTCGACGAGCTTGTCGAGTTCGTCCTGGAGGAGGATGCGTCGGGCCTCGGTCACGGTGACGTTGCGACGCTTCTTCCGCTTGGGCAGCATTTCCTGGAGCATCTCGGTGAAGTTGTCCATCCCTTCCATGCCGCCCATCGGGATCATCAGATTTTCGATGGGTGTGGTCTGCTGGACCTCGACCTCGACCATGCGTTCGTCGAGCTTCCCCTCGCGCAGGAGGGTCCGCAGCTTTTCACGGGTGCGTTCGCGGCGTTCGCGGATGCGCTGCCGGTCGTCCTCGCCCGTAGCGTCCGCCTCTTCGAGAGGCTGTTCCAGCGTCTGGCCGCCGGGTCCGACGACGAAGGCGCGGCGGATCGTCGATGGCGCGGCGTCGCCGTCACCGCGGCCCGTAGCGTGAGCCGCCTCGGGCACGGGCGGAAGCAGGAGGTCGAGGAGGCGATCCTCGACGCGCTGCTGTGCCAGTTCCTCGACATCGGCCTCGCGCTCCTCGCGGACCATGTTGACCGAGACGTCGACGAGGTCCCGCACCATGGACTCGACGTCGCGGCCCACGTAGCCGACCTCGGTGAACTTCGAGGCCTCGACCTTGACGAAGGGAGCGCCCGCGAGGCGGGCGAGGCGCCGGGCGATCTCGGTCTTGCCGACGCCGGTCGGCCCGATCATGATGATGTTGTTGGGCATGATCTCCTCGCGCAGCTCCTCCTCGACGCGCTGGCGGCGCCAGCGGTTGCGCAGCGCGATGGCGACCGATTTCTTGGCCGCCTCCTGCCCGACGATGTACTTGTCCAGCTCCGCGACGATCTGTCGCGGTGTGAGTTCGTCCAGCCACTGCGGCTCCGATGTCTCCTCGGCCGCGGGCAGATCTCTATCGTTCAAAACCTTCGCCATCTCGACTCCTTCCCGGCGTTGTCGCCGCTCCCCGCCCGGTCACTCGAGCTCGAGCACGGTGATGTGCTGATTCGTGTAAATGCAGATGTCGCCGGCGATCTCGAGCGACCGGCGCACGATCTCGGCGGCGGAGAGATCGGAGTGCGCCTTGAGCGCGCGCGCGGCCGCGAGGGCGTAGCTGCCGCCGCTGCCGATCGCGACGATGTCGTCATCGGGCTCGATGACGTTGCCATCGCCACTGATCAGGAAGAGGTGGCTCCGATCCGCGACGGTGAGCAGTGCTTCGAGCCGCCGCAGGTAGCGGTCGGTCCTCCATTCCTTGGCCAGCTCGACGCACGCCCGCGGCAGGTTGCCGGGGTGGCGTTCGAGCTTCTCCTCGAATTTCTCGAAGAGGGCGAAGGCATCGGCCACCGAGCCGGCGAACCCGGCCAGGATCCGCCCGTCCTTGAGCTTGCGGACCTTGTGCGCCGTCCCCTTGATCACCGTGTCGCCGACCGTGACCTGGCCGTCGCCGCCGAGGGCGACGCGGTCGCGGTGGCGCACGGCAATGATCGTGGTGGCATGCATCTGGGGCATCCGTTCTCCTCGCGATACGCGATCCCGTTGTCTCATCTCCGAACGCCCCGGTCGTCTCCCGCCCGAAGCGAAGCGGCACCCGCGGATCCGGTCCGCGGCCGTGCCGCCGCCCGGCAGCGCGACGCCGCGCCCGCGGACCCCGTGCCACCCGGCCTCCGGAGTGTACCCCCGAGTGCCGGGGATTCTCCCGCGGGAATCTGGGGGTCGCGCGGAGGCGATGCAAAGGGATAGGGCTAGGGCTGGGGCTAGGGCTAGGGCTGGGCGGTCTGGCCCCCAGGCCCTCCGTGCGCGAGCGCGTGCGCGTCCTCGCTGTCCCGCGACCCCGAACCCGAACCCGCGACCGTGGAAACGGAGGCTTCCTTCGGGCGCCCCGCTCCCGGCCGCCCCCATCCCGTAAACGTAAACGTTCCCGCTCCCGCTCCCGTTCCCGGCCGTTCCCATCCCGATCCGGTCGGCGGCACGGGCCCCCGAATCGGGCGATCGCGGCGCTACGCCCTCGGGTGTGCCCGGTCGTAGACGCGCTTGAGGCGTTCCTTCGATGTGTGCGTGTAGATCCGGGTGGTCGAGAGAGAGGCGTGGCCGAGGAGTTCCTTGACGGCCATCAGGTCGGCGCCGGCGTCGAGGAGGTGCGTGGCGAAGGAGTGGCGGAGCGAGTGGGTCGAGAGGCCGGCGTTCTCGGCCACGGCGTCGAGCGCGGCGCGGACGATCTGCTGGAGCTGGCGCGCGGAGAGGCGACGGCCACGCACGGAGAGGAAGACGGCCTTCCGGTCCCCGCCGGACCGGCGGAGCAGTTCGGCGCGGCGCGGCTCGTAGCGGCGCAGCGCCGTGACGGCGGCTCTGCCGAGCGGGACGATCCGCTCTTTGCGGCCCTTCCCGCGGACGCGGATCTGGTCTCCAATGAGATCGATGTCCGCCAGGTCGAGCTGGCGCAGCTCGGAGAGGCGTATCCCGGTGGAGTAGAAGACTTCGAGGATCGCCAGGTTGCGCGCGCCGAGGAAGCCGCCCTCGGCCGCGCGGTTCTCGGCGAGGGTGAAGACGCGCGCGATGTCGTCCTGGCCGAGCCAGGCGGGCAGGTGGCGCTCGGTCCGGGGCGAGCGCAGGGCGCGGGCGGGGTTCGCCTCGACGATCTCCTCGCGGTGGAGATAGCGGAAGAGCGAGCGGACGGCCGAGAGCTTGCGGCTGATCGAGCGCCGTGCCAGTCCGCGTCGTGAGAGCGCGCCCAGGAACGCGCGGAGCGCAAGACGATCGACACCGGCCCAGTTCCACGCTTCGCCGCCGTAATACGTGGCCAGGAACGCGGTGAACTCGCGGAGGTCCCGGCGGTACGCGGCCACGGTGTGCGGACTGAGCTGGCGGCCGTCTTCGAGGTGGCGCAGATAGTCGGCGACGGCGGCGCCTGCCGTGCTCGCGGAGTCGTCGGCGGCGGCGACTCGCGCCGCTTCGTCGCTCATCGCGGCGACCCGGGTGACGGGAGCCGTGGTCGCGGCGGCTTCACGCCGCGACTCCCACGGCCGGGAGCGGAGCGACATCGTGCACGCGCATCCACGTGCTCAGCGCGGCGAGCGCCCGCTCCGCGAGCAGCTCGCGCTTCCGCCGTTTGTCGCGGATCCGTTGCTCGAGTGGATCGAGCAGGCCGATGTTCGAGTTCATGGGCGCGAACCTCCCGGGCTCGGCTTCTCGGAGGTAGCGGTACAATCCGCCGATCATCGTGGTCGAGGGCGGGAGCACGGGCGTAGCGCCACGCACGATACGGTCGAGGTTGATCCCGGCGAGGATCCCCGATGCGGCCGACTCGGTGTACCCCTCGACGCCCGTGAGCTGCCCGGCGAAGAGGAGGTCGGGCCGGGACTGCGGCGCGCCGAACGGCGCGAGGCGCGCCGGGAAATTCAGGTACGTGTTGCGATGGATCGAGCCGTGGCGCAGGAACTCCGCCGCTTCGAGCCCCGGCACCATGCGGAAGACCCGCCGCTGCTCGCCGGTCCGGAGCCGCGTCTGACAGCCGACCAGGTTCCACATCTGGCCGCCGCGATCCTCGCGCCGCAGTTGCAGCACGGCGTACGGCTCGCGGCCGGTCCGTGGATCGGGCAGGCCCACGGGCTTCATGGGGCCGAAGCGGAGCGTGTCATCGCCGCGTGCAGCCATGACCTCGATCGGCAGGCACCCCTCGAAGTAGGGGATCCGCTCCCAGTCGTGGCCGGGATAGATGTCGGCCGCGCGCAACGCGTCGAGGAACGCGTGATAGCTGTCGCGGTCGAAGGGACAGTTCAGGTAGTCGTCCCCCTCGCCCTTGCCGTAGCGGGAGCCGAAATAGGCGATGTCGCGGTCGACGGACTCGAAGGCGACGATGGGCGCGATGGCGTCGTAGAAGGCGAGCCCCTCGTCGCCGAGGAGGCGGCGGAAGACGTCGGAGAGCGCATCGGACGTCAGCGGCCCGGTCGCGACGACGGCGGGGCCGGCCGGCAGCTCGACCGCCTCGCTGCGTTCGACGCGGATGCGCGGGTGCGCCTCGATGTACGCGGTCATCCGCGCGGCGAAGACATCCCGGTCGACGGCGAGCGCCGCTCCGGCCGGCACGCGCGCCTCCTCCGCGGCGGCGAGGAGCAACGAGCCGAGTGCACGCATCTCGGCCTTGAGCAGCCCGTGCGCGTTCGTCGGTTCGAGGCTCTTGAAGGAGTTGGTGCAGACCAGCTCGGCGAGCCGATCCGTCCGGTGCGCGGGCGTCGCGCGTTCCGGACGCATCTCGATGAGGACCACGTCGTGGCCGCGGCCGGCGAGCTGCCAAGCGGCTTCGCACCCGGCCAGCCCGCCGCCGACGACGGTGACTTCCGCCACGCTCGACCTCCCGTTACGACTTCTCCGCCGTCACCAGATCGGCGCTGTCCGGCGCGAACTCGCCCTTGCACTGCGGGCACCGGAGGAACTCGCCCTTGGCCTTGGTGCTCTTCTGCACGAGGTAGGCGTGGCCGCAGTCCGGGCAGGGCCCGGGGATCGGGCGATCCCAGCTCGACCAGTCGCAGTCCGGGTAGCGGGTGCAGCTCCAGAAGACTTTCCCGCGGCGGCTGCGCTTCTCCGCGACCTGGCCCTCGCCGCATTTCGGGCACTCGAGTCCCGGGATCGTGACCGGCTTGGTATAGCGGCACTTCGGGTAGTTGCCGCAGGCGATGAAGGTACCCAGCCGCCCCTCGCGCTCGACCAGCTCGCCGCCACACTTCGGACACTTCTCGCCGATCGGGCGCGGCTCTTTGCGCTCCTTCGGATCGAGCGGCCGTGTGTAGCGGCACTCGGGGTACCCGGAGCAACCGAAGAACCGGCCGTGACGCGACCACTTGAGCGTCAGCGGCCTGCCGCAATCCGGGCAGTCGCCGGCCTCGGCATCGACCACTTCCCGCAGCACCTCATTCGTGCGGCGCTCGCCTTCTTCGAGCTGCCGCTGGAAGGGGGCGTAGAAGGTCTCGAGCACCGTGCGCCACTCGAGCCGGCCTTCCTCGATGCGGTCCAGCTCCGTTTCCATGCCGCTGGTGAACCCGACATCGAAGAGGTCCGGGAAGAGGCGGACCAGCATCTTCGCGACCGTCTCGCCCAGAGGCGTGGGCTGGAAGCGCTTCTGCTGCATCTCGACGTACTTGCGGTCACGCAGCGTCGAGATGATCTGCGCGTACGTCGAGGGTCGGCCGATCCCCAGCTTCTCGAGCTCCTTGACGAGACTCGCCTCGCTGTAGCGCGGTGGCGGCTGGGTGAAGTGCTGTGCCGGCACGATCTCGATCAGCCGGCAGCGGTCCCCCGCCGCGAGCTCCGGTAGCGGCGCGAGCTCGTCCAGGGTGCGGTGGTCGCCCTCCTCGCGCGCTTCCTGGTAGAGGCGCGTGAAACCGTCGAATTTGAGAATCGAGCCCGTCGCGCGGAAGAGGTAGCGCCGCCCCGCGCCGCTCGCGCCCCCGGCGGCCGGACCGCCCCGGCCCCTCAGGTCGAAGTCGACGGTGGTCGTGTCGAAGACCGCCGGCGCCATCTGCCCGGCAATGAAGCGGAGCCAGATCAGCTCGTACAGCCGGGCCTGGTCCCGGTCGAGGTAGCGCCGGACCGCATCGGGGTGACGCGTGGGGTCGGTCGGCCGGATCGCCTCGTGCGCCTCCTGCGCTCCCTTCTGTTGCTTGCCGCCCCAGAGTCGGACACCGCCGCGCGCCGCGTAGCGCTCGCCGAACCGCTCGATGATCAGCTCGCGCGCGGCCTCCGCCGCGCTCGGCGCCACGCGCGTCGAGTCCGTCCGCATGTACGTGATCAACCCCGCCGCGCCATCGGGCCCGAGATCCACGCCCTCATAGAGCTGCTGCGCCACGCGCATGGTCTTCTGCGCCGCAAAGCCCAGCCGCTTCGCCGCCTCCTGCTGAAGCGTGGACGTCGTGAACGGCGCCGGTGCGTTCTTGGTCCGCTCACGGCGCTTGACCTCCGAGACGACGAACGGCACGCCATCGATGTCGGCGAGGACGGCGCGCGCGGCGGCCTCGTCCTCGAGGCGGAACGCCTTGCCGTCGATGTGGTGGAGCTTGGCTTCGAACCGGTGGTCGTCCTTCTCGAGCGCCGCGGTGATGGACCAGTATTCCTGCGGCGTGAATGCGCGGATCTCGTCCTCGCGCTCGGTGATCAAACGGAGCGCCACGGTCTGGACGCGCCCGGCGGAGAGGCCCGGCCGGATCGGTTTCCACAGGATCGGGCTGACCTGATAGCCGACCAGCCGGTCCAGGATACGCCGCGCCTGCTGCGCCTCCACCTTGCGCCGGTCGATCGCGCCCGGGCGCTGCATGGCGTTGCGGACCGCATCCGCCGTGATCTCGTGGAAGAGCACCCGCCGGAAGCGCTGGCCATTGGCTCGCTCGTAGCCGAGCTGCTCGGCCACGTGGTACGCGATGGCCTCGCCCTCGCGGTCCGGGTCGGTCGCGAGGATCACCTCCTCGGCGCCTTCCGCCTCGCGCCGCAACTCCTGGAGGATTTTCCCCTTGCCCCGGATCGTGACGTAGCGCGGCTCGAAGCCGCGCTCGATGTCCACCCCCAGTTCCCGCGCGGGGAGGTCTCGGACGTGCCCCACCGACGCCCGCACCCGGTATCCCGGGCCCAGGTACTTGGCGATCGTCCGCGCCTTCGCGGGCGACTCGACGATCACCAGTCGCGTCTTCCGGTTCTTTCCCGGCATTCTCCCGATTCCCCTCCCGCGCGCCGGTCGCTCCTGATCGGACCGGCGCGCCTCGGTTCACGCTACACCCGCGAGTTCCGCAATCTCCTCCGCCAGCTCCTCGGGGTCGCGGCCATCCACGTCGACCACCACGTCCGCGAGCCGGTAGAGCGGCTCGCGCTCGCGGATCAGTGTGCGGGCGGCGGCGATGGGATCCGGCGCGGAGGCGAGGAGCGGCCGGTGCGAGAGCGTCCGACTCGCCCGTCGCACGGCCTCGGCCGGCGAGATCCGCAGCCAAACGACGAGGGTCTCCGGGCCGAAGGCATCGAGCAGCTCCGGCTGGGTGATCCAGCCGCCGCCCGGCGCGAGCACCGCATGCTCGATTCCGGCGACCTCCTCGGTCAGTTCGGCCTCGAGCGCCCGGAAGGCCGGCTCGCCCCGGAGGCGGAAGATCTCCGGAATGGAAATACCCGTGCGACGCTCGATCTCTTCATCGAAGTCGATGAAGACCCAGCCGAGCAGGTCCGCCAGCCGCCGCCCCACCGTGCTCTTCCCCGCCGCCATGAAACCGACCAGGATCAGCCGGGTCACCCCATCCGCTTCCGGGCCCGCACGCCCGCTCATCCCGACATCCTAGGTCCGCGGCTGGATCCGGGCGAGGTACCCCTCGAAGTTGCGCCGCATCTCGGCGAGCGAGTCGCCGCCGAACTTCTCGAGCATGGCATCCGCCAGCACGATCGCGGCCATCGCCTCCCCGACCACGCCGGCCGCCGCCAGCGCCACGACGTCGCTGCGCTCCCGCACCGCATCCGCGCGCTGTCCCGTCCGCACGTCCACGCTGCGGAGCGGGCGCATCAACGTCGACAACGGCTTCATCGCGACGCGCACGATGATCGGCGCGCCCGTGGTCATCCCACCCTCGAGGCCGCCCGCGTTGTTCGATAGCCGCTCATACCCCCCGGTCCGGGACAGGTTGCCTCCCAAACCCGTCACCGCCGCCGCTCCTTCGGCGACCTCCGTTTCACTCCGGTTGCCTCCCAACCGCCCCACCACCTCCCCTTCGGCGACCTCCGCTTCGCTCCGCTTGCCTCCCGACCGCGCGGTCGCCGGGGCGCCTTCGGCGCCGTCCGTCGTGGTCGGCTCGGCGTGCATCGGGGCGCGCGTGATCTCGTCGTGGACGGTGGAGCCGCGGCGGCGCGCGGCCTCGAATCCGAGGCCGATCTCGACGCCTTTCATTGCCTGGATGGACATGAGCGCGCCGGCGAGGCGACCATCGAGGCGGCGGTCCCACGAGACGTGACTGCCGAGGCCCGCGGGGACGCCGCGGATGACGACTTCGAAGACGCCGCCGAGCGTATCGCCATCGCGGCGGGCGGCATCGATCGCTTCGATCATGCGGCGCTCGGCATCGGGGTCGAGGGTGCGGAGTGGTGAATCGTCGACGGCGGCGTTCAGGTCCTCGGGCAGTGTTTCCGGTACGGCGGCCTCGACGGGGCCGAGGCGGACGATGTGACTGCCGACGGTGATGCCGAACTCGGCGAGCAGGCGCTTGGCGATGGCGCCGGCGGCGACGCGCGCGGTGGTCTCGCGGGCGGAGGCCCGCTCGAGGATGTCGCGGGCGTCGGAGCGGTCGTACTTGAGGATGCCGACGAGGTCGGCATGGCCGGGGCGCGGGAGGTGAACGCGCCGGAGCGCCTCCTCGTCGATGTCGGCGGGGGGCGGTGCGTGGGCCATGGCGACCTTCCAGTTCTGCCAGTCGCGGTTCCAGATGAGGAGCGCGATGGGCGAACCCAGTGTCTCGCCGAGCCGGATGCCGGAGAGGACTTCGGCCCGGTCCTGTTCGATCTTCATGCGCGCGCCGCGCCCGTAACCGCCCTGGCGACGCCGGAGGTCCGGGTCGATGTCACGCTCGACGACGAGCGGCAGGCCGGCCGGCACGCCTTCGACCAGCGCCAACAGCCCCCGGCCGTGCGACTCGCCGGCTGTCCGAAACCGAAAATGCATCACCACCTCGGAGGTCCAAGGAAAGAGCCCGGCCGAGACCGGGCTCTCCGTTCCTGCTTGCCGTCCTATATACGCGGTTCGGCAGGGGTTGTCCAGGGATGCGGATCCGGCGTATGCGGCCGATCCCGGTCGCGGACGCTCGCCGCACCGACGCCGCCGGCGCTACGGACCGGTGATGTCGCGCCGCCGGATGTCGAGCACCACGACGCCCCCGGACGAGGTGACGCCGTAGAGCTTCGCGACCACGCAGTCGGGCCCCGTGCACGCCGCGCCCTGGCCGCCGTTGTCGGACGGCAGCGGTGCGGTGACGCGTATCGGCCCCGCGATGTTGTCCCGGATGTACAGTTCGTTCACCTGGTAGAAGTGCAAGGTGTTGATCACCTTGATGGTCTGCCTGGCTGTGGCGACGAAGGCCGTCGCGGTCTCATCGGTGACGAGGGCGCCGTTGTGGGCCCAGTGCAGTGCCGCGCCGGCGGCGTGATCGCCCAGGTCGCCGTCGAAGAGCCCGAGGAGGCGGAGGTTGTCGTTGAAGAAGTACGCGCCTTGGGCGCCGCGGAAGACGCCCACGGAGCCGTTCTGGTTGAGACCGACGCCGAGCACGCGGTCGGACGCGTTGTTCACGAGGTCGGCGATCGCGACCTCATCGGAGATGCCTGCCTTGGCCGCATTCCAGATCATGATGCGGCCCGTCGGCGATGTGGCGCCCTCGCCGAACGCGATGGTGCCGAGGTCGCCGGCGGCGCCAAGGTACGTCGTGTCCGACATGCCCACACGTTCCAGCACCCAGGTCCCCGGGAGATGTACGATCGTGGTATCACCGGATCGCGCTTCGAGACTGTCCAGCGCCGCGAAGAATGCAAGTCCTTCGTCCATCCCGGCCTGAACCGTCGAATCGGGGAATCCCGGCTTGTGATCGTAGAAGACGAGCAGGTCGTTCCCCGCGGGGTCCGAGAGGATGATCGCGCTATCGACGTTCGCCACCGCGATGGCGTTCTCCGCCGGTTCGATCGCGTCCGCGGGGTCGAAGAGGATCCGGATCTCGGGCCGGTCGGCCGTGACCAGCGGGTCCGAGACCGGGTTGCGGTTCACGACGCGGACGGTTCCATCCGGTGCGGCGCCGGTCGGCGCCGTCGAGTAGAGCAGCCGGCCGAGGGAGTCCACGGCCAGGAACTGCGGGCGGTCACTGAAGTCATGGGTTTCGACCGTGTAGGTGATGCGGCCGACGTTGTCCTCCGTGTAATGGATCTGGTACAGCACCGCGTTCGGTGTCAGGATGCGGCGCGCGACATCCTCGGCCGGTGTGGCGTCCAGGGGCACGATGGAGATGTTGTCACCTCCCGAGTTGGCGACGAAGAGCGTGTCGCCGGACCGGTCGATGAAGAGCCCCAACGGTTGCGCGCCCACGCGGATGGGGGCGCCGAAGGTGGTGTCGGCGAGGCTCAGGACCTCGACGCTGTTCCCGGAGAAGTTGGATAGGTAGAGACGGAACTCGTTGTTGGCGGTGTCCATCTCGACCACGGCGTCGCCGACGGCGCCGCCGCCGGGGAGCATGACGGTGTGCCCCGCCACCGCGATGACGTCGGCCTCGAGGCCACCGACGTTGCCGGCGGCCACGGTATCGCCGTTGAAGGTGCCGCATGCGAGCTGCTGCTCGGTCGTGAGGACGGCGGCGGCGCAGTTGCCGGCTGCGTCGACCGCGAACGCGTAGAACTCGACACTGAGCGTATCGGGCAGCGTGAGCGGATCGACGTTGAAGGGCGCGAAGGAGAAGTCTCGCTGGACCAGACCGCTCAGCGCCGGCGAGAAGGTAATGACGCGCTGTTGCGAGACGGTGTCGTCGGTTTCGACGTTGACGGCAATGGCGGTCACGCCGAGCCGTGCGATGACGTTGTTGTCGCTCGCGTGCACGCGGACGGACACGCTGTCGGTCAACTCGAAGCGCTCGCAGTTCACGCGGCCGCAGGGCACGATTTCGAGGCTCAGCTCCGGCGGCAGCTCATCACCGTCGGACCCGTCGCTGGCGGGGTCCACGGTGAGGGAGACGGGCGTCGCCCGGCCTTCGATGGCCTCGCCGCTGAGCGCGATGGCGCGTAGCTCGAGCGTCCCGGCCTGGTCTGCCGGGAGCGTGATGGTCGGCTGTTCGAGCACGCTGTCCTGCGGCGTGGGATAGCTGAAGCTGACCGTGTCCTCGACCACGCCGGAGACGATCAGTTGGAGGAATTCGATTCCGGACGGGTCGGACGCGTGCAGTGTGACGGAGACCGCCGATTGCACGACCTCGCCGTCGGTCGGGCTGCGGATCTCGACGCGCGGGCCGCCGAGCGAGACGACCACGGTGTCGGCCCCGACTTCACCCGAGCCATCGGTGGCGCTGACGATGAGGTGGACCTGTTCGCTGGTCTGATCTCCGGTCGGCAGGAGGTAGCGCTTGAGCGTCGTGTCCTGGACCGGCTCATTGAGGGTGATGGTCTTTTCGCCGAAACGCGCGACTTCCTGGTCGGTGCCGAGATCCGGGTCGCCCCGGAGCGCGACGCCGGTGAGCCGCGCGCTGACGACGCCGACGTTGTCGATCACGCGGACCTCGACCAGGACGCTGTCGCCGAGCGGCACGGTCGCCTCGCCGCCCGGCCGGCGGATCTCGACGGCGGGCTCCGAGCGGTCGATGATGGTGAGCGTCACCGGCGCGGCGACGGCGAGGAAGCCCGCGTGGTCGATGGCGCGCGCGATGATCCGGAGCGTCGATGGCGGGGTTCCGAGCGGGACCTGGAAGTCGAAGCGGAGGCTATCGCGTTTCGAGCCCGCCACGGGGGCGAGCTCGCTGAAGATCGTGTCGCCGTCCTCGTTGACGACCGCGTAGCCTACCGATGATAACCCTATGTTGTCCGCCGCCTCGATCGAGATCGAGACGGTCTCGCCCGCTCCGGTCGTCGTGGGATCCGCGGTGACGGCATCGAATGCGGGCGCCGTGACCTCCTCGACGAAGATGGTGTCCGCGACGAGGTCGCTGACCGAACCGGTCTGGTCCATGGCGCGGACACGAACTTCGAGGAGCGTGTCCTGGACCGGCGGCTCGACGACGAACGAGATGTCCTGCGTGACATCGTTCCGGGGCGCGGCGACGACGGCCGTGCTGTCCAGGCCGATCGCGCCCCGCGCCTGCAAATCGAACTGCACGATCCTGCGGTCGCCCTTGGCGTGGACCCGGAGGTCGACGAAGCGGCCGGCGATCACGGTGTCGGGCGCGGTGAATTCGACGATCTCCGGCTTGCCGACGGCGCCGCCGTCCTCGTCGAAGAGATTCTCGCCATCGCACGCCACCAGGGCGGCCAGCGCAGCCAGCAGGACGAGGCGGCCGCGGAGGCCGCCCGCCTGAGCGGTGGTGAAGAACTCCCTGTCTTGTCGCATCGATGTCTCCCCGTGCCCCCTATTCCGTCCCCGCGTCGTGGATGTGCGGGGTGACCATGATCAACAGGTCCTGTTTGTTCTCTTCTTCCGTCGTGGTGCGGAACAGTGCGCCCAGCACGGGGATGTCCATCAGGAACGGGATGCCGGTGCGCGATTCGGAGCGGTCCGTGACGGTCAGTCCGGCGATGACTCCGGTCTCGCCATCGCCCAGCAGGATCTGGGTCTCGGCGAGCTGCTTCGTGAAGAACACGCCAATGTCGGATGGTGCGACGTTGGCGGACGAGTTCTCGGCGTGCAGTTCGAGCAGCACCTGGTCTCCGGTCACGTGCGGCGTGACGTGAAGGATGATACCGGTGTTGCGGAAATCGACGGTGGCGCGGGGCGCCGCGAGGCCGCCGTTGGCGCCTCCGCCCCCACCGGCGCCGGCGGAGCCGGCGTCAATGACGCGGATCGGCGTCTCCTCACCCACCTGCACGGTTGCCTCGCGATTGTCGAGCGTGGTGATGAGCGGCTGGGCCTGGAGGTCGCTGATGCTGACCTGGTCGAGTGCCTCGATGAACGAGAACAGCGAGTGCCGGCCGAGGACGAGGGTGGTCAGCAACTGGAGCGACGGGCTGGCGACGCGTTCGTTCGCGTTGGCCAGCGCGGCGATCGAGGGGCCGCCCAGGCGGACGACGGACTCGGTGACCACTTCATCGTTCGTGATGAGGCCATCGCCGTTCTGGTCGACCCCACCGGGGATCAACTGGTTGAGCTGGTTCCCCTGCGAATCCTTCAGATCGTAGGTGATGCCGAACTCTTCGAGTGCGGTCCGGTCGATGAAGATGATCTTGGCCGAGATCGTCACCTGCGGCGTGCGCACGTCGAGTTGCTGGATCATCGGAGTGATGCGCTCCTCGATGACGGAGCGGCCGTCGGTGACGACGAGCGTGTTCGTCCCGGCACTGGCGGTCACGGTCCCGCGCTCGCTCAGCAGCCCTTCGACGGCGGGGCGAATCGAGTCGACGTTGGCGTAGCGGATCTTGAACGACCGAGTGACCAGGTCTTCGACCTTCTCGCGTTCGCGGAGGTTGGTCACCTGGTCGACGCGGATGATCCCCGTGGAGGTCTCCTCGAGAGCCAGGCCGTGGGCGGCGAGCAGTTCACGGAGCGCGACGTCCCATGGCTGGTCACGGATATCGGCCGTGATGTTCCCGGTGACGCCTTCCCCGGCGATGATGCTCCTGCCCGAGAACTCGGCGAAATGCGCAAGCACATCGAGGATGGGCGTCTCCCGGAAGAACACGTTGATGTGTGGCTCTTCCGCGGGCGCGGGCTCCGACCGGGCCGCCGGTGCAGGCTCCGACCGGGCCGCGGGTGGCGGCGCCGACCGGGCCGCGGGTGGCGGCGGGGTGACGGCGCTGCTGGCGAACTGGACGGGCTCCGCGGCCGGTTCGGCGGTCGCCAGGGGCGCGGGTGCACCCGAGTGCCAGGCCTCGAACGGCCCCGCCGTGTTCGGGAACGAGATGCGGATGGCGCCGTCGGTCTGCTGCACAGCGTATTCCACGGGCGCGGCGAGGTCGACGACGACCCGGACCACGCGCGGCCGGAACTGGCTGGTGCGGAGTGACAGGACGCCGCCCCGGTCGATGGCATCGAACCGATTGGCGGGGAGATCCTTGGTCGCGCCGCTGATATCGACGACGAGCCGGAGCGGATCGTTCAGCATGAAGTCGGAGAACGCGACGGGGCCATCCACGCGGATGACGACCTCGGTGCGATCCTCGACGGGCACGACGCTGAGCCCGTGGACCGAGGTCTGCGCGGCGAGTGCGGCCAGCCAGAGCGCCAGTGCGGTGATCATCCCTGCACCTCCGCGACCACCGTGCGCTTCAGTTCGAGCTGGTCCTGATGGATCACGCCGAAGTCTTCGACGGCGAAGAGCACGCGTAGCTCGCGGATTTCGAGGACGCGCGCGTTGCCGACGCGATCACCGCGCCGGACGCGGTAGATGTGGCCCGCGCCATCGGCGAGGAGCGCCACGCTCGGCGCTTCCTCGGAGTAGATGATCCCCTTGAGCACGAGTTCCTCGAACCGCGGCCCGAGGCCGGTCCGCTTCGCGAGGGACCGGAAGGGGTCGCGCCGCTGTGTCGTGGGATAGGAGAAGAACTCGCGCTCGAACTTGAGCTGCGGCTCTTCCTCCGACTTGGCCTGTTGGGCGGGCCGGGGCGGCTGTTTCTGCGCGGCGGCCGGGACCGCAGCGCCCAGCAGGATGAGCCCGGCCAGGACGGCATCACGTGCGCGCATTGCTACTTGCCTCCGGGGTGGCCGGCTCCCGTTCGGGGAGCACATAGGTCTTGATGCTGAAGTCGGCTTGCAGAACGGTGGCTTCGCCCTCCTCGGTCCGGTCGGGCCGCGGCGTCAACTGGAGATCGAAGGGCGTGACGATCCGCGGCAGCGTCCCGATCGCGACGAGGAAGCGGGCGATGTCGTGATATGCGCCGAAGACGGCGACCTCGTAGGTCTGGAGCGTGTAGTACGGTCCGGCCTGCGTCACATCCGGCGTGGTCTTCATCAGTTCGACGCCGCTCTCCTGGGCCCGGAGCGCCATGTCGTAGATGAGCTGCGGGACCTCTTCACTGCTCGGAACCAGCTCTTCGAGCCGGGCGATGTGCTGCTCGTAGAGCGCGAGCTTCGCTTCGAGGTCGGCGCTTCCGCGGCTCGCCCTGACCTTGGCCGCCGCGTTCTTCGATTCGAGGTTCTCGAGCCGCCTCTCGAGCGCGTCCACCTCATCCGTGTACTTCCCGTGGAAGAAGTAGGTGTACGCGCCCAGCAGGAGGAGCGGGATCACCCCCAGGAGCAGCTTCTTCTGCTGCTGCGGATCACTCGGGAGCAGCGGCATCTCACTCCTCCGCGGCGAACAGGGGGACGGTTTCGATCAGCGTCGGCGGCGGCGGCTCATAGCTGGCCAGCAGGATGAACTCGTGGACCTCCCGGTTGTCCGCATCGCGGACTCGTTCGGTGGTCGTGAGGCGAACCGATCGGATGAAGGGAGAGGCCTCGAGGTCCTTCATGAAGCGTGTAAGCGCGAAGACGTTGCCTGCCCGGCCCACGATCTGGAACTGCGGGTCGGGGCCACCGCCGTTCATGTGCGTCACCTTCGTCAGCCAGGTGTAGTCCGGCAGCGCGCGGGCGATCTCATCCATGATGTGCGGCCAGACGTAGCGGTCGGCGTCGATCTCCTGGATGATCTTGAGCTTCTGAGCGATGGTGTCGCGCCGAGCGATGAGGCGATCCTGCGCCTGGATCAGCTTGGCGTAGCGCGTCGAGTCTTGCACGGCCTGCTCGACCGCCAACGTGAGCTCATGGCGGTGATGCGCGGTGCTCAGGTAGAGCCAGACGATCGATCCGGGCCCGATGATCCACGCCGCGCCGATGAACGCCGCCCACCGGTCGAGCTTCACGCCTGCGGCGAGGTTCCGGAGTGCAGCGGGCAGTCGGATCGAGCGACCGGACCTGCGCCGTTCGGCGCCCGGGAGGAGATTGATTTCGATCACGATCTACCTCTGGGCGACCCCTAGTGTACGTGCCGCAGGGCGAGCCCCACGGGAAGCATGAGCATGGGTGCGAGTTCGTCGATGTTCACGGTCTGCATCACTTCGGGGCGGACGGCCACACGCTGGAGCGGATTGGCGATCTCCGTGCGGACGCGCAGGCGTGCGGCAAGCGCGTTCGAGAGCCCCGGTACACGCGCGCCGCCGCCGGAAAGGCAGACTCGTCCGATCTCGAGGCCGCTGGCATGCGCCGTGGCGAAGGCGGCGGCGCGTTCGATACCGAGCGCCAGTTCGTCGACGCGTTCGGTGATGAAGCTGCGCAGTTCGGCGGCATCGCCCTTGCCGTGTATGACCTCATCGGCCTGGTCGGCCGTGAGCCCGCGCTCGCGCTGGAGCGCCTCACGCAGGCGCCGCGAGCCGAACGGGATGTCGCGCACGAGCACCGGCATCCCGTCTTCGAGCAGGATCACGTTCGTCGTCTCGTGGCCGAGGTTGACGAGCGCGACCATCCCGGCCAGACCACTGGGGTAGTTCTGCTCGAACGCGTTGTGTAGCGCGAAGGAGTCCACGTCGATGATCGCCGGCGAGAGGCCGGCGTCGGTGAGGAGACCGACCCGGTGCTCGACGACCTCGCGCTTGGCCGCGACCAGCAGCACCGACATCTGGGGCCCCGTGCCTTCCGGATCCAAGATCTGGAAGTCGAGCTGTACGCCTTCCATGTCGAAGGGGACGTGCTGCTCGGCCTCCCACCGGATCAACGCTTGCGTATCCTTCTCGCTCGCCCGGTCCATCTCGATCTTCTTGATGATCACGTCGTGACCGCCGACGGCCGCCACGACGGCGCCGCGCTTGAGTCCCGCGCTCGCGGCCACCGACCGTACAGTCTCGGCAACAAGGACCGGATCCATGATCTCGCCGTCCACGATGGCGTCGGGGACGAGCGGGCTCGTGGCGATCTTCGTGATCTCGGGCTCCGGCTTCGAGTGGTCGATGACGACGAGTTTGACGAAGCCACTGCCGATGTCGAGCCCGGCGGAGACCTTGCTACGATCGAACATTCCCATTCGCGAGACTGCGTCTTCTCAGGAGGTGGATTCGGGCGGGCGGGCGGCCGGAGGTCCGGCCAGCCGCCCCCAAACGTGTCGGCGCTACAGATCCATGCCGGCGGCGGTCAGATCGAACCAGCTCCGCTCGGAGATCGGAAACGCGCGCGCGGTGCCGCTGTTGTACTCGACCGCGCGCTGGATCGCGCAGCTCGAGAACGCGACCACCGGCCGACCGGTCAGCTCCGTCTCGCTATTGACACCCAGCTCGCTGCCGTTGCTCATGATCATGGTGATTCCGTTGATCACCGAGTTGCCACCGCCGTTGGTGACGATACCCTTCACGATGACGATCCCGTCGAACTCGTAGCCGCCGGCGATGTGGAGGTCGCCGTCGACCAGGAGGATCCCCTGCCCACGCGTGTTCGAGTTGAGCGTGAGATCGCCCTGGACGTGGATGATCGGGAAGTAGAAGTGACAGGCGCCCTGCGGATGCGCGGGATCTCCCCAGTTCATGCGATCCGCCGTGTTGCACTCGCCGTCGGGCAGGACGGTCGGCACCGTGTTGTTGACCGTGGTTCCGCCGGGGAAGACCTTTTCGGCGCGCGCGGCGAGGTCATCGTAATCCCAATCGCCGAACTGCGTGAAGCTGGTGGTGTCCATGTTCGCATCCTGCACCACCCGCGGTTCGCCCTGGATCGAGCCGGATCCCCGCTCATCGACGTTCACCGCGTTCTTGGCGACCACGCCCGCGTGGGCTCCCGTGTTCCGGCACCGCTCCGACTCCTCCCAGCCCTCGGGGATGCGGTCGTTGCCGTCCACCGTGGCGTTGCCGCCGACCGTGAGCTGACCGAGGACCTGAACGGCACGGTCCTGGTGGATCTGGAGCCGCCGGGTGCGGACGAGCATGCCGACGGTGCGCGTCGAGCCCGCGCCGCGCCCGTGTCCGATGACCTTCCCCGTCGATCGCAGGAAGTAGGTGAACGTCGACATGCGACGGACCTCGACCGTGGCCTCGCCGATCGCGGTCGAGCCCGCACGCAGCGTGTCCACGACGGTGCTGCCGGAGCCGATCGCGATGGCCTCGTAACGGGCGAGCGGCCAGGTGCCGATGACCTTGTTGAGCCCGTGCTCCGCCACGTTCAGCGCCTCACCGGCGAATCGTACGCTCGTGGCGATGTGGGCCTCCTGCGTTGCGGCATAGAATCCGCCGGTGACGAGCGCGCCGACCAGGACCATCGCCATTACGGCGGCAGCCAGTGCGAACCCTTCCCGACGCGCAGCCTCACTCTGCATGAGCTCCTCCTCTCGACGCCCGGACGGCTGGGCGATCAGTTCCATGCGTTCCCCCGGAGGTGGACCTGCGCCACCAGTGAATCCACGGTCGCTGCGCTCCCGGCCCCACCACTCCTCCCGCGGACCAGGATCTCGACCCGTTCGATCGTTTGCAGGCTGGCCGGGCCGGACGGCGTGACGGCCGTCCCGCTCCCGTTGTAGTATCGGAAGCGGAGGCCGTTTTCTTCGGGGCCGAGCAGCGGTCCGACGAGAGCGACGAGATTGCCGTCCACCCCCTGGCGACCGAGCACCCACGAGCCGTCGACCTCGTAGAGACCGTAGGTGAGGGATCGATAGGCCCGGACCGGCGCACCTTTACGGACTTCGGCGACCGCCACGCCGGGCGCAGGGAGTGCCGCGACGATGCCGGGAGCATCCCACTGCGTGCAATCGGCGCCCGGCGACGCGACCTCCGAGACCGTCCCGCTGATCGCACCGCGGATCCACCGGTCGTCGTCCATGCGCAGCGTGTCGTCATCCATGAAGACGAGCAGACTGTCGCCGTCCTCGAACGGCTCGCCGAGTTGCCAGACGTGCAGCGCGGAACCGGCAACGACGTCGCAGACCACGCCCATCTTCCGGAGCGCGCGGAACGTCAATTCGTGCTCGGACGCGGAAAGGAGATCGCCATCCGTGGCGCTGATCTCCCGGAGCTCCGTCGTGAGCAGGTTCAGTGCGGTCCGCGTCGTCTGTCGCGAATCGATGCGTTCCCGCTGCTCCCGGTAACTGACCTGCTGCACGATCAGCGTGCGATAGACGGCCGCAAGGACGACGGCGGAGAGGACGACCGCAGCCAGCGCCTCGAGCACGGTGAAGCCGGGCCTCCGATGTGCGATCTTCATCTCGGGTTCAATACCGTGAGAGCGAAGGTGTCCGTCACGACCGTCGGCGCGCTCTCGCCGGAGACGAACCCCGGCCCTTCGCAGATGACCGAGACGGACTTCATGTTCGCCATCGTGGTGACGTCCCACCACAGGCGGTAGTCGCCGATCACCTCGGCGGACCCCGAGCTGCGCGAGAGAATCGCGTCGTACGGCATGGCGCGGATCTCCTCGAAGACCTGACGCACCGCGATCGCCCGCTCCGTGGTCCGGTCGGAGAACCGGAGCTGCGCGAACATGTACCCGGTGGACACCGCCATCGCGAGAATCCCGAAGGCCAGGATCACCGTCGCGACGACGACCTCGACAAGCCCGAAGCCGTTCGGCTCCGGCTGCCCGCTGCCGGTCACCATCGATCCACCTGGCCCAGCGGACGGACCCGCAACGAATCCCGGTATGCAGCACGGCTGAAGCGCACGATCGCCGGATCATCGATCCCACAGCTCTCGAGCGCGAAACCGCGCGGCGCATAACAGAGCGTCACCGCTCCCGAAACCGATGTCTCTACGTCCGTGCGATACTGCGTCATGTAGCTCACCACCTCGAGCGTGTCGCCCCCACCGGAGCGACCCGAGACCACCCACGCGCGATCGGCGTCCGGATCGATCTCGACCCGATACGGCATCCCCCGTTGCACGGCCGTGGCTCGCGCCCGCCGCGCCAGCAACACGAAGGCATCGCGCGCGTTCTGAACATCCTGGCGTTGCAGGAATCGACTCACCTTCGGCATCGCGAACCCTATCGCGATCGCGCCGAGGATCAGCACCACGACGACCTCGAGGAGGGTGAATCCTGCGGGGCCGACGGGTACGGCCCGGTCGGAACCGGGCGTCGCCTTCGATTGTGACCGCATCCGCGTCTCGATCGATTCGTGGCATCCCGAGCGTGCGGTTCGGCGAAGCGGAACCGCACCGACGGCCTGCGAGACCGACCCGGCGATTGTCCGAAACCGATACCATGCGCGATACGATTTTCATGCCCGCATCCAAGTTGTGTATCTCCAATGTCTTACGTCCGCAAACAACCGAGAGCGGCGAATAAACTGTTCCGGATCCGGCACCTTTTTTCGGCACGATGACTCGGTCTTCAAAAGGCCGGCACCCAGAAGCGGGGGCCGGACCGGAACGGTCGGTTCAACGCGGGCGCGCGGGCTAGGGCGCGCCAGATCGCGCAGGGGTCGTAGGTGATGCGGGCCTGGTCGTGGACGGCCACATCGCCGGAGCCGATCAGCGCGCCGCGAATGGTGCTGGTGTCGCGGATGGTCACGCGGCCCGCCACGACGACGGGGCCGTAGAAGCGTGCGCCGTCGTCGATGGTGAGGTCGCCGGCGACGATGAGGACGCCCTGTGCGGCACCGCCGGAGACGTGCAGGTCTCCGGGAGCGAAGACGAGCGGGAAGAAGTGGCCGCACGGGTCGTCGGGTGCGAGGGGTGCGCCCCAGTTGGCCGGCACGCCGGTGTCGCAGCGTCCTGTGTCGTAGGCGGGGGCCGGCGTCAGATCACCGGTGACGACGTGGTCCGCGATGTCGGCGAGGGTGGTCGGCGCGAGAGGGCCGATGCGGGTGGCGCCGGGTTCCGTCGCGGCGACCGAGTCGGGCACGCGGGTAGCGGGCAGGTCGGCGCGGCCGAACGTTCGGACCAGGTCGGTGAAGGCAGCGGCCGGGCAATCATCGGGGGTCCATTGTGCCGCGAAGTCGCCGTAGTCGAGCCCCACGACGTCGGCCTGGGCGTCGACGCGGAGGTCGCCGCGGAGCGTGATCGCGGCACCGAACGGCCGCCACAGTTCGGCGATGTCCAGGGTTCGGATCACGATGCCGGCGCGAGCGCGCGCACCGGAAGGAGCGGTGGCCTGGGCCCGGATCCGGTAGAGCGAGCCGGCGAGTCTCTCGACGACGATCCGGTCCGCGGCTGCGGGGGACGCGGCGTCGAGCGCGCGCACCTCCGCGGGAGCCATGTCGCGGAACTCGCGCGTGTCCCACATCGCGAGTGCGATCCGGACAGCGGATTCGGCGGCAAGCCGGGCGCGGAGCACGTCCGCGCCGGCCCGCGAGATGCGTGACTCCTGCAAGCCGACGTAGAGCAACGCGGCCGATACCGTGCCGAGGCCGAGGAGCACGAGCACGCAGGCCAGCAGCGCCATTGCGTCACGGCGCGGATGCGGGCTCATCGCGTCCTCCCGGCATCGGCGCGGTCCGCGTTGAGGAGCGTGAACCGCAATCGGGCGCCCGTGGCCGGCGCGGGGACCTCGCGGTCGATGTCTTCGGCGCGCGCAACCAGACGGAGCTCGATGGCCGGCGGCGCGGCCGGGATCGGTGCACCGGGGCCGCCCGGCAGGCGGAACCCGCTACCATCGCCATCGAACGCCTCCGCGGTGAGCGGCTGGCGACCTGCGTGCCCGTGGCCGTAGCGGAGCGCGTGCTCCGAAAGCCGATACGTTCCGCTCTCGAACAGGAGCAACATCGTCCCCGGGGGCGGTGGCGCTTCGAGCGTCCAGCGGAACGCCTGCTCCCCATCCTCTCCGGCGCAGTGCGCCGGCGTCGCCGCGCTCGCCTCGAGCTTCAGCGGCGGGCCATCCCCGCCAACGCGGACCACGACCAGCGAATCCTTGGCGGGATCCGGATCGCGCAACCCTTGATAGCGCACGAACACGGCATCATCATCCGCGGCGCCACAGACGACGGCGGTGCCCCGGAACACGCGGAGCGCGATGGAATCCGCGGACCACGCGTACACGTCCGCGACGGGGGCGATGTAACGGAGGTCGCCCGTGAGCACCGCGGATGCGGCCCGGACCGCCTCCGCGAACGTGACCCGCCGCGCCTGGCTCCGAACCATCCGCCGCGCGGCCACCAGCGTGCCGGCCATGGCGCCGCAGATGACCGCCGTGAGCGCCAACGCGGTCAGCAGTTCCAGGATCGCGTAACCCGAGCGACGCGCGCTCACGGCGCCTCCAACCGCAGCGGGGCCGGCATGTGCAGGAACCGGAGGTGCAGTTGCCGTCGGTCCGCGGGAGCGCCGTACTCGACGACCACGTCGACGGGCGTGGGGCGCCGCTCGGGCGATGACGAGGACCATCGAGCAAGGAGATGGTCCTCCTTCCACTCGCCGGAACCGGGCCGGTCCAGTCGCAGGAGGGAGTCGGCGACCGCGCCCGCCGTCCGGACGGCTGCATCTCGCACGCCGACCTCGCGGACGAGGCGCGCCGCAAGGGCGAACGCGGCGACGGCACCCACGGCACCCACGCCGAACACGCTCAACGCGACAAGCACCTCGACGAGGGTGAACCCCGCGCGCCGGCTCGAACGGCGCGCCCCACGACTCGACATCGCGCTCACCACCGGCGCGGCCTCCCGTACGTCGACAGCGTCAGCCCCGCCGTCGCATCCCCTCGCCGCAGCCGGAAGGTCCGGTTCGCCAGACGCCCCAGCCCACGGGCGTCGAACCGAAGCACCACCCGATCCGCCGCCGCACCGTCGACCGTCAATTCGACGCGGTACTGGGCGCCAAGGTCGACGGGCCCCTCGACCACGTCACCGCCGGCACGAACCCAGAAACGACCGGAGCCCACGTCCACCACCAGCGCCGCGCCACCCTGCCCCACCGCCAGCGACCGCGCACGCGCGACGCCGGCCGCCAGCGCCTCCCGCGCACCGACCGTGGCGTAGCGGTCCAGCCACCGCCGGAGCGGCGGCGCCGCGATCCCGATGAGAATCGCGAGGATCGCAAGGGCGAAGAGCAGCTCGACGAGCGTGGTCCCGGGGGGGTGGCGCGAGATCGTCATGGCGCGAGGATAATCGGGGGTCCGGGGCGAACCCATGGTAGGGTGGGACGAAATGGGGGAGGGCTCGGGCTAGGGGTAGGGCGTGCCCGGGAGGGGGTGCGGTGGAGGGGAGGACGGCCCGGGGGAGGGGCGGGAGCTGGATGGGAACTACCGGGAACGGGAGCGGGAGCGGGAACGTTTACGTTTACGTTTACGGGAAACGGGAGCGGGCCGCGCACCCGCTCGCGCCCGCGCCCGCGCACGGTTCACTCGAGGTTGTAATCCCGAATCTTGTACAGCAGTGCGCGGGCGCTGAGTTCGAGGAGTTCGGCGGCGCGGGTCTTGTTGCCGCGGGTGCGCTCGAGGGCCTGTCGGATGAGGCGGCGTTCGAGTGCGGCGCTGTGCTTCTTGATCGAGAGTTCGTCGTTGCCCAGTTCCGGCCCGTCGATGGCTGGGACGGGCGAGGCGACGTGGGGCGGGAGGTCTCGGGGCGTGATCTTCGGCGAATTGGCGAGGACCATGGCGCGTTCGATGGTGTTCTCGAGTTCGCGGACGTTGCCCGGCCAGGGATAATCGACGAGCAGGCGCATGGCCTCGGGCTCGACGCCGCGGCACTCGAGGCCGAGGCGTTCGTTGTGGATTTCGATGAAGTGGTTGACGAGGGGTGGGATCTCCTCGCGACGCTGGCGCAGCGGCACGAGGTGGATCGGTACGACGGCGACGCGATAGAAGAGATCGCGGCGGAACCGGCCGGCGCGGATCTCCTCTTCGAGGTCCTTGTTGGTTGCCGCGACGATGCGGACATCGACATCGCGTGCGTTGTTCTCGCCGAGACGGCGGACCTCTCCCTCCTGGAGTGCGCGCAGCAGCTTGACCTGGAGCGCGGCGGGCATCTCGCCGATCTCATCGAGGAAGAGCGTGCCGCCCCCGGCGGCCTCGAAGAGGCCGGGCTTCTCGCGCTCGGCGCCGGTGAAGGCGCCGCGGCTGTAGCCGAAGAGCTCGGCTTCGAGGAGTGCCTCCGGGATGGCGCCGCAGTTGAGCGGGACGAACGGTTTTTCCGCCCGCTCGCTCTGGGCGTGGATCAGCCGTGCGACGAGTTCCTTGCCGGTGCCGCTCTCGCCGGTGACGAGCACGGTCGAGGGGTAGCGGGCGACACGGGTCGCCATTTCGAGCGCCTGCTGCATGGCGGGCGACTTGGCGATGATCTCGCCGAAACGGCGCTCGATCCGGACCTCGCTGCGGAGGCGGCGGACCTCGCGGCGCAGGGCTTCACGCTCCTCGGCCTTGCGGAGCGCGAGGACGAGCTGATCGGCGCTGAAGGGCTTCGAGACGTAGTCGTAGGCGCCCTTCTTCATGGCCTCGATGGCGAGGTCGTTGCTGCCGTAGGCGGTCATGACGATGACGAGCGCCTCGCCGCCGGCCTCGCGGTAGCGTTCGAGGAACTCGGTACCGGAGAGGCGCGGCATCCGGACATCGCAGAGGATGATGTCGGGCTGGACCTGCGCGGCGCGGGCCAGGCCCTCCTCGCCGTCGTTGGCGAGGTGCACCTCGTAGCCCTCCTCGCCGAGAATCAGCGAGGCGGTGTGGCGCAACCCTGGCTCGTCGTCGATGATGAGTACGGTCATGGCTCCGAACGTTCCGTGGCCGGGCCGCGAGCGGCGGGCAGCGCGATGGTGAAGGTCGTGCCGTCGCGGCCGCTATCGACGCGGATCGTGCCGCCCATGGCATCAATGAGGCGGGCGGCGACGGCGAGACCCAGGCCGGTACCCTTCCCCGGCGCCTTGGTGGTGACGAACGGCTCGAAGATCTGGTCGATCAGCGACTCCGGGATCCCGGGCCCGTTGTCCCGGACGGTGATCTCGACGATTTCGCCGCCGGCGGGGAACGGGTTTTCCCGCGGGATCTGCGGACGCTGGTGGAAGCGCCTGCGATGCGAGTAGTCGACGTCGGGCGGATCGTCCCTGCGGCGCGTCGCCCGGGGCTTGCGCGGCTCGACGGTGCGCCGTCGCGTACAGACGGTCAGCTCGGGGTCCTCGGTTCCCTCGAGCGCATCGGTCGCGTTCAGCATCAGATTGACCAGCACCTGTTCGAGCTGATACGGATCCGCTTCTACGCGGGGCAGTTCCGCGGCGAGTTCGCGCGTCACCGCGACCCCCTGGAATCGGCCCTGCGTGACCAACAGGTCCATCGCGCGGTCGACCACGCCCGAGACGTCGATGCTCTGGACGTGCGTCTCACGCGGACGCGCGTAATCGAGCAATCCGCGCACGATGCGGTCGATACGCCGCGCTTCCCGCTCCGCGGCCGCGAGCAGCTCCTGTTCACGACTCCCGGCGTTGCGGGAGAGGATCCCGATATAGCCGAGCAGCGCGCTCAGCGGATTGCCGACTTCATGCGCGATCCCCGCGGCGAGTCGGCCCACCGAAGCCATCTTCTCGATCCGGATCAGCTCGTCACGCGCGTCGGTGAGCTGGAGATTGGTCTCCTCGAGCGAGCGGACGTTGGCCGCGAGTTGTTCACGGTGGGCGATGAGTCGCTCCGCCATGCGGTTGACGGCATCGGTGACGCGCCCGATCTCGACGGTCTCGGCGCGGACCAGGCGCTTCGAGTAATCCCCCTCGGCAATGGCCTCGACGCCGGCGATCAGGCGCGCGAGCGGCGCGAGCACCCGCCGCTGAAGGAGGTAGCGGCCGAAGAGTGCGAAGACCACGACATCCGCCGCGAGGAGCACCACCAGGTAGAGCGCGGCCCTGGCGGGCGTCTCGAGCTGCGGCAGGAGCGTGACCACACCGGCCGCGGCGACGAGCAGTGCACCGGCGAACATCAGGGCGAACGCCGTGACGAGTTCCCGGTGCAGCGTGGGATGACCGCGCATCGTCACCGTGCCCGGCGGGGCCCCAGTGCCCCAAGATGAAGTGCGGAGATGCCGCTTCGCAAGGGCGCCGCTCCGGCGCAAGCGCGGTGATCCGCCGTCGGCTGTCGTGGCCGCCCCATCGGGCGGCGGCGGTGTGAATTCGTCATCATCGCCATGCGCGCCGCTTGCGCTGCTGCTCGATCAGCACGCCGACGGCGAGTGCGAGGAACGTGATCATCGTCACGGCGCTTCCGATACGGAACGCGAGAGGATCGTAGTGGAGCCGAAGCCGGTGATGGCCGGCGGGGATCTCCATTCCCATGAACGCGACATCGGTCGGGAGCAGTTCGCGGGGCTGCCCATCGAGCGTCGCGTGCCAGCCGCGCGAGAAGGCCGACCGGATGACCAGGAATCCTGGTGTGCGTCGGTTCAGGTCGAGGATGACCTCGTCGAATCGCGAGGGACGCGCGTCGATCGTGCCGTGCGCATCGAGCGGCGCGCCCAGGTGTGGCCGGATCCTCGATTCCGCGGTGGACGCTTCGACCACCGCCTCTCGTCGGAAATCCAACTCCGGCCGTCGGAGCGCCGCGGCGGCGGCATCCGGCGTCGCGACGAGGTGGACCCGTTCGACGAAGAACGCGGCGGGCAGCGGGTCGGGGTTCTCCAGGATCGCAACGCGCCCATCCTCCCACGCGAGGTTGGAGAATTGCCGGAGGATTCCGGCACCCGCGAGGCGGTCGCGACCGACGTCAGCGGTGATGAGATAGTCGACGCCGAGGAGGTCGACGAGTGGATCACCGGGATCCTCGAGCAGGACCCAGTCTTCCCCCGGGTCGTTGCGCGGCGGTGCGCCCTCGTTGATCAGATCCATCAACTTCCGCCAGCGAGAAGAGTACAGGACGTTGTAACCCTCGACCGAATCGAGCCCGTAGACCAGATGGCTCGCGCCCGCCATCGGCTTGCGTCCGTCGATCGGGTAAGTCGCGATTCGACTCCCCGCAGCCTGTCGAAGATACGTCGTCACCGGGGTCGTCGGGTAGACGTCCTCCGCCGGAAGGGTCGGCTGGACGCCGTGCAGTGCCACGGTCAGCTCGACCGCCGTGAGTCCGACGATGGCCAGACGCAGGCGCGGCGAGGGCTGCATTCGCAGGGCGGGCAGCAGCAGTAGCGCGGCGCACCACCCCGCGAGGCCGCGTCGCAGCGCATCCGGATCCGCCGCGTCGACGCGGCTCGCCGTCCAGATCGCGCCGAGCCCCAGCAGCGCCGCCGCGGCGAGCACGACTCGCCAATCGATCCGCAGCCGAGCACGGCTCAGCGCATCGACGCCGTATGCCGACAACACGCTGGCGGCGAAGACGTAGACCAGGCGGAGCCGGCCGGGCTCCGTCCAACGCATCCCCGGCAACTGGTTCACCAGGTCCCACACGGGCAGGCGCCAGCACAGGGCCAGGCCGGCGGCGGCGGCGGCGACCCAGAACCAGACCTCGCCGCGCCGCGCGGACATCACCGGCGCGAGGACGGCCAACAGCAGCGGCACTGCACCGATGTAGATCGTCGACTCGCCGAGGTTCGGCGGCGGCGCGGCGAACCGAAGCGAGCCGGGGAGCGCCAGCACCGGCACGACGGCCGTGGTCAGGGTCCCCAGGACCTGCGCGGGGTCCACGGCGCCACGGAGCCCGGCGAGCAGTGTTGCGATCGCGGAGCGATCCGGTCCGCCCCGGATCCCCGGACCGCCCGCCTCGCCGAGCAGGAACGCCGCGAACGGGAGCACCAGGATCGCGGCGGCGGCGACCCCCGCGGCCAGCGCCGCGAGCCCCGGCAACACCGCGCGCAAGCGCGTGCCCGGCCGAGAGCCGTGGCGGCGCGCCGCGAAGGCCGTGAAGATCACCGCGAACACCAGCACGTGCGCCGTCGTCTCGATGTGGCCGGCGAAGAGCGAGAACGCGACGAAGCCGGCCACGAGCGCGGCATCGAGCATCGGCCGCCTCCCCTCGAGCAGGCGATCGATGCCCCACAGAATCCAGGGGAGCCAGGCGGCCGCCACGCTCATCGGCCGGCCGAGCCAGAGGATGAACCAGCCGCCGAAAGAAAAGGCCAGTGCAGCGATCAATCCACCCGCGGCGGGGAGTCGAAGACGGCGCGTGAGTGCCAGCATGCCGGCGCCGGCGATGCCCACGCTCAGAACCGCCCGGAGGGTCCCCGCCCGGTGCGGGCCGAAGAGGAGGCCGGCCACGAAGGCGACGGGATCGAGGACCGCCGTCTGATCCAGCGCAAGGTGCGGCGTCCCACCGGCGCTGAGGGGGTTCCACAGCGGGAACTCGCCCCGGGCGAACGCCTGGAAGTTGAAGACCAGCCACGGGTGGAACTGGTACACTCGGTCCCAACCCATCAGCACATTCGACGGCCGCGCCGGCAGGGCGCCCGGCGCGCCGGCAGCGAAGACGGGGTCGAGGTAGACGAGGAAGTCGAAGGGGAGCAGGACCCCGCCGCCGAACAACGCGTGCGCGAAGTACACCGCGACGACGGCGGCGAAGAACGCCGCAGCACCGCCGTAGCCGGTGTGCGCACGCGCCCCCGCGGCCAGGACGCGACGGACGAGGGCGGAACCACGCCATCCATTCCGTCGCGATGCCCGGACGGAGCGTCGCTCATCGGCTGCGAGCGCGCGGACCCTGCTCATGCACCTAGGATCGGCAGCACGGCCGCGAACCCTGAGCGGGCCGAATGCCATCGACGGTCAGGTTCGCGAATGTGCCCATGCGCTGATCCGACGACGGCTGTCGTGGTAGGCGCCCTCGGCCGCCTCGCGCCACCAGCGCTCCGCGTCCCGGTACCATGCGACGGTCTCGCGCAGCCCCTCGTCGAAGCTCTTCTCCGGCGTCCACCCGAGTTCCCGCTCGGCGCGTGCGTAGCTCACGCTGTAGCGGCGGTCGTGCCCGGGTCGGTCGGCGACGAAGGTGATGAGCGCCTCGTCCGCGCCGGTCAGCGCCACGATCTGCCGGACCACTTCGATGTTCTCGCGCTCGGAACCTCCGCCCAGGTTGTAGACCGCGCCGCTCGCCCCGCGTTCGAGCGCGGCGAGGACGCCGCGGCAGTGGTCCTCGACGTGGATCCAGTCCCGTCGCTGCCGCCCGTCTCCGTAGACGGGGAGCGGGAGCCCGCGCAGCGCCGAAGTGACCATCAGCGGGATCAGCTTCTCGGGATGCTGGTACGGCCCGTAGTTGTTCGAGCAACGCGTGACGACGACGTCGAGGCCGTGCGTGTGGTGGAAGGCGAGCGCCATCTGGTCGGCCGCGGCCTTGCTCGCGCTGTAGGGCGAGCGTGGCGCGAGCGGCGTGCTCTCGGTGAACGGCGGGTCGTCCGGTCCAAGCGTGCCGTACACCTCGTCCGTGCCCATCTGAAGGTGCCGGATGCCGCCCACTTCGACCGCCGCTTCGAGCAACACGAGGGTGCCCTCGACGTTCGTGCGCAGGAAGCCGCCGCCGTCGGAGATCGACCGGTCCACGTGCGTCTCCGCCGCGCAATGGATGACGGCATCGAAGCGTTCGGTTCGGAACAGCTCCGCGACGAGCGTGCGGTCGGCGATGTCGCCGCGGACGTGCCGGTAGCGCGCACCTTCGGCGATCCCCGCGAGGTTCTCGGGGTTGGCCGCGTAGGTCACGAGATCGAGGTTGACCACGCGCCAGCCGGGCCGCTCGCGGAGGATGCGGCGGATCAGGTTGCTGCCGATGAAGCCGAAACCGCCCGTGACGAGGACGTTCATCGGATCGGACGGTCCTCCTTTCCGGTCGCCATCGTCATCCCCTGTCGAGAGTCCGTGCGTCTACCCGCGACTTCCCCTCGACGATACACCGCCCGACCCGGTGTGGGCCAATCCCGGCGGCGTCCGTCGGACCGCGCAGGTCCCCGTTCACTCGAAGGCATGCTGCAATTCCGCCAGCGGCGGCCAACGCCGATCCCTCTCCGAGAGTGTCGTCACATCGGCCACGGCCGGCCAGTCGATGCCGAGCGTCGGATCGTCCCAGCGCACGCCCCGCTCGTACTCGGGCGCGTAGAAGTCGGTCAGCTTGTAGAGGACCTCGGTGTCCGGCTCCAGGGTGCAGAAGCCGTGGGCGAAGCCGGGCGGGATATAGAGCTGGTTCCACTCCGCGGCGCTCAGGACGACGGCGACGTGTCGGCCGAAGGTGGGTGCGGCGCGACGCAGGTCGAGCGCGACGTCGTAGATCGCGCCGCGACAGACCCGCACGAGCTTGCCCTGCGCCCGCGGCGCGAGCTGGAAGTGCAGGCCGCGCACCGTGCCGACGCGCGAGGAGTACGAGTGGTTCTCCTGCACGAACTCGGCAGTGATGCCCGCCTGCTCGAGGGCCCGTCGATCGAAGACCTGCGAGAGGAAACCACGCGCATCGCGGTGGCGTTGCGGCACCAGGACCTTCACGTCAGGGATGGCCGCGCGCGTCACCTGAAGCATCACGCCGGCGCCTTCCGCCTCACGATGTGCCACCCGCCGCCGCACGCCGCCTGGCGGACGGCGATGAATCGGGGCCGCCGGTCCGACGCGACTCCGACTCGATGGCGTGCCGCGCCTGGGGATCGCCCGATTCCGGCACACGCCGGTTCTGCAACCGCGCGCGGCGGACGAGTGCACTCGCGCGGTAGAGACTGTCGAACGTGCCCGCATCCGTCCACCACCCCTCGAGCACCTCGTACGTCAGCGCGTCCCATTCGATGTACCGGTTGTTCACGTCCGTGATCTCGAGCTCGCCACGGCCCGACGGCTTGAGCGTCCGGATGATGTCGAAGACGCGCGCATCGTACATGTACACGCCCGCGACCGCGAAACGCGAGGGCGGGTGCTCCGGTTTTTCGATGATATCGACCACGCGATCCGCGTCGAAGACCGGTACCCCGAAGCGCTCCGGGTCGGGGACCTCCTTCAGGAAGATCTTCGCGCCCTCGCCCTGATGACGGAAGCGCCGGACCGCCTCGGCGAGCGAGTCCTCGAACAGGTTGTCGCCCAGGATCACGACCACCGGCCCGCCATCGGCGAAGTGCTCCGCCAGCGACAACGCCGCGCCGATCCCGCCCTCGCCCTCCTGGTATGCGTAGTTCAGGTGTTTGAGCCCGAACTCCTTGCCGTTGCCCAGCAGCCGCAGGAACTCGCCGGCGTGGCTGCCCCCCGTCACCACCAGGATGTCGTCGATCCCCGCCTCGACCAGCTTCTCGATCGGGTAGAAGATCATCGGCCGGTCGTAGACCGGGAGCAGGTGTTTGTTCGTCACCCGCGTGAGCGGGTGGAGCCGGGTACCGAGTCCGCCGGCGAGTACGACGCCTTTCATCGCGTCCCGTCCGTCAGAGTGAAAGCGGTGTCGGGAGGGGCCCCGCGCCCCTGAGACGGCGACGCGGGCGGGCGGAACGGCCCGGGCATCGCCTCTCTCGCGCGAGGGAAGTTAACCCGAAGGACAGGGGTGGGAAACCCGTGCACGGGTTCGGGCATGGACTCGTCGGCGCTGAATGATCATCGGGGAAAGCGATGCGGGGCCCCGGGTGGGGCCCCGCACTGCTCTCCTGGTCTACCACGAAGGTTATTCGGGCAGAGCGTCGCAGACCGGGACGCCCGAAGCGGTGACCACGATGCCGCCCGCGGTCGAGGGGTTGGTCCCGACGGTGCCGAAGTACATCACGCACGAGAAGCCGGTCGGGAGGCCTTCGTGGGTGGCCGTGGCGATCCACGACGGCGCATCCGACGTCGCGATGTCGATGCTCACCCCGTCACTGGGCGTCATCGGGAGATCTTCGAGATTCTCGGTGTACGCGTAGATCCCGCCCGAGTAATAGATCTCCTGCTGCGTGGCGAGGTTGTGGAGGTCCGACTTCATGGCGGACACATACGCGCGCTCACGGGTCTTGCTGAACTTCGGAATCGCGATCGCGGCCAGGATGCCGATGATCACGACCACGATGAGCAGCTCGATCAGCGTGAAACCGTGCCGTTGCTTGAGCATACGTCACTCCTGATTGGGTTCGCACGGACAAGGAACGGGTGATTGGTTTGGCACATGCCGTGCCAGCCGACGAGATCCGGGGGAGTCGTCCGGCAAGGCTTTCCGATACAACCGGTTAGACTCTCCCGATTCACGGCGCTGCAGGCATGACGGCGACACCCACGTGTTGCAATCTGCAAATCCGTTGCAGATCACTGGGCCGACCGGAGCCAAGGCGCGACACGCTCGAGGGTGAGCGTGTCGCGGACTCCGGCGGGCGCCCGCTCACGCGCCCGGTCGAGGGCCCACGCCGCGGCGGCGTTGCGACCCTGCTGAAAATGAATCGAGGCGACCCTGTACCACGCGACCCACGAGACCTCGAAGTCTTCATCGCGGATGCCGGACATGGCCATGGCCTGGACGCGAGCACGGAACGCGGCGTCCCACTCGCCGAGGGCTGCGTGGGCGAGCGCCTTCTGATGGTAGAGGCCGACGGCCGGCGGCGCGTGCGCGAGTCCGTCCTCGATCATGCGCAACGCGTCACGCGGGCGTTTCTGGTTGAGCAGACTCTGGCTGAGCAGGATATACGGCTCGGCCACTTGTGGGAAACGGGCGCGCGCGCGCTGTAAGACGGTCTCGGCTTCGACGGGGCGGCCGGCGTTGAGGAGCCGCAGGCCGAACTGGATGTTGAGCGAGTAGTGCGACGGTACGAGCGCGGCCGCGCGGCGGTAGAGATGGAGGCCGGCCTCCGTCTTCCCGTCGTCGATCAGCAGCCGGCCCAGGATCCATTGTGCGCGAAACGATTCGGGGTGGTGACGGAACAGGTCCCGAACGACGGTTTGGGTCGATTTCCAAACGGGATTACGGGTCCAGGTGCGCACCGCGCCGGCGGTGAGGGCGAGGAGAGCGAGCGCTGCGAGTACCGTCCGGCGGTGGGGTTGGTCGCGCCGGGTGTAACGCGCGAGGGCGCCGGCGGCAAGGGCGATCGCGACGGAGGGCAGGTAGAGCGTCCGCTCCGCCAGCATCACGCCGACCAGCACCAGGATGTTGGAGACCGGGAGGATGGTGATGGCGAACCAGAGCACGGCGACGGAGATGAGCGGGGCACGGCGCCAGGCGGCGACCGCGGTGGCAAGCACGATCGCGCCGAGCGCGAGCCCGAGGCTGCCTTGAGTCGTCAGCCGGTCGACAGGGAGGATGACGGCGGGCCCGTAATCGGCCACGAGTTCGAGCGGGAAGAAGAGGAGTCGCGCGTACTCGGGCCAGATGCGTACGACCGTCGCGAGGCGCGCGGCGGTCGAGAGCGTGTCGAGCTCGGGGGCCGTGCCGGCGCCCAGCGGCACGCCGAGGACGTTCCAGCGGAGCGCGGCGTAGGCGGCTGCCGCGGCGGCGAGGCAGACGTAGCCGGGCGACTCGGCTCGAAGCCGATCGCGGAACCGCGTCTCGTGTCCCGGGGTGTCGGCGGGCCGCGCGGCTTCCAGGAGCAGGAGTACCGCCGGGAGCATGACCGCGTGCTCCTTGCTCGCGAGCGCGAGGAAGTAGCACACGGCGAGGCCGGGAACGCGGAGCCACGGCGGGACGCCTCGCCGCAGGTACAACAGGCAGGCGGTCAGGAAGAAGAGTGCGGCCAGTAGTTCCGCGCGGCCGACCACGTTCGCGACGGCCTCGACGTGCACCGGATGCACGGCGAAGATCGCGCCGCCGAGCGTCGCGCCCGCCGTTCCGACGCCGAGTTCGAGAAGCAACGCGAACACCAGCAGAGCGACGCCGGCGTGCAACAGCACGTTGACCGCGTGGAAGCCACGCGGGTGCCCGTTCCACAACGCCCAGTCCACCGCGTAGGTCGCCACGGTCAGCGGCCGGTAGAGCGCGGTGGCCGGCGGCGCGCCCGGCCAGTACGACGACAGGACCAGCTCGTCGAGGTGCTCGATGTCGTGGACGCCCGGGTTGTCCACGATGATCTCGGTGTCGTCGAACGCGAAGCCGTTCTGGAGCGTGTTCGCGTAGACGCCGACCGCGAGCGCGGCCACGGCCAGTGCACCGAGGAACCGGCTCGACGGCGTCCAACGCGGCCGACCGCGCATCATTCCGCCACCAGCCTGCCGATGGCGCAGTTCTCCGCGATGTCCGTGACCTCGATGCGGAAGCGGCCGTCCGCCTGGGTGTTCAGGTCGGATGGCACCTCGACGACCATGTATTCGTGGGGCATTCGCTCGATCGCGGAAGGCAGGGGATAGATCACCGAGAAGACCACGTAGCGGTAGCCGTTCGCCGCTGCGTAGCGTACGGTCTCCCCGAACGTAGCGCGGGGCCGGACGCGCCAGTCGCGCCGTGCGTAGACCGCGAGCGCGGGGTGCCAGCTCACGATCGGCTCGTCGCGGGGGATGACGTCCTCGAGGACGTCGGCTGCACGGCGGTTGTGTGCGGCGGCGATCTGCTGCGCCGAGCCGACGGCGAGGCCGAGGTAGAGCTGCCGGACATCGTCGCCGAAGAGCACCACGCCGACCGTGGTCGCGAGCAGCGCCCCGACGAACCCGCGGCGCAGAGCGCCGGGATGCCGCCGGTCGAAGTGCGCGCCCGCCAGCCGGATCCCGCGGGCGGCGTAGAAGACGAGGACCGGTGCCAGGAAGAGCTGCGTGCGCGGATCGATGGCGACGACCGTGGCGATCAGGAAGCTCGTGGCCGCGAGCGTGCCCGTCACCGCCCACTCGGTCGCGGCGTTGCGCCGGCGCGGCGCGAGGAGACCCAGCGCGACCAGCGGCCAGAGGAACCAGGGCACCACGATCTCGAGCGCCCGCACGTAGAACCAGAGCCGCTGGAAGGCGCCCGGCGGGTCCGGGCGCGCGCGGTCGATCCTCGCCGTATCGCGCGCGGATGTTTCCGGTCGATCCGGCGGCGTGGCCACTGCCCTCTCCGCGTTGCCCGCCGGCGCGGACGTCTTCACCGGCACGCCCCAGTAGTCGCTGGCGAGGTGCACGCCCGAGGCGTCCAGTGCGTAGAGCTGGCGGACGTACGGCGCGATGCGCCCCTGCCAGAGCATCCCCTCGATCACCTTCGTCGGGCCGCCACCGCCGCCTCCGGCCTCATCGCGGGGAGTCGGGAGCGAGATCTGGACGCCGCGCCCCGTGAGCGTCCACCGGCCCGTCGCGTCATGGAGGTAGATCCAGTACGGGAGCGCGATGATGATGAAGGCCGCACCGAACGCGACGCTGCTCGCGAGTCCCCTGAGGCGGCGCCGGACCAGGAGCGTCGCCGCGGCCGCGAGGCCGAGCAGGCCGAACGGGATGACCGCCTCGGGTCGGGCGAGGTACGCCAGCCCGAAGGCCGCGCCGGCGGCCGCCCAGTCGCGTATGCGACCGCGCTCGAAGCCGCGCAGCACGAAGGCAATGCCGCAGAACAGGAAGAGGTGGAGTACCGGCTCCGCGCCGACCCACAGGTCCCAGCCGACCCAGAACGGCGAGCCGTAGGGCGCGAGCGAGGGGAGCACGGCGATGAGGATGCACGCGAGGAGCGCCGTCCGCCGGCCCGCCAGCCGGTTGAAGATGCTCCAGCACGGTAGCACGAGGAGTCCGGACGTGACGGCCGCGACGACGCGGCCGGCCCAGACGGCGTCGCCCAGGACACGGTCCACGCCTCCCGCGAGGATCGGAAAGAGCGGCGAGAGCGCGATATGTCGCAGGCCGGAGAGCGTGAAGCCGGCGCCCGACCAGAGGTTCCGCCCCAGGAGCAGGTAGAACGCTTCGTCGTACGCCACGTAGTCGCCGCGTCCGAGGAAGAGGACGAGACGGAGCACGACGGCCGCGGGCACCAGCCAGGCGAGCGGGTGGAGCGGGCGCCGCCCCGCGCGGGCAAAGGAATCCTCGGGCGCTCGAGTCCGCAACCTCATGGAAGCCGCTCGGCGACCGCATGCGACGCCGGCACGAGGCGCGGCTCCGCGGTACCGAACCAACGCCGCATCTCGACCCTGGAGGCCCGGCGCCGCCGCAGGAGGGCGCGCCGCTCACGCAGCGCCGCGGGCAACGCGCGCGCCAGGTCCACATGCCCGAGCAGGATCCGCGGGTCGCGCAACAGCGCGTAGCCGTGCCGCACCACCTCCCAGCCGAGGATGGCGGGGAGACCGCGGAGCACGTCGAGTGGATGATCGTTCTTCAACATGAGCAGATAGTGGTTCTTCCACGAGTGTCGACGTACACTCAGCGGGATCCGGTCCTTCGGCGGCGCGCCGGTCCCGGCCCAGCCGCGGATGTGGTAGCCGATCGCCCCGGGTACGTAGCGGACATCCCACCCCAGGAGGCGCGCGCGCCAGCAGAGGTCGATGTCCTCCTTGTAGGCGAAGAAGGCGTCATCGAAGTATCGGCCGTCCGGGGCGAGATCTTCAAGCATGGCACGGCGCAGGAAGAGCGCGGCGCCGCAGGCGCTGAAGACGGAGACCTCCCGATCGAACGCAGGCCCATCGGGCCGGCCCTGGCCACGGTCGACCACCATGCGCGAGCGGCGGATGACATGTCCGGCGGAGTCGAGCTCGCCGCCGGGCCGGGGCGCGCCGGCCTCGAACGCGTCCGGATTCACCCGGTAGAGCTTGCCCTGGGCGGCGCCGATGCGGGGGTCGGCATCGAGGCGGTCCCGGAGGCGCGCGAGGTGGTCGGGCGCGAGCACGACATCGGGGTTGAGGACGATGGCGTACGGCGCATCCCCGCGCGCGAGACCGGCGTTGGCGCCGGCCGCGTAGCCGATGTTCGCGTCCAGCGCCACGAGCTCGGCTTCGGCGACCTCCGTCCGGACGTACGCGGCCGAGCCATCCGTGCTGGCGTTGTCGACGACGATGATGCGGACCGGTACCGTGGACTCGCGCAGCGACCGGATGCACGCCGGGAGGTAGCGGCGGCCGTTCCAGTTCACGATGATGGCGTCGATCCGTGCACGTCGCACGCCCCCGTCCGTGGGCGGCGCCGCCACGACCGGCGCGATCGCGGTCCCGGTGTGCGTACCGGATGGCGATCGTCCGGGCCCGCCATCACGGGTGCCGGGATCCGTGCGTGCGCCGCGGGTCGACGCACGATCCAGCCCCGCCTCGGTGTACCGAATCAGCTCGCCCGACCGGTAGAGCGCCACGGCCGTCCGCACGGCGCGGCGCGCGGCGCGGAGACCGTCTCGATCTCGGGCACTCGAGAACGGCGAGACGACCCGGAGCGCGATCTCCTTGATCCACAGATCGAATGTGAGGATGGGGATCGCGAGCCGCCGTAGCCGATCGAGACGATGCTTGCACAGGAACCGGGCGAAGGCGCGATAGAACTGGTGAACCCGCTTGCCCAGGCCCCATGAGTCGAAGCTGGCGCCTCCGGCGTGAACCGCGCGAACGTCGGGGAGGACGTACAGGCCGTGACCGGCCGATCGGGCGCGGTAACACCAGTCGACGTCCTCGAACCACATGAAGTAGTCCGGGTCGAGGCGGCCGATGTCCTCGAACGCCGTGCGGCGGACGAGCATCGCCGCGCCGGGCAGCTGGTCCACGGCGATCGGCCCACGGGCATCGAGGTCGTGCTCGAAGAAACGGCGCGTGAGCCACGGGATGCGCCGAGACACGGGACTCAACACGGTCCAGAACAGCACGATCTGCGCGAGCGACGGGAACCGGCGGTAGAGGTGCGTGTGGGCGCGGCCATCAGGCCCGGCGAGCAGCGGGGATACGGCCGCGGCCCGCGGCGTGCTCTCGAGGAAGGCCACGAGCGCGGCGATCGCGTGCGCGCCGATCTCGACATCGGGGTTCAGGATGAGGACGTATTCCCCCGTCGCGTGCTCGAGGGCGGCGTTGTTGCCCGCGGCGAAGCCGCCGTTCACGGGGGACCGCAACAGCCGTACAGCGGGGAACTCGCGCTCCACCATGTCCGCGCTGCCATCCTCCGATGCGTTGTCGACGACGATGATCTCGAGATCCTGCGCCGCGCGTGCGCGAGTCAGCGCATCGAGGCAACGGCGCAATGCGTCGCGCGTGTTCCAGTTGACGATGGTGGCGGTCACGAGCGCCATGCGTCCCCCATCCCCGTGCTCCCCGCGGCCGAGTCGATCGATGGCGAATCCTCCGCGGCGGTCTCGGATCGGTGGGCAGCGGTGCGTCGAGCCGAGGAACCGGGCGACCGGCGCCGCGCGTCCGAGATCCGGGCCCGAAGGCCGGCCAGCCGATTGTACGCTCGGGCGCCCAGAAGACTCGCCGCCGCGAACGTCCCGCAACGTGGGGACAACGGATCGACGCGGAGCGCCTGCCAGAGAAGCCGTCGCCCCGCGCCGGGCGCACCGTTGGTGAGCAGCGTGTGCCCCAGTGTGGTGAGCCAGACGGCGCGCGCTCGCCGATCCAGACGTGCCCCGTGCTTCGTCGCGAGCCACGTGCACGCATCGATCAGCGCCGAGGCGTCGCTCGATATTCCGCCCGGCACGTGAGGCACGTCCACCAGGGGCTCGGGATCGTACACGAAGCTGGTGGCCTCGGCGAGGCGCAACCACAGGTCCCAATCCTGGAGCCGCGGCAGGCGCTCGTCGAAGCCGCCGATGCGGATCAACAGGTCCCGACGTACCACCGCGCACGAGGTATCGATGACATTGCCTCGGAGGAGCGCGGATCGCGCGCGATCCCCCGCGGCCGCCGCGGATCCGATCCGCCGCCGGGCGCCACCCGCGTCGAAACGGATGAAGGCGCAGTAGGCCAACCCCGGCGCCGTGACGGCGTCCAACTGCCGGAGCTGTCGCTCCAGCTTCGTCGGCGCCCACACCACGTCGTCATCGATGAACGCGACGAACCGGCCCTTTGCGCGCGCGATCCCCGCGTTTCTCGCGGCAGCCGCGCCCCCGGGCTTCTCCACTCGTTCGATTCCGATGCGCGCGTCGGCCGCGGCGTATCGGGCCAACACCGCCGCGGTCTCATCCTCCGAGCCGTCATCGACCACGATCAATTCCAGATCCACGAGCGTCTGCCGGAGCACGCTCTCGATCGCCCGCCCGAGCCATCGGGCACGGTTTCGCGTCGGCAGGACCACCGAAACGAGCCGATCCCCCTGCGCCACCGGCGCGCGAATCGTCATCGTCATCCCTCACCCGCGGCGGCTCGCCGGCTGCGGTCACTACGATCGATGAACTCGTCGTAGATCGATTCGAGCCGGCGATTCAGCTCCACAGGATCATGGTTCACGGCGACGGTGCGCCGGCCCTCGGCCGCGCGCGCCGCCCACTCCTCCGGGTGGTTCAGCAGATGGCGGAGATGGGCGGCGATCGCCTCGACCTCCCCCTCGGGCGCGAGCAGCGCCGCCGGGGACGTCACGAAGGGGATATCCGCGTGATCCGATGCGATGATGGGCAACCCGCGCGCCTGTGCCTCCAACAGCACGGTCGGCGCGCCGCCCTCGCCCTCGCCGGTTCGAGCCGTTCGGCTCGGGTGCACGAAGAGATGAGCGCGCCGGAGTACGCCCGCGTAATCCTCGTGAGAACGCATGCCGTGGAAGATGATCCGATCCCCGAATCCGGATCGGCGAGCGAGTACCTCGAGGCGCTGCCGCTCGGGCCCATCGCCCAGGAGCCATAGATCCGCGCTCGGCCACTCCGGCGCAATGCGTGCGAACGCGCGGATCGTCAGGTCCACGCCCTTCTTCTCGACGAAGCGGCACGCCTGGAGGATGTGGATCCGTCCGTCCGCCGGCATGCGCGGAGGGTCGAATGGAAACAGTTCGATCCGGATCGGGATGGGATGAACGCGCGCACGGTCCGGGGGGCAGCCCAACGAGATGATGCGATCGCGAAGGTGCGGCCCCTCCGCGAGGACGGAGCCCACCCGGGCGAACAGCTCCACGAGGAGCCGGCGCCACTTGCGTTGCCGGGGCAGGCGCGTGGCGTCGAAACCGTAGAAGGTGGCGACCAGCGGGATGCCTGCCGCATGAGCGACCGGCGCCGCGACGACCGCCTCTTCCGCGAAGTGGGCATGCAGCACATCGGGTCGCACGGCATCCAGCGCCCGGCGCAGGATCCGCCTGCGCGACCGGATCCGGAGCACGACCGAGGTGGTGCGGACCAGCGCCGTCAACACCCGGCCGCCCGGATCCCGCTCCAGTCGGACCGGCCCGGGGACCGGGAACTCCTCCGGGTTCACGCGACCGTGCGTGACCAGTACGGGAGCATAGCGCCGATGCCGCGAGACGGTCTCATGGATGAACGTCTCGGAGCGCGGGAGGTAGAGTTCCCGGTAATGCGCCACGATGCGCGGCGGAGCGCTCATCCGCGCGACTCCTCCCCACCCCGGCCCGTTCGCGGCGCGAACACCGTCGATGCCGGACCCGCGTCAACCGCCGGATATCGGCCCTCCGGACGAAGCCCGACCGCGAACGTGCGACGGGGCGCAACGCCGTGCCCGGCGGATCGGTCGCACCGCCGTTCGATCGGCCTCATTGCGAGCCGATCCTGACTCCGCGGATCATGCGGCGGTGCCATAGCTCCAGGCTCAAGATCCGCCAGAGCAACGCTGGATCCACCGCGCACAGGCGTTGCTGGTCCTCGAGGATCGGACCCTGGCGCAGGTAGGGGTTGTCCATGGTGCGAAAGATGGCCGCTACGTTGGCGTGGCTCTCCGCCAGCCATCGCGCCAGCGGAAAGGGAAAGCCCATCTTGACTCGCCGCCAGGTGACGGAGCGAGGCAGGACGTCCTCGACGGTCTTGCGGAGGAGCCACTTCGTCCAACCGCCCCGAATCAGATGATCGAGCGGCAGTCGGAACGCGAACTCGACGACGCGATGATCGAGGAACGGCACGCGCGGCTCGAGCGGGATCCCCATGTTGGCCTTGTCACCGGAGGCCAGCCAGTAGGGCATCTTGAAGCGCGTCATGTTCGCGATCAGGAGGCGGTGGAGGTCGCGATGCGGCGGCCCCTGCCCCGCGTGGGGGGTCGACGCGAGATTCGGCTGGACCCATCGCTCGATCGGATCCGGTGCCGTGGCCGGCCGCGACCGCGAGACACGACGCCCTGCGTGCAGCAGCGCGCGTGGATCGGCCACGATCCTGCGCCGATAATGGCGCGCAACCGCCGGTACGAGCCTGGCCAGTATCCGCGCGCACTCCATGAGGGCGTGCGGGCTCCTCCGCCCTCGAAGCAGGGAGTGGAGGTACGCGAAGAGGTACTCATCGTAGCCGGCGAAGAGTTCGTCGCCGGCCGAGCCTGCGACCAGGACCTTGAAGCCGTCACATCGAATCCTCCGCCGAAGCGATTGGTTCGTATGCAGGTTGACGGAGTGGAACGGCTCTTCTTGAAGAGCGACGAACTGATCCGCATCGCTCCAGAAGCTGTCGAGATCGGGGAGGATGGTCCTGTGATCGAGCCGATGCCGCGCCGCGACCCGCCGGGCGTAGGCGGATTCGTCCCATCGTGGATCGCGGAACGCAACCGTATAGGCGTGAACACGGTGACCGGCAGTGCTCGCGAGGGCGACCAGACTCGATGAATCGAGGCCACCGCTCAACTCGAAGGCGACCGGGACGTCGGCCCGCAGTCGCAGCGCGATCGCATCGGTGAGCAGGGCCCGGAGCTCCATCTGCGATTCCCGGAGCGGACGCCGCGCCGGCGCCTCGTCCCTGGAGGTCGGCAAGCGCCAGTACCGCTCCGTTCTTCGCTGCCCACCCGACCGAATCACCAGGCTGGTTCCGGGCGCGAGGCACCGTATGCCCTTGTAGAAGGTCCGGTCGTCGAGGTCCCGCCACCCGTAGCGCAGGTAGTCGAGGATCTTGTCTTCTTCCACGGCCACGGTGTCCGCCACGGCCGGATGGAGGAGCAGGGCCTTGATCTCGGAACCGAAGATGAGGCGGCCGTTCGCCTCCGCGAGGTACAGCGGCCGCTGGCCATGTCGATCCCGGCTGAGCACGAGTTCGCAGTGCTCGGCGTCGTACAGCGCGATCGCCCACATACCGTTGAAGCGGGAGAAGCACCCGAGCCGCCATTGCCGAAAAGCCGCTACCACCACCTCGGTGTCCGAAGCGGTACGGAAGCGATGGCCGAAATCTTCCAGCTCACGCCGCAGTTCCAGATAATTGTAGATCTCGCCGTTGAACACGAGGCAAACGCGGCCATCGGCGTCGGTGAACGGCTGGTGGGCCGCGGAGGAGAGATCGATGATCGAGAAGCGCCGGTGCGCAAGGCCCAGATCGATTCCCGGACCGGGTTGCGCAGCGCGCACGTCCGGGAATCGCGCGCGGATCTCGGCCGGACTGTCCTTGCTCGCGTAGCGATGAATCTGTCCCGTCCGACTCGCGATCAGAGCGTATCCCTCTCCATCGGGCCCGCGATGGGCAATGGCATCGGCCATGCGAGGCAGGACAGCGACGTCGCTCGCGCTCAGTTCGTCCTGGAAGGCCAGGATTCCGACGATCCCGCACATCTCGGCGGCCTTTCCTATTTCTCGGCGAGCCGAGCGCGATGCAGTCGCGACCGGGCCCACGAGACATCGGCCATGGCCAGCGTCTCCAGGATCTCGCGAAGCACGGCCGGCCGGTAGCGGAACAACGCCCATGCGTAGGTGGCGATTCCGAGCGGGATCCCGAAGGCCAGCACGACGGCGGGAGCGCCCACATCCAGCACGTCCAGAAGGCCGCGGAATGCGGCCAACGCCGCCACCATGACGAGGCTGGCCGCCGCGATGCGCCCCAGCGCGCGGCCGAGATCCTTCAGGCGCAACCCGATCAACTTGAGCGCGACGTGGAAGTTCAAGGGCGAGAGCACGGTGTTGACCAGCAAGCGTGCGACCGCGACGCCGACGAGCCCCCACGCCAACCCGACCCACATCGCCACGGTGGTCACGATCCCGACGGCAACGCTCCACAGCAGGAGCCATCCCGTACGCGCCTTGGCCATGTACACGTTGCCCGTGGTCGATCCGATCGACTGTGCCAGCCCGACGGGGCCGAGGAGAACCAGGAGCAGCGCCGTCTGCGCCCATGATTTGCCCAGAACCGCGAGTACGAACGGCTCCGCGACGAGCATGGCACCGAGAATCATCGGGAAGCTGAGGAGCGCGATCGCGCTGCACACGTTCAGGTAAGCCCGACCGAAGCGTGCATCATCTTCCTGCATGGACGACAGCGCCGGGAACAACACGCGGCCGACCACCTGGGAGAGCGCGGTCACGGGGAACTGAATCAGGCGCCAGGCGATGTCGTAGAAGCCCAGCGCCGTCGCGCCGAGGAAACGCCCGATCAGCAGATTGTCGATGCTCTGGATGATGTAGCCCGCGATGTTCGACCCGGAGAGGTTCAGACTGTAGGACGCCACCGACCGCACTTCGGCCCAGCGGACGCGGAACACCGGACGAAAGCGGGAGGCCACCAGCACGCCGCCGGTCTCGGTCGCGGCGCGCGTCAACTGTTGCCCGACGAGGCTCCATACGCCGCGATCGTTCAACGCCATCACGATCCCGGTCGCGGCGCCGAGCGTGACGGCCAGGAGCTGGACGCGCGTCAAACGGGCAAACGCGAATTCACGGCTCAGCAAAGCCGTCGGCACCCCGCCGAACCCCGTCAGCGCGAAGAGCACGCTCAGCACCCGCAGGATCGGCGCGACCTTGGGCTCCTGGTAGGCGGCGGCCACCGCCGGCGCGGCCGCGTACACGAGCAGTGCAAAGGCCCCACCGACGAGTCCGCTGATCCAGAACAGGCTGCTCGCGAGTTCGCGGGAGATGTTCCGGCGCTGGATCAATGCGGCGGAGAAGCCCAGATCGCCGGCGACGGAGATCAGCCCGATCGCCAGCATGGCCATTCCCAGCAGGCCGAAGGCCTCGGGCGAGAGCAGACGCACCAGGACGACCGTCGTGATCAAGGTGACGACGTGCTCGGCGAAGCGAGCGGCGGCGGACCACCGGAAACCGGAAACGACCTCGCGCGCGAGGCTCATGGTCGTCGCTCCCTCGGCGGGCTCGATGCCGCCGCGGTCGGCTTGCGCGCGACCACCACGTACATCCACGTGAAGGCCTCGTCGCGAAGCCGGCCGCGGTCCAGGCGGGGCGCCAGCCAGTTCGCGACGGCGACGAACGCATCCACGAAAGGCGCGGCGGGGCCGCGCCGAAAGCGCTGGACGTAGTAATTCAGCTCCGTCGCGAACGTGACCCAGAAGCCGCCGAGCGACGTCACTTCGAGGAGTTCGAAGCCGGCCGTCTCGAACAGATGACGCAAGCCGTGCTTCGTGTAGCGAAAGAAGTCCCGAGGCTCCTCGTGCAGGTGCCAGAAGAGCGGCGCAGTGTAGAGGGCGACGCCACCCGGCTTCAGTACCCGCCGCGCTTCGCGGAGCGCGGCCGCCGGCTCCTCCAGATGCTCGAGGACCGCCGTGCTCAGCACGCAGTCGAACGACTCCGCAGCCGCCGGGATCCGGTACGCGGTCCCGAACAGATCGATCTTCGATCGATCGTGCGGGCACTCCTCGTGGTCGAGGCCGACGTATTCGTCGACGAACTCCCCGACGAGCAACATCTTCCGCTTCTCCCCGCACCCGATGTCCAGCAGTCGGCCGGAGAGATGGCGAGCTGCGCGATCCCGGATGTGTTCACCCGCGATGCGGATCACGTTGTACGCCGGGGCGGTGATGGGGAAAGCGGAGTAGTATTCCGCAACGCCGGCCCCCGTGCGCGCCGTCGCGCACGCCGATACCGTCGCGCGTGGGGTCACGCGTGCACTCTCCCGCCGGCCGAGCCGCTCTCGAGACGCTCGATGATGCGGTGGATTCGGGCCTCCAGTTCGGCCTCACGGGGCCGTGAACGCGGCCGCAGCCAGGCAGACCCGGCCCCGGGCCGGCGACGCAACGTCACATCCATCCTTGCATAGCTCCGCTCGATTTGGCGCTCCAGGGCGCCGGGATCCGCGCAGAACGCCTCATAGGCGATGGAATGCCGTCGCTCCGGTGGGATCCGGTCGAGCGAGTCCCGGATGTAGCGGTCGATCCCCCACACCTGATGGACCGCCTGCTCGAGCTGGTCCGAGAACCGCCGGCCCAGGAATTGGGGCGGCGATGCCGACCACCATTCGCCCAGCGGGACCCCGTGCCGGATCCGCGCTTCCAGCAACGAGACCGAGGCATCGACCGGGTCGCGCCGAACGTGAAGGAAGATCGCGTTCGGGAACAACGCGCTCAGGTGTGCGATGCGTAGCGAATTGCTGTTGTTCTTGTTGGCGAACGGCGCACCGAAGACCAGCTCGAGCAGGCGTACGATGTTCCGGAGTTCGTACAACCCGGACTGTCGGATCGGACGCGTGTGGTCGTAGCGCGGGAACCAGCGATGGAAGATGTCCCAACCATCCGTCGGCGCCATGGGGCCGTCGACGTTCCCGTAAGAGCTCGTGTAGGTCGGCTCGTACGCGTGCGCGAGCCTGCCCCACAGCGAGTACAGAACGCACGCCTTCGGGTGGGCCTTCGCCAGGTTCGGGAAGTAGGCGAACTCGAACGAATTCATCACGTGCAGGTAGACGACCGTCGTCCCGGAGCGCGGGGCGCCGAGAATGAAGAGCGGCGGGAATCGGTTCTCGAGGCGCAGGCCGGCGACCGCCGGCATCTCGACGGCCGCGACGAGCGCGTAGACGAGTCGTTCCAGCTTCTTCATACCGGACGGATCCCTTCCCGCGGACTTCTCCGGAGAGACGCGATACGTGTATCTCACGGCTCGGGTCGGTATCGCGGCTCCGGTGGTCTCGTGCTCGCGCCGACGTTCTCCGCGGCACGCGCTGTCGGCCGCCGCGAAGCGCCCCGAGCGCGTATCCCCAGCCGATGCCAGCGCTCGACCGGCGTGTGCATGGCGCCGAATCTCCGTTTGAATTCCGCCACACCCGCATGGCCGCCGCTGGGATTGAAATCGAACCAGCGCAGTCCGCGCCTGCACGCGTCCTCGATCACATCGGCCAGGAGCACATGGCTCGCGCGGGTGTGTCGCATGTCCGTCCTCGCCGCACCGTGCCAGTAAACGGCGTGCTGGTTCCAGTAGAACATCCAGGCGCCGGCAGCGATTCGTCCCTCGAACTCCGCGAGCCAGAGGGCGATGTGGTCGCGGTGCCCACCGGCGAGGCGCGCACCGTTCGCAAAGAGGCGCCATGGGTATCTGCTCGTCGCGGCCGCACCCCAGCGCGTGAGCGAATCCTTGTAGACGAGATAGTAGCCGCGATAATCGCTCACGCTTTCCGCGATCCGCGTCGTAACGCCCAGCCGGCGCCCCTTGGCGATGTTCGCCCGGTGTCCTCTCGAGAAGCGCGTGGACAGGGTCGTGAACGGCGCATCGAGTTCCAGCCGGTGGGTCCCATCGAGCCTACGGCCGAGCCCCTCGATATCGCCGAATGGGCCGTGCAGCGGATTCCCGGTCAGATGAAGCCCGCCGGGCGCCCGCGCCACGACGGCGCGGAAGAGGCGGCGCCTGTCATCGGTGTCGAGCGGCCCATCGGCGATCGGTCCGCCGTAGCAACCGCCGAAAGTGGAGCTGACTTCCGCTGCGCGCCACGGGAGGCGGCTACGGTGGGCGATCAGCGGGAAGACCACTCGCACGCCGTCGTCCAGTTCGGCACCGATACTCGCATCCCGGCACCCCCGGAACGTCTCGACCGCGAGCCTCCGCCAGAGCGGCGTGTGAAAGAAGGTCGCGTAGTCGCAGGCGCGCGCGACCTCCCACCAGGACGCTTCATCCATCCGCTCGAGGATCTTCATGAGCGATCAACGCGTGCACGCGGCCGTGACCGCGGCGATGACGTCCTCGACATCATTGTCGGTGAGCCCGGGCGACAGCGGAATCGATACCGTCCGCTCACTGATCCACGTCGCATTCGGGAAGTCCTCCGGTCGAAGGCCGAAACGCTCCCTGTAAAACGCGTGGAGGTGTGCACCGACGTAGTGCACGCCGGTCCCGATCCGGGATTCGTACAGCCGTCGCATGAACTCGTCGCGATCGATGCCGCAGCGTTCGCGATCGATCGTGAGCGTGTAGAGATGCCGCGCATGGACGACATCGGGTTCATCGGGCGCAGGGAGTCCGACGGGGAGCTCGCCGAATGCCTCGTTGTACCACTGCCAGATCCGGTTGCGGCGATCGAGCCACGCATCGAGCCGCGGCAACTGATGGATGCCGATCGCCGCCTGTAGGTCGGTCATGTTGTACTTGAAGCCGGGGACACCGACCTGATAGTGGCGATACCCTGCGTCGCTGAAACGCCTCCAGGCATCCCTGCTCATGCCGTGGAGCGCATAGATCTTGATCCGATCGGCCAGGTCGGGATCGTTCGTCGTCACCATCCCGCCCTCGCCCGTCGTCATGTTCTTGGTCGCATAGAAGCTGAAGCACGTCAGCCGCCCGATGGTCCCGATCTTCCGGCCCCGGTGAACGCTTTCGATGGCGTGTGCGGCATCTTCGATGACGATGAGGCCGTGCCGCTCCGCGATTTCCGTGATGGCGTCCATATCGCACGGGCGGCCATGGAGATGGACGGGGACGATCGCACGGGTGCGAGGGGTGACCGCGTCCTCGATGCGTTGGGGATCGATGAGGCCGGTGTCGCGGTCACAGTCGACGAACACCGGTCGCGCGCCGGTGTGGACGATGGCGTTCGCCGTGGCGACGAAGGTCATCGGCGTCGTGATCACCTCGTCGTCGGCGGCCAGACCGGCGGCGATCATGGAGAGGTGCAGGCCGGCGGTGCAGGAGCTGACGGCAATGGCGTGTTCCGTGCCGATGTAGCGGCGGAACGCTTCCTCGAACTGCGCTACGCGGGGCCCCGTCCCGATCCAACCGGAGCGTAGCGTGTCGACCACCTCCGCGATCTCGGCCTCCCCGATCTGAGGGCTGCCGAAGACCAGGAAATTCTCACGCATGGCGTGATGTACTCCGGGTACAGTAGAAGAGGGGCTCGGTGCGGTCGAGACCGTACCGGACGATTTCCTCGTCCGTCATGTCCGAACAGAGGTGGACCACGCGCACGGCGAATCCCGCGCGCTCGAGGCGTTGCGTGATGTCCATGCCGTAGACGCGGACGTGGTCGTGCTGGCCGAACGCTTCGAGGCGTTCCCGCTCGGTCGTGCGACTCCAGTCTTCGTACGTCCGCTCGCCCCGGACCGGTACCTGGAACAGCGCCCAGCCGTCCGGCCGCAGCACGCGGCAGAGCTCCGCCATGGCTCGCGCGTCGTCCGGGACGTGCTCGAGCACGTGGCTACAGTAGATGACGTCGAAGGAGCCATCGTCGTAGCCGATGTCCGTTATGTCCATAACTTCCGCTGCGAGGCCGGGGACGAGGTCGCCGCTGAGGTAATCGATCCCGGGCATCGCCTCGAGGCGGCGCGCCGTGCAGGGTTCCGGCGCCAGGTGCAACATCCGGATGCGCCGCTGAAAGAGATCGGTGTGCCGGGTGAAGAACAGCCAGGACAGCCGGTGTCGCTCCAGCGATCCGCACGCCGGGCAACGCGCTTCCGGCCGCGCCGAGAGCCCGGCCGGAAGAAATCGGCGGAACGTGCCGCCGCACACCGGGCAATGGCGCGCCGAACCCGCGTATACCATCCGACCGTACGCGCCCAGGACACGTTCCGCGACTCGCCTGACCACTCGACTTCGGAGCACGTTCACCATCCGCGCCTCCCCGAAGGAACGGCCGCCCCCACCCGCCGCCCCACCTGGAACCCCGCCCACCGCACCAGCTCGTACGCCAGCAGCTCCGGCAGGCGGTGCAGATGCCCCTGCCGCACGAAGTAGCGCAGCTCCGCCCCGAGGAAGCGCGCGGACTCCGCGAGCGACGCGCCACCGTCCAGCCCGATCGAGCGCAGCGCGCGCCCCACGAGGTACGTGCGCCGGAACAGGCCGCGGACGGTGTAGCGGTGCGCGTGCAGCGCCTCCGCGGCGGGCTCGTAGCGGATGCCGTAGCCGGCGGCCAGCACCTGGTGCGCCCAGATCTGGTCCTCGCTCACGGGCGCATCGTCGACGAACGGCAGCCCGATCGCGATCTCTCGCCGCACCGCACTGAACGCATTCGAGAAGAGGACTCGCCCGGGCCGCGGGTGGTGCCCCCCGGGCCGCGGCCAGAATCGGAGCGGCTCGGGAGGATAATTCAACGAGACGAAGAACATCTCCATGGTCGAGGCATCCCGCGGCACCTGACGGCCGTAGACGCCCGCGACGCCGGGCTCGGCGAGTGCGGCGGCGAAGCGTTCGGGCCAGTCCGGCGTGCAGGGCAGGACGTCCTGGGTCAGGAAACAGACGACGTCGCCGGTGGTGAGGCGCACGCCGAGGTTCCGGGTGCGGCCGTGGCCGAACTCGGCCGGCGGGATGCGGTGGACGCGGAGTCCGGCGCGCTCGGCTCGTTCGGGCGTGCCGTCGGTCGAGCCGGAGTCGATGACGAGGACGTCGAGGTCGTAGCGTTCGCGGACGAGTGCGAGGTGGCCGCAGAGGTGCGCGAACGCGGGTCCGGCGTCGCGGGTGGGGATGACGACGGCGACGCGGCCGAGCGCGGGGCGGTTTCCGCCGGCACCGGCGGGATCCGAGCGACGCTCCGGTTCGCGTTCACGGACGTGGACCGGGGCCGTCGTGGTCGGGCGTTCGGCTGTCGCGGGCGCGGCGGCACCGTCGGCCGGCGCCGCACGCCTGCCCGTCCCGGCCGTTTCGGCCGGTGGTCCCATCGTCGGAACGAGCGCGGCATCACGCACGATCACACCCTCCCGAACCCGGATCCGCGGAGTACGCTGAGGAAGAAGGACGCGAACACGACCTCGGCGCCCAGGACCATGAGGGTGAGTGCGAGCAGCGCCGGGCGGACGGCGAAGAGGATGCCGCGGCCCGCGGCGAGCCAGCTCGCCAGGATCCCCACGTTGATGATCAGCCCCGCGCCGAACAGGAGGCCGCCGAGCACGACGCCTCTCTCGAGCGTGTAATGCAGGTGGAACCGCCGGATCCACGGGTCGGCCGGCCCCGCATCGTGCACGAGTGCGTACGTCTTGGCGTAGACGCCGAGGAGCACGAGCTGGAGGCCGAGGATGGCGAGCGCGCTCCCGACGAACATGAAGTGGTAGTCGATGTTGAACAGCCCGAGGCGGATCGGGCCGGGCAACAGGGCGAGTTCGAGGGCGATGCCGAGCGCGAGGAGCGTGAGCCCGGGGAGGAGGAACAGCCGGGTCGAGCTGAGGAGCAGCAGGTGCCGTGCGACGCGCCAGCCATCGCCCATGCTCCGGCGCGGCCGCCCCGCGGGCCGGGGCGCGAAGCTGACCGGGACCTCGACGGCCCGCAACTCCGCGCGCGCCGCCTCGACCACCATCTCGCTCGCGAACTCCATCCCGGTCGCGCCCAGGCGGAGCCGATCGAGCGCCGACCGCGAGATCCCGCGCATCCCGCAACGCACGTCGGAGATGCGGAAACGGTAGAACCGCCGCGAGAGCCAGGTCTGGACCGGCTCGAGGAGATGCCGGTGGGTGGCGCGCATGGCGTCCGGCCGGATCTCGCCGTTGCGCCGCGTGCCGAGTACCAGATCGTAGCCGGCACGCAGCGGCTCGATGAAGCGGTGGAGCGCGGAGAGGTCGTAGGTGCCATCGCCGTCGACCAGGACCAGGTACCGGCCGCGGGCGGCTTCGAACCCGCGCAGACACGCGGCGCCGTACCCACGGATCGGCTGGCGGACGACCCGCGCGCCGGCCTGCGCGGCTTCCTCGGCCGAGCCGTCCCACGACTCGTTGTCGCAGACCACGACCTCGCCGGCGTAGCCGTGCCGGTCGAGCGCGGCCCGGGCCGCCCGGACGCACGCCCCGATCACGCCCGCCTCGTTGTGGCAGGGGAAGATGACGGAGACCTCGGGCGGGTGCGCGTCGCGCGCCGATGCGTCGCCCGCGGGCATGGCGGCGGTCGTCTCATGATGCCGCACATCCATCACCCCCACCTGCACGCCCCTCGCCATCACACCCCCTCCCCCACCGCCACCGCCAGTGCATCCCGCCACGCGGGGATCGGGCCCACCAACGTCTCGGTCGCGGTGCAATCGAGTACGGAGTAGCGCGGGCGTGGCGCGGGGCGGGGTGAACCGGCGGGCAGCCCCTCGACCCACGCTTCCGTCGAGACGGGCGTGACCTCGGCATCGAGACCGGCCAGCCGGATCGCCTCTCGGGCCAGGCCGTACCAGGTCGTCTCGCCGCGGTTCGTCGCGTGGTAGACGCCCGCCGGCGCGCCGCACTCCAGAAGTTGCGCGAGGACCCCGGCGAGGGTGCCGGTCCACGTGGGCGCGCCGCGCTGGTCATCCACCACGCGCAGCGCGCGGCCGGCACGCGCGGCGGCCAGCATCGAGGCGACGAAGTTCCGGCCTCCCGCGCCGTAGAGCCAGCTCGTCCGGACGATGAGGAAGTCGCCCGCCTCGCGGGCGGCCTCCTCGCCCGCCAGCTTGCTGCGGCCGTAGGCGCCGAGCGGGTGCGGGGGGCTGTCCGTCGCGTACGGGGCGGCCGCGCGGCCGTCGAAGACGTAATCCGTGCTCGGGTAGAGAAAGCGGGCGCCGACGGCACGGCACGCCCGCGCCACGTGCCCGGTGGCCACGGCGTTGACGCGGTGCGCGCACGCCTCCTCGGACTCCGCATCATCCACGCGCGTGTACGCCGCGCACTGCACCACGGCCTCCGGCCGGACCGACCGGATGGCCGCATCGACCGCCGGCGCATCGGTCACGTCCAGTGCGCCTCGCTCCAGCGCCACGACATCGTGATCCCGGTCGGCCAATGCGCGGCGGAGCGCACGCGCCAGCATCCCTCCGGCGCCGGTGATCAGGACCTTCATCAACCGTCTCCCGACTCGCCGGTCCCCCGGCGCGCAGACGGCCCATCGGAATCGCGAAGCTCCGACCCCCCCGCCCCTTCCGCACCGGCGGAGCGGGGACCGCTCGCGGCACTGGATGCCCCGGGCGTGGGCCCCGCGCCCCCACCACCGGCCGGCACCGCGCGCGCCCGGCGAAGAGCGCCATCGGGCGCCGCGCCCGCCGGCCTCTCCGTCTGCTCCGAGCCCTTCGGATCCTGCGACGCCGGCCGGCCGGCGCCGGCCGGATCGTATGCCGCCGCCCGCGGTGGGAGCAGATTCGCCCGCAGAATGTGCCAGAACGCGGCAATGCCATCCTTCCAACCGATCTTCTTCCCTTCGGCGTACGTCCGGCCGTTGTAACTGATCGGGACCTCGTAGATGCGCGCCCGTGCCTGCGCCAGCCGCGCGGTCAGCTCCGGCTCGATGCCGAAACGGTTCGTGCGCAGCGGCAAGGCCTTCATGAGATCGGCCCGAACCATCTTGTAGCACGTCTCCATGTCCGTCAGGTTCAGGTCCGTCAACATGTTCGAGAGGAGCGTCAGCGCGCCGTTGCCCACGCGATGCCAGAAGTAGAGCACGCGGTGCGGGCCCGCCAGGAAGCGGCTGCCGAAGACGGCATCCGCGCGGCCGTCGGCGATCGGCTCGAGCAGACGGGGCAGCTCGCGGGGGTCGTATTCGAGGTCGGCATCCTGGATCACGATGACGTCGCCCGTGGCATGGCGGATCCCGGTGCGGACGGCCGCGCCCTTGCCGCGGTTGCGCTCGTGCGCGACGAACACGTCGACGACGCCCTCGCCGTGGAGCCGTTCGAGCACGGCGCGCGTGCCGTCGGTCGAGGCGTCATCCACGCAGACGACCTCGAGGGAGAGGGACAGCGCACGCACGCGCGCGAGCAGCTTCTCGATGGTGGCCTCCTCGTTGTAGACGGGGATGACCACGCTCAGGCGGATGTCGTCGGGGTTGCCGGTCATGTGCCGTTGATCCCGTAGCGGTTCAGTTTCCGATAGAGTGTCGAGGGGTCGATGCCCAGGACCTCCGCCGCGCGAGCCTTGTTCCCGCCCTCGCTCTGGAGCACCCAGAGGACGTACGCGCGCTCGACCACTTCGAGAGTGGGGTTGACGGGCGGTCGGTCCGCGACGAGCGGCGTCGAGGGGGGACGCACGACGCGGTCCGGGAGGGCGTCGAGCCCGATCGCGTCATCCTTGCAGAGTACGGCGGCGCGTTCGAGGGCGTTCTCGAGTTCGCGCACGTTGCCGGGCCAGTCGTAGCGTTGGAGCGCCTCCAGGGCCTCCGGTCGGACGCCGAGCGGCTTGGCGCTCTGCGCCTTGGCGGCGAGGAGGCCGAGGAAGTGATCGGTGAGGAGCGGGATGTCATCCGCACGCTCCCGCAACGGCGGGAGGTGGAGCGAGATCACGTTGAGCCGGTAGTAGAGGTCGCTGCGGAATCCGCCGCGGCGGATCTCCTCTTCGAGGTCGCGGTTGGTGGCGGCGATGATCCGCACATCGATCGGGACGGGCTCGGTCGCGCCGACGGGGACGACCTCGCGTTCCTGGAGCGCACGCAGCAGCTTCACCTGGAGCGCGGGCGACATCTCGCCCACCTCATCGAGGAAGAAGGTTCCGCCGCGCGCTGCGACCAGGAGGCCTTCCTTGTCCCGCAAGGCCCCCGTGAAGCTGCCCTTGACGTGGCCGAACAGCTCGGATTCGAGGAGCGTCTCCGGGAGCGCACCGCAGTTGACCGAGGTGAACGGGCCGTCCGCCCGCTCCGAGAGCGAGTGGATGTAGCTGGCCAGCACCTCCTTGCCGGTGCCGCTCTCACCCGTGATGAGGACCGTGGAGTCGGCGGGCGCGACGAGTTCGGCCAGCTTCAGTACTTCGACGAACGCCCGGTTCCTGCCGATGGGTCGCCGGGCGTGCGAATGGGCGCGGCGGTGGATCTCCCGTCTGAGCGCCCGGTTCTCACGCTTCAGCGCCCGCGTCTCCGCGGCGCGGCGGCAGAGCGCGACCAGCTCGCCGTTGGAGAAGGGCTTCTGGAGGTAGTAGAAGGCGCCGTGGTTGACGGCCTGCATGGCGGACTGGAGCGAGGCCTGCGCGGTCATCAGGATGACGGGCAGTTCGACGTCGCGCTCGCGAATCGCCGCCAGCAGGTCGAGACCGCTCACGCCGGGCATCCGGATGTCCGTCAGGATGACGTCCGGCATCGTCTGGTCGAGCAACTCGAGCGCCTCGCGGCCGCCCTGCGCGGTGGCGACGTCGAAGCCCTCGCCTCGCAGGAGGATGCGGAGCGTGTCGAGGATCGACGCCTCGTCATCGACGATCAGCACGCGGGATTCGCTCATACGCCGATCTCGCCCTGCGCCGGCAGGTAGATTGTGAAGCGGGCGCCGCGACCCCGCCCGGCATCCACGAAGATGGCGCCGTTGTGCGCCTCGACCGCCCGGTGCACCAATGCGAGGCCGAGGCCGGTGCCGCCCGCGCGGGTCGTGAAGAACGGATCGAAGATGCGCGGCACATCTTCGTCGGGGATCCCCGGACCGGAATCGGAGACGGCGACGCGGACGGGCGCGGCGAACGGCACGCCCAACGGCACCTCGACCCCGCTCACCCGACGGACGTCCACCCGGACCACTCCGCCCGGCCCGGCGTGCTGCACCCCGTTCAGGACCAGGTTGAACACCGCGCGATGGAGCAGGTCCCCATCGCCATCGACGGGGAGCGGCTCGGCGGGTGGCAGGAAGTCGATGCGCGTCCCGTTCGCCCCATCGGGGTGCTGCCGCACCAGCCCGATCGCGTCCGCCGCGAGGCGGCCCAGGTCGATCCGCGTCCGCTCGCGCAGCCGGACACGGCTGAAATCGATGAAATCCGAGAGCAGCCGGCTCAGGCGGTTCGATTCCGTTCGCGCCAGAGCCTCGAGAAGCACACGGTCGTCCTCCGCCAGATGCCCCGACGTGAGCTGCTCGACCGCACTGCGGATCGAGGCCAGCGGGTTCTTGATCTCGTGCGCCAGCGACGCCGCCAGCTCGGCAACCGCCTGGAGACGCGCCGTCCGCCGGTTCAACTCCTCGACCCGCTTGCCGTCCGTGATGTCCTGAAAGACCGCCGTCGCCCAAGGCGCCTCCTCACCCCCCCGCTCGAGAACCGTCGTCCGGACGCCGATCATCCGCTCTTCCCGCCCCGCCGCCGCGAGCCGCGTCTCGTACCAGCGCACCGCCACCCGCGTGGCCAGCGTGCGGCGCACCAGCCCACCGAGCCCCGGCAGACGCCGATCCAGCTCCTCCAGACCCGGCCGGCCCAGCCACTCCTTCCCCAGCCCCAGCAACGACTCCGCCGCCTGGTTCAGATACGCGAACCGGCCCGCACCATCCACCGTCACCACGCCCGTGTCGATCGCGCCCAGAATGTCGCTCGTGTCCAGCCGCAGTTGCCGCAACTCGGACTCGACCGCGCCCAGCGCCGTTCCCGTCTGCCGCAGCCGATCGCCCAACACACCGGTCGCCAGCGCCATGACCGCGAACAGACCGATCTGCACGAACACCGTCGCCGGCGGCGCCACCGCATGCAGCCACACGATGTCCGTGAAGTAGAAAATGCTCGCCAGACCACCGGCCAGCACACCGCCGGGAAGCGGAAGCAGCAGCGCCCCCGCCGCAATGACCAGGATGTAGAGCGGCGCGAAATCGCTCTCGGCGCCACCCGTCAGGTGCACGATCGCCGTCACCAACAGCGCATCGAACACCACCTGCGCGTACAGAAAGTTGCTCCCGGCCTCCCGGCGCCGCACGTGCGTGTACCACGCACTTCCCAGCGACATCGCCAGCGAGAGCAGCATGACCAGCGTCGCCACCAGCGTGACCTCCGGCGTCGTCCGGGGCCACACCAGCAGCGCGCCACCGAAGATCCCCGCCGCCAGCGTCAGACGGCCGAGGTACAGCCAGCGCAGCAAGCGCAAGGGGTGGATCATCATCGAGCTACGCGTTCATTCCGGGGAGAATGCGGCCGCGTTCCTCGCCGACCCACGGTGGGACGCCGGAAGCTACCGCATTCGCTTGCAACTTGCAAGTGACACAAATTGCAATTCACAAGTATCGGACGGTGGGCGCAAAGGTTGCAATCGTCCGATGGCGACCGGGGAGAGGTGCCCGGCGGCCGAACGGTGCGCGCGGCGCGCGGCCGTGCGGCGCGAGCGGCGGCCCCGGGGGGTGCGGCGCGCTGGGGGCGCGTTGTGTGGGGGTGTTGGGCGCGGCACGCGCGGGCAGTCGGCCGGGCGGGATCCGGGAGGCGCCGTGGAGGACGAGGCGCGCACGTCGCATCGAGTCGGGGTGCTGGACCTGGCGGTCGGGCAGCGGGAAGAGCGGGACGACCTGTTCTTGACGTGGCTGCGCGATGCGTGCGCGGCGCGGGGGCTGAGCTTCGAGGTGCTTCACGAGGGGGTGGTCGAGGAGGCGTGTGGCGCGGTCGACGGGGGGGATCTACGGATCCGGACGCTGCTGGACCTGACGGCATCGTGGTGGCACGAGGACGATCCGTACGTCCGGCTGTGCTACGCCGTGAAGGATTCGGGCGGGCGGGTGATCGACGATCCGGACATCGCGATGATGGCGGATCACAAGGCGGTCTCGCACCACCGGCTGCGGCAGGCGGGCCTGCCGGTCCCACCGACGGTGGTGTTGCGCCGCTGGACGCCGGATCGCGAGCTGACCGCCGCGGAGCGCGCCGCCGTCGGCGAGCCGGTGGTGATCAAGCCGGCGCGAGGCTGGGGGTGGAAGGGGGTGGTGCTGGGCGCGCGCTGCGACCGCGAGGCGATTACGCGCGCGCGGGATTTCGACCGCGGCGACGACTTCCTCATCCAGCGACAGGTGCCCTACGCCTGGCTGCTGGATGACCAGGGGGTGCGGCGCCCCGCCTGGTGGCGGACCTACTACGTCTTCGGCGAGATCATCCCGTGCTGGTGGAGCCCGACCGACTGCGTGTACCGGCTGGCGAGTCTACGGGAGGTGTGGACGCACGGCCTGCTGCCGGTCGCGCGGCTGACGGCGGAGATCGCGCGGCTGACCGGGATGGACTTCTTTTCGACCGAGATCTGCATGGCCGAGGAACCGGCGGCGGAGGGCGCGGCGTATCACGCGAACGGGCGGCCGTTCTACGTGATCGACTACGTGAACGACCAGTGCGACGTCCGGTGCCAGAGCCAGCATCCGGCCGGGCCGCCGGACGATGTAGTGAAACACCTCGCGGAGCGGTTCGCGGAGGTGGCGTGGCGGCAGCGGCACGAGCTGCCGCAGGGAGCGCACCGGTCGCTGTGGCTGCGCCGCGGGCCGGAGGGGGATCCGACGGTTTGAAGGGCTAGGGCTGGGGCTGGGGCTGGGGCTAGGTGAGGCGGTCCCTTGGTCCTCGTTCCGTGCGCGGGCGCGAGCGCGTAGCGGGCGCCGCGCCTCCGCCCTCCGGTTCCGATCCCGACTCCGACGCTGATTCCGCTCCCGTAAACGTAAACGTGGAAACGGAGGCTTCCTTCGGGCGCCCCGCTCCCGTCGGCCTCCATCCCGTAAACGTAAACGTTCCCGCTCCCGCTCCCGGCCGTCCCCGGGCCGTCCTCCCCTCCACCGCACCCCTCCCGGGCACTCCCCAGCCCTAGCCCTGGGCGCCGAAGGCGCCCCCTAGAAGTTCCGATCCCCCTGGAGGAGTCCGCCGAGGAGGTTGCCGCCGAGGCCGGCCACGCCGGTGCGTTCGTCGCGCTGCTGGAAGCGGGCGGCGGCCATGATGCGGTCGGCGAGGCGGGAGAACGGCAGGCTCTGGAGATAGACGGTGCCGGGGCCGGTGAGACGGGCGAAGAAGAGGCCTTCACCGCCGAAGAGCGCGTTCTTGAAGCCGCCGACGAACTGGATGTCGTAGGTGACCGTGGGCGCGAAGGCGACGAGGCAGCCGGTGTCGACGCGGAGCGTCTCGCCGGGGGCGAGCTCACGCCGGAGGACGGTGCCGCCGGCGTGGATGAAGGCGAGTCCGTCGCCTTCGAGGCGCTGGAGGATGAAGCCCTCGCCGCCGAAGAGGCCGGCGCCGATCTTCTTGGTGAAGGCGACCTCGATCTCGATGCCGCGGGCGGCGCAGAGGAAGCCATCTTTCTGACAGAGGAACGTGCCGCCGAGCTGGCCGAGGTCGAGCGGGACGATCTTCCCCGGGTACGGCGCCCCAAAGGCGACGCGTCCCTTCCCCGCCCCGTTGTAGAGGAAGGTGGTGATGAAGAAGCTCTCGCCCGTGATCATGCGCTTGAAGCCCTTGAACAGCCCGCCGCCGGTCGAAGTCTGGATCTCGATGCCATCGTCCATGAACATCATGGCGCCCGCCTCCGCACGCACGCCCTCGCCGGGATCGAGCGCGATTTCGACGAGCTGCATGTCATCGCCGTGAATGGTGTAATCGATCACATCCGCCATCGGTCTGCCTCCGTCGTGTGAGGGGATCGGGCCGGGCAATTCGTCAAGTGCTCGTGCACGGGCGCGTAATTCGCGCGAACCCGCACGGTGCGTATAATAACGTGATCGGCCCACCCGGTACCAGGCCGCCGGACGCGCCGGTCCCGGACACCGGCTCACCCTGCCGATGCGCAGGCCCGCCGCGACGACCGGGCGCACGCCGGCGAAACCGGTGCACGCCGACGCGCAGGTGCACGCCGACGCGCAGGTGCACGCCGACGAACCGCCGCACGCCGACGCGCCCGCGCTCGCGCCCGCGCACGAGAACAACCAGCCATTGTGTCGGTGGCGGGACGCCGTTACCTTTGCGGCCAGAAGGGGAGTAGCCACGCGGGTGAGAAAGCCCGCGCCGCCGGATCGTCAAGACTGTGCCCGCGGCGCACGGTCCGGTGGAGGTCCTCCGGGGATCAGGCGAGACCTTCGCGCTGGCCGGCAGACCGCCGGCCGTGCGAAGGTCTCGCCGTTCGCGTTTCATGGCGCGGGCGGAAGGGACGATCACGCGCGTGGTGCAGACCTGGCTCTGGGTTGCGTTCGGCGTCTTCGTGACGGCGATGCTGGTCCTGGACCTCGGCGTCCTGCACCGGAAGGCGCACGTCGTGTCGATCCGGGAGGCGGGTGCGTGGAGCGCCGTGGTGGTGATGCTGGCGCTCGCGTTCGGCCTTGGGGTCTACCGGTTTCTCGGGCCGCAGGCGGGCCTCGAGTTCCTGGCCGGCTACCTGATCGAGGAAGCGCTCTCGGTCGACAACATCTTCGTCTTCGTCCTGATCTTCTCGTACTTCGGCGTACCGGCGAAGTACCAGCATCGCGTGCTGTTCTGGGGGATCCTCGGCGCGCTGGTCATGCGCGGCGCGATGATCGGGGCGGGCGTGCTGCTGATCCGGCGCTTCGACTGGGTCCTCTACATCTTCGGTGCGTTCCTGGTGGCCACGGGGATCCGGATGGCGCGGCACGACGAGGAGGCGATCGAGCCGGAGGCCAACCCGGTGATCCGGCTGGTGCGGCGGTTCCTGCCGATCGCGAGCCAATACCACGGCCAGCACTTCTTCGTGCGCGAGGCGAGGGGCCCGAACGGCAGGCTCCGGCGGGTCGCGACGCCGCTCTTCGTCGTCCTCGTGCTGGTCGAGACCACGGACCTGATCTTCGCCGTGGATTCGATCCCCGCGGTCTTCGCCGTCACCCAGGACCCGTTCATCGTCTACACGTCCAACATCTTCGCCATCCTCGGGCTGCGCGCGCTCTACTTCCTGCTGGCCGGCGTGATCGAGCGGTTCCACTACCTGCAAATCGGGCTCGCCGTCATCCTGGTGTTCGTGGGGCTGAAGATGCTGCTCGCGAACGTCTATCACATCCCGATCGCGGTGTCGCTCGGCGTGATCGTCCTGACGCTCGCGATCGCGGTGGGCGCGTCGCTCCTCTTCCCGAAGAAGGCGGAGGCCGAGTCGCCGGTGGAACGGCCGGCGAAGGGAGCGCCACCGCCGGCCGAGCGGCGCCCGCCCTCGGCCGGCGCCGTCTCCTCGCCGCCGGGGGAGGACCGCGAGGAGTGATCGAGGCACGGCGTCGGGTGCCTTTAGAACGGTTGTCGCATCACTGCGCCGTCGCAGCCGCCCGCGAACCGAGCGCGGCAAGCGGGCGCGCGGCTCCGAACCCGCGGGTGAACCGCCCTACGGGTACAGGGGATCGGGGTCGGGAAGCGGCGTGATCGGGCGAATCGGCTGCGCTGCGCGGCAGCCGATCAGCGCGACGCGACGGGGAGACCGCGGCCGAGCCGCCGGACGATCTCGAACTCCGACTCGGTGACCGGTTGGACGGAGAGGCGGCTCTTGCGCGTCACCAGCATCTCCTCGAGCCCGGGCGTCTGCTTGAGCACCTCGAGCGGCACGAAGGTGTCGAAACGGGCGACGAACCGGATGTCGACCATGTACCACCGCGGGTCATCCGGGCGCGCCTTCGGGTCGTAGTGCGGGTTCGCAGGGTCCTGCGCCGTGGGGTCCGGATAGCCGGAACGCACCACTTCCGCGAGTCCCGCCACACCCGGCGGCTCCGCGTTGCTATGGTAGAAGAGGACGCCGTCGCCGGGCCGCATCTCGTCGCGCATGAAGTTGCGCGCCTGGTAGTTGCGGACGCCGTCCCAGCACGTGGTGCCGTCCCGGGCGAGGTCGTCGATCGAGTAGGCGCCGGGCTCGGATTTCATCAGCCAGTATCGTGTCGCCATTGCTTGGTTTTTTCGTGCGCGTGCGCGAGCGTGTGCGCGTCTCGCTCCCGTTCCCGTCAAACGTTCCCGCTCCCACTCCCGATCCCGTCGGCGCCGCAGAGGCGCCGTTCCCGTAAACGTAAACGTTCCCGCTCCCGCTCCCGCTCCCGTTCCCGGCCGGTCCCGGGCCTTCCTCCCTCCACCACACCCCCTCCCGGGCACTCCCCAGCCCCAGCCCTACCGCCCGCCTTCGCGCTCGAGCGCCTTCTGCCGCTCGAGGTAGCTCACGCCGTCGGTGATCCACGCGGGCGCGGCCTCGCCGTTGAGGTAGTGGCCGAACCATTCGAGGATGCGGCGGTGGTAGTCCAGTTGGTTGGGCTCCTTGCGGAGGCCGTGGTTTTCGTCGGCGTAGACGAGCATGACGAACTCCTTGCCGGCGCGGCGCGCGGCGTTGTAGAGCTCGATGCCCTGGTGCCAGTCGACGGCGCCGTCGTCATCGCCGAACGCGACGAGGAGCGGCGTGTTCATGTTCTGGATGTTGAAGAGGGGCGAGTTGGCCATGTAGGCTTCGAGGTCCTCCCAGAACGGGACCTCCATGCGCCCCTGGCTGATCTCGAAGATCCGCGCGTCCGTGCCGCCGCTGTTCCAGTAGACGGAGAGATACATGCTGATGAGGTCGGTGAGCGGCGCACCCGCGACGGCGGCGGAGAAGAGGTCGGTCTGGGTGACGATGAACGCCGTCTGGTAGGCGCCCCACGAGTGGCCGACCAGGCCGACGCGAGCCGGATCGATCATCCCGGTCTCCAGGACCTTCTCGACCGCCGGCACCACGGACTCGACGGCCGACAGCCCGGGGTTGCGGTCGCGGTAGACGATGTCGGGCTGGAAGACGAAGTAGCCCTCGCTCGTGAAGACCGCCGGGTTGTACGGGCTGCGCTCGGAGGGCACGCTGTAGGAGTGCACCGTGTTCGAGCGGATCTCGTAGATGTAGACGATCATCGGGTACTTCCTGCCCGGCTCGTAGTTGGCCGGGTAGAACAGCGCGCCCTGGAGGCGCTGGCCGCGGGCGTTCTCGAACTCGACCAGCTCGGAGTGCCCCCACGCGTAGTCGTCCTGGAACGGATTCGTCTCGGTGACCTGGCGTGCGTCGTCGAGGTCCGGCCCCGCGACGAAGTAGTCGGGCGAGTCGTCGAAGTCCTGGACCACGTAGGCGAAGACGTCGGCGCTGTCCGCGCGAGCGAGACGGCTCACGTTCTTGTCGAGCCAGACCAGGCGGTCGACGTCGCCGCCGATCTCGAGCCGGCCGTAGCCGAAGCGCTTCGTCCACTCGCCGTAGAGCGAGAGGTAGAGCGGTTCGTCGGGGTCGATGAACTCCTGCTCGGCGTCCAGGCGGACCAGGCGGTGGCGTACGCTGTCCTCGGCGCCGCGCGTGAGCCGCACCGCGCCCGAGCCGTCGGGGCTCACCGCCCAGAGGTCGTACTTGTCGTAGAGGATCACGCGTTCATCGCCTTCGGTCCAACCGGCCACGCCGAACGGCGGCTTCTGCTCGACCGTGTGATCGTCCTCGAGGTCGACGAAGGATGTCGGGATCCCGGCCGTGATGTTCGTGCGTGCGCCGGTCTCGAGGTCGTAGATCCAGTAGTGGTCGTCCGCGAGGTAGAGGAAATAGCGGCCGCCGGGGCTCGCGCCGAACTCGAACTGGACGCGCTCCGCAATCCGTTCGCGCTCGCCGCTGCCCACGTCGATGCGGTAGATGTCGTGGTAGATGGGGCCGAACATCCGTTCGCGTTCGTACGGCGTCTGGTCCATCCCGAGGGCGACCTCATCGCCCTCGACGAGCTCGACGTCCTCGGTGAGCTCGGTGCCGAGCCGGACGAAGCGCCCGGAATCGAGATGCCAGACGGCCAGGTGGTTCTCCCGCCGGTCGCTGTCCGCCTGCACCTTCTGGCGCGGCATGATGTCGACGTCGCGGGCGTGCCAGACCTCGACGCCGGCCGGCTCCTCGTCGTCCCCGGCGGCCTCCTTCCCCGCCCTGCCGGCCTCGGCCGAGTCGGCGGATCCCGCGGCCTTCGCGGCGGTCGCGGAATCCTCGGCTGCGCGCCCGTCTCCGGCCCCGGTGCCCTTGGCGAGCAGGTCGGGCTCGGCCGGCTTGCGGTCCCATTCCTTGATCCCGAAGAAGACCGCGTCGCCGTCCTCCGCCCAGTGGAGCGGGCGGAAGTCGACGATGCGCATCTCGGCCGGGAAGCCCTCCGCGGTCGCGGGGTCGAAGACGTGGCGCTGCGGATGCTCGCCCGCGAGCCCGGTCCAGGCGAGGACGACGTGGGTCTCGTCCTCGTGGAGCGAGTCGGTGCGAACGCGCAGGACGGCGAGGTCGTCGCCGTCCTCGCGCCAGACGGGGCCGATGTACGTCGCGGTGTCCGAGTCGAGCGTGCGGAGCCGGCCGCTCGCCGGGTCGTAGAGGAGGACGCCGTTGCCTACGTTGGACTCGGCATCGATGGTCATGGCCAGCAGCGTTCCGCCCTCCTGCCAGGCGTAGTCCGAGACGTTGCCGAAGTTGGTGTCGAGGCCGGTGGCCAGCTCGCGGACCACGAGGTCGACGCCCTTGCTGTCGCGCCCCTCGATCGCATAGCCCCGCATGGCCAGGAACGCGCCATCGTCGCTGAAGGCGAAGGACGCCACGTCATCGATCGTGATCGTCTCGCCCGTCTCGAGGTTCAACAGCCCGAGCCGGTTGTGTACGGGTTTCTTCGCCTTCTGGAGCTTCTCGCGCTCATCCTCGGAGACGCCGATGCCGTAGGCGAGCCACCGCCCGTCGGCGGAGAAGACGGGGCGCGTGCCGTAGGCGACGGCGCGCGTGCTGTCCTCGTCGAGGCGGCGGATGCGCAGTTCATCCCGCTCGTTCACGCGCGAGACCGGGTAGGCCAGCCATTCGCCGTCGGGCGAGAGCCGGCCGAAGCCGAGCGACTCCCACTTTCCGTAGTCGGCCGGCGTGAGGGCGGGCTTCTGCCGCGCGGATGCGGCGGCCGGGAGGAGCAAGAGCAGGAGCGCCGGCCGCGCGGCGCGCGCGGCGCGCGCCGCGCACGCCCGCAGCCACGGACCGAAACCCAACCGCCTCACGATGGGTCCGGGGAGAGCACACTGGACCATGGGCTTGTTCCGGTTGATCGAGTTGGATGCGCGTGGAGGAGAGCCGCGGCGATGGCGCGGCGCCGCCCACCGGATCCGGTATGATAGGCGGGCGGCAGGAAAATGGAAAGCTGAGGCGTCGAACGCCGGACCGGAGGGTGGCTCGGGCGCCCGACGTCGCCGGCGGCGCCGGCGCGGGTCCTCCGGCCGGCGCCGCGACGGCGCCCGACACCGGGCCACCCTCCGGCCACCCTCAATACGCCGGCGGGTCGCTCGCGGGGAAGGACTTGATCGAACCCTTCTCGACCGCATCATCCCGCGGGGCGCCGGGCACCCGCTGGGGTGCGGCCTCGACGGTGGGCGAGAAGGCGATGGGCGCGATCCGGCCGCCCAGGAGCTGTCGCAGGACGAACTGGAGGATGCCGCCGTGGCGGTAGTAGAGCAGTTCCTGGGGGGTGTCGATGCGGATGGTGGCGCGGAAGCGGAGCGTGGTGCCGTCCGTGCGCTCGGCAACGATCTCGACCTCCCT
>DASVCS010000160.1:0-54153 GCA_036381495.1 Longimicrobiales bacterium
GGCCGCCGTGACGTCGCCCGCGACGTTCAGCGTGGTCCGGCACATGTCCAGGATCCGGTCGACGCCGAAGATGATCGCGATCAACGAGGGGTTCACGCCGATCGAGGCGAGGACGACAATGACGAAGGGGATCGAGCCGGCCGGCACGCCCGCGGTCCCGATCCCGCCGATGATCGCCAGATAGGCCACGACGATCTGCTGGCCGATCGAGAGGTCGACCCCCGCGAGCTGGGCGAGGAAGAGGATCGTCACCCCTTCGTAGAGCGCCGTCCCGTTCTGGTTCGCCGTCGCGCCGACCGTGAGCACGAACGAGTTGATCTCGCGGGGCACGCCGAGGTTCTTTTCCGTGACCTCGAGCGCCGTGGGGAGCGTGGCATTCGATGACGACGTCGAGAACGCGGTCGCCATGATGGTCTTGATGCGCCGGAAGAACTCGAGCGGCGCGATGCGCGAGAGCGTGGCGACGGAGACCGAGTACACCCCGAACATGTGGATCCCGAGCCCGAGCAGCACGGTCGCCATGTACCACGCCAGCGCGACCACCAGGTCCAGGCCGAACCCCGCGGTGCTGCTGAAGAGGAGACACGCCACGGCGTACGGCGCGATGCGCATGATGCCGTCGATGATCTTCGCGGAGATCTCGTAGAGCGCATCGAGCGCGCCGAGGAGCGGCGCCGTGCGCTCCACGGGGAGCAGCGTGGCGGCGATGCCCAGGACCAGGGCGAAGAACATCAGATGCAGCAGGTTGGGCGTCTCGGTCGCCGCCGCGGTGATCGGGTTCACCGGCACGACGGTCTCGATCACCTGCGTCAGGATCGGCGCATCCCCTCCGCCCGCGAGCGCGCCCTCGACCTCGCCCACGGCCTCCGCACCGTAGCGTGCTTCGAGCGCCGCCGCGGTGGTCGGATCCACCCGCTCGCCGGGGCGGATCGTGTTCGCCACCGTCAGCCCGATCACGACCGAGATCCCCGAGATCACGAGCGTGTAGGCGAACGACTTCAGGCCGATGCGACCCAGCTTGCGAATGTCGCCCACACCCGCAACACCGACGACGAGCGCGGAAAAGACCAGCGGGATGACGACCATCAGGAGGAGCCGCAGGAACAACTGCCCGATCGGCTCCGTCACGTTCTCGATGAGCCACTGCACCCGCGGATCGTCCGCGCCGAGCGTGGCACTCGCCAGGAGGCCCGCCAGGGCACCCACGACGAGTCCCAGCAGGATACGCGTGTGCAGCGGCAGTTTCCTGCGCGCGGGCGCGCCCGCGATCGCCACGTCGGGCGCACTCGCAACCGCTGGCCGATCCACGTCGGTCTGATTGGGCGTCATACGGGATCCGGTGGTGCAAGTGGGAAAGGCGCAAGATAGCGCGCGGTCCGCGCGCACTCAACCCTTGGCGCTTGTGCGGGCCGGCACGGTCCGGGCACGCCCGCGGATCCGATCCGGGAACGGAAACGAATGAACGAACACCCCCGGGATACTCCCGGGGGCGTTCGCCGTGGGTGGGCCGGCGGCTGACGCCTACGCGCCGGACGCCGAAATCAAGCTGATCTCCGCCTCCGCGGTCGCGCCCGCTTCGACGTCCAGCGTGAGCGGGAGCGCCGGCTCGGTGTCGATCGTCAAGCCGGCCGGCAACGCCAGTTCGACCTGGTAGCTGCCGGGGAGGAGGAACATGAATTCCGCCTCGAAGGTGCCGTCCTCGTCCTCATCGGTCAGCGCCAGGACCTCGGCGTTGCCATCCTCGTTGATGAGGCGGACTTCCAGGTCGCCGAGACCGATCTGGACATTACCGATCACCGGCAGCGTCACATCCGTGCCGAGCGAGACCGCGACGTGCACGCTGCCCACCGCATCGAGATCCGTCGCCGTGATCACCGGCTCCATCACCCAGTGGCCGGATTTGCCGGCTCCGTGGCCGAAGCTCTCCGCAACGTCGAAGTCGACGAGCAGGTCCTCTTCACCACCGTCGACCACGAGGCCGCCCGACACGTTGACCTTCAGCCCGCTCTGACCGCAGCTCGGGCACTGGAGCGTCCCCGCGACTTCGCTCCCCTCCGGGAATTCGAAGCCGGCGGGTGGCTCGTACCCCTCGGTGGCGAAGACGTCGATGTCACCCTGGGCGTTCTCGACGGCCACGTAGCCGCCCGTGATGACGAACCGGAGCTGCGCGTATGTGCCCGATGGCACGACCGCGCCCTCGACGAGCGTCTCAATGTCGTTGGCCAGGGTGACCAGGTCGGTCGTCACGGGCTCGTCGCGCAGGACCACGCGTCCTGCGGCATCGGTCTCCCCCTCGGCCTGCCCCTCCCCGTCACCGCCCTGGAGGTAGATCTCCGAGATCGTGACGACCGCCGCCTCGATGTCGCCCGCGGCATCGGTCAATCGAATCGAGATCCGGGTGTTGTCTGGGCCGGGGCCATCATCGCACGCCGCCACGGGGAGAAGAACGGCCAGCGAGAGCGCGATCGCGTGTGTGAGCCGGCGAATCATGTGGTTCCTCCTGTCTGGTCCGAGGCCCGTTCGTGGTCGCGCACCACCGAACTCGGGCCAATGTCCGACGCCGAATGGACGACGCATCCGCGAGGCGGGTCACATGCCGCGCCGACCGGCAGACTGCTCCCTGGCCCTCGGACAGGGCATGGTTGTTGCCTAAGGGTCGGATTCTCTCGGCCGCTGATCGGGTCGGCGGCGCCGGATACCGGTGCCGGCGGCGCATCGGCGGCGCGGACCTCCCGGAGAGCGCGATGTGCATGGTGTCATGAGCTACAACCGGGCGTTCTTGCCGTGGATCTATCCACTGGCGGCCCTCCTCGTGGTCGTGCCGCTCCTCGATGTCGCAGCACGGACGTGGCCGGCCGCGCCGCGCGACCTCGAGTGGCGGTTCGGCGCCATGGGGATCGCGTTCAACACGCTCGTCACACCGCTCCTCGGTGCCGGCATCGCGATGTTGGTCGCGGCGCTCGCCGATCACCGCCGGTTGCTCCGGTTCCTCGCCGTCGTGGCCACCTGCGCCGGCATCGCCCTCATGGCGGCACTGTCGATCTTCATCCTCGATGCACTTCAACTCCGGCCGACCGTTCCGGTCGATGCCCGGGAGGACTACGACGCGGCGGCAATCGAGGCCTTCATTGCCGGCGCCCTGTGCGTCCCGGTCGTGCTGATCCTCGGCACCGGCGGCTGGGCTGCCACGCGGAGCCGCCGCCCGCCGGGGCGCGAGCCCGATGTGGGACTGGTCATCCGTCCACGGAAGGAGAGCAGAGTATGAGTCGGATCCGCACGTACACACGGCACTGCGTCATGACGGCCGTACTCGGCCTGGCGGCCTACGGGACCGCCGCGGCCAGCGGCCTTCCCGGCACGGACGCGCGGCGCGCCCGGATCAGCGTCTTCGACCACTTCGTCGCCGCGGCCGGGACACACGCCCGTGGCCACGCCGCTCCCATCGCGACGCCGACCGCGCCGCGTCCGCTGTCCTGGACGCCGCGCACCACGGGCCACGAGGGCCGGTTGCGGCCCGACTGGCACATCCGTCCCGGCCATTGGGTCCGCTTCCCCGCCACCGGCATCCTGCACCGCTTCACCGACGGCCAGCACGTCGGATCGCAACCGCCCGCCACCCCCCGGACGCCCTCCGGTGCGGTGGACCTCGACGATCCGCCCGAGCAGGCGAGTAATCAAGGCGCCGCCGACGCGACCGCGACCACGGTCACGCCGGAACCGCTGACATTGCTCCTCCTGGGAAGCGGTCTGCTCGGGGTGGGCGGCATCGGCGCGGCACGACGGCGCGGACGCGAACTGGCGTGAACGGCGGGCGCCCACGGTGGGCGCCCCGGCCTCAGCCTTCCCTCAGCGCGCGGTAGCTCTCGTAGCGCTCCAACGGGATCTCGCCGGCGTCCACGGCCTCGCGCACCGCGCAGCCGGGCTCGTGCGTGTGGGAGCAGGCGTAGCCGAAACGGCACTCGCCCAGGTACGGCTCGAATTCGGGGAAGTAGCGGTCCAGTGTCTCGGTGGGGATCCCCCAGAGGCCGAGCTCCCGCAGGCCCGGAGTGTCCGCGACGTAGCCGCCGCAGGAGAGCGGGAGCAGTTCGGCGGCCACCGTGGTGTGGCGCCCCTTGCGGACGGCGGCGCTCACCTCCGCCGTGCGCAGCCGCAGTCCCGGCTCGATCGCGTTGAGGAGACTGGACTTGCCCACGCCGGACGGCCCCGCCAACACGCTCGTGCGGCCGCAGAGACGGTCACGCAGCTCTTCGATCCCGGTTCCGTCGAGCGCACTCGTGTACAGGACGGGGTAGCCGGCCGCCTCGTAGACGCCGAAGCGGGCGCGCGCCGCATCAATGCCCACCCGGTCCACCTTGTTGACCACGATGAGCGCGCTCAGGTCGTTCGCCCCGGCGAGGACCAGGAAACGGTCCAGCATCCGCAGGCGCGGCTCGGGGTTCGCCGCCGCGAAGACGGCGACGAGCTGGTCCACGTTGGCCACGATGACCTTCGCCCGCCGCGCTCCGTGTCCCGGAGCACGGCGGGCGAGTTCACTCTGCCGCTCCTCGACCTTCTCGATCGTCGCGGTACCGTCCGCGTGCCGCTCGACCTCGACCCGGTCGCCCGCGACCACGCGGTCGCCCGTGCGCTGCTCGAGCTTGAGTCGCCCTCGCAACGCCGCCTGGACGACGGCGCCCGCGTCGAGCTGGACCTCGTAGACACCGCCGACGGCCCTGCGAACCGTGCCGCGGTCCCGCGGCTCAGGCGGCGAAGCTCTCGAGTGCGTTCCCGAGTTCGCCTTCACGAAGCCGCTTCAGCGCACGGTCGCGGAGCTGCCGCACGCGCTCGCGCGTGACGCCCAGCACGTTGCCGATCTCTTCGAGCGTGTGCTCGCGGCCGCCTTCGAGCCCGAAGTACAGCCGCAGCACGCGTGCATCCCGCGGCGTCAGCGTGTCCAGCGCGCGCTCGATCTGCTCCGCCATGAGCCGCTCTTCGACCGCGAGCTCCGGCTCGGCCGCCTCTTCCGCGATGAAGCGCTCGACGAGCTGACTGTCGTCGCTGTCGCCGATCGGCGCGTCCAGGCGGATCTCCGCCGCGTTCAACGTCTGCAACGACTCGACCGTCTCCGGCGTCAGCTTCGCCGCAGCCGCCAGCTCCTCCGGGCTCGGATCCCGCCGCAACTCCTGCTTGAGCCGCTCCCGTTCCCTGAAGATGCGCGCCAGGTCGCTCGCCCGGTTCAGCGGCACCCGCACGGCACGCCCCTGGTTCGCCAGCGACGAGAGGATCGCCTGCCGGATCCACCACACCGCGTACGAAATGAACTTCACGCCCTGATCCGGATCGAACTTCCGCGCCGCCGTCACCAGCCCGACGTTCCCTTCCTGGATCAGGTCGATCAGCGAAACGCCACGATTCTGGTACTTCTTGGCCACACTGATCACGAACCGGAGGTTCGCGCGAACCAGGCGCTGCACCGCCTCCTCGTCGCCGGCGCGCGCACGCCGCCCCAGCTCGATCTCCTCCTCCGGCGTGATCAACTCGTGCTTGCTCACGTCCCGCAGGTACTGATCGAGCGCATTCCGCTCCTCCGTCGCTCCCGCGAACTCTCGCAGGACCGCGTCGGTCGGCGGGCGGCGACGCCGCCGCGCTTCGCGCCTCTCCGGCGTAGTGGCCATCAACCCTCGTTCAACGTTTCGTTCCACGACGCCCGCCCGCTCCCGGCGGCCGTCGCGCGCTTGCGCTGCATGCAAGGACTCTGCCGACAAAAGTGCCCGTCGGCAGCTTGCGCGACGACGGGCGTGCGCCTGGCATCTCGTCGCATGAAACACCGCTCGCCGCTCCCGGGTTCCCCACCACCCCGCGCGCCGTGACCCCACGCGCCCCCGGAATTGCGTAGCCCGCAAAAATGCAACGCCTCACCCGATTGCGCAAGTCGGGCCCGCCCCGCCCCGCCGCGCACCGCGCTCGCGCGCGGCCCCCACCCGGGCGATCTGATCGAGCCGAACCCCGCCGTCCGCACGCACGCGCGCACGCACGCGCGCCCCCCACCGCACCACCCGTCCCGCCCGCAGCCCGCCGATCCCGCTTCCGTCCCCGTAAACGTAAACGTTCCCGCTCCAGGCGGCGCAGCCGCCGCTCCCGCTCCCGGCAGTTCCCGCCGCCCCCGGCCCGCCTCTTGCACCGCGCGGCCCCGCAAGCCGCGCACCACGCGCGGCCACCGTCTTCCTTTCAACGCGCGACGGGACCCGGTCATGACCGACCTCAAACGAGACGTGCAGGACGACCACGGAACCAAGAAGATGCCCACGGGCGCGACCGCGGAGCCGGCCGGCGGCCGGCCGGCAACGGCGGGAACGGACCGTGACTTCGATGAGACGGAGGTCGCGGACAACCAGGGGCACGGCCACCCGCGTGAGGAGCGGCGGGAGCGTGTCGAACGCCGGCCGCGGTAGCGGCGCCGGCCATCACTCGCCCCTCGCCCCCTCGGTGACGGTGACCCCCGTGGAATCCGGTGGAACGCCCGCGAGCAGTGAATCCAGCGGCACGGGCAGCGCGCCGCCGCCGGGCATTGCGAGGGCCGGCCGCAACTGCCCCACCTCGCGACGCAGACGGAGGATGTCCTCCCGGATCATCGCCTCCGGCTCCTCGCGGCGAAGCTCCGCCACGATCCGATCCGCCAGCGACTGGAGCTGTCGCAGATTCGCTTCGACCTCGTACCCGCGCGCCAGCCACGCGACCGGCGGCCGCTCTTCGAGCAGGCGGTCCGTGATCGCCTCCGCCCGGAACAGTCGCACCCGCGCGGCATCGTCCAGGTGTTCCATCCGGAGCGCGGCATCCAGCTCCGCCTCCAACCGCGCCAGCTTCTCATCGAGTGTCATGGATTCGCGGACCGGCGCGATCATCGCGGCCGGCGGAGGCGGCGGCATCGACATGCGGTCGTCCTCCGGACGACGCCGGCAGCCCGCTGCGAAGACGAGCAGAACGATCAGAACGAACGTGCGCTGCATGGCAACGGCGGACGGGGCAAGCCGCGTGCCGGTCCTTGCCCGCCATCCCTCGCCACGCCACCTTTGAGCCCATGCAGCCGTCCGTCGCCGCCCTCACCGACCGGGGCCGGAAACGCTCCGGAAACGAGGACGCCCTCCTCGCTCTCCCCGACACGGGCCTCTTCATCGTCGCCGACGGCCTCGGCGGACACGCCGCGGGCGAGGTCGCGAGCGGCATCGCCGTCGAGGTGATCGGCGCCAAACTCGCCGGGATCGCCGGCGCGCTCCCCGCCCCTGCCCTCGAAGCGCCACTCCGATCGGCCATGATCGCCGCGCACCACGCCATCCGGGCACGCGCCGCACACGAGCCCGAAAAGACCGGGATGGCCACGACCCTGACCGCGCTCGCCATCGCCGACGACGGACACGCCTTTCGCATCGGCCACGTCGGCGACTCGCGCGCCTACCTGCTCCGCGACGGGCGCCTCCGCCAGCTCACCACGGACCACACTTGGGTCCAGCAACAGATCGAGAGCGGCCTGCTCTCGCCCGCCCGCGCACGCACACACCCGAACGCCGGCGTGCTCACGCGCGCACTCGGAATCGCCGACGGCGACCCGAAGATCGACATCATCCCCGGCCGGATCGAGCCCGGCGACCTGCTCCTGCTCTGTTCCGACGGCCTCACCGGCCCCGTCGCCGATGCCGACATCCGCGCCATCCTCGACCGCGACCTGCCGCTCGACGCCCTCGCCGCTCAGCTCGTCGACGCCGCCAACCTGCGCGGCGGCCCCGACAACATCACGGTCATCCTGATCCGAGCAGCGCCGTAGCGTCCGCCAGCCGGCGACGCGCCTCCGACTCGCCCAGCGCCGCAACCCCCGCCAGCACCGCCGGATCCACCTCCCGCCGGCCCCCCAGCGCGAAGAGCCGTAAGACCCGCGCCGTCCGGTACAGCTCGTCCGCCACCCGCGGAAGCCCGATCAACCCCGGCTCTCCCGCCGGTCCCAGCCGGATCACACGACCCGACTGCCGCTGCACCAGCAGATCCAACCCGAACATCGCGGGCTTCTCCGGATAATCCAGGAATACATCGCCCGGCCGCAGCCCCAGCTCCTGCGCGATCCGGTCCTCGACCTGCCGCTTCAGCGGCGTGTCCGCCGCCAACCACTCGCCCACATCCCCACCATCCACCTCCGCCCCCGCCACCTCCGCCACCCGCTTCGGCAGCCGCCGCGCCCGCAACATCCCGACCCAACGCCCCACCCGCGCCGCCGCGGCGGGATCGACGCTCGCGCCACCGCCGCCCCTCGCGCCGTCCGCGGCCACTCCGCTCCCCGATCCGGCCTCCGCCGTGGCGGCCGCGCGCGTCTCCAGCAGGAACAGCAGTGCCTCATCCGTCCGCCCCACCAGCTCGTCCGCGCGAATCAAGCCGCCGTCCAGTGCATCGCCGACGATGCGTTTGTACATGACGGTGGCCGCGCGGACGGCGTGGTGCCAGTAGACGTTCCGGAACATCTGGTACTTCGCGAAGAGCAGGGATTCGAGCGCGGCCACGCCCTTTTCGTGGACGCCTACCTCCGGCCGCCCGGTCCCCGGCTCCTCGACCACGACCAGCGAGTGGAGCAGTCGGTCGACGTCCACCTCGCCGTAGGGGACGCCGCAGAAGCGTGCGTCACGCTTGAGGTACTCGATCTTGTCGAGATCCAGGCTGCCGCTGACCAGCCCCTGGAGCGGGCTCGTGGAGCGTCCGCGGACCAGCGCCTCGATGCGGGCGGGCCCGTCCGGCGCGACGGATTCGAGTGCCGCGCGCACCTCCGGGTCGGCGAGGAACCGCCCGACCAGCGCTTCGTGGTGGCCGGGGATCCGCGCCTCTTCGAGCTCTTCGATGGCGTGGGAGTAGGGGTAGTGGCCGATGTCGTGCAGCAGCGCCGCGAGTGCGACGAGCCGGCGCTCGACGGGATCCGCGACGCGCGCGCCGCCCTGCTCGTCGAGGATCGCCAGTGCCCGCTGCGCCAGGTGATAGACGCCGAGGGCGTGGTCGAAACGGGTGTGCGTCGCCCCGGGGTAGACCAGATGCGCCAGCCCGAGTTGGCGGATGTAGCGGAGCCGCTGGAACGCCGCAGAATCGATGATGCGCACCGCGCTCGGATCCAGTCGGATCGTGTCCCAGAGCGGGTCGCGGATGGTGATGGCGTGGGGGGCGGCGGCGCTCATGATGAGGGGTATGCGCGCATTCGCATCGGAGGGCCTCCGTGTGATCGTCGACCGCCAATATACGGGGAACTGCGCGCGGGACCTAGTGCGGTCGTCGCGTCACTCCGGAGTCGTGCCTGTCGGCGAACCGGGCGCGGCGAGCGGCCGCGCGGTTCCGAACTCATGGGCGAGCCGCTCTGCTGCCGCGGGCGTTCGCGTCGGGAGGTGGCCGGTGCCTGGATCCCGGGATGCGCGCAGCGCACGGGCAGGGGTCACGCCCCCCGCGTCACTCCGCGCGGAGCGTCGTCGCGGGGTCGACGGAAGCCGCCCGCCGGGCCGGCGCCAGGCTCGCGGCGACGGCCACGGCGATCAAGAGCAGCACCACGCCGCCGAAGGTGACCGGGTCCGTCGCGCTGACCTGGTAGAGGAGCGACTTCAGCAGACGGCTGACCACGAGCGCGCCCGCCAGCCCGGCCACGGTGCCCACGAGCGCGATCACGGCCGCCTCGCGGACGACCATGCGGAGCACGTCCTCGCGTCGGGCGCCCAGCGCCATGCGGATCCCGATCTCCCTGGTGCGCTGCGTCACGCCGAACGAGAGGATGCCGTAGATGCCGATGGCCGCGAGCACGACGGCGATCCCCGCGAAGGTGCCGAGCAGGAGCGAGCCGAAGCGGCGGGGCGCGACCGAAGCGGCGAACACCTGGTCCATGGTCTGGACGTCGTCGACCGCGAGGTCCGGATCGAGTCCGCGCACCGCGTCGCGCAGCGCGCCGACGACGGTCATCGGGTCGCCGGCCGTGCGCACGACCACGACCATGCTCCCCCATTCGTTCTGCGGATGCGGGACGTAGACCAGCGGACGGATCTCGTCGCCGGCGCCGAAGAAGCGCACGTCGCCGACGATGCCGACGATCTCACGATACAGGTTCTCGTCCCGCCACGAGCGAACGCGCTTCCCCAGCGCATCGCCATCGGGGAACATGCGCCGCGCGAACTCGCGGTTCACGATCATGACCGGCGTGGACTCCGCGCCGTCGGCCGAGCTGAAGTCGCGCCCGCGCAGCAGCGGGATCCGCATGGTGCCGAAGTAGTCGGGCGACACCACGTTCCACATCCCGGAGACCTCCTCGCCCTGCGGCGGCTCCGGCCGGCCCTCGGCAAGGAAGCTTCGGCCGAGGTAGAAGCCGCCGCCGCCCATCGGAAGCGACGACACGATCGCGGTCTTCTCGATGCCCGGGATCGCCTCCATGCGACGCCGGAGCTCGGCGAACGTGGACGCCGTCACTCCGTCCGGGTCGTAGCGGTCGCCCTGGAGCGACAGCGAAAAGGTCAGAAGTCCTTCCGTCTCGAAACCCGGGTCGGTCGCCCGCAACTGCGCGAAGCTGCGCAGCACCAGCCCCGCGGCCACGAGCAGCACGAGCGAGAGCGCGAGCTCGGCGGCGGCGAGGGCGCCCCGGCGACGTCGCGTTCCCGCGCCCGCCGTCGCGCGCAGGCTCGTCTCGCCGAGCGCCGCCCCCGGGCTTCCCCGCGACGCCCGCAGCGCCGGCGCGAGGCCGAACAGCACGGCCGAGGCCAGGGAGACGGCGGCCGCGAACGCGAGCGCCGTCGGACTCAGCGCCACCTCCTCGAGGCGAGGAATCTCCGCGGGCGCCGCCGCCACCAGCACGCGCACCCCCCAGAACGCGACGGCGACGCCGACCGCACCGCCGATCAGGGCGAGGATCACGCTCTCCGTCAACAACTGCCGTACGATCCTCGCCCGCCCCGCGCCGAGCGCCGTCCGGATCGCCAGCTCCCTGCCCCTCACCGCCGCGCGCGTCAGCAACAGGTTCGCCACGTTCACGCAGCCGATCAACAGGACCAGCACCACAGCGCCCAGGAACAGCCACAGCGCCCGCGACAGCTCCGCGCCCACCATCCACGCGCCCAGCGGGGTCGCGGTCACCGTCACGTTCGACCGGATGTCCGGGTGATCGCGCTCGACTTGCCGCGCCAGCGTGGCCAGGTGCGAGCGCGTCTGCTCCAGCGTGCGGCCCGGTGCCAGACGCGCAACGCTCCGGAAGATGAAGTTGTCCCGACGCTCCCAGATCGCTCGCCTCGCCGGGGTGACCTCGAGCGGCAGCCAAAGGTCGACGTCGCGCGGGAATCCGAGACCCCGCGGCAGCACGGCGATGACCTCGGTCGGCACGCCGGCGATCCGCACCGAGCGCCCGATGATGCCGCGATCACCGCCGAAGCGCCGCTGCCACAGCCCGTACGACAGAATCGCCGTCGCCGGCGACCCCGGCACGAAGTCGTCCGCCTGAAACAGACGACCCAGCACCGGCGCCACCCCCAGCGCGGCGAAGAAGTCCCCCGTGATCAGCGCCGTCGCCACCCGCTCGCTCGCCTCGCCGCCGCTGATGTTGACGTTCACCGACTGGTACAGCCCGACGTCCGCGAATACACCCGCATCCACCCAATCCAGATAGTCGCCGTACGTGACCGACCACGTGTCGCCGTTCTCCAGATTCAGCGTCTCCGGGATGACCAGCCGCTCCGCGCCAGGGAACGGCAACGACCGAAGCAGCACCGCGTCGACCACGCTGAAGATCGCCGTCGTCGCGCCAATGCCGAGCGCGAGCATGACCACCGCGGCCGCGGCGAAGGCGCGCGAACGCATCAACTGGCGAAACGCGTAGCGTACGTCCTGGCGAAGGCCCGCCAGAAATTCCATCCGTCTCATGCTCCGCTCCCTCTCCTCCGCGATGCGCCGGCAGTCCGCCTTGACCCGCATCAGATCGCCGAATCGTCGCAACGCCTCCGCCCGCGCGTCCGCCTCGCTCCATCCCTCGGCGACGAGCTCGCGAACCCGCATCTCGACGTGGAACGACAGCTCCTCCTCCACCTCATCACCCACGCTCGGCTTCAGGATTCCGCGAACACGCGGCCGCCCGCCTTCATCCCGCTTCGCCACGAAACTCCCCTATCCGGTCGCAAGCAATACTCGCGAAACGGCCGCAGCGAACCGCGCCCACTCCGCCGTCTCCCGCTCGAGCGCCGCCCATCCCCGCTCCGTCAAATGATAAAATTTCGCACGACGGCCCAGCTCCGACCTGCCCCACTCCGCCTCGATCCAGCCGCGCTTCTCCAGTCGGTACAGCGCCGGGTACAACGAGCCCTCCTCGATCCGGAGTACCTCGTCCGTCGTCTCCTCGAGCCAACGCGCGATCGCGTACCCGTGGCGCGCCCCCGGTGCGAGCGCCTTCAGGATCAGCGCATCCAGCGTCCCGTGCAGGTGATCCGGCCTACCCTTGTCCATGGATGCCCTCGATTTTCTAGGTACCACGCACGGTACGGCCGACATACCCAGATTGTCAAGGGGTGGGCGCGCGGATCGAGTTCGAACGGGGGGCGTCGGAACGGCGGCCCCCCTGGACGCGTGATCCCCCCGGCCCGCGGCGCCGTTCGCGGATGGACGCGGGATGCGCGGGGGGCCCGCTTCGGCCGGCTACGCCTTGGGCCCTGCGTCGCGCACGGCCTCCGTCACATCCGCGGCGAAGGCCTGGAAGTTCTCGCGGAACATGCCGGCGAGTTTGCGGGCCTGGGCATCGTATGCCTCCGGATCGGGCCAGGTGCGGCGCGGGTCGAGCACCTCATCCGGAACGCCGGGCACGTGCTCGGGGACCGGGAGCCGGAACACGGGATCCGGCCGGGTCGGCACGGCGTCCAGCTTTCCGGTCAGTGCGGCATCGACCATGGCGCGGGTGTGTGCCAGGTCCATGCGCCGGCCGACGCCGTAGGCGCCGCCGGTCCACCCGGTGTTGACCAGCCAGCAGCGGACGTCGTGGCGCTCGATCTTCTCCCCCAGCAGCCGGGCGTAGGTCGTGGGCGGGAGCGGCAGGAAGGGGGCGCCGAAACACGCGCTGAACGTGGCCTTGGGCTCGGTCACGCCGCGCTCCGTCCCCGCGACCTTCGCGGTGTAGCCGGAGAGGAAGTGGTACATGGCCTGGTCGGGCGTCAGCTTCGAGATCGGCGGGAGCACGCCGAACGCGTCGGCCGTCAGCAGGATCACGTTCTTCGGATGGCCCGCGCGGCTGCCCGGCACGGCGCCCTCGATGAAGTCGAGCGGGTACGAGGAGCGCGTGTTCTCGGTGATCGAGTCGTCGTCGAAATCGACGTCCCGGGTCACGGGGTCGATGATGACGTTTTCGAGGATCACGCCGAAGCGGCGACTCGCGGCGTAGATCAGCGGCTCGCCCTGGGGCGAGAGACGGATCACCTTGGCGTAGTTGCCGCCTTCGAAGTTGAAGACGCCCTCATCGGACCAGCCGTGCTCGTCATCGCCGATCAGGTGGCGGCTCGGATCCGTCGAGAGCGTCGTCTTCCCCGTCCCCGACAGGCCGAAGAAGAGCGCGACATCGCCCGCGGGACCGACGTTCGCCGAACAGTGCATCGAGAGGACGCCGCGCCGCGGCAGCAGGTAGTTGAGCACCGAGAAGATCGACTTCTTGATCTCGCCGGCGTATCGGGTGCCGCCGATCAGGACGGTCCGCTCACCGAAGTTGACGACGACGAACGCGCCCGAGCGAGTCCCGTGCGTCGGCGGGTCGGCGTGGAACTCGGGCGCGTGCAGAATCGTGAAGCCGGGTTCGAAGCCCTCGCGTTCCTCGGCCGTCGGCTCGATGAACATGTTGCGGACGAAGAGCGAGTGCCACGCGCTCGCGCTGATGACGCGGACGTTCAGCCGATACGCCGGGTCGGCGCCGGCGAAGACGTCGCGCACGAACAACTCCTGCTCTTCCAGATACGCGCGGACGTCCTGGTGCAGCCGTTCGTAGTGCGCCGGCGAGAACGGCACGTTGACCCCGCCCCACGCGATGTCGTCCTCCGTGGACGGTTCGCGCACCGTGAACTTGTCGTTCGGCGAGCGCCCCGTGTGCGGCGTCGTCCGCGCGACGAACGCGCCCTCCTTCGCGATCACGCCCTCGCCGCGCCGGATGGCGTGTTCGTAGAGTGCCGCGACCGCCAGGTTCCAGTGGATCGGACCACGGGCGTCCAACCCGTGCGACGTGAGGTCTCTCGTAAGGGTCGTCGTAGCCACTCGTACCTCGTTTCATGTAATGGTTTCGATGCGGCGTTGCTGCGCGTCCACGACCGCGATCGCCGTCAGATTCACGATGTCCGCCGTCGTGCTTCCGCGCTGGAGCACGTGTACCGGTTTGTCCATGCCGAGCAGGATCGGGCCGATCGCCTCCGTGCCGCCGATCCGGGCCAGGAGCTTGTAGGCGATGTTGGCCGCCCCGAGGTCCGGAAAGATCAGCACGTTCGCGCGTTCCTGCAACGCACTGAACGGGTAGAGCTGTTGCAGGATCTCGGGCACGACCGCCGTGTCCGCCTGCATCTCGCCGTCCACGACCAGCTCCGGGCGCAGCACCTTGACGCGCTCGACGGCGCGCCGAACCCGGTCCGCCTGCGGGTGCCGCGACGAGCCGAAGTTCGAGAACGACAGCAGCGCGATCCGTGGATCGATGCCCAGTCTCCGGACGAAACCGGCCGCCAGCAGCGCGATCTCGGCGAGTGTCTCTTCGTCCGGCTCGATGTTGACCGTGGTGTCGGCGAAGAACATCAGGTCGTGCTGCAGGATCATCATATACAATCCGGCGACGTGGCGCACCTCCGCCGCGGTACCGACCACTTCCAGCGCCGGTCGGATCGTCTCCGGATACGACGCCTGCTCGCCGGCGATCACGCCGTCGGCATCGCCTTCGAGCAGCATCATGCACCCGAAGTAGGTCGGCGAGCGCACGCGCTCCATGGCCTCCGCGTAGGTGAGCCCCTTGCGCTGGCGCCGCCGGTAGAGCCGCCGCGCGTATCGCTGGCGGCGCACCTCGTCCTCCCACGGGTTCAGCAGTTCGACGCCATCCAGATCGGCACCCAGTTCATCGGCTGTCTTGCGGATCCGCTCGAGGCGACCGAGCAGGATCGGCCGCGCGATCCCTTCGTCCACGATCCGGACCGCCGCGCGGATCACACGCTCGTGCTCGCCCTCCGGGAAGACGATGCGGCGCGGATCGCGCCGCGCCTTGAGCATGATGTCCCGCATCACCTCGCGCGCGCGGCCCAGCCGCGCCTCGAGCCGGTGGCGGTACTCGTCCAGTTCGACCTGCACCCGCGCGACGCCCGTCGCCATCGCCGCCTCCGCCACCGCCGGCGCGACGCGGAGCAGGACCCGCGGGTCGAACGGCTTCGGGATCAGGTAGTCGCGGCCGAAGCGGAACGTGGTCTGGCCGTAGGCGGCCGCCACCACCTCCGGCACATCCTCCTTGGCCAGCGCCGCCAGTGCCCGCGTCGCGGCCATCTTCATCTCCTCGTTGATCGCGCGTGCCCGCACATCCAGTGCGCCGCGGAAGATGAAGGGGAACCCGAGAACGTTGTTCACCTGGTTCGGGTAATCCGTCCGGCCGGTCGCCAGGATCGCGTCTTCCCGGACCTGCTTCACCGCCTCCGGCGTGATCTCCGGGTCGGGGTTCGCCAGCGCGAAGATGATCGGGTTCGGTGCCATGGACGCCGCCATCTCGGGCGTCATCGCGCCGGCCACCGAGAGCCCCACGAAGACGTCGGCCCCCTCGAGCGCCTCGGCCAGCGTCCGGCGATCCGTGTCCTGCGCGAAGCGCGCCTTGTAGCGGTCGAGCGATGCCGCGCGATCCGCCGTCAACACGCCCTCGCTGTCGCACATCAGGATGTGCTCCCGCCGCACGCCCAGCCGGACGTAGTGCTCGGCCGTGGCGATCGCCGCCGCGCCCGCGCCGCTGAACACCACGCGCACCTCGTCGATCCGCTTGCCCGCCACTTCCAGCGCATTGAGCAGCGCTGCCCCGCTGATGATGGCGGTCCCGTGCTGGTCATCGTGGAAGACCGGGATCTCGAGCCGTTCCTGGAGCGTCTCCTCGATCAGGAAGCACTCGGGCGCCCGGATGTCTTCGAGGTTGATCCCGCCGACCGTCGGCTCGAGCAGCTCGCAGAAGCGGATCACGTCCTCCGGCGCCTCGCTCCCCACCTCGAGGTCGAAGACGTCGATGTCCGCGAACCGCTTGAACAGCACGCCCTTGCCCTCCATCACCGGCTTCGCGCCGAGTGGGCCGAGGTTGCCGAGACCCAGCACCGCCGTGCCGTTCGTGACCACGGCGACCAGATTTCCGCGCGCCGTGTAGCGAAACACCTCCTCCGGATCCGCCGCGATCTCGCGACACGGTTCCGCGACGCCGGGGGTGTACGCCAGCGAGAGGTCCCGCTGCGTCCCCACCGGTTTTGTCGGCACCACCGCCAGCTTCCCCGGTCGTCCCTCGGAATGATAATCCAGCGCCTCCCGGCGTCGAGTGGCCATGCGTTACTTCTTCTCCTGCATCCATCCAGCGCGGCAGCGCGCCGCGACTCGCAAACCCGCCACCTTAGGCCCCACATCGAGCGCGTGTCAAGCCTCCGCCGCGCCGGATCGCGCCCCGGACCCGCGCGCCCGGATCGGTGTAACTCCGGTCCATGAAGCGATCTCTGCCGGCCCTGGCCCTGCTGATCGGCGCGGCGGCACCCGCGGCGGCGCAGCAGCGGCCGGCCGCCCGACCCGACGCCCCGCCGCGCTGCGAGAACGGCCGCGTCGCCGTCGTCTTCGTCGACAACCATTCGATCTTCGACACCGGCGACCCCGACCTGGACGAGCGCTTCGCCTGGGCGTACCGCGTGGCCAACGCGCTGCACGTGCGGACCCGCGAGGACGTCATCCGCCGGGAACTGCTCGTCCGGCCTGGCGACTGCTACGATCCGGCGGTCCTCGAGGACACGGAGCGGCTGCTCCGCGCCTACGACTTCCTCTCGCACGTCGACATCTTCGGCATACCACAGCCGGACAGCACGGTACACGTGATCGTCGACACGCGCGACGAGTGGAGTACTCGCGTCGACTTCCGCGTGCGCATGGATGACGGCCTCGACTTCGATGGCGTGCGCCTGCGGGAGGTGAACCTGCTCGGGACGGGCCGCGCGGTCGAGCTCTTCTACCTCGAACGGGATGCCAACCGCGATTACGGCATCGCCTACGAGGCACCGCAGCTCCTGGGCAGCCGCTGGGATCTCCGCCTCGGCGCGGGACGCACGCGCGCCGGCACCTCTCTCTCGCAGGCGCTCGGCTACCCCTTCGTCGGAGAGAGCGGACGCTGGGCCGCGCGCCAGCGATTCCACCGCCAGGACCGCTTCTACGACTATCTCGCCGTCGGCGGCGCGGGCGAGACCCACCTGCTCCTCCCCGTACGCGACAAGGGCTTCGACTTCGGCTTCGTCCACCGCCTCGGCGACATCGGACATTACACCACACTCGGCGCCGGGATCGGCTTCACCGAGCTCCGCTATCCGGGCGGTCCGGGCGCCATCCGTCGCGTCCGCGGCGATGACTTCGGCGACCGTGAAACACCCGACAGCGCCGCCGTCGCATCGATCCTGGCCCAGATGGAAGAGGTCCGCACGCTGCGCCTCCTCTTCCTCGTCGGCAAGCGCGACATCCGGTGGGTCAAGCGCCACGGCCTCGACAGCATGCGGGGCGATCAGGACGTTCGGCTCGGCACCGAGGCCGAACTCGCCCTCGGCCGTTCGCTCCCCGGCCGCTCCGACGATCAGAACGTCTTCGCTACCCTCGATTTCTACGGCGGCGCCGAAGCCGGCGACGTGTTGGTCGGCACGCGCCTGCGCGCCGCCGGCCGCAGGGACCTCGACGCGCCCGCAGGCGATGCCGGCTGGAAGGACCTCTTCGCCGATGCCGAGCTCATTGCGTACTGGAAGCCCTCCGAGGACTCGCACCACACGCTCACCTTCCGCGCCGCCGGCGCGGGCGGCTGGGAGACACGCACCCCGTTCCAGCTCACGCTGGGCGGTGACCTCGGCGTCCGCGGCTACCCCCGGGAACGGTTCCCCGGCGGCCGCCGCGCGCTCTTCACCCTCGAAGACCGCATCTACTTCGGCTGGCCGTTCCGCGACGTGCTCGACTTCGGTGGGACCGTCTTCCTCGATGCCGGCCGCGTCTGGCCCGGCGATGCACCCTTCGGCACCGACTCCGGCTGGCGCGCCGCCGCCGGACTCGGACTCCGCGCCACGCTCCCCGCCGGCGGCCGCACCACCTACCGGCTCGACGTCGCATTCCCGCTCGAAGATGGCGCGTCCTGGCGCGACCTGCGCCTGATCGTCTCGATCGGCGAGCTCCTCGGCCTCTCGAGCGACGCCCGCGCGGTCCGCCTCGTCGAAGCGCGTCAGCTCGGGATCCCGGGCGAGCTGCTCCACTTTCCGCGCTGACGCCGGCACCCCATCTTCCCCCACCATGACGATCCGCCCGACCCGCTACACCGCGCGCTGGATCCTCCCCGTGACCGCGCCGCCGATCCGCGATGGCGCCGTCCTCGTCGATGCCGACGGCCGCATTGCCGCCGTCGGGCCCGACCACGCCGTGCCCACACCACCCGACGCGGCGTCCATCGAGTTGGGCGACGCCGCCATCCTTCCGGGCCTCGTCAACGTACACAGCCACCCGGAGCTGTCCGCCTTCCGCGGCCTGCTCGATGACCTCCCGTTCCACGAGTGGATCCCCACGCTCCACCGGACGCGCCGCGCCGCCGCGCTCACCGAGGAGGACTGGGCGGCCGCCGCCCGGTGGAGCTGCGTCGAGGCGCTGGCCGCGGGGATCACGACGATGGGCGCGACCGAGGACTCGACGGCCGCGCTCGATGCCTTTCTCGATGCCGGGCTGCGCGGCATCGCCTACCGCGAGGTGTTCGGGCCCGCGCCGCACCAGGCCGACGGCGCGATCGCCACGCTACGCGAACGCGTCGAACGCATGCGACGCCGCGAGACCGACCGTGTCCGCGTCGGGATCTCGCCCCACGCGCCGTATACCGTGTCCGACGAGCTCTTCCGCCTTACCGCGGAGTACGCCCTCGCCGAGGGACTCCCCGTCGCCATCCACGCCGCCGAGGCCGAAGCCGAGCTGCGCCTGGTCCGCGACGGCGCCGGGCCCTTCGCCGCCGGGTTGCGCGCCCGCGGGATCGACACCCGGCCGCGCGCGCCTTCGACCATCCGCCTGCTCGACCGACTCGGCGCGCTGCGTACCCGCCCGCTCCTGATCCACTGCGTCCACGTGGATGGCGACGACTGCCGCCGCATGGCGGATGCGGGCGCGGCCGTCGCCCACTGCCCCATCGCGAACGCGCGGCTCGGACACGGCGTTGCGCCCGTCCCCGAGATGCTCGACGCACGGCTCACGGTCGGCCTCGGCACCGACTCCGTGGCCAGCAACAACCGGCTCGACCTCTTCGAGGAGGGCCGCCTCGCGCAGATCCTCCAGCGGGCGCGCCTGCGTGATGCGACGGCGCTCCCCGCCGACCGGCTGCTCCGCCTCGCGACGCTCGACGGCGCGCGCGCGCTCGGCCTGGATGCGCGCATCGGTTCGCTCGAACCGGGTAAGGACGCGGACCTCTGCGCCGTCTCGTTCGCGGGAGCGCACACCGTGCCGCTGCACGACCCTGCGTCCACGCTGTTCCACGCAGCGCGTGGAGCGGATGTATTGCTCACCGTGGTGCAGGGGTGTATCCTGTTCCGTGAGGGTGCGGTCCTCACCCTCGATGCCGCGGCGCTGCGTTCCCGCGTCGAAGCCGTGGCCGCCCGCCTCCGCGCGGCCCGCGACGCGCCCGATCGCTGAGCGCCGGCCCACGATTCATCCTCGATCCGCATCCACCCGGGAGACGGCCCCGTGCGTATCCGTGCCGCGCTGCTCTTCATCCTGCTCGCGCCGTCGCCGCTCGCCGCGCAGACGGTGGCGGGCACGCTCCGCGATGAGGAGAGCGGCCGCCCGATCCCGATCGCGTTCGTCCGACTCCTCGACACGAACGATGAACAGGTGCGCGCCACGCTCACCGACTCGGCCGGCCACTTCCTGCTCGCCGCGCCGGCAGCGGGCCGCTACCGGATCCGCGCGGAACAGATCGGGTACGCCACCGCGCTCTCGCCGATCCTGACGCTCCAAGACGGTCAGGTCCTGGTGTACGCGATGACCGCGCGCCCCGAACCGATCATGCTCGACGCGATCGACGTCGAGGCCGGCCGCCGCTGCGTCGTCCGCCCGGACGTCGGCGAGCGGACCGCCCGCCTCTGGAACGAGGTGCGGAAGGCCCTGACCGTCGCGGCATGGACCGAGGAGCAGACGCTGTTCCGCTTCGAGTACGAGGTGCACGAGCGTACGCTCGATGCCGTCACGCTCGCCATCCGGACGGAGGCGAGCCGGACGATGAGCGGTTACGTGCCACAGCCGTTCGTGAGCAACCCCGCGGAAGAGCTGGCGCGGGAAGGATACATCCGCGGCGATGGATCGGATTACCAGTACTTCGCTCCGGATGCCCACGTCCTGCTCTCCGATTCCTTCCTGGACACGCACTGCTTCCGGATCATCCCCGGCGATGCCGAGCAGGACGTACTCGTCGGCCTGGAATTCGAACCCGTCCGCGGTCGCGACGTGGCGGAGATCACCGGCGTCCTCTGGGTCGACCGGGAGAGCGCCGAGCTGCGGTACCTCGAATTCCACTACACGGGCGGGCCGAGGTGGAGCGCGGACCCGAGCGTCGGCGGCCGCGTCGACTTCCGGCGGATGCCGAACGGCGCGTGGATCGTCGAGCGCTGGTGGATCCGCATGCCGACCGCGGTCGGGCCGACGGGCGGCGAGGTCCGCGTGACGCAGCTCAAGGAGACCGGCGGCGAGGTCCGCCGGATCCACATGCCGCGCGAGACGATTGCCACGAGTCCGCCTCCGGCCGCGATCGTGGGCACGGTCTACGACAGCCTCCGCGCCGCGCCGCTCGCCGGCGCGACCGTCTTCCTCTCCGGCACCGCGCACGCGACGGAGACCGATGCCGCAGGCCGCTTCCGGCTCGACGACGTGCCGGCCGGGACCTATCGTCTCGGGATCACCCACCCGCGCGCGGAGGTGACCGGCATCCACCTCGAGACGCGCGTGCTGACGCTCGAGGAGGGGCGGGCGGACACCGTGATGCTCGCCACGCCGTCGCGGTCCACGCTCCTGGCCGCGCTCTGCCCCGACTGGGACGGACCGCCGGATGCCGCCCACATCGTGGGCCGGGTCCGCAATGCGGCCACCGGCCGCCCGGCTCGCGGTGCGCAGCTCCGGTTCGCCTACCGGACGCTCGGCCGCGGCCCGGCCCGGGTCCGCGAAGAATGGATCGCGGTCACGACCGATGAGTACGGGCGCTACGCGGCGTGCGGGCTTCCGGCCGGAGTCCGGATCGACGTCCGCGTGACCGCGCCGGGCGGGACCACGACCGATTCACTCACGCTCGGGCGCGGCGAACTGGCGATCCGACCGGTCGAGGTACACTGAGTCTTGCCGCCGCGCCGGCCGGGGGCCATGTTGTGCGCTCCCGTTCCAGCCGGAGTCTTCGCGCGCATGAACCGTCCGCTCCGTCGGCCCTGATGGCACCGGCGACGCCAGACTACGCAGTCCTCGAATCGCGGCACGCGGAGATCCGCCGCGTCCTGATCCGAGTCCTCATCTTCAACCTGCTGGTGGTGGCGGCGAAGGTCGTCGCGGGGCTGCTGAGCGGGACACTGAGCGTCCTCGCGGAGGGCGCGCACTCGTCGGTGGACGCGCTCAACAACGTGCTCGGCCTCGCACTGGCGCACGTCGCGGCCCGGGAGCCGGACGAACAGCACCCGTACGGGCACGCCAAGTTCGAGACGCTGGGCGCGCTCGGTGTGGCGGCGTTCCTCTCGATCACCGTCTTCGAGCTGACCCGCAGCGCGATCGGCCGGCTCGCGAACGGAGATGCAGCGCCGAGCGCAACACCGATGGTCATCGCCGTCATGGCCGGCTCCGCCGTGACCAGCCTGTTCATCTCGCGCTACGAGGCGCGCCGCGCCCGCGAGCTCCACAGCGAACTGCTTTCCGCGGACGCGGCGCACACGCGCTCGGACATCTTCACGTCGGCCGGCGTACTCATCGGACTCGGGTTCATCGCGCTCGGCTACCCCATCGCGGACGCCATCGTGACCCTGCTCGTCGCCGTGATGATCGGCCGCGCCGGCTGGCGCATCCTCGGGACCACCGTCCCCGTCCTGGTCGATGAGCGCGCCGTCGAGGCGCGCACCATCCGGCGGATCGCGCTCGAGACCGCCGGCGTGGTCGCGTGCTACGACGTGCGCTCGCGCGGACGCGAGGGAGAGATCTTCGCCGAGTTGACCATTGCCGTGCCCGGCACGCTCGATGTCGAGCGGGCGCACGAGATTGCCGACGCCGTCGAGCACCGCGTCGCGCGCGAGGTCGGCGCACGCGAAGTCGTGGTGCACATCGAGCCCGAGAGCGCACGACGATGACCCGGCTCGCGCGCCTCGAGCACGCACACGAGCGGATGGACGCGCCGGACGTCGCGCCCGACGCGCTCGAAGCCAGCCTGGACGACGTCGCCGCCGTCAACCGCTGGCTCGGTGGGACCCGCGCCCTGCTCCGCCGGCTTCCGGCACTCCTCCCGCCGGCGGGGCCCGCGCGCATTCTGGATGCCGGCACCGGCTCGGGCGACCTGCCGCGCGCGATCGTACGGTGGGCCCATCGTCACGGCCACACGATCCGCGTCACCGCCGCCGACCGCCACGCCATCACGGCACGCATTGCGCGGGAGCGCTCGCTCGCGTACCCGGAGATCACCGTCGAGGAAGCCGACGTCCGCCGCCTGCCTCACCCCGACGGTGCCTTCGATGTCGCGCTCCTCTCGCTCACGCTGCACCACCTCGAGGAGCCGGACCAGATCGCCGCGCTGCGCGAACTCGGGCGCGTCGCGACCCGCGGGATCCTGGTCGGCGAACTCGAGCGGAACTGGTCCGCCTACCTCGGCGCGCGCCTGCTCGCCGCCACCGTGTGGCGCCACAACCCCATCACCCGCCACGACGGACCGGTCTCCGTGCTCCGGGCCTTCACCCCCGGCGAACTGCTCGAACTCGCCCACCGCGCCGGGCTCCCCACCCCGCGCGTATACCGGCACCCGTTCTTCCGCCTCGTTCTCACCGCCGGCGCTTCCCCATCCGGCACCCCGCCGCCACGCCCCGGGCCGCTTCCTTTACACACCTGATCCTGCGCCCCATAATACCGGGTCTGCCGGCCGCGAGCCGGCCACGCCCGCGAATTCCAGGCGGCTGAAGGCGGCTGCCGCTGCCCTCGACGGCCTATGCCCCGCACTGCGGAAGTGGATGCCATCATCGTCGGTGCCGGACCCGCCGGCGCCACCACGGCACTCCTGCTCGCCCGCGCCGGCCACGAGGTCGTCCTCCTCGATCGCCACCGCTTTCCCCGCGCCAAACCGTGCGGCGATTGCCTGAGCGCAGGCGCCACCCACATCCTCGAGCGCCTCGGCCTCCTCGCCGCCGTCCAGGCCGCGCGGCCCGCGAACCTCACCGGCTGGCGCATCGTCGCGCCCGACGGCGCCTCCTTCTTCGCCCGCTTCGGCACCGGCGCGACCGGCCCCCGCACCGCGCTCTCGCTGGCACGTGAACGCTTCGATGCGCTGCTCGTGGATGCCGCACGCGCGCACGGCGCCACGCTCCGCGCGCCGTTCCGCGTGACAGGGCTCGTCCCGTCGCGCACCGGGCGCGTGCTCGGCGTGCGCGGCCGCGCCGCCGGCGGAGAACCGGCCGAGTTGCACGCCCGCCTCGTCATCGGCGCCGACGGGCTCCGCTCGATCGTCGCCCGCCGGCTGCGCCTGCTGCGCCGCGCGCCCCGGCTCCGCAAGTTCTCGCTCACCACGCACATCCGCGGCCCCGCCCCGCACCACGGCCACGGCGAGATGCACCTCGCGCCCGGCGCCTGCCTCGGCATCGCGCCCGTCACGGCACCCGCGTCCGACGACCCCGGCCGCGTCGACCTCAACGTGACGCTCGTGGCGGACGCCGACCGCTTCGCCGACGACGTCGCCCGCGGAGCGACGCGCTTCTTCCGCACCATGCTCGAACGTTTCCCGCTCCGCCCACTCGACGGCCATGCCGCCGCGCTCGCCGACGAGTCGCTCCACCTCATGGCATCGGGACCGTTCGACTGGCCCACCCGCGACACCATCGCCCACCGCGCCGCGCTCGTCGGCGATGCCGCCGGCTACTACGACCCGTTCACCGGCCAGGGCATCCACCACGCCCTCGCCAGCGCCGAGATCCTCGCGGAAGAGGCCGACGCCGCACTCCGGGATGACGACCTCTCCGCCAACCGGCTCCGGCGTTACGCGCGGCGCCGCGCCGCACTGCTCCGCGGCACCCGCACGCTCCAACGCACCATCGAGACCGTCACCGCGCGGCCACGCCTCGCGAACTTCGCGATCCGCCGCCTGGCCGACGCGCCCGCCGCCGCCGAAGCGCTCATCGCCGCCACCGCCGATCTGCGCCGCCCCGCCTCGCTGCTTCGCCCCGGGCCGCTCCTCGCCCTCCTCTTCGCCCGCGCCATCCCGACCACCGCCGCATGACCATCGTCGACGAACTCCGGATGCGCGCACCGGCGCACCTCTGCCTCCGCATCGCCGCCGATGTCGAGCGCTGGCCCGAGATCCTCCCCCATTACCGCCGTGTCCGCTTCCTCCAACGCACCGGCTTCGGCTGCGGACGCGTCGAAATGGCCGCCTGGCGCCACTTCGGTGGACCGCTCCGCTACCCCGTCTGGTGGGTCTCCGAGATGCGGACCGACCCGGAAGCACACGCCATCTACTACCGCCACGTGGATGGCGTCACTCGCGGGATGGACGTCCAGTGGATGTTCCTCCCCGAACCCGACGGAATCACCCGTGTCCGCATCACACACGCCTGGGCCGGCCCCGACTGGCCGATCATCGGGCGCCTCGCCTGGGAACGCATCATCGCGCCCGGCTTCGTCAGCGCCATCGCGCAACGGACCCTGGCCGGCGTCGCGGCCGAAGCCCTACGCTCCGCCCGCGCCCACGACGCCGCCCGCAACACCAGGTCCGACACCGTCACCGAGAGTCACCATGTTCCTTGACGACGCACGCCTCGACCGCGCACTCGAATACACCCCGCAGCCTCGCGCCACCGGCCCCGCCGGGCCGCCCTACCGCGTGGCCATCACCGGCCTCGGACCGATCACCGCCGTCGGCATCGGCGTCCGGGAATTGTGGCGGGGACTCCGCCGCGAACGCTCCCCCATCCGCCGCATCACCCGCTTCGACGCCACCCCCTGGCGCACCCGTATCGCCGCCGAGATCGATGACTTCGAGCCCGACCGGTTCATGGATGCCCGCACGGCGCGTCGCCTCGATCGGTATTCCCGTTTCTCGATCGCCGCCACCCGCCTCGCGATCGAAGATGCAGGCCTCGATACCGCCCGCATCGATCCCGACCGCGTCGCCGTCCAGATCGGATCCGCACTCGGTGGCATTGCCTACGCCGAGCGCCAGGTCTCGAATTTCAACGCCGGCGGCGTCCGCGCCGTCGACCCCCGCGTCGCGCTCACCACCTTCGGCGGCGCCGCCAGTTGCTCGATCGCCATCGAATTCGGCTTCACCGGACCCAACGCGACCAACGCCATGTCCTGCGCTTCCGGCACCATCGCCGTGGGCGAGGCCTGGCGCCTGATCCGTGACGGCCACGCCGATGTCGCTATCGCCGGCGGCGTCGAGGCGCCCCTCGCACCGCTCTCCTTCGGCGCATTCGCCATCATCCGCGCCATGAGCACCCGCAACGATGAGCCCGAACGCGCCTGCCGGCCCTTCGACCGCGCCCGCGACGGCTTCATCATGGGCGAAGCCGCGTGCGCCCTCGTCCTCGAACGCTGGGACTACGCACGCCGCCGCGGCGCACCCATCTACGCCGAACTCGCCGGCTACGGCACCACCAACGACGCGCACCACATGACCGCGCCGCGCCCCGACGGATCCCAGGCCGCCCGCGCCATGCGGCTCGCGCTCCGCGCCGCGAACATCACGCCCGACGACGTCGACTACATCAACCCCCACGGCTCGTCCACTCCGCTCAACGACGCCACCGAGACCCTCGCGCTCAAACAGGTCTTCGGCGAGCGCATCCACCGGATCCCCGTCAGCGGAACCAAGCCCTACTACGCCCACGCGCTCGGCGCCTCCGGCGCCGTCGAGGCCGCGATCTGCGCCCTCGCCATCCACTGCGGCTGGATCCCACCCACCCTCAACTTCGAGACCGGCGACGACGCCTGCGACCTCGACTACGTCCCCGAGCACGGCCGCGAGTACCGCCCCAGAACCTGCCTCTCGAACTCCTTCGGCTTCGGCGGCATCAACGCCTGCATCGTGCTCCGCTCCCCCGACTGAGCACCCGCGGTTCGCGCCCGCGCACGCGAGCACGCGCTCCGGCGCGCTCGGCTGAACTCGCGTAGCTGCCCCGCAGCTCGCGTCCACACACGAGCACGCGCTGGGCGCGTGGTACATCGAGCCACGACTCCTGATCCCGCTGTCCGCGCACGAGCTCGCGCACGCGCACGAACCGCAAATCCTCGCCGCCACTCGCCGCGATCTCGCGAGCCCGACGCCGGATGCGCGAAGGCCGGTCCTCCCGATTCGGAGGCCCGGCCCTTGCTTGATTCCCACTCGCCGCCTACCCCGGTACGGCGCGCCGCCGTGGTGGCAAGAATCATGCACCATGAGGCGACCGGCCCGGGAAACATGTGACGGCCCGGGGCGGCACGCCGGCGCAAGAGGACCGGCGAGTGGTTCACACAAGGTATTCTCAAAGGAGGTCTCATGAACCTGCTCCTCCGGGCGGCCGCGGCCGCGGCACTCCTGCTGCCGCTGGCGGTCGCGCCCGCAACGGCACAGAACTACAGGGGTGCCTGGGGCCTTTACGGCGGTGGCATCTGGTTCAGTGATTTCAATAACGACGGAGACGTGGACTTCGACGTGATCGATCTGGACTTCTTCCCGGATGGCATCATCATCGATCAGTTCGACGACACGGATCTCGGTTTCGCCGATCTGACGTTGGATCCCGGCTGGATCGTCGGCACGCAGGGCGAGTACTGGTTCGGTAGCGGCCGGTTCGGTCTGCGTCTGAACGGCTCGTACACCGAGCGCTCGTTGAAGGAGGAGTTCAACGACGTCTTCTTCAACGTGGAGGACCTCTTCGATGGCGACGTGCTGACGACGGTCCTGGACGGCGATGACCTGCTGTTCGGGGATGTCAACACGTGGTTCGCGGACGGCGACCTCATGTTCCGGATCATGCGGCCCCGACGGGACCGCGTCTGGGCGCCGTTCCTGAGCGCGGGCGCGGGTGTGGCGATCTACAACCCGGCGGGTGATGGGACGATCGTGCTCCCCGAGTCCAACGCGGTCTGGGGCGACGCGACGATCAACGTCGTGGACGTGAATGGCACGCCGGACGTGATCATCACGACGGACAACGGTGGCAACAGCGAGACCAAGTTCCAGACGGCGTTCGGTATCGGCACGGACATCCTGCCGGGCTGGTCGCTGGGGAACATAGGGATCGGGCTGCGCTTCGAGCTGGTGGACCACATCGTGTGGGACTCGCCCGTCGAGCCGTTGTTCGGCGATGATGACTTCGATCCGATCCACAACGTTCGTCTCACGGCGGGCGTGAACGGTCTCTTCGGCCGGCTCTTCAGGGAGGAGCGGGTCGCCGTCGTGCCGCCGCCGGCACCCCCACCGCCTCCTGCCGAGGAGATGATCACGGTGTGCGTCATCGACCCGGCGCTTCCGGGCGGGATCCGGGAGATCAGCGCGATCTACGTGCCGAGCACGCGGGACACGTTGGTGACGGTCAACGGCAACCGTGTGCCGCTCGAGACGGCGACGAGCCGTGTGATGGTGGCTTCCGATGCCGACTGGTTCGTGCGCGGCGAGCCGCTCACTCTGACGGTGAACGGCATGACGACCGAGTTCGTCACGTACGGCGGCTCGCGGATCGTCGAGCCGGATGACCTGACCCTGCTCGGCACGGTGGACGGCCTCCCGGTCTACGCCGATGCCGACGACGTCCGGGATGTCGCGCATGAACTCGAGCGGGCCCGCGGGGCGCGAGACGTTCGCGACCTCGAAGACATGCTCGAAGAGAACGAGGACCTGCGTAAGGATCTCGCGGACATCGAGGTCCTCTACGTGCCCGTCGATCCCGTCGGCTGCGTGGTGCAGCCCGTGCGGCGTGTCGAGGAGGTCCGTAAGGTGCGTGGCTGATCGAACGCTACGTCCCGAGGAACGACGGAGCCCGGCCACGACGGCCGGGCTCCGTTGTCTTTCGGGTCGGCCATGCTTGCGCTAACTCCCGCCGAGACTGTAGCTTCCTCCCCATGCGACCGGATAGGACGGATCTCCTCGCACCCGACCGTGATCGGCCGGGTTCCGCCGAAGCGACATGACCGATGCTCTCGCGCCTCTTGCCGGACAACTGCTGGGGACGTCGCTCGCCAGTGGGCTGAACCTCTACGCTGTCATGGCGGTCCTCGGCATTGCATCGCGCTTCGGCTGGACCGCGACGCTTCCGCCATCGCTGCGCGGGCTCGAAGACCCGCTGGTGATCACGAGTGCCGCGCTCCTCTTCCTGGTCGAGTTCCTGATCGACAAGGTGCCGCACCTCGATTCGCTCTGGGATGCGGTGCACACGTTCATCCGGCCGACGGCCGCGGCGCTGCTCGCGGTGGCGGCGCTCTCGGCCATGCCGCTCTCGGTGCAGCTCGCCGGCGCGGTCCTCGCCGGCGTCGTCGCGCTGGCCGCCCATGGCGCCAAGGCCGGCATGCGCCTCGCGATCAATGCCGCGCCGGATCGGAAGGCCAGCGCCTGGTTGAGCGTGGGCGAAGACGGGCTGGCCATCGCGCTCGCCATCGTCGCGATCACCTTCCCCGTCATCGCGCTGGCGGTGGTCGGCGTCGCGCTCCTGCTCGTCACCCTCGTCGGCCAGCGGCTCTGGCGCGCATTCGGTCTCGGGCTCCGCGCACTGATCGCCAACATCCGCGGTTTCTTCGGACAGCCGCGGTGGCGCCGCCTCGACGAGATTCCCGCCGGGATGCGCGCGCTGCTCGAGCGCCCCGCGCCGGGACTCGCCGAGCCACGCGCCGCACGCGCCGCCATCAAGGGGCTCCGTGAGGTCGGCGCGTACCGCAACGGCTGGCTCGTGGTCACGACGGACGGACCCGTCTTCCTCTACCGGTCGCTCCTCGGCCCCCGGTGCCGGACGCTCCCGAAGGTCCGCTCCGTGCAGCTCCGGCGCGGACCCTGGGCCGATGCCTTCCAGTTCGATACCGACGACCGCTCCCGCTGCACGCTCTTTCTCCTCAAGGACGGACCTGCGGCGGATCTCGCGCTCTCCGAATTCAACGGCGCCCCATGAGTCTGGAAGAATTCCGCCAGTTCCGCGAACGGATGAACGAGCGCATCCTCGCGTTCGACAACCTCGAAATCCGGCGCTTCTTCGCGCTCGACGACCGGACCTACCGGGACGGTGCACTCGCCGGGCGGACCAAGGAGCTGCTCGGCCTCGTCGCTTCCCTCGTCCTGCGCTGCGACGACTGCGTCACCTACCACATGGTCCGCTGCGTCGAGGAGGGCTTCAACGACGCCGAAATCCTCGAGGCGCTGTCGGTCGGCCTCGTGGTCGGCGGCTCGATCGTGATCCCCCATCTCCGCCGCGCCGTCGCCACCCTGGATGAGCTCCGGCTCCGCGCCGACGACGCACCGGCCGCGACGGCCACCCCCCACGAGCACCCCCGGCTCGAGCCCGCGCCGTAGATAGGGGCGCGGATCGCGGTCCCGACAGCTCAGCTCCCGGCCCCACCCGATCCCCGTCTCGTGCGCGTGCGGGTGCGCGTGCCCGAGCGCGTTCCCCGCGACCGCTCCGCCGCTCGATCGTGATCCCGCCGGCGCCGCAGCCCCCGATCCCGTAAACGTAAACGTTCCCGCTCCAGGCGGCGCAGCCGCCGCTCCCGCTCCCGGCCGTTCCCCTCCAGCTCCCACCCCTCCCCCGGGCCGTTCTCCCGTCCACCACACCCCCTCCCGGGCACCCCCCAGCCCCAGCCCTAGCCCTAGCCCCAGCCCCCCGGATAAACCACCGTCTTCAGCCCCTCCCCCTTCCCCGCCGCGCGCTCGAGCGCCGCGCCGACTCCCTCGAGCCCCGTCCGGTGGGTGATGAGCGATCCCGTCTCGATGGTGCCGGCGGCCAGGAGCCGGAGCGCCTCACGGGTCTCATCGGGACCGCACGAGTAGCTCTGGAGGAGCGTGACCTCGCGGAAGTAGAGCGAGGAGAGGTCGAGTGCGACGTCGGTGCCGGGGGCGAGCGGCGTGAAGCAGACCACGCGGCCGCCGGGCGCCGCGGCATCGAGCCCGGCGCGGATCGCGCGAGGATCGCCCGGGCAGACCACGACCACGTCCGCGCCACGTCCGTCCGTCCTCTCCCGCACTGCCGCCGTCACATCCACGGCGCCGGGGTCGAACGCGGCATCCGCGCCGCGGCGGAGCGCGCGGTCGCGGCGCGCCGCGACGTAGTCGCTCCCCAGAACGAGACCTGCGCCGTATGTCCGCGCGAGCGGCACCATGAGCTGCCCCATCGCGCCGAGCCCGACGATCAGCACGGCATCGCCCGCGTCCACCCGCCCCTGCCGCCGGAGCGCGCGGACACACGTCGCCAGCGGTTCAATGAACACCGCCGTGTCCACGTCCATCTCGGCGGGCAGGACGAGCGTGTCATGGGCGACGTTCGGCGCCGGGACCGACGCGTATTCGGCGAAACCGCCCGGCACCAGCCTCGTCCGCTTCCACACCGCGCAGTTCGACCACAGCCCACGGCGGCACTCCTCACACGCCATGCACGGCGCGTGATGGTGCACGAAGACGCGGTCGCCGACCGCGAGGTTCTCGACACCCGCGCCGAGCGCCACCACGACGCCCACCGATTCGTGGCCGAGCACCGCGGGCGCCTTCTGCTCGACGTACCAGATCAGCGCGTCCGAACCGCAGACGCCGCATGCCTCGACCCGGACGAGCACCCCGCCCGGACCGGGCACCGGCACGGGCGCCTCCTCCACCCGCACATCGCCCCAACCGTGCAGGCGGGCCACGCGCATCCGCTCGGGGACCGCCATCGCTCACTCCCTCACGCTGGAACCGTTGGTATCCGCTCCGGCCGCACCGATGGGATCGGGATGATGGGCAGCCGATCGGGTCGGGCTGCGCATGGGGATCGCAGCGGCCGTGGGGATGCGCGCGAACGAGAGCGGCAGTCGCATCACTTCGGAGCCGTACGCGCCCGCGAACCGAGCGCCGCAAGCACCCCGTTGGCTCCGAACCCGCGTGTGGGCCGCATCCAGCGCACCGCACGGATCGGGCGGGCCTTCCGCGCCCCGCCCGATCCGTTCCCCCTCCCGTCCCCGCCCGCCCCATCCCGTAAACGTAAACGTTCCCGCTCCAGGCGGCGCAGCCGCCGCTCCCGCTCCCGGCCGTTCCCCTCCAGCTCCCACCCCTCCCCCGGGTCGTCCCCCCTCCACCGCACCTCCTCCCGGGCGATCCCCAGCCCCAGCCCCAGCCCTAGCCCTAGCCCTCAACCGCCACCTTGATCGCGGCGCGCGTGAACACCAGGTCGAGCGCCTCCTCGATCCGCGCGAGCGGACGCCGGTGCGTGATCAATGAGGCGATGTCGACGTCTCCCGCCGTCAGGTGTCCGAGCGCGCACCGCACATCACCGCGACCGTAGTGGAACGCACCGCGCACATCCACCTCATCGTAATGGAGCCGGTAGCTGTCGAACGCGGCGCGCGTGCCTGCGGCGCATCCACCGTAGAGCAGCACCTCGCCGCCGGTCGCGGCGAGCGCCGGGGCCGCCTCCCAGACCTCGGGACGGCCCACGCACTCGATCACGATGTCTGCGCCGACCCCGCCGGTCCACTCCCACACGGCCTCGCGCACCTGCGCAGCGGCGCGCCCGGCGTCCCGCGCCGGCAGAGCGGTGTCGGGGTCCACCGCGGATCGCTCCGCCCCCGGGTCGCGCAGGACATCGGCGCCCAGCGCCTCGGCCGCGGCCAGCCGGACCGGGTGCCGGCCCACGACCAGGATGCGGCCCGCGCCGCGCAGCCGGGCGAGTTGGACGAAGAGCAGCGCGATCGGTCCATCCCCCAGGAGCGCGACGTGCTCCGCACGATCCAGTGCGACCCGGTCCGCACCGTGAACCACACACGAGAGCGGCTCGAGCGCCGCGGCCACCTCCGCCGGTACGCCGGCCGGGCGCGGGAACACGTTGCACTCGACAATGTGCCGCGGGAGCAGCACGTATTCCGCGAAGGCGCCGAAGACCATCCGGCCCACCGCCTGCGCGCACAGGTTCTCGCGGCCGCGGCGGCAGAGGCGGCACGCGCCGCACGGCGCCGTCGGCACGCACGCGATCGCATCGCCCTCCCGGAACCCGCTCACCCCCGCGCCGACGCCCGCGACCGTCCCCGAGAACTCGTGGCCCATCGGGATCGGCAGCGGGATCTTCGGGTGGCCGCGCCGGTACGTCTTGACGTCCGTGCCGCACGTCAATGCCGCGTCGACCCGGACCAGCAGCTCGCCGGCGCCGGGCACCGGGACCGGCGCCTCCCGCAACTCGATCACGCCCGGGCGCGGGACCACGACGGACATCATACGGCCGTGTACCGCCGCCGGCGCACTGCCCGCGCCCGGACCCTGCGGGCGCCCGCCGTCGCCGCGATCTCCGCGTCCAGGGTCGTTCACGAGCACCTCAGCCGCCAAACGTCCGCAACAGGTCGACCAGCGCGTCCGGCCCGGCCACGGGCGCGGCGCACGTCCGCCCCACGCACAGGTACGCCCGCGGCGACTCGCCCGTGACCATGGCCCGCAACTCGGGCGGCAGCGACTCCGGCACGTCCGCTCCCGGCGCGAGGCGCCGCACCACCGTACGCGGCCGATAGGTCGAGAGCCCGGCGCGGAGCAGCGCCTGCGCGGCGGCATCGGCCTCGTCGCCCACGACCACCAGCGTCGCGACCGGTTGCGTCGCCCACGCCACCGCGCGGAAATACGTCGCCACCGCCGTCGGCATGCGCGCGGCCGTTCCCGCGAACGCGCGAAGCGTCTCCTCGCCTCGCTCGCGGTACGCGGAGGCGCCGGTCAGCGCCGCCAAACGCAACAGGACCATCGCCGCGACCGCGTTCCCGGACGGCGATGGCGCATCCGCGATCGGGCGGTGCGGCTCGCTCAGCACGGCCACCGCGTCACCGCCCCCCCGCGGCAGGTCCGTGAACGCACCGCTCTCGGGCTCCCGGAACCGCTCGAGCATCACGTCGGCCACCGCGCGCGCCCGATCCAGCAGATCCGGCCGCTGCGTCCACTCGAACGCGTCCAGCAGCGCCTGCGCCGTGTACGCCTGGTCCTCGAGCATGCCGCCCGCCGCGCCGGCGTCGACCCGATGCGCGACCCCGTCCTCGACGTCGAACGCCTCTTCCCAGATCCGGTCCAGCGCCCGGAGCGCCGCAGCGCCTGCGTCCTCGCGGCCCAGGTACCGCGCCGCCGCCACGTGCCCCGACGCGACGAGCGCCGACCATCCGGCGTACGATGTCTCATCCACGAACGGGCGCGGCCGCGCACGACGGGCGACCTCGAGACGATGGGCCACCTCGTCGAGCAGCCGCTCGGCTTCCGCGACCTCCACGCCCATGCGCGCCGCGACCTCATCCGCGCCGGCGGCAAGATAGAGGACGTGGCGCGCCGGATCCGTGGGCATCCCGCTCGCCGGATCCTCGAGGCCGTAGCGCAGCACCGCCGCCCGGACCAACGACTCCTCGCCGCCCAGTGCGCGCCGGACCTCGTCCACCGTCCAGGTCCAGTAGTCGCCATCATCGCCGGGGCCGACATCCGCATCCTGCGACGCGGGGAATCCACCCGCCGCCACGCGCTCCGGCGCCACGTCGCGGTAGTACTCGACGATCCCCTCCGCCGTCGCGCGAAACAGCGGATCGCCCAGCACGGCATGCGCGATCGCGTAGCACTCGAGCAACGCCCCGTTGTCCGGCGCCATCTTCTCGAAGTGCGGGACCAACCAACGCGCATCGGTCGCGTACCGGTGGAATCCCCCGCCGAGATGATCCCGGATCCCTCCGCGCGCCATCGCCGTCAACGTCTCGGCCACGATCCGCTGCGCCCACGCCTCGCCACCATCCAGCGCGTGGTCCAGCAACAGCCGTAGCGCGCCCGCATTCGGGAACTTCGGCGGGCCGCCGAACCCGCCGTAGCGGAAATCGAACGACTTTGCGAACGCCTCGATCCCCTGCGCCACGAGCTCCGTCGTGACCGTGCCGGGCTCGCTCTCCGCCTGCTCGTACGCCGAGAGCCGCGTCCGTACCGACCGCGCCGCCTCGACCGCGCGCTCCCGCTCCTCGCGCCAGACCCGGGCGAGTTCCCGCAGGACCCGCCGGAACGAGGGCCGGCCGTAGCCGTCCTCCGGCGGAAAGTACGTGCCGCCGTAGAAGACCTCGCCCTCCGGCGTCAGGAACGCCGTCAGCGGCCAGCCACCCTGGCCGCTCACCGCCTGCACCGCCCGCTGGTACCGCGCATCCACGTCCGGCCGCTCATCCCGATCGACCTTCACCGGGACGTACAGGTCGTTGATCAACCGCGCGGTCTCCGCGTCCTCGTAGCTCTCGTGATCCATCACGTGGCACCAGTGGCACCACACCGCGCCGATGTCCAACAGGATGGGGCGATCCTCCCGGCGCGCCCGCTCGAACGCCGCATCGCCCCACGGCATCCAGCCGACAGGCTGCTCGGCGCCGTGCCGCAAAAACGGACTCCGGGCGTCCGCCAGACTCGGACCCGGCACCTCCGTCATCTCACGCTCAACCCGCGTAGTGGAACCCCGCCGACCGCAGCGTCAGCGGCTCACCGCCATCGAAGACCCCCGCCTCGACCACCTCCCCGACCACCAGCGTATGGTCGCCCACCGGCATCTCCCCCACCACCCGACACTCGACGTACCCCATCGCATCGCTCAGCACCGGAGCGCCCGTCACGCCCTCCTGGTGCGCCAGCTCGTCCAGCTTCCGCGGCGCACGCGCGTGCGGCCGCGCGAGCCGCGCGGCCTCCTTGCGCTGCGTCGCATCGAACACGTTCACGCTGAAGACACCCGATTCCCGCATCATCCCCAGCGACGCGCCGTCACTCTCCACCGCAACCACCACCATCGGCGGCTCGAACGACGCCTGCATCACCCAGTTCGCCGTGAACGCGTTCAACTCCTCCCCGCGACGCACGCCGATCGCGTACAACCCGTACGTGAACCATTCCAGCACCTGCCGCTTCGCGCCCTCGTTCATGACTCACCTCCGATCGGGCCGGGCCGGCGCCGGGCGATCCGCCCGACCCCGCCCGATCCCCGTGCCGTGCGCGTGCGCGTGCGCGTGCGCGTGCGCGTCGCCAGCGACTACTCCGCCGTTCGCTCCCGATCCCGTCAGCGCCGCAGAGGCGCCGGCCCCCCGTAAACGTAAACGCTCCCGCTCCAGGCGGCGCAGCCGCCGCTCCCGCTCCCGGCCGTTCTCGGCCATGCCTGGGCATTCCACTCCTCCACCGCACCCCCTCCCGGGCAACCCCCAGCCCCAGCCGTAGCCCCAGCCCTAGCCCGGGCGGCGCCGCAGGCGCCGCCCCACCGGACACAACTCCGCCACCACGCATTCCCCGCACCGCGGCCGTTGCGCCTTGCACACGGCGCGCCCGTGGAAGATCAACAGGTGCTCGACATCGCCCCAGTGCTCGCGGGGGAACACGTCCATGAGGTCCCGCTCGATCCGCACCGGATCCGTCTCACGAGTGAATCCGAGCCGCCCTGCCAGCCGCTTGACGTGCGTGTCGACCACCACGCCCTCCGCCTTGCCGAACGCATTGCTCAAGACCACGTTGGCCGTCTTCCGCCCCACGCCGGGCAGCTTCACCAGCGCCTCCATCTCCGCGGGGACCTCGCCGCCGTGCCGCTCGACCAGCGCCGCGGCCATCCCGAGCAGGCTCTTCGTCTTGTTGCGGTAGAAACCCGTCGAGCGGATCAGTGCTTCGAGTTCTTCCTGTCGGGCGCCGGCCAGCTCCTCCGCCGTGCCGTATCGCGCGAACAGCGCGGGGGTCACCTGGTTCACCCGCGCGTCCGTACACTGCGCCGAGAGGATCGTCGCGACCAGGAGCTGGAACGCGTTCTCGTGGTGCAGCGCACACGTCGCGTCGGGGTACGCCTCGCCGAGCCGCTCGATCACCGCGCGGGCGCGCTCGCGCCGCGCCGCCTTGCTCTCCCGGATCCCCGCCGGTCCGCGCGCCTTCGTCTTCACCTGCCACGTCCCTCCGCGAAGAAGGCCTTCACCGCGTCCACACTCCACGCGTTGACCACGTCTTCCGCCGTCAGCCACCCCTTCCGCGCCACCGCGATGCCCCAGCGCACGTCGTCCACTCCGGCGGTGTCGTGCGCGTCCGGGTTGATGGCGGTGCGGACGCCCGCTTCCCGCGCCGCGCGCCAGAATCGCCAGTCCAGGTCGAGCCGCCAGGGGTTCGCGTTGATCTCGATGCCGACCCCCCGCTCCGCGGCCGCGGCGATCACGGCATCGAGGTCGATACGGTATCCCTCCCGCGAGAGCAGGAGCCGGCCGGTCGGATGCCCGAGGAAGGTGAGGTGCGGATCCTCGAGCGCACGCAGCACACGGGCCGTCTGCTCGCCCTCCGAGAGACCGAACGACGAGTGTACCGAGCCGATCACGTAGTCGAAACGCGAAAGCACGCCCTCATCGGATGCGTAATCCAGCCGCCCATCGGCCAGGATGTCCGCCTCGATCCCCTTGAACAGCCAGAGCTCGTCCCCGCGCTCCGCGTTCCAGCGGTCGATCTCCTCGTGCTGCCGCGCGATCTCGTCGGTGGACAGGCCACCCGCGTACGCGGCCGCCCGCGAGTGGTCCGCGAGCCCGAGATAACGCCAACCCCGCGCCGCGGCGGCCTCCGCCATCTCGCGCAACGTCGCCTTTCCATCGCTGTACGTCGTGTGGCAGTGGAAGCAGCCCCGCAGCGCAGCCGGCTCGAGCAGCCGCGGCAACACGCCCGCCGCCGCGGCCTCCACCTCGCCTCGCCCCTCCCTCAGCTCGGGCGGGATGTAGACCAGCCCCAGCGCGGCGTACAGCGCGGCCTCATCCTCCACACCCAGCAGCGCGCCATCGCGCCGCAGCCCATCCCGCTCGAGGTGCAACCCCCGCTCCGCCGCCCGCCGCACCAGCGCGTCCCAGTGCCCGTCACTGCCGGTCCCGTGGACCCATGCGACCCCGAACGCTTCCGGCGCCACGCAGGCGAGCCGGAGCTCGAAGCCGTCCGCGGTCCAGCCCCGCGCGGCCGCCCCCTCCCGCTCGCCGCGAACCACGCCGGGCAGCTCGAGGAACGCCGCGAGCGCCCGGTCCGCATCGGCGGCCGCCGCCACGAACGCCGCCGCGTCGACGGTCTCGACCCGACGCCGGAGCGCGCCCGCCGGCTCGACCCGCTGAAACACCGGACTGCCGCGCAACGCCTCCAGCACCTCCTCCGCCGCCGACCACGCCTCCGGCTGACGCCGCCGGCCAGCCACGCTCCGCAGGAACGCCACGCCCTCCAGCAGCTTCTCTTCCGTCTTCTTCCCGAAGCCGGACAACGACGCGATCCGACCGGCCGCGGCGGCGCGCTCCAGCTCCTCGAGCGACGTGATCCCCAATGCGCTGTGCAGCGTGTGCACCCGCCGCGCACCCAACCCGGGGATGGCCAGCATCTCGAGCAGTCCCGGCGGCGTCCGCGACCGCAACTCGCGGTGCAGGCTCGACTCGCCCGACACCACCAGCTCGCGCGCCACCTCCGCCGTCGCGGGGCCGAACCCCTTCACCCCCGCCAGCCCGCCGGAGACCGCCAGCGCTGCGACATCCCCCTCGAGCGCCGCCACCGCTCGCGCCGCATTGAAGAACGCCCGCGCACGGAACGGGTTCTCGCCGCTCAACTCCATGAGCGTGCCGATCTCGTCGAGGACTCGAGCGATCACGTGCCGGTCCATGACCACCTCCCGGCCACCCGGCCACGACGCCGGGGACCGCCACGCCGATCAGGAACCGGCAGCACGCGACACCTCACGCACCCGATGGAACGGCAGCGCCGTCGCAGGCACCACCTCCCCCACACCCGCACCGCCCTCCGGCAACCGCACCTCCTCGGTCACCGCATCCGGATGGACCGCCATGTACCAGAAGATCCGCGACACCAGCTTCAACGCCTCGACCTCCGTCACCAGCCCGAACCAGTCCTGGAGTTCGCCACCCGGCAGGATGTTGCCGAAATCACCGCCATCCGGCCGCCCATCCGCATCCGCCCAGTGCCCCAGCGGCGCCGAAACCAGCTCCGTCCCCACGGCGATCGTGCTGAAGCCCGGCCGCCCCGCACGCATCCCGAGCACCAGCAGCACATCCAGCCGCCGGTACGGCGGCGCGAACGGATCCTCCACCCCCACCATCGTCCAGAAGAACCCGTCCACCGGCTCCGGCGTCGCCGCCTCCTCGATCCGCGCCCAGAACAGATGCCGTGGCAACTGGAGATACCCCGCCGGGTGCGGCGGGACCAACGCCCATTCGCCGACCCGCAAACCCGGATCCACCAACCGGCGCGCGAGCCGCTCCTCCAACACGTACACCCGCCGGCCGAAACGCCAGAACTGGTACGCTTGAAACAGGAGCGCGCCGTAGCGCGCGACCGCGCTGGCCTCCGTCACGCCGCCGGCCCCGCTCTCGGCGGACTCCGGCGCCAACTCCTGCAGCAGCGCCCCCACCGTCCCCAACAGCACGAAGCGCGCAGGATCACTCGCCTCGACGCCGCGCGCCTCCGCCTCTTCCCGGATCGCGGGGAACCGGTCGGCCTCGAACACCCCGGCACCGAACGCCAACTCGTACGGCGTGCGCCGCGGCACCGGCGCCGCCTCACGCATCCCGCCGTCCATTCCTCCCATCATACCCGCCCTGCACCGACGCGTCCACTCGGACCACGCGACCCACCCGGACCGACTCGCCACCACTCATGCCCGGGAACTCCGCTCCGCCCGCCCCTCCGCCTCGACCACCTCCGGCCGCTCGCGGCCGAGCGCCGCGCGAAGCGATGCCCACGCGCCGCGCCGCCGGACCAACACCACGTAGACCTCGCCTCCTGGCCCGGTCTCGAGGCCCTCTCCGATCCGCAGAAAGCAGATGTCTCCCAACACGGCCGGCCGCGCGACCCGGTATTGCTCGCCGTGCCAACCGAATTCGACATGAGCGCCGGGAGGATGCTCCGCCGGGTAGGCCTGCTCGATGAAGGTGTCCCGCTCCACCCGCCACACACCCGGCGCGACCAGCTCACCCGAACGGTAGAACAGCGGATCGAACGGTTCACCCTCCAACCGCTTGAAGTTCTCGTCCACCGCGTAGTCCAGCGCGCCGAGCGCGTCCTCGTCCGCCAGCGACTCGAGGTGGTGCTTCAGTTCGTGCGTCAGCGTCTCCCAGATCTCCTCGTCCCAGTCGAAGTCCGGGTCCAGCGCGGCCAGGCGCCGGAACGAGCCGTAATACAGCACGACGGCGGACCGGATCGTCTCCGGCCCGCCGTATTCGGAGGGGTAGGCCTCCGTGATGCACTCACCCAGCGTGTAGATGTCGGGGAGCGTGGGGTGGGGCTGGGCGCCGCGCTCGACGATCAGCCCATCGATCCCTTCCTTGTACATCTCGGGGATCTCGCGCCAATCCCGCCACGCCCGCCGCTCGAATTCGTCGAAGCGCACCCTACGACGCCGGTGCCGGCGCCTCCTCGCGCGCTTCCCGCTCGGCCGCGGCGGGCGCTCCGGCGGTCACCCGCCGAGCCAGCCACTCGTTCAGCGCGAGGAACACCGCCACCGCCACGCCCCACTGCACGACGGCCCAGCCGAGGCCGAACGTGCCGAAGAGCGCGCCCCAGTCCCCGTCAAGCGCCTGCTGGATGCCGCCTTCCTGCCAGAACCACCACACCACCAGCGCGGCGGCCTCGACGATCGAGAGCCGGATCGCCCAGTCCCACCACCGGCCCATACGCAGGTCCGCGTCCGACGTGTTGACCAACCCCTCGCGGAACCGCCGCACGCCGTACTTGAGGACCGCAAAGGCGAAGAAGATCCCGGACAGCAGCAGCGCGACGCCCCAGATGAAGTCCTGGTTCAGGAACACGTTCTCGTTGAGCGCGGACGGAACGCCGATCGCGAAGCCGCCGATCCCGACGATCGCGAGCGCGCGGCCGCGCGGCATCCCGACATCGGTGAGCACGCGGACCGCCAGCTCCGCCATCGCGATGAGCGACGTCAGTGCGGCGAAGACCAGCGCGATGAAGAAGAGCACCATGAAGAAGCCGCCGGCCGGCATCGCATTGAAGAGCTGGGGCACCCAGATGAACGTGAGGCCCGTGTTGCCCGCGCCCACGATCTGGTCGGCCGCGTTCGGCAGGATCGAGAACACCGTGCACAGCACCATGATCCCCGCGATCAGCCCGGCCAGGTTGTTGCCGAGACCGAGCGCGAACGAGTTGAGAACCGTATCCTCGTGCTCCCGCATGTAGATCGCGTAGACCGTGATCAGCCCCCAGCCCGCGCCCGTCGACCACGCGTTCTGCGTCAGCGCCGCAAGCCAGATCTCGTGGTTCGCGAGGTCGGCGAGATTCGCGCCGAAGAGGAACTCGAGCCCGCGCGTGCCGCCCGGCAGCGTGACCGCGCGAATCGCCAGGATGATGAGCAGGACGAACAGCGACGGGATCATGACCTTGTTCGCCGCCTCGATCCCCTTCACCCCCTTGGCCACGATGAAGACCGCCGCCGCCATCGACAGCGCGTGCACCCAGAGCACGCCCGGCCCGAACGCGAAGCTGTTCCACAGTGCGCCCGGCTCGGCACCCGACAACTCGCCCGTCAACGACGCGATCAGGTAGCGCACCGACCAGCCCGTGACCACCGAGTAGTAGCACATGATCGCGATCGTCGTCCACGCGATGAACGCGCCCATCCACGCGTAGCGCCGCCCGACCAGCCGCACGAACGCGCCGATCGGACCCGAACGCGTCTCCTTGCCGACCGTGAACTCCACCAGGATCAGCGGAATCGCCCAGACCAGCAGGAAGAACGCCCACGCGATCAGGAACGAACCGCCGCCGTTCGTCGCGGCGATCCGCGGGAACCGCCAGATGTTGCCCGTCCCCACGGCCATCCCCATCATGGCCGCAAGCATCACCCACCGGTTCGAGAATTGGTTTGCTCCCTTGGCCACGGGACCTCCTGATTGGTTGTGCCTCGGTGATGTCGCGCTGAAAACGGCCGGTCCGCCTATCCGACACGCTCGCGCACGTACTCGACCACGCGGTCCTCTGCGACGCGCTCCTGCGCCAGTGTGTCGCGGTCACGCACGGTCACCGTCCCGTCCTCCAGCGTCTGACCATCCACGGTGACCGCGAACGGCGTCCCCGCCTCGTCCTGCCGGCGGTAACGCTTGCCGATCGAACCGCTCTCGTCGTACGCCGACGGGATCGCCGCATCGCGGAACGCCCGATGGATTCGCTCGGCGCGCTCCGGCAAACCATCCTTCTTGATCAGCGGCAGCACCGCCACCTTGATCGGCGCCAGCCGCGGGTGCAGCCCCAGGACCACGCGGGACTCGCCCTCGACCTCCTCCTCCCGGTACGCATCAGCCAGCACGACCAGCAGCGTACGATCGGCTCCCGCGGACGTCTCGATCACGTACGGGAGATAGCGCCGGCTCCGGTCCACCGGGTCCACGTACTCGAGCCGCTTCCCCGAATACTCCTGATGCCGCCGCAGATCGAAGTCGGTCCGGTTGTGGATCCCCTCGAACTCGTGCCAGCCGAACGGAAACTCGTACTCGATGTCGTACGCCCGCTTCGCGTAGTGCGCCAGCTCCTCGGGCGCGTGTTCGTGGAACCGCAGCCGCTCCGGACGGATCCCCAGCGAACGCACCCACGCCATCCGCTGCTCCATCCAGTAGTCGAACCACTGCTCGTCCGTCTCCGGCTCCACGAAGAACTGCATCTCCATCTGCTCGAACTCTCGCGTCCGGAAGATGAAGTTGCCCGGCGTGATCTCGTTGCGGAACGCCTTGCCGATCTGCGCGATCCCGAACGGGATCCGCTGCCGGCTCGTCGTCAGCACGTTCTGGAAGTTGACGAAGATCCCCTGCGCCGTCTCCGGCCGCAGATAGACCACGGCCGCCTCGCTCTCGACCGGGCCCATGAACGTCTTGAACATCAGGTTGAACATCCGCGGCTCGCCGAACGCCTCCCGCGTCCCGCACACCGGACACTGCTCCGTCCACCGCACATCCGGGTTGTCCGCGCGGAACCGACGATGACAGTTCCGGCACTCGACGAGCGGATCCGTAAACCCCGCCACGTGCCCGCTCGCCTCCCACACCCGCGGATGCATCAGGATCGCGGCATCCAGCCCCTCGACGTCGTCGCGCTCGTGCACCATCGCACGCCACCACGCGGCTTTCAGGTTGCGCTTCAACTCGACGCCCAGCGGCCCGTAGTCCCAGACGGAACCGGTCCCGCCGTAGATCTCGGAGGACTGGAAGATGAAGCCCCGCCGCTTGCACAGCGAGACCAGCTTCTCCATCGTTTCGGTGCCGTTCGCCATACCCACCGTATACGAAATACGGGCCGGAGGCTCGCGCCGGCCCGGAACTTTCAAGTTATGCGCTATGCGGCGCGTCAGCAACTGCGCGCCGGCCGAGCATCACGCGCCGCGCGCGGCTCGCGACCGACTGTCCACCTCTACCCCCGCGCCACGGGCGCGGTCCGTTGCCCCGGAGCGCCATCCGCCAGTGGTGGAACGCCTCTTGCCCCGGGATGCGGCGCGGGTCGCCCGCGGCGTCCGAACGCTCCGGATGACGGACGCCCGCGGTCGGCGGCTCCGATGAACCATGCCCGGGAGGGGGGATGATCCGGTCGGGACGTCCGCGCATCCGGCACGTCCGCACGCTCCATACACACGAGCGTCGTGCAGTCGACCTGCTGCTCTCCCGCCTGCTCGAAGCGGATCGGCCGGTTCGGCGCGTGCTCCTCTTCGGCTCGAAGGCGCGAGGCGATTTCCACCGCGACTCCGATGTCGACATCCTCCTCCTCTGCGATGTCGACCCGCGCGAGCGGGATCGCGTCGCGGCAGCGGCCGCGCGCGTCGCCGCCCGCGTGACGGCGGAGACCGGCGTCGTCATCGAGCCGTGGACCGTCCCCACCGCCGACCTCGAAGCGGGGTCCCGCACACCCATGCTCGTCGATGCCCTCGACGACGGCATCCCGCTCTGGCCGCCCGGCGCGCCCGCGCTCCGCCTCGCCTTCACGCCCGCCGATGCACGATTCTGCGCCGATTGTCTGCTGGGATGGGCGGCCGAGGGCGGGCCAATCGTGCGGAGAGCCCTCGAACAACGACGCTGGGACGATGCCGCGCAACGCGCGCGCGACGACATCACGCGCCTCGCCACCGCGGCGCTCCTCCTCGATGGAGACACGCGACACCGCCGCGTCGGCTCGCTGCGCCGCTTCGAAGCCCGACTCGTGCGGCGCCGTACCGTCTCGCCGGCCGTGCTCCCCGCCATTGCCTGGGCCGCCGCCGCCTACCCCGCCCATGGCGGCCGCGGAGTGCGCCCGCCGCCACCGACGCCCCAGGCCATTGCCTCCGCACCGGTCGGTCATGCACTGGCCGGCACGATGGAGCGGACCGTCGTCCCCTACATCCTCCACCGGTTGGCCGAGGGGTGAGGGGGCCCCATCGCGCCAACGCTCCCGCCGCACCGCAGATGGGGCGCTACGGCCGATGGCTCAATCCGCGCGCCGGGACTGCTCCGTCTCCTCCTCCTCGGCCGATGGGGGTCGACCCACCTCGATCCGGAACAACCCGATGTGCTGGCCCATGAGCGCATAGCTCGCCCACACCACCACCCCGCCGAACGCGAGTATGCCGGCCAGGCCCGCCGCGACCGCGGTACAGAGGACACCGAACGTCAGCAGCATCCCCGCGACACCCAGCATCCCCAGATCCCGCGCGCCGTCCTCGAGCCTGCGGTAGCGCGCCACGGCCAACGACGCGCCCGCGCCGCCGAAGCCGATCAGTGCGAAGAGCAGGAGCAACAGCCGTAGACCTTCGGTCATGATGCCCCCCCGGTTGCGCCCGCCGTGTACCGGGGCCGGACCACCACACACCCGCTCGGCCATCCCACGCCGCACCCGGTACGCCGGCGGAACCCCTTTCCATGGGGAATTTGCGCAAGAATCAAACCCTGGGGGGCCTTCCCCGGAACGAAACGCCCTCGCCCCGGCCCACCACTCAGCCCAGTGAATGCAACACTTCGCGCAACCGCCGCTCGGGCAGCCGGTGCACCACATCCAGAATGTCCGTCGGCGTGCGCCCCGAAAGAGTGACCGGACCCCAACGCGTGTCCGCCCGCGTTTCCGGCGAATCCGGCTGGAACGCCAGCCGCCCCCGCCACCCGCCCATGTCCTCCCACGTCTCCACCACCACACGCCACCGCGTGCCGTCCGCCGGAATCCTACAGATCGTGACGACACGACGCGAAACCGCCCTTGGTTCGAGCTGATCGAGTTCGAAGCGCATCCTCACCTCCGGCGTTTGGGGTGCACACGAACGAAACAGGGCCACCCCGCAGGGCGGCCCTGTCTTGACCGGCGGCCGCGAGATCCGGCCGCAGCGCCAGAAACGTTCCGTTGCCGCAAACTCCGTGCCGAGCCTCCCGCCAGCCCCCTCTCAAAACACGTCGATCGTCACGTACCGCCCCGGCCGCTCCCGCACATCCGCGGCGAGCAACCGCACCTCGCGCAAAGCGCCGTTCAGCTCGTTGTAGACGGAGGAGTCGTTCACCAGACGCCCGAGCGTCCCCTGGCCGCGATCGATCTTGTCGAGGACCGATTCCAGGGAGCCGAGCGACCGCTCCATGGTCCGGGCAGCCGAGGTGAACGCCTCGGCACTGCCCTCGAGCGCGACGAGTGCCCGGCCGAGCGACTCGCCGGCTTCCGCATCCTCGACCGCCTCGGCCGTCCGCCTGAGCGACTGCGCGGCGAACTTCAGTTCGACGAACGCCGCGCGCAGCGCCTCGGCGCTCGAGGGGAGCACGGCCGCCGTGGCCTGTACGTCGGCGATCGTGCGTGCGGAAAGCAACGAGTCCGCGCCCGTGAGCACGGCGCGCACCTTGTCGCTGAGATCCGCGACGATCTCCGTCAACCCCTGTGCCGACATGCCGCGGATCGTGTCGCCCTCTTCGAGCCGGACCAGCGCCGTGCCCGGCACCAGGTTCACGGTGTTCGAGCCGAAGACGTCGCTCTGGAGCGCCGCGCGGGTGTCGGCCGGCAGCCGCACCCCTTCATCGAGACGCAGGTCGACGCGCACCGTCTCGGCGCCCCGCAATCCCACATCCCGCACAGTGCCGACCTGGACCCCGTACAGGTGCACCCGGTCGCCTCGTTTCAACCCGGCACCGTTCTCCAGCAGCAGCACGACATCCGTGCCCCCGCGCCAGATCGGATTGCCCATCAGGTAGAACAGGCCCCAGATGAACAGTCCGCCGGCAACGACCACTAGGAGCCCGAGCGCCGTCAGATTCCGCGTTCGTCTCTCCATCGCTCCATCTCCCTCACGCGACCACCGCGTCCACGTGGCCGCGCCGTACGAACTTGTGCACCACCGGATCACGGCTCGCCAGGATCTCGTCCGGCGCGCCGCAGGCGTGGATCCGACCCTCGAACAACAGCGCGATCCGATCGCCGACCTGGAACGCCGACTCGAGGTCGTGCGTCACCACGATGCTCGTGACGCCGAGCTCGCGCCGCAGCTCGAGGATCAGGTTGTCGATGTTCTCCGCGTTCACCGGATCCAGGCCGGTCGTCGGTTCATCGTACAGCAGGTACTTCGGCCGGCTGGCGATCGCGCGCGCCACCCCCACGCGCTTGCGCATGCCACCGGACAACTCGGCCGGGTACTTGTCCAGCGCCGAGGCATCCAGATTCACCTTGCGCAGCAGCTCGGTCGCCTCCTCGCGACACGACTCGACCGTCCTCAGGTTCCGGTCGTCGTCCAGCGCGAGCCACAGGTTCTCGAGCACCGTCATCGAATCGAACAGCGCCGAGTTCTGGAAGACGTAGCCGACGCGACGGCGCACCGCGAGGAGCTGCTCGTGCGAGGCCTCCGCGATCGAGACGTCGTCGACAATGACATCGCCCGCGTCCGGCTCGAGCAGCCCGATCGCGTGCTTCAGCAACACGCTCTTCCCCGTCCCCGACGGACCCAGGAGCACCAGGGTCTCGCCCTCCCGCACGGTCAGGTCGACGCCGGCGAGGACGACCAGCGTCCCGAACGCCTTGTGCAACCCCCGAAACTCGATCATCCCCGATCGCAGTGCGTCAGAAGAGCTTGAGCAGCGGAACCACCAGGACGTCGATCATCATGATCGCGACGGTCGAAACCACGGTGGCGGCCGTCGTCGTGCGGCCCACGCCCTCGGCGCCGCCGCGCCCCTCGAGCCCGATGTAGCAGGCCAGGAACGTGATCGCGACGCCGAACGCGGTCCCCTTGATCACCGAATACCAGACGTCGAACGGCTCGAAATAGAAACGCGCGCCGTACAGGAAGTCGGCCGTCGTCAACCCTTCGACCGAGAGCAGGCCGAAGAACCAGCCGGACAGCATCCCGGCGAAGTCGGCCATCACGACCAGCGCCGGAAAGACCAGGAACCCGCCGATCACGCGCGGCACCACCAGGAACGGCACCGGATCCCGCCCCATCGCGTAGAGCGCATCGATCTGCTCCGTCACCCGCATGGTGCCCAGCTCGGCCGCGATGCTCGCGCCGATCCGGCCGACCAGGACCAGCCCCGTCAGGATCGGCCCGAGCTCCGTGATGACGCTCTTCGCGACGACGCTCCCCACCACCCAGATCGGCAGCGCGCCCGCGAACTGCGCCCCCGTCTGCTGCGACGTGACCGCACCCCCGAGCACCGCCATGAACAGCACCAGCGGCAACGAACGCACCCCCATCGCGTACGCCTGCTGGATCATTGCGTTGACGTAGCGCCGGGGGTATGGAAGCTGGCGGACAATGGCCACCGCGAGCAGGCTCGCCCGGCCGACGTGCTCGAGCAGTCCGCGCACCGGCGAGAGCACCGGCAGGGCTGCGGTCCGACTCACGCCGCCGCCGCCCGGCCGCGCCGCAACGCGCGCCAACCATGGTACACCGGGATCCCGACCAGGATCACACCCAGGTTGACCCCCGTCACGAGCGGCTGCTCGATCAGCGAGTTGAGCAGCATCGCCACCGAGGCGAGCAGGAAGACGAGCGGGACGATCGGATAACCGACCGTGCGGTACGGCCGCTCGAGGTCCGGCCGACGCCGGCGAATCAGGAAGACCGCACCCACCGCCAGTGCGTAGAACGGCCAGATCCCCAGGATGAACGCGCCGGCGAGTTCCTCGAACGTCCGGATCGAGACGTAGCCGATGCCGAGCAGCGTGGCGAGGCCGATCGCCACGTACGGCGTCTCGAAGCGCGGGTGCACCCGCGCGACCGGCTCGAAGAACAGGTCGTCGTCGGCCATTGCGTAGAAGATGCGCGGCCCCGTCATCATGGCGCCGTTGAGCGCACCGAATGTCGACAGCATCACCAGCGCCGCGACGACCGATGCGCCCGCGGCGCCGAAGATCCGCGTGGCCGCATCCGCCGCGACCAGTTCCGAGCCCGCCATGGCGTCGATCGGCAGGACGTACAGGTACGCGGCGTTGACGATGAGGTAGACCGCCACGACGGCGAGCGTGCCGCCGAGCAGCGCGCGTGGCATGGTCCGAGCCGGATCCCGCACCTCGCCGGCGATGAACGTGAGGTCCGCCCACCCGTCGTACGCCCACAACACCGCGATCAGCGCTACGCCGAACCCGCCCCACGAGAGCGGCGCCATCTCGATCGGCGCACCCAGTGCGCCCGTGGCGGCATCGCCGAACGCGAACGCGACCAGGGCCAGCGCCACGAGCGCGACGACTTTCGCCGCCGTGGACGCGTTCTGTACCGCCGCGCCCCACGACACCGAGCGGTAGTTGGCCGCTCCCAGCAGCGCGATCGCGCCCGCCGCCACCCACCGCACGCCTGCCTCGCTCAGCGGGATGAACTCCTGCACGTACGCCGCGAAGATCATCGCGATCGCGCCCAGCGCGGACGGTCGGATGACCACCAGCTCGGTCCAGCCGAAGAGGAACGCCGGCACCGGGCCGTAGGCTTCGCGGATGAAGACGTAGATCCCGCCCGAGCGAGGGAACAGCCCCGCCAGCTCCGCGAGCGTCAACGCGCCGAAGAGCGCGACGAGCGCACCGACCACCCAGAGCAGGGCGAGCGCGCCGACCGCGCCGACATCTCCCGCGACCGTGCTCGGCACGCGGAAGATCCCGCTGCCGATGGTCGAACCGACCAGCACGGCCGCCGCACTCCACACGCCCAGCCGGCGCGGGAGCACGCCGGCCGACCGGGCCGCCTCCGGTTGAAGCGTCGTCGTCTCGTTCAGGAGTCGCGTTCCCGCTGAAGTGATGGGCTGCGCACAACCTCCGGAAGATAACGCACGGCACGAGCCTCGGGTACCCCCGCTTGCCCCGCTCTGGCCGGGATCCTGCGATTTCCGATCCCCGGGTGGAACAGCGGAGACGGTGATCAATGAGCAGCACTCGACGATACATGACCATCCTCGCCCTTGCCCTCCTGCCCATCGCAGGTTGCGGCGCCACCAGGGGCGGCTCCGACGCAGGCGCGCAGCCGGCGCCGGCACGCGGCGTGCCCGTCGCCGTGTCGAACTACAACTGGCTGGACGTCGACATCTACGCGCTCCGTAGCGGCATTCGCCACCGCCTCGGAACGGTCGGCACGGGCCAGACCGTCCTCCTCACGGTCCCACCGGGACTCGTCGATGCGGGACAGGTGCGCCTGTTGGTGGATCCGATCGGTGGGCGGCCCTTCCTCACCGATCCGATCCTGGTGGCGCCAGGGCAGCAGATCGAGTTGCGGGTGGAGAACCATCTGCCGCTCTCGAACTGGATGGTGCACTGAACCGTGACCCGCCGCGGTCGTGACCCACCCGGTGCCACGAACGCGGCGGCCGGCATGCGAGGGGGGAGCGCGCGGCAGCCGCGGGTCCACCGGGCCCGCGGATGCCGCCACGCTCGCGGGGCTACGCGCTACGCCTCCGCCGCCGATCGCCGAGCCCGCCCAGGCGCGGCCGCGTGGGCCGGAACGCCGCCTCGAGCCGCTCCTGGTGTGCCGCCAGCAGGTCGCTGCGCGTGATCATCCCGACCACCTTGCGCGGCGCACGGCGGCTCACGACCGGGAGCCGGCCGACCCCCTCGCGGACCATGTGGTCGGCCGCCTCGCGCAGCGTGTTGTCTTCGAATACGGCGACCGCCGGGCGCTCGATCACCTGGCGGACCCGCAGATCGCCCGGCCGGTCCGCGCCGAAGAGATTTCGCCGCGTGACCACGCCGACCAGGAACCCGCGCGCGTCGAGCACCGGGAACCCCTGGTGGCTGGTCCCCTCCGCCCGTGAGGCCAGCCACGCGCGCACGCTGTCCAGCGTGTCATCGGCCGAGAGCGCGACGACGGACCGCGTCATCCCGTCGCGCACGAGCACCCGGCTCAGGTAGTCGATCGCGTACTCGGTGCGGATGCTCACGCCGCGGCGCGCGAGCTTCTCCGTCATGATCGAGTTCCGCATCAGGAGCTGCGAGATCAGGTACGCGGCCGCGCAGCCGCCGAGCAGCGGCAGTAGCCCCAGCGGCTGCCGCGTCGTCTCGAACGCGAACACCACCGAGGCGAGGAGCGCGTGCGATGCGCCGGCGAAAATCGCGGCCATCCCCACCAGCGCCGCCACGCGCACGTCGAGGTCCAGCCCGGGGAGCAGCGCGATCGCGCCGGCACCCAGCAACGCCCCCATCCCACCGCCGATCGTGAACAGCGGCGCCAGCGTCCCGCCCGAGGTCCCGCTCCCCAGGTAGATCGACCACGAAATGAACTTCAGGCCGACCAGCACGATCAACGCGGTCCCGACCAGCTCTCCGGACAGGATCTGCTCGATGTTGTAGTAGCCGACGCCGAGCGTGCGCGGCTCGATCGCCCCGACAATGCCGACCACGACGGCGCCGAGCGCCGGCCACCACATCCAGTGCACCGGCAACCGTCCGAAGCCGTCCTCGATCGCGTAGACCACCCGGGTCACGTACACGGACGCCACGCCCACCACCGCGCCGAGCACGATGTACGCGGCGAGCGCCGCGCCGCCCGGCTGCGCCAGGTTCGGCATCGCGAAGATCGGCTCGGAGCCCACCATCGCTATGCGCATCGCCGTCGCCGTCGCGCTCGCCAGCGCGACCGGGATGATCGAACGCGCACGGTACTCGAACAGCAGCAGCTCGATCGCCAGCAACACCGCGGAGACCGGACTCCCGAACGTGGCCGTCATCCCCGCCGCCGCACCCGCCGCCAGCAGCGTCTTCCGCTCGTCGATCGTGATCCGCAGCCCCTGCCCCACCAGCGAGCCCAACGCACCGCCCGTCGCGATGATCGGCCCCTCGGCGCCGAACGGACCGCCCGTCCCGATCGCGACCGCCGCCGACAACGGCTTCAGCAGCATCACTCGCGGCGAGATCCGGCTCTTCGCGTACAGGACCCGCTCCATCACTTCCGGAATCCCGTGCCCCCGGATCGCCGGCGTCCCGTACCTCGCCATCAGACCGACGACCACCGCGCCCGCCACCGGCACCACGATGATCCACGCCCCCAGGTCGGTCCCGACCGGCGCAACGAAATCGAAGGAAATGCGGCCGAAGAAAGCCAGACTCGTGATCAGTCCGATCAGCCGCGTGAGGAACTCCGCCATGAAACCGGCGGCGATCGCCACCAGGACCGCCATGGCGGAAATGAAGACCACCCGCCGATCGACGGGCGCGTATTCTCTCGGAACCCGGACGGACTCCAGCGCGGGCCCCATCGACGGGGCGACCGGCAGACCATCCGTCGTCGAAGAGCGCGCGACCTCCTGATCCATCACGCGCCCCCTTCCACCCTACGCCCCGCCAGTCCCCGCGCCGCTCCACCCCTCACCGAACGCCACATCACGTCCCGGGCGCGCCGGACGGGGGAGTCCCCCGCGGCCGGCGCACACCGGCCTCCCGATCTATTCAATGGAACTCCTACCGTCTCTTCGTCGAATCACACCGGCCTCGGCGCGGTGGGCCGCGCCGAGGCCGGGAACGGCTGGCTACGGAGAGTCAGCAGTGGACCTGACCGGGATCGAACCGGTGACCTCCTGCTTGCAAAGCAGGCGCTCTCCCAGCTGAGCTACAGGCCCAAGAGACGAGCGGAGGGTCGGGGAGTGCCCTCCGCTCGCATCCGGCTCAGCCTACCATATTAACGACCGCGTGGAAGGACGTCAAGCTTCAGGCTGCCTTCATCGCGGATGGCGCGACAACGGCGATGTCGGAAGCGGACGGCGCGACGGCGGGCCGCGCGGGCTCGGTTTCGGCTGCGCGGCGGCGCGCGAGTTCGGCGTCGACGAGCCGCATGACCTCCTCATCGGAGAGCCAGCCGTTGTCCCAGAGCACGGTGAAGGCGTTCCGGGCGCGGCCGAGGCGGTCGCGGCGCGCGGAGCCCGGTGCGCCTCGCTTGTACGAGATCACGCAGCCGGCCCAACTTCCGCGGACGACGGCGTTCTTGGCGAGGTCCTCGCGCAACTGGACGAGGCCGTCGTGGCTGAATTCGGCGAGTTCGGAACGGAGGTCGGCGAGTGCCTCATCGCGGTGCCGCTCCGAGTAGCGTTCGATCGTATTGTGCATGGCCATCTCCTTTCTGCTGGGGTAGCCCACGTCCTTTCCCCTGCCGCACGTGGCGTGCCGCGGAACGGAGCGTGCGGTGGGGCGCGAAATCGCGGCGAAACGGGAGGAAGGGAGCGGGGCGGGCGGCTGGTCCCGGGCGTCGCGGCGTGCTACTTTTCGGCGGCAGTGGCCGACCGGGGACCGCGATCGGGATGGGATGTCTCATGTACACGGTGATCGTCCGGGCGTCGTACGGAAGGGTCGACGGGAGCGAGCCGGCGAGCGCATCCGGCCCGTGGCGGCGGCGCGCCGGCGGCGGCGCGGCGGGGTGGCCCGGGCGGTTCGGATGAGCGTGGACGGACGGCAGCGGACGCTGGCGGCGCTCGAGACGCCGGCCGCGCTGGTCGACCTCGAGCGCATGGCCGCGAACCTCGACCGGATGGCCGACTACGCGCGCGAGCACGGGCTCGCGCTCCGGCCGCACGTCAAGACGCACAAGACGCCGGCGCTGGCGGCCGAGCAGCTCGGGCGCGGGGCGGCGGGCGTGACCGTGGCGACGCCGCGCGAGGCGGAGGTGATGGCCTCGGTCGCGTCGGACATCCTGGTCGCCTATCCGCCCGTCGAACAGCGGCGGGCCGAGCGGCTGCTGGCGCTACCGGCCGACGTTCGGCTGACCATCGCGCTGGACTCGTCGGAGGCGCTGCGGACGCTCGCGGCGGCCGCTGCCGCGGCCGGCCGTGCGGTCGGTGTGTTGATCGAGCTGGACCTGGGGATGCGGCGCTGCGGCGTGCAGGCGCCCGACGCCGCGGTGCGGCTGGCGCGCGAGGCGGCGGCGCTCCCGGGAATCGAGTATCGCGGGGTCCTCTTCTACCCCGGCCACATCCGTGCGCCCGTGACGCAGCAGGACTCCGCGCTGGACCGGCTCCGGCGCGATTTGGCGCATCACCTGGAGGCGCTCCGTGCCGCCGGGCTCGAGCCCGCCGTGGTGAGCGGCGGCTCGACGCCCACCGGTTTCGCCTCCCACCGCATCGACGGCCTCACCGAGATTCGGCCCGGCACCTACATCTTCAACGACAGGACGACCGCCGCGATCGGTGCGTGCGGGTGGGACGACTGCGCGTATTCGGTCCTGGCGACCGTGGTCAGCACCGCCGTTCCCGGGCAGGCGGTGATCGATGCGGGATCGAAGGCACTCTCGCGGGAGGAGCTCCGCGCGCCGGACGGAGATGGGTACGGCGCGCTGCTCGATCGACCCGAAGTGACGGTCCGTTCCGTCTCGGAGGAGCACGGCGTACTGGACCTCTCACGGACCGACTGGCGCCCCCGCATCGGGGAGCGCGTACGCGTCGTGCCCAACCACGTCTGCGTCTCGGTCAATCTGAACGAGCGGCTGTGGGGCGTGTCCGGCGGAGAGGTCCGGACATCGTGGTGGGTCGCGGCGCGGGGCCGCGCCGCGGATCAGTCGTCGAGTCGGCCCGAACAGGTCGCGCACGGACAGATGCCGCGGAGCAGCTCGAACGGGTAGATCCCCGTCCGGTGGCCGTCGCTCCATTCGAAGCGAAGCGCGTAGCGGCCGACGTAGCGGATCGCCTCCGGATAGATGTCGGGCATGATGCTCGCGGGGTCGAGGATCGGCCGCCCGGAAAACTCGTCCACGCACGCGGCGCACGGACATTGCTGCCGGAGGTGGCGCGGCGTGTACTCCGAAACGTGGCCGTCCGCCCAGCGGATGCGGAGTCGGGCGCCATCCTCGGTCGGCGCGACGTCGATCGGCTCCGTGCTGGAATCCATGCTCTCCTCAGGACGTGGCGGTCATCGCCGGGTGTAGACCCCCGCCGCTTGCCGCGGTTCCCGCCGGGCGCCGCCCTCACCGCACCACGAGGGCGGCGGCCGTTCGCCGCGGGGCGGCGGGGCGGCTTCCGCGGTTACGCCGGGGCGGTCTCCGTGCCCAGGAGCTGTCGCAGGACGAACTGGAGGATGCCGCCGTGGCGGTAGTAGAGCAGTTCCTGGGGGGTGTCGATGCGGATGGTGGCGCGGAAGCGGAGCGTGGTGCCGTCCGTGCGCTCGGCAACGATCTCGACCTCCCT
>DASVCS010000161.1:0-10839 GCA_036381495.1 Longimicrobiales bacterium
TTCACCGAACGCATGCTGACCGTGATCGAGACGTGCCGGATACACGAGAGAAATATCCTCGACTACCTCACGCGAGCCATAGTCGCACACCGCCAAAATCAACCCGCTCCCCACCTACTCCCCGTGGGCTGAACGGTTACCAGCATTCATGACCACCGGGCCGAAGGCGAGGTCGTCGTGCGGGCCAAAGCTGCCCGTCTCATGTCTAGGCGCCAACCCGCGGGCCAGCAAGCGAAGCGAGCGCAGCGTGAATGCGTTGTTAGGCGAAGTCCCCGTGGCCCTGCAGACGCTACCTGTACGCCTCGGCCTCAGCCCACTTATTCTCTAGCGCTTCTACAACCGCCCCCTTTGGTATCCCGAATCTCGATAGCGTGGAAATCTTTTTTCCCCGCGTCCTTGAGCGACGATCCAATAAGCCAGCAGCGATCGTTGAACACAGCATGTCGATCGTGTAGCCTCGAGTGCCGCCGAATCTCGACCCTCGGCCCGGAATTGCTCCAACGCCAGATCGAATCCAGCCTCAATTGCGTTATCGCGTGTTCCCGTAAGTAGCTGGATCTTACGAGTCACATCTCGGAAACAATCTAGGGTGCCAACGCCGACGTATGGATCGACGACTAGCAAATCCGTTTCAGCTGGAGCGAAGAACTCGCAAATATGTGATTTGGCGGAAAACCGCCTACCGCCACTGACAATCACCTCTCGCGGTATAAGCGGGTCGCCAAGCTCATCCCTCAGTGCCGCGAGTTTTCTCTTCATCTGTTCGTGGTATTGCAACCGCTCGAAACTTGAATTGACCACGGCTCGGTGATTGCGCACTTCGATCTGCTCAACGAGCGCGTCTACGTACTCTCGGACGTTGCCATGATTGAGCTGCTCGACCATAAATCGAGCTGCAACAAGCCATGGGTTCGTTCCACTGTGCCACGGCAGATCGACATCGTACAAAGCGGCAAGCTCCAGCATGTCTTCGGCATTGCCCACATACTCATGGGACAACTCTGAAAGCAACACAACTGCTCTTGGTGAAGGCATGACATTCTCCGATGCAATGCGCCACGGGGATTTCGCCTAACCACGTATATCCGAACCAGACTCTCGCATATAATGCCACTGACCGGCGTAGCGCACAAGGATTTTCATCACCGCATGCTCATGAGTCACCGTCGTCTGGGTGGCCCATGAAGCTTCGGATTCCGCCACATTCACGGCGACTGATGCGCCCGTAGATCTGCGTGATGGCCGCGTCCGGCTGGCCCGACTAATATAGAACCGCGATGGCCGGCTCCACACCGCGCTCGCCGCGGCGGACATTCTATCGGCATCAAGCCGAAGCTCTGCACGGGTAGCTCGGTGCGGAGCGGACCAAGCGGTGCACGGCCCAAACCGGGCCGAACCCCCGGCCCTCTCCGCCGCTCGGCGCCCAGGAGGCCGATTCCCGGAGCCCGCCGCCCCACTCTGGCACGCCCAATCCCGTTGCCCACCCGCTCGACCCCCCGCATTCTCGGCAGTGGTCTTCACCACCGCGCGAGAACCTGGAACGCCGCGCCATGGACGTCCCGATCACCCTCCGCGTCGACGGCTCGGAGCACCGGCTCACCATCGACACCCGAACGACGCTGCTCGACGCGTTGCGCGAGCATCTCGGGATCACCAGCCCCAAGAAGGGCTGCGACCACGGGCAGTGCGGGACGTGCACGATCCTGCTCGATGGGCGTCGCGTACTCGGTTGCCTCGCGCTGGCCGTGGCGCACCAGGGCGCAGAGATCGTCACGGCCGCCGGACTGGCCGAAGGCGATGAACTCCATCCGTTGCAGAAGGCGTTCATCGAGTACGACGGCTTTCAGTGCGGCTACTGTACGCCGGGCCAGATCGTCTCGGCGGTGGGGATGCTGCAAGAGGCGGCGGCCGGCTGGCCGAGCGCCGCGAGTGCCGACCTGGATGCCGACGACGTCGTTCTCGACGAGGACGAGATCCGCGAGCGCATGAGTGGGAATCTCTGCCGTTGCGGCGCTTATGCGGGCATCGTCGCCGCGATCGCGGCGGTGGCGCGGTGAGGCCGTTCCGTTACGAGCGCCCCGCGGACGTCGCCGCCGCCATCGCGATGCTCGCCGAATCGCCGAACGCGGCGTTTCTGGCGGGCGGTACGAACCTCGTGGACCACATGCGGCTCGGCATCGCGACGCCTGACCTGCTCATCGACGTCCGGCGGCTCACCTCCGATCGGATCGACGAGCTGCCCGATGGCGGCGTGCGGATCGGCGCCGCGGTCGCGAACAGCGACCTGGCGGCCGATCGGACGATCCGCCGGCGCTACCCGGTCCTCGCGGAGGCGCTGCTGTCCGGCGCGTCCGCGCAGTTGCGCAACATCGCCACCACTGCGGGGAACCTGCTCCAACGCACGCGCTGCGTGTACTTCCAGGACCTCACCACCCCGTGCAACAAGCGTGAGCCGGGGTCCGGCTGCTCGGCGCGGGAGGGGTTCACGCGCCAGGCGGCGATCTTCGGTGCGTCCGAGGCGTGCGCGGCGACGTACCCGTCGGACATGGCCGTGGCGCTGGCCGCGCTCGACGCGGTCGTGCGCACGCAGCGGCGGGCCGGGGAGCGGGCGATTCCACTGACGGAGCTGCACCGGCTGCCGGGCGACGAGCCCGAGCGCGACACGCTGCTCGAGCGCGGCGAGCTGATCACGGCCGTCGACGTGCCGCCCCTCGGCTTCGCGACGAACTCGCGCTACCGCAAGGTCCGCGACCGGCCGTCGTACGCATTCGCGCTCGTCTCGGTCGCGGCCGCGCTCGACGTCGCCGATGGCGTCGTCCGCGACGTGCGCATCGCGCTCGGCGGCGTGGCGCACAAGCCCTGGCGCGCCTACAAGGCCGAGCAGGCGCTGCGCGGCGCGCCGGCGACCGAGCCGAGCTTCCGCGCTGCGGCCGAAGCCGAACTCGCCGACGCTCGGCCGCTGCCCGGCAATGCCTTCAAGGTTCCGCTCGCCCACAACGCCATCGTTCGCACACTGCTCGACCTCGCGGGGGGCGCGCAATGAGTGCCGGGGCCCGCGCCATCGGCGCGCCCATCGACCGTCTGGACGGTGCGCTGAAGGTTCGAGGCGCGGCCACCTACGCATACGAATGGCGGCTCGACCATCCCGCGTACCTGTATCCGCTGCAAGCTGAGATCGCGGCCGGGCGCATCACGCGCATCGAGACCGGCGCCGCGACCGCCGTGCCGGGCGTGCTCGCCGTCCTCACCCACGAGAACGCGCCGGGGCGCCCGCCCCCACCCCTGAGGATGGCCGCCAACCGCAAGGACCCGGAGGTGGCGGTCCTCCAATCCGATGAGATCGCGTTTCGCGGCCAGTTCGTCGGCGGCGTCATCGCCGAGACGTTCGAGATCGCCCGCCACGCCGCCGGGCTGGTTCGGCTGGAGTACGAGGCGCGGGAGCCCGACGTCGAGTTGCGGGCCGACCGCGATGACCTCCGCAAACCGCGGAACGCGGCGTTCTTCGGCGCCGGTGGCGGCGAGCTCCAGGATGGTTCGCCGGCGGACACCGCAGTGGGCGACGTCGACGCGGCGCTCGCCGCGGCCGCGGTCACCCTGGACGCGACCTATGCCACGCCGACCTACCACCACAACCCGATGGAGCCGCACACCGCGGTCGCCCTCTGGACCGACGACGGACTCACGCTCTACTGCTCGTCGCAAGGGGTACACGAGGCCCGGAACCTGCTCGCCTCGGCGTTCGAGCTCGACCCGGCGCGCATCCGCCTGATCTCGCCGCACGTCGGCGGCGGCTTCGGGTCGAAGGTGTATCCCAGCACGTATCTCGCCCTCGCCGCGCTGGCCGCGCAGCTCGTCCCGGGCCGGCCGGTGAAGCTCGCGCTCACCCGCCAGCAGATGTTCTCGCTGGTCGGCTACCGCCCGGCCAGCATCCAGCGGATCCGGCTCGGCGCCGAGATCGGCGGCCGGCTCACGGCGATCGCCCACGACGTGGTGCAGCAGACCGCGAAGCTCAAGGGGTACGCCGAGCAGGTCGCGGCATGTACCCGGACGATGTACGCCGCGCCCAACCGTCGCACGACCCACCGCGTGGCCGCGCTCGACCTGCCGGTGCCCACGATCATGCGAGCGCCGGGCGAGGCCACGGGCATGTTCGCGCTCGAGTCGGCCATGGACGAGATGGCGATCGCCTGCGGGCTGGATCCGATCGAGTTCCGGATCCGCAACGAGCCCGAGGTCGACCCCGAGTCGGGCCAGCCGTTCTCCAGCCGCCACCTGGTCGCCTGCCTGCGAGAGGGCGCGCGCCGGTTCGGCTGGGCGCCGCGCGACCCCATGCCGCGGGCCCGGCGGGAACGAGGTTGGCGGGTCGGCACCGGCGTCGCGGCCGCGATCTACCCGTCTCGCCGCCTGCCCGGAAACGCCGCGACGATCCGGCTCGGCACCGACGGGCGCTACACGGTGATGATCGGCGCCGCCGACATCGGTACCGGCGCCTGGACGGTGCTCACGCAGATCGCGGCGGATGCGCTGCGCGTCGCGGTCGACGACGTCGAACTGCGGATCGGCGACACGGCCCTGCCCCTCGCCTCGAGTGCCGGCTTCTCGACGGGGACGAACTGCTGGGGTACCGCGATCTTCGCCGCGGCCGACAAGCTCCGCGCGACGTTGCAATCCGAATACGGCGGCACGGTACCGGCCGAGGGACTCGAGGTCTCCTCCGACATTCCCGACAACCCCGACATGGCGCGGTACGCGATGTACAGCTTCGGGGCACAATTCGCCGAGGTTCGGGTGCACGAGGACACCGGCGAGCTGCGCGTCTCGCGCCTGCTCGGCGTCTTCGACGCGGGCCGCATCATCAACCCGAAGACCGCCCGCTCACAGTTGCTCGGCGGAATGATCTGGGGATTGTCGATGGCGCTCCACGAACACAGCGTGATCGACGCGCGGTTCGGGCACGTCGTCAACCACGATCTGGCCGAATACCTCATCCCCACGAACGCCGATGTGCGTTCGATCGAGGTGCGCTGGCTGGATGAGGACGACCGCCACGTCAATCCCATGGGCTCGAAGGGCCTGGGCGAGCTCGGCATCGTCGGCACCGCCGCGGCGATCGCCAACGCCGTCCATCACGCCACCGGCATCCGCGTCCGCGACCTGCCGATCACCCTCGATAAGCTGCTGTGACATGCGGAGGCGCCGCGTCGCCGGCAGCGGTGCGTGGCGGACCGACGCCGTCGCCGGTACCGAGGCGCGGTCCCGCGACGCCATCATCGACGCGGACGTCGTCATCCGACGCGGGCCGCGAAAAGTGGATGTGGGGGATCTACGACGGGAAGGCGCTCACGACTCGGTCGGACCCTCTTCGGCCGGCGACGCCTCTTCAGCCGGCGGCGCCTCTCCGGCCCCCACCGCCGCCACGGGCGGCGCCGCGGACGGCCGCGTGAACAGCAAGGGACTCGCCGCACGCCGCCGGCCGGCCTCCTGCTCGGCCGCCTCCCGGCCGGCGCGCCAGCCGCCGCGGGCGAGGAGCAGCAGCCCCACGGCCGCGAGGACGATCTTGCCCGCCGCCTGCACGGCCGCCAGGCCGAACGCTCCCCGCGCCGCCGGCTGGATACGCGCGCGCACCTCGAGCGCATCCAGCCCGAAGAGCGGCAGGAGCAGGAGCAGCGCCGCCGCCCCGAGGACGGCGAGGAGCGTCAGCGTCCGCAGCGTCCGCCGGTGCCCGAGCGCAATGGCGAGCCCGGCGGCGAGCAGCAGGCCCAGCAGCGGGGTCATGAGCGCGCGGCTGAGCATGCCCGCCGCGCCGAAACGCCAATGGGCCGTGCCCGGGTGCGCCGGCAGCGTGGAGACCACCACCTCGGAGAGCGGGATCGCGACCAGGAGCAGCGCGACGAGATAGGCGGCGGGGGCAAGCGCTCGGAGACGCTCCACGGTGCCGGGCTCCCTCAACGGATCGGTTCGTTTCGTCGGACGATGCGACCGCGCGCCGGCGCGCTCAGGCGGCGGCGTCTCCTGCGCTCTTCCGCCTCCGCCGCAACGCCGTTCCGCCCACGCCCATGAGCCCCGTGCCCAGGAGCAGCATACTCACGGGCTCCGGCGCCACGTTCGCCACGGGCGCACGACCGAACGTGGCGGTGAAGGCGAGATCCTGGGACGTGATGACGTCGACATCACGATCAGTGGGACACCCGTTCAGCGACAAGCAGGCGAGCCTTGCGCCACCCGGGTAGTGATCTTCGGACGTCTGGAAGTCCACGAATTCCCCGGGTTCCATCCGCATCACCGCCGCGTACAGGGCGCCGCTCGTGAGGGCGAGGCCGCCGCCGGGGAACGTAATGGTCGCTTCCTCGTAATGGCCGGCGTCGTGGTAATCCGGGTCGGCGTTGCCGAGCGGCCCCACCGGCGCCGTGAAGAGCGCCGGACCATCCAGGTGCCCCAGACTCAGCGCGTAGATCTCGAACGAGACGGTGTCCAGCGTGGCGATGGGGAAAGTGAAACTCTGGAGCACGTTGTCGCCCGTCGGCACCACGAAGCTCTGGCCGCAAATATCCGGAGTATTGAAGATGCCGCAGAGCGCGGGGAACACCCCGTCCCACGGCACGCTGATCGTGGTCTGGGCACGGGCGGGAGTGGTGCCAAGGCCGGCAAGCAGGAGCACGAGCGCGAAGCGGACCGCGGCCGTCCAGAGCCGGTGCCGGAGCACGGCCGCACAATCGGACTGCGAAATCCCGGAGTGACGGGTAGGCATCGGGGAGAGCCTCCAGGTCTCGTCGTGGAACACGAGCTGCGAAACGGCCGGCAGCGACCCCTTCGGTTGTCGAGGTGAATCCACGTGCCACAGAGGGGTTCCTCGCGTGCGTGGCAATATCCGTACCCGCCGGGCTCCGGCAGGACGGTTCCGGATCGACACCGCGGATTGTGGCGAAAGTAATCGCCTCGGCCGACCGCAAACCCCGCCGCGCGACGTGCCCGCGGTGTAGCACTCGCCCTCTGCGTGTGGGGTACGCGCATCAATGGCCGGCGACCGCGAGCAGCGCGCGGATCCTCATCGCCACGCGCGAACCCGGCATCATGCGGCGGCAACGATCGAGAACTGAAGGACCGGAGGCATAGGACCGGATGTCTCGCAAGTGCGTGAAACCGGGTGTATCTTCACAAGACTCTGAGGATACCTCCTCCAAGGGCGGCAATGCGGTGTCGCAAGAGGCGATGGGGGCTACCCACGATGGACGAGGATCTGCGCGCGATCGAGTAGACGTACCACGCGGACGTCGGACGGCGACCATGAGGTGTGGCGTTCCCCTTCCCGGTTCGGAGGTGAACCCCATGTCGGGACGACCCGAGCAGTCCACGGTGAGGCGATGTGGCGTGATGGCGCACCCTGCCATGTCGGCCGGCGTGTTCGTCGTCGTTGTTGCCGCGGGATGTTTCCCGTTCGCCGGGACCGACCCGAGTCCTCTGGAGGTGACGGTGGCCGCGGGTGCGGCACCGGCGCGCGTCGATTCGATCTGGCCCGGCTACGCGCCGCGCGAGCAGGGGTTCCTCCTCTACGAGCCAGGGCGGTCGGCGATCCTGGTCACGTCGCACGAGCCGCCGCGGGGTTTCGCCCCGGTCGCGGACACGCTCCTCCCCGCCCCGTTGCGGGGCCGCACGTACGCGTACGAAGGTGGGCTGCCGGGACTCGAGGGCAACCTGGACACGGAGTACCGGATCGGCGCGCTGGTCACGACGGCCTATTCCCCGTCCGGCTCGCTGGGCGAGAGCCTGTCGGGGATCTACCACGAGGCGTTCCACGGCTACCAGCGGGAGCACTTCGCGCCGGACGGGGTCACGGAGGAGACCGTTCCGGCCCAAGCGCTGACGCGCGAGTTCGTCGCCATGGCGGAGGTGGAGCGCAGGATCCTCGCGCGGGCGCTCGAGGTGGCTCCGGGTCCGGCGCTGGACTCGCTGCTCCGCGGCTTTCTCGCCGTGCGACGTGAACGCCTCCAGGGCCTGCCGCCGCGGGTGCAGCAGGTCGAGCGCGCGCTGGAGCGCAGGGAAGGGAGCGCCAACCTGGTCGGCTTCGAGATGGCCGCCGCCACGCTCGGGTACGATCGGGAGCGGGTCGCGCGAGCGATCGAGAATTACCTCACGGTGAGGCTCGATCGCTTCGGCGGTGATCGGGCGACGCAGATCATGCGCTGGCGCGCGTACGGCACGGGCGCGACGATGGGGCTGCTGCTGGATCGCAAGGGCGTGGCGTGGAGGAAACGGCTCGAGCAAGGAGAGGCCTTCGACGTCCTCCTCGCCGAAAGCGTATCCCCGGACCCGCGCGGCTCGGAGGCGCTGGCCCGGGAGACGCTCGAGGCGTTCGGCTACGATGATGTCCTCGAGACGGTCGCCGATGCCGAATCCCCGGCAGAGCAGTTGAAGGCGTTCTACCGCATGGCGCCCGTGCGGCTCGTGATCGAGATCCTGCCCCGCGATTCGACCGTGCAGACGAAGTTCGGCTACAATTTCTCGACCGGATTCCTGGATTGGCTGCTCCGGCGGCGGCAGGGGGTGAGCGCGCCCGAATCCGGACTGACGGTGGTGTGGGATCCGGACGTGTTCCACGCGACGGGCTTCGAGCGCGGGGCGTACAACCTGCGTGTCGAGGGACGGCCGGTGCTGGTCGACTTGCGACGGAAAGAGCGAGGACAATACGTCGTGCTGCTGCCGGAACTGCCCACCGTCCAGGGCGAACGGGCGCCGGAGGGCCGGCGGGAGTATCCCGAGGGGCTCGTGATCGAGGGGGAAGGGACGCGATTCGAGACCGCGCTTCCCGCAACGCTCGTCGTGTCCGCACCCGATTCGATCCACGTGCGGATCTCACCGTGAGGCCGGGGATCCACGGCGCCGCCTCCGCCGCAACGCCGTTCCGCCCACGCCCACGAGCCCCGTGCCCAGCAGCAGCATACTCACCGGCTCCGGCACCACGTCCGTCACGGGCGCGCTCGTGAACGTGGCGCTGAAGGCGAGATCCAAGCCGGCCGTGCCGGGGGTGCACTCATCGGCCGCGATGCACGAGAAGGTCTCGCCACCCGCGAAGCCACTGGGGAATACGGCCTGAATGTCCGCCGTTTCCCCGGAGTCGAGCCGCAGCACCGCGCCGTACAGCGCCCCGCTCGTGAGGGTAAGGCCGCCGGGGATCGTAAAGGCCGCTTCCCCGTAGTGGCCGGCGTCGAAGAAACCCAGGCTGCCGTCGCCGAGCGGCCCCACCGGCGCCGTGAAGAGCGCCGGGCCATCCAGGTTCCCCAGACTGAGCGCGTAGATCTCGAACGAAAGCTCGTGCTCCGTGAAAGCGAAGAAACTGAAGCTCTGGAGCAGGTTGTCGCCCGCCGGCGCCACGAAGCTCTGGCCACAAAGACCCGGAAGACTCACACCGCTACAGATCACGAAGGTCCGATCGGTCTCCCACGGCACGCCGATCGTGGTCTGGGCGCGGGCCGGAGCCGCGCCGAAACCCGCGAGCAGGAACAGGAGCGTGAAGCGGACCGCGGCCGTCCAGAGCCGGTGCCGGAGCACGGCCGCACAATCGGACCGCGAAATCCCGGAGTGACGGGTAGGCATGGGGAGAGCCTCCAGGTCTCGTCGTGGAACACGAGCTGCGAAACGGCCGGCAGCGGCCCCTTTCATTGTCGAGACGAATCCACGCATGGAAAAGGGGATGAGTGCTGCGAGCGGCAACATCCGTGCCCCGGGCGACCGACGGATGCAGGATCATCGCCGCTCGGCCTGGCGGAGAAGAATCGCCTCAATCGATCCGATGCGCGGCAAATGGTCGTGTCCACATGGTAGCACTCGGCCCCCGCGTGTCGGACGCGTGCATCAGAGGCTGCGCAGGAGGCGCTTGCCTCCGCGGCCGACGCGCTCCACTGCGCTCCCCCGGGTGCTCACCAGAGGATTCGGCGAGCCGGCCCTTCGCCAGGGCGAAGCAGCGGTGCGCATCGTCGATGGCAACGGCCTCGCCGCCGGGCGAGCTGCCGCATGCCGGCCCCTCGGCGGAGCGCTCAGCCGCGCCCGCGACCCTGCTCCGGCTCCCGGTAGAGTTCCGGGAACCGCTCGCGCAGGTGCTTCAGCTTCGGGCGGTCGTTGATGACGATGTACAACTGGTTCGGATGGTGGGCCATGTAGTCCTGGTGGTAGGCCTCGGCCTGGAAGAACGCATCCAGCGGCACCACCTGCGTCACGATCCGCCGTGGGAAGACGTGGTCGCGCGCGAGTTGCGCGATGGTTTCGCGCGCGACCCGCGCCTGGGCCTCGTTCGCGTAGAAGATCGCCGAGCGGTACTGCGGGCCGATGTCCGGCCCCTGCCGGTTGAGCTGCGTGGGGTCGTGCGCCACGGAGAAGAAGATGCGCAGCAGCTCGCGGTAGGAGATCTGCGACGGGTCGAACACGATGCGCACGGCCTCGGCGTGTCCCGTCGTCCCGCTACTCACCTGTGCGTAGCTCGGATTACGCACCGATCCGCCGGCATAGCCGGAGACGACGTCGATCACGCCCTTCACGTGTTCGAACACTGCCTCGACGCCCCAGAAGCAGCCGCCCGCGAGCACGGCGACCTCCTCGCGGCCGGGTGCGGTGGGCTGCGCGTATGCGGTTGCGGGCGGCACCGTGTCGCGCGGCGGGTCGCCTCGGTTGGCGGTGCAGGCGGCGGCGAGCGTGATGAGCAGCGCGGCGGCGCTGTGGACGGCGAGGCGTGACATGGCCACTCCCGGTCGTGGGGTCGCGATCGTGCCGAATGTGAAATCGCGCAGGGCGCCGTCGGGTTCCGCGCCCGCGGCGCCGGGATCGGTTCGCTCGCCGGTTCGGAGCCGC
>DASVCS010000162.1:0-11018 GCA_036381495.1 Longimicrobiales bacterium
CGGCGTCAGTCGCCGAGGACCACGACGTCGAGGCGGCGGATGCGCTCGGGGTCGACGAGCACTTCGATTTCGACGATCCTGTCGCGCTCGATCGTGAAGCCGAACACGGCGCGCGGCCGTCCGTCCGGCGCCCACGCGGCGCCCGGGGCGCCGTCCACGAGCGCCGGTCGTGCGCCGCGGGCGGTGCCCCTGAAGGTGCTGGCCACGGCCTCCGCGCCGATAATCCGCTCGGCGAGCGGCGGTGCGCCGCGGGACACGTTCGCGGCGGCCGCCCGCACCGCAACGGGGTCGGCGCGGAGCACGACGTCGGGGTCGAGCACCGCGAGCAGTCCATCGAAATCGCCCTCCCGCGAGGCGGTGAGGAACGCGTCGACGACGGCGCGCCGGCGGTCGAGATCGGCGTCGGATGCCGGTGTCGCGCCCCGCACCCGCCGGCGCGCGCGGCTCGCGAGCTGCCGCGCCGCGACCGGCGTGCGCCCCACGATCGGCGCGATCTCGTCGAACGGCACGTCGAACATGTCGTGCAGCACGAACGCGACGCGCTCGGCCGGCGCCAGCGTGTCGAGCACCACGAGCATCGCGAGGCCGACCGAGTCGGCCAGCAGCGCGTCACGCTCGGGGTCGCTCCCGACCGTGTCGCGGGGGGCCGGCCGCGGCGCGTGCGCGTCCAGCGGCTCCTCGCGCCGCGACCGGCGCGAGCGCAGCATGTCCAGGCACACCCGTGCGACGACCGTCGTCAACCACCCGCGCAGGTTCTCGACTCCGCTCGTACCGGAACGGCTGAGCCGCAGCCACGCCTCCTGCACCGCGTCCTCCGCCTCGCCCCGCGCGCCGAGCATCCGGTAGGCGACCCCGCGGAGGTGGGCGCGGTGCTCCTCGAATCGCGCCGCCAGCCAGTCGTGTTCAGCCATCGGTCACATCCTTCCGTTGCGCTCCGTCATGGGATTGACGGATGGAACGCGTCCGATGTGACCGGGAGGCCGGCCTCCCGCGGACGCGAGCGATCGGCGCCGATCGCCGTCTCGTCAGGATCGCGACCGGGACGCGCGGCATCCCGGTTCGACGAACATACCCGAAGACTCTTGGAGGAGAGCCATCATGGAAACGGCAACCATTGAGCCACGGATGCGCAATCCGGGGATGATCCTTCCCGGCGTCGTGCAGGCGGTCCAGACACTGATCGCGGCCACGAAGGGAGCCGGCGTGCCGGAGGCCACGCTCGAGCTCGTCCACCTGCGCGTGAGCCAGATCAACGGCTGTAGTTTCTGCGTCGACCTTGGGCGCCGCTCGGCCAGGGAGGCGGGCGAGACGGACGAGCGCCTGTTCGCGGTGGCGGCGTGGCGGGAGGCGCCGTACTTCACCGATGCCGAACGCGCCGCGCTGGCGCTCGCCGAGGCGGCCACCCGCTTGAGCGACCGCGCGGACCCGGTTCCGGACGAGATCTGGGAGGAGGCCGCGCGCCACTTCGATGAGAAGGCGCTCGCCGCGCTGGTCCTCTGGATCGCGACGACCAACTTCTTCAACTGCATGAACGTCGCCACCAGGCAGCCGGCCGGCGCGTGGACGCCCTGAACGCTGCCGAGCGGCACGGCCACCGCGTCCCGTCGCGGTGGCCGCGCCGCCCCTCACATGCCGGCGGCCGGTCCGTTCGGCGGCTCGGTCGCGAACGGGAGCGGCGAGGCGCGGCTCACGACCCCGCCGCGCGGCGCGCCGAGAGCCGGCCGCGCTCGATCGGCCGGCCGGCCAGGATGACGGTCTCGATCGTGTCGTACGCATCCACGCTGTCGAGCGGATTCTCGCGCAACAACAGGAGGTTCGCGGTCTTGCCCGGCTCGATGGTGCCGATGGCGTCGTCGAGCCCGAAGGCGCGCGCGTTCTCGATGGTGAGCGCCCGGAACAACCGTTCTTCGGACACACCCGCATCGATCCACCGGTGCATCTCCCACAGCCCGTTCAGTCCCGGCGGATTCGCGTACGTCGGCGCACTCGGCGTATCGCTGCCGAAGAGGAGCCGCGCGCCGCGTCCGGCCAGCACGCGCACGACCCGGCCGAGACGCCGGAAGAGGGGCGCGTAGGCGGTCCCGGGCTCCAGATCGCCCAGGCTGCCCGCGATCTGGTCACGAAACCAGCCCGCTTCCGGTGTCCGGTACCACTCGATGAGCGCGGCCGGATAGGCGTCGGAGAGCATCGGATCATCCAGGAAATCCTCGTCGAAGAGGTCGACCTCCCCGTGGAGCACCTGGAACGTCGGCTCGTAGCCGATGCCGCCCTCGGCGATCGTTCGCAACAGCGCGTCGACGTCGCCCGGGAGCATCTCGCCGTCGAGGCCGTTCCACATCCCGTGGGCGATGATGTCCACCCCGGCCGCGACCGCGAACTCCTGCGCGGCCTTCGAGTTGGCGTGGATCAGGACGGGCAGGCTGCGGGCGTGCGCCGCTTCGACCAGCGCGCGGATCGTCTCGAGCGTCGGCGTCGGCAGATCGTGCACGCCGCCGAAGCCCGGCTCGTAGGCCGTCTTCACGCAGATCGCGCCATCCGCCGCCATCCGCTCGACCACGGCTTCCGGAGTATGCGCTTCCGGATCGATCGAGGCCGGGATCCGCTCCCGCTGGCGCGCGTCGTAGAGGAAGTACGGCATCATGCGGAATCGCAGATCCTCCGGCATGAAGTTCATGGGATAGCCGTTCGCGATCGGCGCACCGCCGCAGAAATACGCGTCGGGACGGATCTCGGCCTCGTTCCACCGCGCGATGCGGTCCGGCGTGCCGAACCGGTCCACGACCGTCGTGAAGCCGAAGTAGAGGTAGCTGCGCGGCTGCTGTGCGCGCGCCACCGCCGCGATTTCGGGGTGTTCCCGTTCGTGAGCGGGCAGCATCCCCGGCACATCGGCCAGATGCACGTGGCTGTCGATGAGGCCCGGGACGAGAAACCGTCCCGCGCCGTCGATCGTCCGCCCCGCCGTCAGCACCCGCGTGCCCACCTCCGCAATGCGCCCGTCCCGGACGAGCACGTACGCGTGCTCGAGCGGTGCGGTGCGCTCGGGCGAGATCACGGTGACGTCGCGGATGACGAGGGATCCGGACGGCGCCTCGGCCACCTGCGCCGATGCGATGGGACTCGAAAGGGCGATGGCGGTGAGGGTCAGGGCCGGGATCTTCATCTTCATGCGTTGGCGAGTTCCTCGGATCAGGGCAGTCGGGGTCCGTCGGGCGGGTCAGGATAGGGGCACGGGTGGATCGCTCGCAATACATCGCTTCTCGCGAGCCCGGATCCGTCCGAGCGATCGGAAAGATCCCGGGTGGCCGGTCACGTGGCCGTCGCCCAGCGGGAGGCTCCGCGCGCGGCCGGCGCCGGGAGCCAGAGCGGCCAGGAGTGCGACGATGAAGACAGGTGCGGAGCGCCGTGGGCGTCGTCGCATCAGCCGGCGCGGTTCGAGACGTGATGTGTCGGTCGTGTTCGTTTCCGTCGACATCGGCGCCGGCGCATCCGTTGCCCTACGGGTGCTCCGGCCGGGCCCCACACTCGCCCATGATCGCCTGGATCGCGCTCGTCCGCCAGTCCGGGGCCGGGCGGCTTCGGGACTCCGGGGATGCGCCACCGCCGGGTCCGGTGCCGCGCGGCGCCAGGCGGCGCTCGTCGCCTCGGCGCGCCGAGGCCGGGATCATGGGGCCGCGCCGACCGCGCCACCCGCGGGGCGCGGACCTGCGCCGGGATCCGGCGGTGGCGCGGACGCTGACGGCGGTGGCGTAGGGGTGCGCCCGCCGGCGCCCGCCGAGACTCCACGCCTTGACGGCCGGCGGCGGGTGCGGCATGCTGATCCGCGCAAACGTTCGTTCGCAGAATCCAGGAGACACCATGAGCACCGATGTACCGGTTCCGGCCGCCGCCGAACGGCGCGCCCAGCCCGAATCCTTCCGTGCCCGCGCGCTCGCGGCCTCGCTGACCGTGAAGGACCTCCAGGAGAGTCTGGCCTGGTACCGCGATGTGCTCGGTTTCACCGTGGACCGGGAGTACGAGCGCGACGGCAAGCTGATGGGCGTGGCGTTGAAAGCCGGCAGCGTGCGGCTCCTCCTCAACCAGGACGACGGCGCCAGGGGCTGGGACCGCATCAAGGGCGAGGGCTTCTCGCTGAACTTCACGACGGCGCAGAACGTCGACGACATCGCGAACCGCATCAAGGCGCACGGCGGCACGCTCGAGACCGAGCCGGCCGACATGCCCTGGGGCGTGCGCGCCTTCCGCGTGCGGGATCCGGACGGGTTCAAGCTGGCGATTTCGTCGGAGGCGTAGCAGGCGCCGGGCGGCGGGGAGGGGTCTCGGCCGCAGCGGATCCGCCGCAGCCGCACCGCGGCCGACCCGTCCTCGCCGTGTCGGGGCGGGGGGAGCGTTGGCGGGAGCGCCTCGGGCACGGCCGCAGAGCGGGACCGCGTCAGCGCGTCAGGCGCCGGAGCCGATCGAGCGCGGTCCGAATCGACGATGGCGTCAGCAGGTCGTCGGCGATCGCGGCGATCTCTTCCGCCTCGCGCCACGCCCGCTCCAGCGCCTCCAGCTCCCCGCGCAGCGCTCGCAGCTCCGCCTCTTCGTGCAGCGCCATTTCGAGCGCCAGACGGTCGGTCGAATCGAGTCCGAACAGACCGGTCGTGTATGCGCCCGTCCAGGCCGACTGCTGCGGCTTGCGCCGGTTGGTGCCCCGCTTGAACGGGACCGCCGTCGCATCGGCGGCGTACCTGCTGAGCCGCTCCAGATATCCGTCGATACCGCCGGCCTCCTCGAGTACGTTCACCGCGGATTGCACTACGCCTCGTTTGCCGCCGTAGCGGTTGACGTGCGGCATGAGGACGCCGGCGACGCGCAATGCCTCCGGGCCCTCAATGCGTGCTTCGCCACCCTTGAAGCGGACATCGAGCGCGAGGGGCGCCTCGACGCCCGGCACCAGCCGGGTTTCCGCCAGGTGCCGTCGCCGAACCGCGACCGTGCCGGTGGCGTCCGTTCGAATCCGGGCCACGACCTTCTCGGCGGGGCCGTGCACGATCGCATTCGCACCATAGGCAATGGCGCCACCGAAGATCCCCGCGCTCACGCCGGCCACGGCTCCGCCGACGAGCACGGCAAGACCGCCACCCGCGATCAGGACCTGGCGGCGGCGCCGCCTGCCGAACTGGTCCCCGTAACGCCATGCCGCGTATTCCGGTCGCAGCGGTTCGCCGATCCTGACGAGCTCGGTGCCGTCGGCGACCCGCGCGAGTCCGATGTTTTCCGTCGAAACGCGCTTCCTCACCGCGCGGAACCGACGTTCGGCCTGCTCGATCGCCTCCCAGCGCTCCTCGAGGGGCGTCAGATTCCAACGCTCGCAACGGCGGCACACCACCCACAGCCGGCCCTTGCCGGCGTCGAAGGCAAGACGACGGCCGACCGGGAAATCATAGAGCGCTTCGTTACGCCCGAGATCCGCGTTACAGAAGAGACACGTGGAGTACATCGCGAGCGGTGCGGGTACGGGTCGCGGGCGTGCGCCTGAAACGGAGTTCGTGCGCGGGCGCGAGCGCGTGCGCGTGTGGTGCATTGTCGTGCCCGTGCGGCCGGCAATGGCGGCGAGGCCGCGCACGCGCTCGCGCACCCGCACGTGCACGAACTCCCAAGCTAATCCCCGCGGCCTCGCTCCGCTACTTTCCAAGCCCAAGCAGCCTGCATCGCCGCCGGTCCGCGCATGCTGCGGCCGCGCACGCGGTCCCCCTTGCGCCCTGAACCCTACGATCATAGGTTGATCAACCCCACGTTGTAGGGATGATGAACTGGAGCGGCCCGCCCGCGGGTTCGGAGCCGCGCGGCCGCGCGCCGCGCTCTGTTCGCGGGCACCTGCGACGCCGGCGTGACGCGGCAACCGCTCTGGAGGGAGAGAGCCACATGACCGACCACGCCTTTCTCGGTGAATTCGAGCACCTCGTCCTCGCGACTGCGCTCCGGCTGAAGGGCGAGGGCTACGGCGCGACGCTCGTCCGCGAGCTCGAAGAGCGGACGGGGCGGCAGGTACAGGGTGGGGCGCTCTACGCCACGCTGGACCGCCTCGAGCGCAAGGGCTACCTGGTCAGCCGGATGGGCGATCCGGACCCGGTGCGCGGGGGGCGGCCGAAGAGGTTCGTGACGGTGACGCCGGAGGGTGTACGCGCGCTCGCCGCGCAGCGGGAGGCGCTGCTCCGGATCTGGGACGGGCTCGAGGCCACGTTCGAGGAAGCATGAGCGACGCCGGGGACCCGAGGCCGCCGCGAGTCCTCCGGGCGCTGCTTGCCCGCGTCCTCCCGCCGGGCCCCGTCCGCGACGGGCTCGCCGGAGACCTGGATGAGCTCTTCGCCGGGCGGGTTCGGCAGCGAGGCCGCGCGCGCGCGGACGCCTGGTACGCGCGCCAGCTCCTGTCTGCCGCGTTCCACTACCGGCTCAAGCGCCCCCGGTCACGACCGACCCCCGAGAAGAGGCCGACCACCATGCTCGACTCCCTCTCGCGCGACCTTGCCTACGCGCTCCGCACGCTGCGGCGCCGGCCCGGGTTCGCGGCGGTGATCGTGCTGACGCTCGCGCTGGGCATCGGCGCGAACACGGCCATCTACACGCTGCTCGACGCGGTGGTGCTCCGGCCGCTGCCGGTGCCGCACCCCGAGCAGCTCGTCCAGGTGACGTACACCGACGAGTCCCGGAACGGCGCCTACTTCACCAACCCGCTCTGGGAGCAGGTTCGCGACCGCGCGACGGGGTTCACCGCGCTCGCCGCGTTCGCGGAGACGGAGTTCAACACCGCGGATGGCGGCCTCGCCCGGCTCGTCCGCGGCCAGTACGTGAGCGGGGACTACTTCACGCTCTTCGAGGCGCGGCCGGCGCTGGGTCGGTTGCTCGGGCGCGCGGACGACTTCCGCGGCTGCCCGCCCGTCGCCGTGCTGGGGCACGGCTTCTGGCGGAGCGAGTACGGCGGCCGTCGCGACGTCATCGGCACGACGATCTCGCTCGACGGCGAGCCGTTCGAGATCGTCGGCGTCGCGGCGCCGGGGTTCCGCGGGCCCGAGGTGGGTTGGGACGCGCAGGTGTACGCGCCGCTGTGCAGCCAGGCGGTGATCAGCGGCAGCCAGGCCGCGCTCGACGCCCGGAGCCGCTGGTGGATCCGCATCATGGGGCGTCGCGATCCGTCGCTCACGATCGAGCAGCTCCGCGCGCGCATCAAGGCCATCGCCCCGGCCGTGTACGCCGCGACCGTGCCGCCGAACTGGGCGGCCGAGGACCGAGCCGAATACCGGGGGCGGACGCTGAACGTGTTCCCGGCGGAGCGCGGGCTCTCGGGCCTGCGCATCCGGTATGCTTCCGCGCTCGGCGTGCTGATGGGCGCGGTCGCGTTGCTGCTGCTCATCGCGTGCGCGAACGTGGCGAACCTGCTCCTGGCGCGCGCCGCGTCGCGCCGGCACGACGTCGCCATCCGGCTGGCGATCGGCGCGGGGCGACGTCGCCTGATGCACCAGCTCCTGACGGAGAGCGCGCTGCTCGCGGCGCTCGGCGCCGTCGCGGGGCTGTTCCTCGCGCACTGGGGCACGCGCGGCCTCGTCGCCCTCATCGCGGCCCATCGCTCGGCCGTGTCGCTGGACCTCTCACTCGACGCGCGAGTGCTCGGCTTCACCGCGCTGATCACGGTCGTTACCACGATGATCTTCGGGCTCGCCCCCGCGCTCAGCGGGACGCGCGTGAGCCCGCGGGCCGCCCTGAATGCCGGCGGGCGGGGCGTCGCCGAAGGCCACGGCCGCTTCACGCTCGGCAAGGCGCTGGTGGCGGCGCAGGTCGCGCTCTCGCTGCCGCTCCTCGTCGGCGCCGGGCTGCTCGCCGGCTCACTGCGAAATCTCAGCGGGATGGATCCGGGCTTCCGTGCGGACGGCGTGCTGGTCGTGAACGTCGACTTGCGCCGCGCAGACCTCGAACCGGAGGCGCGCGACGCGGTCTGGCGGCAGGCGCTCGAGCGGATCCGCGCGCTCCCGGGCGTGCTCTCGGCGGCGACCGCCTTCCGGGCGCCGATCGCGTCGAACAGTTGGAACGAGGCCTTGTACGTCGACGGCTTCACTCCCGAGACGCCGATGGACGCCCTCGTCTGGTTCAACACCATCGGCGACGACTACTTCGAGACGATGGGCACGCGGCTGATCGCCGGCCGCGACTTCGACGCCACGGACGTGGCCGGCGCGCCGCCCGTCGCGATCGTGAGCCGGTCCATGGCGGCGAAGTTCTTCGGCGGGAAGTCGCCGCTCGGCCGGCAGTTCCGGACCAAGGCCGGAGACGCCTTCAAGGAGCCCGTCACGATCGTCGGCCTCGTCGAGGACGCCAAATATTCCTCGCTTCGCGAGGAGAACAGCGCGACGGTCTACCGACCCATGGCGCAGAGCGCGCCCGGCTCCGCGTTCAGCACGGTGGTGCTGCGCGCCGCGGGCGATCCGCTCTCGCTCGTGCCCGCCGTGCGGCAAGTGTTCGCGGAGGTGCAGCCCGCGGCGTCGCTCGAGGTCACCACGCTCGAGGCGCAGGTCGCCGACTCGCTCCAGCGGGAACGGGTGCTCGCCGTCCTGTCGACATTGTTCGGGGGCGTCGCGCTCGCGCTCTCGATGCTGGGCCTGTACGGCGTGATGGCCCACACCGTGACCCGGCGACGCAACGAGATCGGCGTACGCATAGCGCTCGGCGCGGACCGCGCGCGCGTGCTGCGCATGGTGCTCCGGGACATCGTCGTCGTCGTCGCCGCCGGAGCGGCACTCGGCACCGCCGGCGCCCTGGCCGCCGGCACGCTGGTCCGGTCGTTCCTGTTCGGTCTCGAGCCGACCGAACCCGCGATCGTGATCGGCGCCGTCCTGCTCCTGCTCGCGGCCGCCCTGGGCGCGGGACTCCGCCCCGCGCTTCGCGCGGCGGGCGCGGATCCCGTGGAGGCGCTACGGGAGGAGTGAGTCGGGTTCGGCGGATCACGGCGTGGTTCGGCTCGGATTCGTGCGCGTGCGCAGGCGCGTGCGCGGCCTGCCACGTCGACGCAGAGCTGAACCGTACAGGACCGGGCGGGGGTTGACAGGATCGATCCAGGGGTGTATTGTTCAGCCATGAAGCATGTGAGCGATCGATGCCACCGCGGCCGACCGATCACGACGACCCTGGAGTCGGCCGCCGGATCGAGGCGTCCTCGAGGAGAGTCGACGCCGGGGGTGCCGTCGCAGGAGAGCATGTTTTTTTCTCGATTTAGTTCATGTCTGAACAGCTATGGACTGTAGGGTTCACCCGTCAGAGGATTCTGGCGCGACAGGGAGGAACGGATCATGGCATTCGAGATCGGAATCATGACGTTCGGTGAGGTCACGGCGGATCCCGTCACCGGTGTCCTCCCATCCCCGCGGCAGCGCGTCCGCGAAACGATCGAGCAGGCGAAGCTCGCCGACGAGGTGGGTCTCGACGTGTTCGGCGTCGGTGAGCACCATCGCAGTGACTTCGTCGGATCGGCACCGACGATCCTGCTGGCGGCCGCAGCGGAGCATACGAAGCGCATCCGGCTGACGAGTTCCGTCACCGTGCTCGGCTCGGAAGACCCGGTACGCGTCTGGGAGCAGTTCGCGACGCTCGACCTGCTGTCGTCCGGTCGGGCGGAGATCATCGCGGGGCGTGGCTCCTACACGGAGTCCTTCCCGCTGTTCGGATACGACGTGCGTGACTCTGCGGACCTCTTCCGCGAGAAGCTCGACCTTCTGCTCAAGATCCGTGCGCAGAATCCGGTCACCTGGCAGGGGCGCTTCCGCGCGCCCCTGGTCGAGGCCGACATCGCGCCCCGCGCCTACGGCGACACCAGCCCGATCTGGGTCGGCGTCGGCGGAACCCCCGCGTCCGCCATCCGCACGGGCCGACTCGGTCTGCCGATGGCGCTCGCCCTGCTGCTCGGGCCGATGACCTTCCACGAGAGGACCGTCGCCCTCTACCGGGAGGCCGCCGCGGAGGCCGGGCACGACGCGGATGCGCTGCCGATCAGCATCAACACGCACGGGTTCGTCGGGCGCACGAGTCAGCAGGCGCGAGATCTCATGTACCCCTACTTCGCGAAGGGCATGATGGACAACAACCACCAGCGGGGCCAAGGGTTTCGTCTCTCCCGGGCCGCATTCGACGCGCAGTCGTCGCCGGGCGCCAGTCTGCCGGTGGGCAGTCCGCAGGAGGTCATCGACAAGCTGCTCGCCTACCACGAGTTGTACGGCGTGAGCCGCGCCATCATCCAGATGGGTTTCGGCGGGCTTCCGCAGAAGGAGCACCTCGAGGCGATCGAGCGGCTCGGCACCGAGGTGGCGCCGGTCGTGCGCCGCGAGGTCGCCGCGCGTGAGAGGAGGGCGGCATGACCACCACCCAAGCCGTCGTCAATGCTGAACCGATCGCGTACACGGCCGGCGCGACGCTTCGGGTCGTCGTCGTCAACGGCAGCCCGAGCCAGCGGTCCAGGACCATGGGCCTCGTCGACGTCGTCCTCGACACGCTGGCGGGGATGGTCCCGCTCGAGACGTCCCGGATCGACGTGTACCGCCTGGGCGCAGGGTTCACTGGAGCGATCGAGCGCGACGACGTCACGCCCGACGTCGACGCCGCACTCCGGCTCGCCGAGGGGGCCGACCTCCTGATCGCGGCGGCACCCGTGATCCACGGTTCCTACCCCGGCATGTTCAAGCACTTCTTCGATCTCGTCGACCAGTACGCGCTCGCCAACAAGCTCGTCCTGCTCGCCGCGACCGGCGGAAGCGACCGCCATGCGCTCGTCCTGGAGCATGCCTGGCGACCCCTCTTCGGCTTCTTCCAGGCGTTGACCGTGCCCGTCGCGTTCTACGCGTCCGCCGGGGACTTCGACGGCACGGTGCTGCTCAACCCCCGCGTCCACGGGCGCATCGAGATGGGTCTCACCGATGTGGTGGACCTTCTCAGGACCCGCGCCACCGGTACCACCGGTATCCGAGCGGCGCCGGACGCTTGACCGCCGTGGGGTCGTG
>DASVCS010000163.1:0-2291 GCA_036381495.1 Longimicrobiales bacterium
GGCTGTTCGTGGCGAACGCCGAGGCGGGCACCCTCACGGTGATCGACACGCGCACGCTCGAGCGGCTGGCGGAGATCCGCACCGGCGAGCGCCCGGTCGATCTGGCGTATTCGCCGGTGTTGGGGAGTGTGTTCGCGATCCACGAGGGGGACGGCGCGATCGTGGCGATCAACGCCAAAACGCTGGCGATCCGGGGGAAGGACTACCTCGAACCGGGGCTCAACGCGATTCGCATCGTGCCGGTCGCGGCGGAGGGGCACGCCCACGGGCACGGCGGCGCGAGCCGGGTGGCCGGGCGGGTCGCGTTCATCACGAACGGGCGCGAGGACCTGGTGCACGTCTACGATGTCGAGAACGGTCGGCTGATGCGGACGGTCGCGGCGTACGACGCGCCGGACCAGATCACGTTCTCGTCGTCGTTCGCGTACATCCGCTCGGCGGGCAGCCCCGAGGTGGTCATGGTGCCGCTGCACGACCCGATGTCGGGCGGCGTCGGCGTGTTCGACCATTTCTCTGCGGGGTCGACGGTCCCGACCGCGGAGGGCGCGGTTTCGGTGGCGGCCGCGATCGCGAAGGCGCCGGACATGCCGGACGCGATCTTCGTGGCGAACGCCCGCGAGAACGCGATCTACTATTACCATTACATGGAGGGCATGCCCACGCCGAGCGGCAGCCTGAGCACGTACGGCTTCAAGCCGACGGCGGTCATGCTCGTGGGTCGCAAGCTTCGGGAGACGGAGCCCGGGGTCTACAACGCGACCATCCGGCTCGACCAGCCCGGGGAGTACGATGTCGTGTTCCTGCTCCCCGACCCGCGCGTCGTCCATTGTTTCCCGTTCACCGTCGTCGAGAACCCCGGAGTGGGCGAGGAGCGTGTCGCGCTGCGGATCAAGCCGGTGGGCGGCACGACGCTGCCGGTCGGGGCGGCGAAGCTGCGGCTGCGACTGTACGACGCGTACACGAACGAGCCGCAGCCGGATGTCGAGGACCTGGTCTTCCAGCTTGCGGCGCCGAGCGGCTGGCGGACGCAGGTCGCTGCGGTGCCCGTCGGCGGCGGCGTGTACGAGATGCGGGTGCAGGTGCCGGCCACGGGCGTGTACTACGTGTCGTTCGCGACGCGGTCGCGCGGGGTGGGTTTGCGTGACCGGCCGCCGCTCGTGGTGCGTGCGGTCGCGGGCGAAGCAGGTCGTGCCACCCGCTGAAGGGCGGCGTCGGGAGGCGTCGCCCTTTCCGCTGTCTGCGGGTGCGGTGGCGCGGGAATACCTGGAAGAGCATCGGCTCCTGCCGCTGGCGCGCGAGGGCGGCCGGGTCGTGGTCGCGCACGCCGGCGCGCCGGACCCCCAGGCGTTGGCGGAGCTGGCGGCGTACTTCGGCGAACCGCTCGAGCTGACGGAGCTGCCCGAGGATCGGCTCCTCGCCATGGTCCGGCGGGCGTACGGCGGGGAGCCCGAGACGGCGGCGGAGTTCATTGCGGGGCTGGATGCGGGCGGCGCCGTCGCCGTCGAAGAGACGTCCGCGGACGATCTGGAGGAGCTGGCGAACCAGGCGCCCGTGGTGCGTCTGGTGAATCTGCTCCTGGCGGAAGCGGTGGCGGCGGGCGCGAGCGACGTGCACCTCGAGGCGGAGCCGGGCGGGATGCGGGTGCGGTACCGTCTGGACGGCGTGCTGCACGACGCGCCCGCGCCACCGGCCCACATGCGGGCCGCGGTGGTCAGCCGCCTCAAGATCATGGCGGAGCTGGACATCGCGGAGCGCCGGCTCCCGCAGGATGGCCGCGTCCGGCTGCGCATCGAGGAACGCGAGATCGACCTGCGGGTGAGCACGCTCCCCACGCTGTTCGGGGAGAGCGTGGTGCTGCGGATCCTCGACGGCCGGCGCGCCGTGATGGGGCTCGACGGGCTGGGGCTGGCCGCGGACACGCTGGCAGCGCTGAACGCGTTCGCCGGGCGGGCCCACGGCGTGCTCCTGGCCACCGGTCCGACGGGGAGCGGCAAGACCACGACGCTGTACGCGCTGGTCCAGCGACTCAGGACCGGGCGGGAGAAGATCATCTCCGTCGAGGACCCGGTCGAGTACGAGCTGGACGGCGTGGCGCAGGTCCCGGTGCGCGCGGCGGCGGGGCTGACGTTCGCGCGCGCGCTGCGTTCCATCCTGCGCCAGGATCCGGACGTGCTCCTCGTCGGCGAGATGCGCGACCCGGAGACGGCGGAGATCTGCGCGCAGGCCGCGCTGACCGGGCACCTCGTCCTGTCCACGCTGCACACGAACGATGCGCCCTCGGCGCTGACCCG
>DASVCS010000164.1:0-4916 GCA_036381495.1 Longimicrobiales bacterium
TGGAAGGCGGCTGCATGCATTGCGCTCCCCTCGACGGCGCCGGACAGGCGGACGAGATGGCTCCGGATGCGGGCAAGCGCGTGATCGCGTCCGCAGGCAGGCTGCGCCTTCCGCCAGCCGTTGCGGCGCACGGCGGCGGGCACAGCTCCGTGGCCTCGGCCATGGCTTCCTGGAGCACGATGGCCAACTCCGGCTCCCACCGCTGCTGCAGGCGAACGACTACCGCTTCGAAGGGCAGCGGCTCGGTCTGGAGAGGCGTGGCTGGGGAGCCGAGCACCAGTGCGGCGAGGACGATGACTCGCATGACCGCGATCCTCCACGCTGAAGGTCCGTCGGATCAGCCGACCGTTGATCCGCGAGCTGTTTCGCAACCGATCCGGGTTACACGGACTGGGGACGCTGCAGGGTCCGCCGCACGACCCTGTCCGGCGGGTCGGCGGCATGCCGATGCGGGTCAAGCGGGCCGGTGGCGTTGCAGGAGCCGTGGGTTCGTGGACGCGCGGCCGACGCTTGGGCGCCACGCTGGGGCGTGCCTCGGTAGACGGGCAGGCTCGGGGCCCGCTCGCCGGAGCGGGTCGGGCCTCATCACACCCGAACGCGTAGCGCAATGTCGCGGCACGAATCGTCCACGGCCTCGGGCGCGCGGCTGCCACGCACCCTGTCTTCCTCGGGGTTCGCGGCTCCGGCTCAATCTCGCGGAAGGCGTCGAGTCGAGTGCCGCAGACCTGAGGCGCCGTTTCGCAATCGTCCAAGCTCGGTGCGCGCGATCCTTCCCGCGACCCGCTGCCGGCCGATCCGACTCCGGGGGCGGGAGACTGCTGCGCCGCCGTCGCACGCTCACGACGCGGGTCGCGCCTCCACGCGGTAAAACAGTCCGCGATAGCCCGTCACCTCCAGATAATAGGCGCCCGGCGCGAGTGTGACCGTAATGCGGGAACACAAATCGAAGTTCGCGAAGTCGGCATCATCGTTGAATGCGAGGAGCGTGCCACCATCGCTGTCGTACAGTGCGAGCTTCGTGTCCTCTTCGAGCGCGAAGCCGCAGGCGCCATCCCAGCCCGATGTCTCGAACGTGTAGGTGGCCAAAGCGGGGACGTGGATCACGAAATAGTCGGCCTCCGTCGGGGTCGACAACATGCCGTGGAAGTATCCGCCCAGCGGCAGCACGTTCGCGCTCGCGGCCCCGTCGTTCGGCTCGGCCTCGACCGGCATGCCGATGGAGAACGACGTCGCGTACTCACCGGCGCCGTCCACCGTCACCGCGCCCGGGCTTGCCGTGATCCCACTGGTGCTGTACGCGCCCCACCGCCGGCCCGGTACGCCCAGCAGTCCGTCGCCATCCCGGTCCTCGCCGGCGTAGACGCGGTAGTCGCCATCGTCGAGCCCGGTGAAGGCGTAGCGGCCGGCCGCGTCCGCCGGCACGGTTTGGAGGATGGCCCCCCTCGCGGCGTCGTAGAGTCGGGCGTAGAGCGCGCGGGCCGGCGAGAAGCTCTGCGTGAGGCTGTTGCGCGCATTGAGGAGCCCGTGGCCGTAAAGGTCGTCCCGCCCGGGCGCGCCCAGGTCCACCGCGTAGTCGAGCAGCCGGGCCCGGAGCTGGGCCGCGCTCAGCGACGGCTGCTGCGCCAGCAGGAGCGCCGCCACGCCCGACACGTGCGGCGCGGCCATCGAGGTGCCATTCGTCCACTGGTGAGTGGGGCGGCCCTGCGCGAAGTTCCACATCGTCGACAGGACGCCGAACGTGAAATCGCCACGGGCCATGTCGCCGCCCGGCGCCGCGATGTCGACGGTGCTGCCGAAGTTGGAATAGGACGCGAGGGTCCCCTCGGGTCCGACGGCCGAGACCGATACGACCTCCGGGTACGCCGCCGGGTACATCGGCACGGAGACGCCGTCGTTGCCGGCCGCCGCGATGAGCAGCGAGCCGGCGGCGTGGGCCGCCTGAACGGCGTTCTGCAGCTCGGTCGAGTTCGCGTAGCCTCCGAGACTCAAGTTGATGATCGCCGCGCGGCTCGGGGCCAGGACCAACCCGCCGGCGCCATCATCGGCGGGCAGACCCGCCGCGTACAGGATCCCCTGCGCAATGTCGTAGAGGCTCCCCGAGCCGCCGATTCCCAGGACGCGCACCGGTCGGATCCTGACGGACCAGTTCACGCCCGTGACGCCGGCGCGGTCGTTGCCGACCGCACCGATCGTGCCCGCCACATGCACGCCGTGGCCTCCGGCATCCTCGGGCGCGCACGTCACCGGATCGTACTTGATCGGGATGGTGGGATCGGGGTCGTAGCCATCGCCGTCACCCGCGGCGTCCAAGACGGTTCCGCAAATGATCGTCGGTTGCATGGAGACGAAGTCGTAGCCGTCCGTGGTGAGATTCGGCGCGAGGTCGGGATGATCGAAACGGACCCCGTCGTCCACCACGGCGACAAGGACATCGCTGCCGCCGGTGGTATACTGCCAGGCCTCCGGCAGGTCGATCATCTCGTAGTGCCAGGACTGGAACGGGTACAGACGATCGTTCGGCAGCCTGGCCGCGTGTCGATCGGTCGCCGGTGGCGCGGGGGGCGCCTCGAGAGCGTACGCGAGCCGCTCCGGCTCCACGGCCAGGATCGCCGGGTCATCCAGCAGCCTGGCGCGGACCTCCTCGGCGCGCGCCGGATCGACGCGGACGCGTGCCGCCAAGATGGCGGGCGAGACGCCGAGGACCTCGAAGCCCAGATCGGAGGCCTGTCGCGCGACGCGCGAACGGATCTCCGCCGCCACGGCGCGCGCTGTCGCCGATGCGCGGTATGCCAGCGCGCCGACCGCTGGCGCCCTCAACGTCGCCGCACGGTAGGTCACCACGAACGAGCCGGCCACGAACTCCTGCCGGCCGCGCGGACTCCTGGGGGCCGCCGATGCCGCAGGCCTCGGGATGCCCGCCGCATCCCCCAGCCGCTCGATGCCGGATCGCACGCCGGCGCCGGGCCGGGGGACGCGGCGCAGGAGATCGAGCGCCGTCGACTGGAGCATGTCGGTGATGGTGATCGTCCCGGTGATCGTTCCGTTCGGCATTGCTATGGCGGTGAAGACCACCCGCGCGCCCGACAGCACCGGAACCGTGGCCGTCACCGTGTCCTCACCGGAATGGCGGCCGAGCGTCCACACCACGGACGCGATTCCCCCCTCATCCGTAGTGACCGACGAGGCGCTGAGCGAACCGCTCCCCGGCGCTGGTGTCCACTCGACCACGATCCCTGGCACACCAAAGCCGTTCGCGTCCCTCACCTGCACGGCGATGGGCGTCGGAAGGGGCTCACCGGCTCGCCCCGTCTGCCCATCGCCGGCCGCTGCGATCGCACCCGCCGGTCTCTGTTCCACGCGCAACGTCGCCGTATCACTCAAGGCATCGATCGCCGCCACGATGCCCGCGGTGCCGTTGGCGCGGGCGGTGGCGAGCCCGGTCGCATCCACGCTGGCCACGGCCGGATCGGTCGAGTTCCAGGCAACGGGCGCTCCGGCGACCTCGTTGCCGTTGGCATCGCGCACGAGCGCGCTGAACTGCACGCTCTCGCCCAGCGCGCCCAGCGTGTCCGCCGAGGGCTGGATCTGCAGGCTTCGCGGCACGGGGATCACGGTCAACGGCGCGGAACCGGTCGCCGTATCCGCTCGAGCCGTGAGCACCGTCTCGCCTGCGGCGCGGCTGACGACCCGACCCGCCGTGTCCACCCGCGCGACGCCCGTATCCGCGACCGTCCACACCACTCGTGGCGAAGCGACGGCGTTGCCGTAACGGTCGTTGATGCTCGCCTGCACCGCGATCGTGTCGCCGATCGCCTCGAAACGCAGCGTGTCGGGAGTCAATACGACCTTCGCGGGGCGATCCGGGTCACCTGTCGCGATGAACGTGACCGTCCATGACACCCCCGTGACCTGGGCCGTTACGGCGTTCTCTCCCGCGCGAGTCCCGAGCGTCCATTGGACCTGGGCCCTGCCCCTGGAGTCGGACGGAGTCCGGGTCGCCGAGACCGATCCACCACCGGCCGTGACCTGCCACGCCACTTCCACGCCGGACACGCCGCGACCCTCGCGATCCCGGACCTCCACGACCAGCGGCTGTGCGAGCGGGGAGCCCACTGTGCCGCGCTGACCGTTGCCGGCGATCTCGGCCAGGGCGGCCGGCACGGGGCGCTGCACGCGCGGCTCCGTCCCATCGTCCGAGCAAGCGAGAGCGAGCGCGAGGGCCGCGACCGAGAATACAACGATGCGCTTCATCGCCGTCCTCCCGGTTGAAACCGTGCGCGTTGCAGGAACACCTCTGCTCCGCCGCGAGCGCGCCTCGGCGATCGGCCGTGCTTCGGCCCGCCCCGCGCACCGAGCGGGGCCAATCTCGCCCACCCCTCTGACAATGGGTTGCCGCTCGGCGGGGCGATCCGGCGCGCCGACGGCGCTCCGCGCCGCCACGATCTGGCTCGCTCCTCGGGAGCACGCTTGAACCGCCGCGGCCGCTCGGCGCCGCCGTGCGAGTGGGCCGACGCGAACGGCTCGCAGCGGACCCCCAGCCCGCGTCGCATCCGAGGAAGGCTCGGCGGTCGCCCGTCTACGGGCTGACGAACGAGGGCTCGACGCGAGGTGGTGGGGGGGGTCCGGTGTCGCCCGATTTCTGGAAGCCCGGTGCGGCTGCGCGCGAAACCGGCGACACCGGACCATTACACCGCTACTCATTCGATGCGAGGCGCCGTCTCGACTGTCAAGATGGCATCGGTCAGCCCCGCCCCCTCACGCCGTCCGCCTCGCCGCCAGCACCTCCTCGACGGGCACGGCGCGCGCGCGCTCCTCGGGCCGCAGCCGGAACCAGCGCGCGACCAGCAGCATCTCCGGCACCTGCGCCGCGGCGACGCTGAGGCCGCGCGGCTCGGGCGCGGAGTAGACCTCGGCGG
>DASVCS010000165.1:0-2844 GCA_036381495.1 Longimicrobiales bacterium
CGCATAATCACAATATTCTTATGGCGTTATGAGGAACGCATTGGCGTGGAGGCTCCAACACGCCTATCTGACAAGGAGGGGATCATGCGATGCAGCGCAATCGTGGTGGGACGGGCTCTGTTGCTGTGCGCTACAGCGCCGGCGGCGGCACAAAGCGGCGATCTCGCGGGCGGGGTCCTCGTTGGAGCCTATGCAGGTGCCGTCTCCCCATCGACCACGTTCGACCGGAGGACGGACATCTCGGGCGCGGCGGTACTCGGCGTATCGCTGACGTCGTGGCAGCTCGACCATCTCGCGATCCGGATGGAACTCGGCAGGACGCTCGGCCGGGTGACGCCATCCCGGTCGATCGAGAGGTTCGATGGCGAATCGCCGTCGATCTGGTTCGCGAATCTCGGACTCGTCGGCCGGATCCCGGTCAGCCGCCGCCCCGCGCGGCCGCACCGACCCGCTACGCCGCCTCCGGCTTCACGATCCTCGCCCGGACGACGTACGCCACGTCGAGCTCGTCACGCGTGACACCGTACAGCACGCCATCCCGGACGACGGGAGGCGGCGACGTCGTGAGCGCGAACGGCAGTCGCACGGCGCCCAGGTAGCGGCCCACCGGATCGAAGACGTCGAACACGCGGCCGCGCATGTCGCTGGACGTCACGCGCTCGACCCAGATGTCGTCTTCGTCATCGAAGAAGAATGTCTGCACCGGCGGCTTCGTGTCCGGGATCTTCGACCAGTCGACGCGTCCACCCTGGTCCGTGAACCACTTCAGGTCCTCGCGCGCCTGCTCGAGATCGGCGGCCGTGACGGGAATCGGCTCGAACGCGCGCGTGATGGTGCGGAGCGTGTCGCCGTCGGGCCCGACCTCGAAGAGCCGGTACTGGTCCGTGATCAGCGCCCAGATCGTGCCGGCCGGCGAGATCCGCCAGGTGAGGCGGCCCTGGAACGGAACACCCGCCACGATGTGTCCACGCTCGCTCCGTAGCTCGAACCCCTCGCGCTCGACCGGGTCGTCCGGCGGCCGCAACGTGTCCATCGGCGTGAACGCCGTGTCGTAGCGCACCATGTCCATGTGGAAACCGTCGCGACCCGTGACCGGAACGGGCGCGTAGTAGCGGCCGCGCGCATCGAAGCGCCCGGGCCACGGCAGGATGATGAAACCGCCCAGCGCCGGCTTGCCTTCCAGGTAGACGCCGGCGGTGTCGAAGACGGAGAGCCGGTTGTTCTGCGGGTCCATCACCCAGATGTTCCCATCGGGTCCCAGCTCGACGCGGACGGCCTGCGCGAACTCGCCCGGCCCACCGCCGCGCCGGCCGACCGTGCGGACGTGCGCGCCGGTGGCATCGAACACGCGTAGCTCCTGCGCCTGGCTGTCGAAGACCCACATCCGGCCCGCCGGATCGACGGCCAATCCGTTGATCCGTCCGAACACGTCCGCGCCATCGCCCGTGACGCTGCCGATCCGCAGCTCCTCGATGACGCGCCACTCGCCGCCCTCCGGCCAGATCGGGTCCGCCGGATTCGCGACCACGACCTGGCCGGAGGGGAGCGTGTCGATCGTCCCGAGCCAGCCGGCCCCGCCGCGGCCGGCCGAGGACCCGCACGCGGCACCGACCAGGCCGCTCAGGACAGCTACCGTGAACAGGGCGTGACGCATGGCGCGCTCCTCTTGTCCGCGGCGGACCGCCGTATAACTTACCATCGAGTTACCATGAGAACTTTCGACGACGTCGTCCCCGCCGTCGGCCTTGCACTGGCGCTGCTCGCGGGCGCCTGCACGCGGGAGCCGCCGCCTGCCGCCGAGCCCGGTGCGCCGCTCCCCGGGCTCGACGCCGCGGAGTTCGCGCGGTTCCGCGCCGGTGAAGCGCTCTTCAACAAAGTGTTCACGCCGGAACACGGGCTCGGCCCGTTTTTCAACGAGAACCAGTGCAGCGCCTGCCACACGGCCCCCGCCTCGGGCGGTACCGGCGAGCAACGCGTGGTGCGCGCGGCGCACCTGGATGCATCCGGCGCCTGCGACCCGCTGACCGCCGCGGGCGGCGAGAATGTCCGGCAACAGGCCACGCCGCTCCTGCGGGCGCACGGGATCACGGAGCAGGCGGTCCCCGCGAACGCCACGACGACCGGGCGTTTCACGGTGCCGTTCCTCTTCGGCCTCGGCCTGATCGAGGCGATCCCCGACGCGGCGATCCTCGCCCACGCCGACCCCGATGACGCCGACGGCGACGGCATCTCGGGCCGCGCCGCGCGCACTGCCGCCGGCCGGCTCGCCCGCTTCGGCCGCAAGGCCGAGCACGCCACGATCCTGGACTTCACCGAAGGCGCGATCCGCCTCGAGATGGGACTGACGACACCGTCGCATCCCGACGAGATGATGGCCGGCGGCGGCGCCGCCATGCCGCCCGATGCCGACCCCGCGCCGGACCCCGAGGTCGATCGCGCGACACTCGAGCGCCTGAGCGACTACGTCCGGTTCCTCGCGCCGCTGCCACGCAGGACGCCCACGAATGCTGCCGAACGGACGCTCGCAGCGCAAGGGGAGCGGCTCTTCCACGCCATCGGCTGCGCCTCCTGCCACGTGCCGACCATGCGGACCGGCCGAAGCGACGTCGAAGCGCTCGACCGCCGGACCGTCTCGCTCTATTCGGACCTGCTCCTGCACGACCTCGGTCCCGAGCTCGCCGGCGTGTGCGGCCGCGATGCCGGCCCCGCCGAGTTCCGGACCGGGATCCTGATGGGGCTGATCTACCGCGATGCGTACCTGCACGACGGACGCACCCGCAACCTGACCGAAGCGATCCTGCTGCACGGCGGCGAGGCCACGGCGGCGCGGGAGGCGTTCCGCGC
>DASVCS010000166.1:0-6704 GCA_036381495.1 Longimicrobiales bacterium
CTCCTCGTTCGTGAACGGGCCGTACATGTCCGCCGTGTCCAGGAAGTCGATCCCCAGCTCGAGCGCACGATGGATCGTGGCGATCGACTCCGCGTCGTCGGCCGCCCCGTAGAACTCGCTCATCCCCATGCACCCGAGCCCCAGCTCGGACACCACCAGCCCCTGCGTGCCGAGTTCTCGCCTTTCCATTCGTCTCACCTCATCATCTGGTTCGCGTCGGAGTAGGGAAACGCCTGTTCGGCGAAGTCGAACGTCCCGGTCTCCCGGATCTCCCGCGCCGCCCGCACGAAGGCGCCCAGAGCCGCGCGGCTCAACGCCGAGCCGACGCTGATCCGCCGCACGCCGAGCGCCTCGAGTTCGGCGACGGAGAGTCGTACGCCCTTCAGCCCCATCAACACGTTCACGGGTTTGCTGACGGCCGTGCAGACGGCCCGGATCGCGTCGGGCGTCGTCAGGCCGGGTGCGTAGAGGCAGTCGGCGCCGGCGGCCTCGAAGGCCTGGAGGCGTCGGATGGTGTCATCGAGGTCGGGGCGACCGTGCAGGAAGTTCTCCGCTCGCGCGACGAATACGAACGGGAAGGGCAGACGGCGCGCCGCCTCCGCCGCGGCGGCCACGCGCTCGATGGCGTGCTCGAAGTCGTAGATCGGCCGCGCGGGATCGCCCGTCGCATCCTCGATGGACCCGCCCACCAGCCCCGCCCACTCTCCGGCCAGGCGGATGGTTTCGGCGGCATCTTCAGGCGCGTGGCCGAAGCCGTTTTCGAGATCCGCCGCGACCGGCAGGTCCGTGGCCTCTGCGATCGCCCGCGCGTTCGCGAGCGTCTCGTCCCGACTCACCCGGCCGGCACCGTCCGGGCGCCCGAGCGTCAACGCCAGCCCCGCACTGGTCGTGGTCAGGGCCTCGAATCCCAACTGCTCCAGGATCCTGGCCGTACCGGCGTCCCATGGGTTCGGGATGACGAACGCGCGCGGTCGGGCGTGCAACTCCATGAACCGCTCGCCCTTCTCCTTCTGACTTGCCATTGCACTTTCCTGATGGATGTCTGGTCGCCCTGCCGCGCCGGACAGGGGTCCACGGCGGCGCCCGCGACCCCCGCGGCCAGCACGTGATGCGGCGCTGTGGCCGCTTCGGGATCTGCCGCCGTTCGGATGGGCGATGCGGTGTTCCTCGAACCCGACGATTCGCGAACGGCCCCGGGTATGCACCCTCGAACGCCGGCGGCGCGGGCACCCATCCCGTTCCCGACCGCCCCCATCCGCCTACCCGTAAACGTAAACGCCCCCGCTCCCGCTCCCGTTCCCGGCCGTTCCGATGCCGGAGATACCCCGGAGCGCCGTGGTGGATCGCCGTCCGGCCGCGACCCGGGATCGGCCTGGACCCCGCCTCGCCCGGGACGCTATCATCCCACGACGCAACATCGACCGACCCGACCCGATGACCCGGCGCGAGCCGACAAGGAGACGACGGATGCGGGACCTCGTGCAGCGGCTCTTCGATCACATGTTCTGGGCGGACCGCCGCATCCTCGACCTCCTGGCCGCATCGGATTCCGCGCGAACCGCCGACGTCCTCCGCCTCGCCTCCCACCTGCTCGCCGCCGAACGCGTCTGGCTCCTCCGCATCGAAGGACGCGACAGCGCGGCCCAGCCGATCTGGCCCGAGTGGACGCTCGACGAGCTGGAGCACGCCGCCGAGGCCAACCGCGCCGGATACGAACGCCTCCTCGAACGGCTCGCGGAGGAGGACCTCGAACGCGTCGTCGAATACACCAACAGCAAGGGGACCCCGTTCCGCACGCGCACCGCCGACATCCTCACCCACGTCGCTATGCACGGCAGCTACCACCGCGGCCAGATCGCCGCCGCCATCCGTCGCGCCGGCGCGGAACCGGTCAATACCGACTACATCACGTTCATCCGCGACGTCGGCTGAGCCCGCGGCGGACCGTTCGTACGCGACGTCGGGTGAGCCGACCGCGTCACGTTCGTGCGCGACGTCGGCCGAGCGAACGACGCGCCCGCGGCGAATCTTCGTGGCGTCACGCCATGACATCAGGCGCACGTGGGCATTTCGCGGAGGGACGCGCAGGTCTTCGCGGGGCCACGCCATGCCATCCGCCGCACATGGGCATTTCGCGGAGGCACTCACCGGCGCCTCGAAGCCGGCGCGGTGGACTGCCTCTTGCCCCATGCCCTGCACGAGCCGGCCCGAGGGTGTCCCGACGCCGGACTACCATCCGGGCCGACGGCCAGATTGTCACCCGGGCCGGCGGCCCGAGCGGGCACCCCGAGAGCCGCGGCAACCGAGCAGCGCGGAGGACGGACGATGAGCACGGTCACGACGAAAGACGGCACGCAGATCTACTACAAGGACTGGGGCGCGGGGCAGCCGGTGGTGTTCAGCCACGGCTGGCCGCTGAACGCGGACGCCTGGGATGAGCAGATGCTCTTTCTGGCGTCCCACGGCTTTCGCTGCATCGCGCACGACCGCCGCGGGCACGGCCGATCCGGACAGCCGTGGGACGGCAACGACATGGACACCTACGCCGATGATCTCGCGGCGCTCATCGACACGCTCGACCTCCGTGATGCCGTCCTCGTGGGGCATTCGACGGGCGGCGGCGAGGTCGTGCGCTACATTGGCCGCCATGGAACGGAGCGCGTCGCCAGGGTCGTGCTGATCTCCGCCGTAGCGCCGCTGATGCTGAAGACGCCCGCCAACCCCGAGGGCCAGCCGATGCAGGTCTTCGACGACCTGCGGCGCCGCCTCCTCGACGACCGCTCGCAGTTCTACGAGGACCTCAGCGCCCCGTTCTACGGCGCGAACCGGGAGGGCTCGACGGTGTCGCAGGGCGTGCGCGACGCGTTCTGGCTGTGGTGCATGCAGGTCGGCCTGAAGGGCGCCTACGACTGCATCGCGGCGTTCTCCGAGACGGACTTCACGGAGGACCTGAAGCGGATCGACGTGCCGACGCTCATCATCCACGGCGACGACGACCAGATCGTGCCGATCCAGGCCGCGGCACGGCGCTCGGCGGAGATCGTCCCGAACGCGACGCTGAAGGTGTATCCCGGCGCGCCGCACGGCCTGACCGCCACGCACAAGGATCGGCTCGATCAGGACCTGCTGGCGTTCCTCGAAGAGCGAGGCCGCCTGGCGGCGTGACGGCCATGCTCAGTCCACGAACAGCTCGCCGACCCGAACCCCGAACCCGGGCACGACCTCGCCGCCGTCCAGATCCTCGTCCTCGCCGTAGATGCGGACCGATTGCGGCGATCGGTGCACGGCGACGTGGCGGGCGCGCGGGTCGACGACCCAGACTTCCCGCACGCCCGCCGCCGCGCCTTGATGGATCATCGCCGGCACCCTTGACTGCGGGCGGCCGGCGGCCGCATCGTGACAGCGGGCGTTCGGGGCGCCTGCGGGTCCGCGCGAAGGACCGAGTCCACCCTCCGAAGATCCAGGTGACGGCACGTCATCTCCGTGCTGGCCAGCTTGCGGACCGCCGGCCCTGAGCATGGAGGTCTCATGACGCCCGCCCGTCCCCTACCGCGGCACCCCGATCTCGGGCAGTTGAAGCGACTGGCAAAGGAGCTGCTGCGTGCCGCTCGCGCAGGCGACTCGGCCGCGCTCGGCCGTTTCCGCGCGCTCCCCTCGTTCGCTCGCGCCACCGAAGACGAACTCGCCCGCACGCCGCTCGCGCTCCACGATGCTCAGTCGGTCATCGCACGTGAGCACGGCTTCCGTTCGTGGAACGCGCTGCGCGAGCGCGTCGAGGAGCTGACGCTCGAGATCGGTGCGGCGGTGGACGCCTTCGTCGCGGCGGCCACCGATGGGCGGACCGATCGCGCCGAGCGGCTGCTCGCGCTCCACCCGCGCATCGCCGGTGCCGGCTTCCACACCGCGCTGCTGCTCGGCGACGTCGCCGCCGTGGAACGCCGCCTCGCCGGGAACCCCGATCTCGCCCGCGAGCCCGGGGGCCCGCGCGGCTGGGAACCGCTTCACTACGTCTGTCACACGTCGCTGCACCGCGGAGCCGTCGGCAGCGCGGACGGGCTCGTCGCCGTCGCGCGGCTGCTGCTCGAGGCAGGCGCCGACCCCGACACCCGCTTCCCCTGGCTGCACCACGGGGTGCGGCGCCCCGTATTGTGGGGCGCCGTCTGCGTCACGCGGCTGCTGCCGCTCGCGGAGTTGCTGCTGCGCTCGGGCGCCGACCCGAACGACGGCGTGACGCTGCCGCTCGCGGCCAATGCCGGCGACGTGGCCGCGCTCGACCTGCTGCGGAAGTACGGTGCCGACCCGAACCAACCCTGGGCGACGGACGGGGCCTCGCCGCTCTACTCCATCCTCCACTGGCGGTCGAGTCCCGCGGGCGCGCGCTGGCTGCTCGAGAACGGCGCCGATCCCGACCCCGTGTTCACCGGCAACGGCGAGACGCCCCTCCACGCCGTCGCGAAGCGCGGCGACGTCGCGCTGGCGGAACTGCTCGTCGCGCGCGGAGCCGACGTCTCCCGCGAGCGCGCGGACGGCCGCACGCCCTACGCGGTGGCGGAGCTGTACGGGAACCGTCCGGTCGCCGAGTGGCTGCGGGCGCGCGGCGCCTCCACCGAGCTGCGGCCGGTGGACCGGCTCGTCGCGGCGTGCAGCCGCGGCGATCGCGCGGCAGTGGATGAGTTGCTGGCCGCCCGGCCGGCGCTGCGCGGCGAGATCGGCGCGGAGCACTACGCGGCGCTGCATCGCGCCGCCGAGGCGGGCGACGCACCGGCGCTCGAACTGCTGCTCGCCTGCGGTTTCGATCCGAACCGCGGCGACGAGGAGATCGGCAAGACCGCGCTCCACAGCGCCGCCATGGCCGGCCGGCCGGACGCGGTGCGGGTCCTGCTGGCCCACGGCGCGTCGCCGTCCGCTCGCGACCGCGAGTTCCACGGGCAGCCGCTCGTCTGGGCGGCCGAGGGGGCGAGAATGCATGGCGACCGCGCCGGCGACTACGCCGAGGTCGCGCGACTGCTGCTGGACGCGGGATCACCGGCGGAGTGGGAGCCGGGCGAGGAGCCGGCCGCGAGCATTCTCGAGATCCTCGCCGAATGGCGCCGCACCTGGTCGGCGCGCGCGTGACCAGACGGCTCAGGACGCCGGCACCAGCCGAAAGCGCACCACGTTCTCGACGTCGGAATCCTGGCGCTCGAGGCCCCATGCGTGCGTCCCGTCCGCCGCGCGCACCGACGCGCGGCCCGGCACGGTCGCGGTGCCGTCGACCGCACCCGTCGCGCCCGGGATCAGCCACGGCCGGCCACGGGATCGTACCGCCGCCAGCAGGGAAGGGAGGCCGGGCGTCAGGCCGGCTCCGGCCACCCGGTGAGGAAACGCGAAGGCACCGCAACATAACTCGTTGCAGTGCCTTCGATTCCGTGAATCGGGACGGCGGGATTTGAACCCGCGACCCCCTGAACCCCATTCAGGTGCGCTACCGGGCTGCGCCACGTCCCGAGGATGTGAAATCTAACGGTCGCCGCATCTCCATTCAAGGCCGCGAGAAAGGCGTTGTGCGGCGCGGGATCAAGGGTGGTGCATGGATGGGCCCCGACCCGGATCCCGCCGTGCGACCTACTGGATCCCACCGGCCGAGTGGGTCGAAACTGGCATCAAGTTGGTCGAAACTGGCACCGAACCGGTCGAAACTGGTACCGGCGGAGACGGTGTCCCTGGCTCCCTCGATCGGCAACTCGAGCGGTTCACCCGCGGTTTCGGAGCCGCGCGGCCGCTCGCCGCGCTCGGTTCGCCGGCGCGTCCGATTCCGAAGTAACGCGCCAGCCGCTCTGGAGCCACGGGTGCGCATCGCCCTACTGGATCCGGAACGATCGAGCCTTCCGCCGACGAACATTCTCGCAAGCGATCGCGAGCGCCGGCCCCAGCCCATTCAGGGAAAAAGCAAAGCTTGACGAAGCGCCAACGCGATGATAGACTACACGCCTCTTGGGAGTCGCGTCCCGGTCTACCTTCCCCGTTCGTCCGTGCCAGAATGGGGACCGAAGCCTCAGCGTACGACGAGCGCTTCGATTGCAGGTACCGGTGGCGCGATTTTGCGTTTTCAAGGGCGTCCGGCCCACGCCGGACCCGAGCGGGAGTGACCACGTGCTCAGTGTGATTGCCACAGAATGCGTCGACGGCGCCCGGCCGATGAGGCCGGACGTGCCCGTCGCCCGGCCGAGCGTGCCAGCCGTCCGCCCGGTGGGGTGGCACGTGCGCACCGTGGCCGGCGCGCGCGCTTGGGTGGCGGACGCGAGCCCGTGGGCTGGTGTTCATGCTGGGCAACCGGATGCCGATCGGCGGTTTGGATCAGATAGCGGCTCGTTCGCGACGCGCGGTCATCTCCCGCTCGTCCGAACACGGAGCGCAGGGCAAGGAGGAGGCCTAGCGTCGTAGGCGCGGACCTCTTCCTTTCGAGGGAGCGGATGCCGAACGCCCCACCTGCGCTTCGAGCCGGGTGGGGCGTTCGGCATTTCAGAAATCGAGGTTCGAGCCGCACTGCGGCGGGACGACGCGTCGATCCGCCGGTGGCCGGCGGGCGTGAAGCCGAGGCAAGAGACACGCGACTCCCTTCGCCTCGTGCCGATCGCCTGTCCGCGCCGCCGGCGGGATCGGCCCTACGACCCTGCGAGATGATCAACAGGTTGAAGGAGTATTTCGACGAGCCCGAGGAGCAA
>DASVCS010000167.1:0-1864 GCA_036381495.1 Longimicrobiales bacterium
CCATGCGCGCCATGCGGTCGACCATGCGCCGTACGGTCGGCTCCCAGTCCTCGGCCGACTGGCGGGCGGGCGACGGAATGCCGTGGCACTGCGAACAGTAGCGAGCGACGAGGCGAGCGCCACGCGAACCGGGGTCGGGGAGCGTACTCGCCGGCACACCCTCCGGCATGTTGGCCATCATCCGGTCCATCATGCCGCGCATCATGTCGCGGTCGGGCTCGCATCGGCCGCGTTCACGGACGGGTGCACCGTCGTCGCCTTGACTCGACCCGTTGCACCCGCCCGCGGCGAACGTCGTGATCACGAGGATCAACGCTCGAAAGAGCACCCGGCCTCCCGTGCGAAACGGATTGGTCTCCGAACGGCCGCTCAACCGGTCGTCGCCGGGATCGGCTCCTCCCGCTCCGACGGACGCTCGGGCGAGCGCTCCCACTCGCGCTGGAGTTGCGCCTCACGCCAGAGTGCGTAGAGCGCGGGCACGACGAGAAGCGTGAGCAGCGTCGCCGAGACCATTCCACCGACCATCGGTGCGGCGATGCGCTTCATGACCGTTGCGCCGGTTCCACCGCCCCAGAGGATCGGTAAGAGGCCGGCCGTGACGGCCGTCGCGGTCATGAGCACGGGCCGAACGCGTTCGCCCGCGCCCTCGCGCACGGCGCCCAGAAGCTCATGCCGGTTCCGGACCCGACCCTCGGCCCTGTGCCGCTCGTACGCTTGGTCGAGGTAGACCAGCATGACCACGCCGATTTCGGCCGCAACTCCGGCCAGGGCGATCAGGCCGACCCAGACCGCGACGCTCAGGTTGTAGTCGAGCGCCCAGAGCAGCCACACGCTGCCGACCAGCGCGAACGGAAGGGACGCCATCACGATCAGGCTCTCCGTCACGCTCCGGAAGTTCATGTAGAGGAGCAGGAGGATGATCGCGACCGTGATCGGCACCACGACCCGCAGCGTCCGGTTCGCGCGTTCCATCGCCTCGTACTGCCCGGACCACTCGAGGCGGTAGCCGGGCGGCAGGTCGAGGTTCTGCCGCAGGCGGTCCCGCGCCTCTTCCACGTACGACCCGATGTCGCGGCCGCGGACGTCGACGTAGACGATGCTGTTCAGGAGCGCGTTCTCGCTCTTGATCATGGGCGGGCCTTCCGCAAATCGGATTCCCGCGAGTTGCCCGAGCGGCACCTGCGCACCCGTGGGCGTGGCCACCAGTATGCGCGCGATGTCCTCCGGCTCGTCCCGGAGCCCGCGCGCGTAGCGGACGTTCACGCTGTAGCGCTCCCGCCCTTCTACAGTTCGGGTCACGTTCATCCCGCCGACCGCAGCCATGATCGTGTGCTGGACGTCCGCCATGGTGAGCCCGTAGCGCGCGGCCTCCTCACGGTTCACGTCGATCTCCAGATACCGGCCGCCGACAGCGCGCTCGGCGAACACGGACGCCGTGCCCTTGACCGCGGGGAGCAGCCCCTCGACCTCCTTGCCGATCCGCTCGAGCGTGGCCAGATCCGGGCCGAAGATCTTGATGCCGACCGGCGTCTTGATGCCGGTCGCGAGCATGTCGAGCCGGTTCTTGATCGGCATGGACCACATGTTCGCCACGCCCGGCGACCTCACGCGTGCGTCGAACTCGGCGATGAGCGAATCGAAATCGACGCCGGGCCGCCATTCCTCCCGGGGCGCGAGAATCGCCGTCGACTCGAGCATGGACATGGGCGCGGCGTCCGTCGCGGTCTCCGCGCGACCGACCTTGCCGAGCACCATCTCGACCTCGGGGATCTGTGCCATGGCCGAGTCGCGCTGCTGCATGAGTCGCTTTGCCTGCGCGGTACCGATACCGGGGAAGACCGACGGCATGTCCACCACGCTCCCC
>DASVCS010000168.1:0-41179 GCA_036381495.1 Longimicrobiales bacterium
GCAGTGCAAGCACCACCGTCCTCGCTCGACTTGCATGTGTTAAGCACGCCGCCAGCGTTCGTCCTGAGCCAGGATCAAACTCTCCAAAAGATCTCTCTTCCTCAAGCTCTATCCTGCCTCGACGCTCTCCGCGTCTCGGAAATTACCTTTTGGCTCCCCTGGCGCCCGCTTCGCCGCCCGAAGCGGCCGGAGTACGAGACCCCGATCCAACCGGACGGCACGGACGCCGGCCCGCGGGAAGGTATACCCGCGGGCGGGGCCCACACGGATTCATCACGACCTCGGTTGTCAAACAACGGCGACGCCCGAAGGCGTCGGAGAGTCTTCTAGCATAACGGTTGGTGCCGCGCTTGTCAACCCAGCCGAACCGAATGGACGCAAGGGTTGCCGGGCCGGCAGGAGCTCGACGTCGGAGGCGGCGGCGGCGCTAATCCCACTCCGAGCGGCGGGGGCGACGGCCGAGTTCCTCGTGATCGGGCTCGAACTCGTCCTCCCAATCCTCCTCGTCCTCCCAGTCCTCCTCCCAGTCGTCCTCTTCGTCCTCGTCCCAGTCGTCCTCCCAGTCCTCGTCCTCGTCCTCCCAGTCCTCCTCCTCCCATTCCTCCTCGTCCGCTGCCTCCTGGAAGGCGAGTGGAACGATGGAGTCCTGCTCCCAGCCGGCGGTGGGATGCCGAGCCAGCACGTCCGCCATTGAAGGTCCTCCTTGCGCGGCGGTGTGTTCAGGAGACCCGAAACCTACGGATCTACCAGTAAGAACGGGCCCAAGGTAAACGCCGACGGCCGTCTGTCAAGGGGTTTTGCCGGCGGGTGGATCAGCCGGCCTTGCGGGCGGCCTTCTTGCGCTCGTGGGCCTTGAGGTGTCGCTTGCGCAGGCGGATTGCAGCGGGGGTCACCTCGACCAGCTCGTCGTCTGCAATGAATTCGAGAGCGGCCTCGAGCGTCATCTCGCGGGGCGGTTCGAGCATGATGTTGTCATCGGAGCCGGCGGCGCGGATATTGGTGAGTTTCTTCCCCTTGGCGACGTTGACGTCCATGTCGCCGCTGCGGGCGTTCTCGCCGACGATCATCCCCTCGTAGACGTCGACGCCGGGCCCGATGAAGAGCGTGCCGCGCTCCTGGAGGTTGAAGAGGGCGTAGCCGACGGAGGTGCCGTCGACCATGCTGACCAGGACGCCGCGGTCGCGGCCGCGGAGTGTGCCGGCGTACGGGCCGTAGTGCGAGAACCGGTGGTGCAGCACCCCCTCGCCGCGGGTGTCGGTGAGGAACTCGCTGCGGTAGCCGAAGAGGCCGCGCGCGGGCACGACGTAGATCAGGCGAACCAGGCCGTCGCTCCCGCGCCCGGCCGCGTTGCGCATCTCGAGCATCTCGCCGCGGCGCTGGCCGAGCTTCTCGATGACGGCGCCGGTGTAGCGCTCGGGGACGTCGATGGTGACCTCCTCGAAGGGCTCGAGCACGGAGCCGTCTGGAGCGCGGCGCGTGATCACGCGGGGCCGGGAGACGGCGAATTCGTAGCCCTCGCGGCGCATGGTCTCCATGAGGATGCCGAGGTGCAGTTCGCCGCGTCCGGAGACCGTGAAGGTGTCGGGCGAGTCGGTGTCCTCGACGCGCAGCGCGACGTTGCGTTCGAGTTCGCGTACCAGTCGCTCGCGGAGCTGGCGACTGGTGACGTATTTCCCTTCCCGGCCGGCAAACGGCGAGGTGTTGACGACGAAGTCGACCGAGATGGTGGGCTCCTCGACGGCGATCCCGGCGAGCGGTTCGGGGTGCGCGACATCGGTGATCGTCGCGCCGATCTCGACGCCGTCCAGCCCGGCGAGCGCGACGATCTCGCCCGCGCCCGCGGTCTCGATCTCCGTGCGCTGCAAGCCCTCGAAGGTGTAGAGCTTCGCCACGTGCCCCTGCCGCGGGGCGACGCCCTCCTCACCCTGTGCGCGAGGATCGATCAGCGCGATCGCATCGCCCACCGTGACGGTGCCGCGCTCGATGCGCCCGATCGCGAGCCGGCCGAGGTAGGGCGAGTAGTCGATGGTCGAGACGAGCATCTGGAAAGCGCCCTCGACCGCGCCGGGCGGCGCGGGCACGGTGGCCAGGATCGTCTCGAAGAGCGGCGTCAGGTCGCGGCGCTCGTCCTCCAGCTCGCGCACCGCGATGCCGTCGCGCGCCGCGGCGTACAGGAACGGCGCATCGAGCTGCGCCTCCGTGGCCTCGAGCTCGAGGAACAGCTCGAGCACCTCGTCGTGCACACGCATCGGCTCGGCATCCGAGCGGTCGATCTTGTTGATCACCACGATCGGCTGGAGCCCGAGCGAGAGCGCCTTCCGCGTCACGAAGCGCGTCTGCGGCATCGGCCCCTCCGCCGCATCCACCAGCAGGAGCACGCCATCCACCATGCGCAGGATGCGCTCCACCTCCCCGCCGAAGTCCGCGTGCCCCGGCGTATCCACGATGTTGATCTTGTGTCCGCCCCACCGGACCGAGGCGTTCTTCGAGAGGATCGTGATCCCTCGCTCGCGCTCGAGCGGGTTCGAATCCAGCACCCGGTCCTCGACCACCTGGTTCTCCCGAAACGTTCCGGCCTGCCGGAGCATCTGGTCGACCAGCGTGGTCTTGCCGTGGTCCACGTGGGCGATGATGGCGATGTTGCGCAGCATGGGCATCCCTCGGCCGCGCGGCGCGACCGAGCGCCGTCGGCGACACAAAAATCCGGGCCCGTCGGGGCCCGGCGCAAACACTGAATTTAGCGGGATCCGCACCTGCGCTCAACCCCTGGAGCGCGCATTTCCGCGCCGTTCCACCGTGGAGCCGGTCGTTTCAGCGGGACGTCCCGGAGGGTGTGCGCCGGCAGGCCGCGCGCGGCATCACGCCGCCGCTGGAGCGGTCGTCGCATCGTTCCGGAGTCGCGCGTGCCGTCGGTGCGAACGCCTCCAACGGCCCAGCGGCTCCGGACCTGCGGGTGAACCGCGCCACGACCTAGGAGAGGATACGCGCCGCGATCTCGCGCGTGCGCGGGCCATCCCATTCGGCGAGGAACACGCGCTGCCACGTGCCGAGCAGGAGGTCGCCGTCCTCGATCAGGAGTGTGAGGCCGGGGCCGAAGAGCGAGGTCTTGACGTGGGCATCCGTGTTCCCCTCGGCGTGGCGGTACTCGCCCTCGTGGGGCACGAGCCGTCGGAGGGTCGAGACCAGGTCGTGCGCCACATCGGGGTCGGCGCCCTCGTTGACGGTCAAGGCGCAGGTGGTGTGCAGGCACCAGAGGTGGAGGACGCCGTCGCGGACGCCCTCGTCGCGGATGACGTCGCGGAGCTGGGTCGTGATGTCGACGAGCGCCTCCCGCCTGCCGGTCCGGACGCGGATGCGGCGGTTCATGAACGTCGCTCCGGGCGCGGCGCACGGCCGGCCCACGTCGCCGGGACGCGGCCGTCGCGGTGGCTTCCGCCGGCGGCGCGCGGAGTCATATCGAGTTCGCATGGACCGTGCGCGATCCGGGCCGACCCCTCGGAGCGGGAACGTTTACGTTCACGGGCACGGAGTGCGCCCTCCGCTCCCCGTAAACGTAAACGCTCCCGCTCCAGGCGGCGAAGCCGCCGCTCCCGTTCCCGTGCAGTACCGAGGAGCCGCCGCTCCCGTTCCCGTGCAGCACCGACGACCGGTCCCCGCGAACTCGATATCACGCGGTGCCTCCGAGGGTCCCGGCCGTGCCCGGCTCGAGTTGGACCGTGATGTGGCGGATCCCGAAGCGGGCGCCGAGCCGCGCGTGGATCTCTTCGAGGACGCGCTGGTTCTGGCGCGGGTCGCGGACGACGGCGTGTCCGCTCATGGCGAGCAAGCCGCTGGTGACGGTCCAGACGTGGAGGTCGTGGACGTCGTCGACGTCGTCGATCTCATCGATGGCGCGGCGCACCTCGGCGAGGTCGATGTGGGCGGGCGCGGCTTCGAGCAGGACGTCGACCGACTCGCGGACGAGCTTCCAACTGCTGGCCAGAATGAGGAAGCCGACGACGACGGAGATCAGCGGGTCGGCGTAGGACCAGCCGGTGGCCATGATCAGCAGCGCGGCGGCGACGGCGCCGGCGGAACCCAGCAGGTCGCCCAGGACGTGCAGGTACGCGCCGCGGACGTTGAGGCTGTGGCCGGCGGACCGGTGCAGCACCACCGCGGCGAGGATGTTGGCCGCGAGCCCCCCGAGCGCGACGGCGAGCATGAGGCCGCTCTGGACCGGCATGGGTGCGCGGAACCGCTGGTACGCCTCGAAGAAGATGACGAACGAGAGGGCGATCAGCGTCGCGCCGTTGAGCAGTGCGGCGAGGATCTCCCAGCGCAGGTAGCCGTACGTCTTCTCGGGGGCGGCGGGCCGCCGCGCGAACCAGAGCGCGAAGAGCGAGAGCGAGAGCGCGGCGACGTCGGTCAGCATGTGGCCGGCATCGGCCATCAGCGCGAGCGAATCGGCGAGCCAGCCGCCGACGAACTCGATCGCCATGACCGCGGCGGTCAGGCCGGCGACGAACTGGAGCGCCCTGCGCCCGACCGCGCGGTGATGGTGATGCTCGTGGCCGCCGTGCGCGCCGTGGACCTCGTGCGCGGTGTAGTGGTGCGCCCCGTGGGCGTGCGCCGTCGCCGCATCCTGGTGCGGCGCCGCGAGTCGGCAGTGTGACTGCGGCTCCATGATGCAGCCGTCGTTTCCGCGCGGCCTCATGAGCCGCCCGCCCCGGCATCGAGGAACTCGGCATCGGCGGCAATGACCCAGGTCCACGATGCGCCGATGTCGAACGACCGGGGCGCCAGCTCGAGGGCGGCGCCATCCTCCGCGTGCGCCGTCAGAACCACCGGCTCGCCGGCCACGATCGGTGCGACCCGCGCGGTCGCGCCCGCCGGCACGTGACCGACCACGACCCGCGCGCCGCCCACGGCCAGCCGATAGGCGATCGCGAGGTCGCGATCCGTGTGGTTTTCGACGGTGAGTCGCGCGAGCGCCGCCGCGCGCGGCCCGCGCTCGGGGGCCGGCTGCTGCGCGATGTCCGCCCGCGCGCCGCAGGCATAGAACGCCGCGATGCAGAGCAGGGCGAAATAGCGACGCGCGTCGAACAGATGCTTCATTCCCGGGTCGAATCCTCGTGATACCGCCGTCCTCCGCCTTCCGGACCACCTCCGTGGTACGGCGCCGGAGGCGTCGGTCGCGACGCGGACGCGGCGGCGCGCTGCCGTCCGCGCGATCGCAATGGCGTCGAGAGACTTCTTTACCCCATCCCCCATCTCGGGTTCACCCGGTGTGGTTCAGTCCGCACGGCGGGTGGCCGGCGGCGCCTCCTCTCCGCTACGCGCGACGACCAGCTCGCCGGAGCGGACCAACGCCGACTTCAGCAGAATGGGACCGGTGAGGAGGTGCACGATGATGATGGCCGTCGCGAGCGCGACGAAGTCGTTGCCCCACTCCGGGAACTCACGTCCGACGAGGAGCGCGAGGCCGAGCGTCACGCCGGCCTGGGAGATCAGGCCCCGCCATGCGAGACGCTGGATCATCCTCGGCGCGGCCGCCGCGGCGGCGCCGATCCACGCGCCCAGCCAGGTGAGTCCGCCGCGGATGAGGACGATCACGAGCGCGGCGAACCAGAACGTGGCGAAGACGCGGAGGTCCAGTGCCGCGCCGGCGAGCGCGAAGAAGACCGCAAAGACGACGAGTGCGTTGGCCTCGATGGCGTGAATCAACTGGTCGCCGGCCGGCGAGCCGTTCTCGATGACGAAGCCGGCGCTGACGGCCAGGAGCAACAATTCGACGTGGAACCCGTCCGCGGCCAACGTGAGCAGGTACGTGAACATGAGGGTCGCCAACACGCTGCGCTTGGCGATGTGCTCGAGGTAGAGCGCGAAGCCCCACCCCGCCACGGCGCCGATGAGGATGGCGCCGCCCACCTCCCAGGCGACCTGGCCGAGGAGCGCGCTGTCGAACGTCGCCTGCGGATCGACCAACGGCCCCGCCAGCGCCAGCGCAGTGGCGAGGAGGATGATGACCAGCACATCCTTCAGGATCGTGACGCCGAGGATCGTCTCGGTCAGGTCGCCGTGGACCTCGGCCTCGTTGATGACGGCGATGGTCGCGTCCGGTGACGAGTTGCCGCTCCAGATGCCGAGGATCAGTGCGGCGGCCGCGGTGAACGACCACGGCTGGTCGGCGAGCGGCGGGATGAACGGGCGGACGGCCACGACCAGGAGAGCCATCCCGACCATCACGATGAGCAGGACGCCCAGCCCGATCCCGACGATCGCCCGGAAGGAGCGGCGCAGCTCCGCGACCCTCAGTTCGCCGCCGGCCGTGAGGGCAATGAGCGCGAGCGCGAGGTCATCGATGATCCGGAACGAGGCGACGGTCGGCGCATCGAGGATCCCGAGCGCGAACGGGCCGACCAGGATCCCGGCGAGGACGTAGCCGGTGATGCGCGGCAGCCGCACGGCGGCCGCGACCTTGCCGGCCAGATAGGAAGCGAGGAGCACGAAGCCGAGCAGCATCGTCGCCGGCATCGCGTTCGGCGCGGGCGTGGCCAGCTCGCGCACGGCCAGGGTGAGCGCGACGAGCGCGACGAACATGAGGAGCGGCTGCATCGGCCTAACCGGGCGCGGCGAGCGCGTTCAGGAGCGCGGCCACCTCCGCGACCGAGGCGACCCACGCCGTCGCGGCCGTCTCCGCGGGCGCGGGGGACGCGACGACCACGCCGTCGCCCCGGCCACGCAGTGCACGGAACGCGTCCTCGTCCGTCGCGTCGTCGCCGATGAAGATGGCCGGGAGGAGCGCCGTGCCGGGCGCTTCGAGCGCATCGAGGAGGAATCGGACCGCGCGCCCCTTGTCCCACGGGACGTCCGGCCGCACCTCGATGACCTGCTTCCCGCCGGTGATCCGTAGCCCCGGCTCGGCGCCGCAACGCTCGCGCACCCGCCGCTGGACCTCCTCGGCCACGGCCGGATCCCGGACCAGGCGGTAGTGGACGCTGAGCGTGAGCCCCTTGTCCTCGAGCACCACACCCTCCATCCGATCCGCCCACTCCCGCACCGACGCCGCGCACGCCGCGATCCGCGAGCGCGCAGCCGCCGCACCGGAGTGCACCTCCTGGATCCCCGGCCCCTCGATCTCCATCCCGTGGTTGCCCGCGTAGTACAGCCCCGGCAGGCCGACACGGGCGCGGGTGTCTTCCAGCGAACGGCCGCTCACCACCGCCACGTCCGTGTCCGGCCGCGCCGCCAGCCGCTCGAGCGCCTCCCGCGATGCCGCCGGAAACACCACCTCCGCCGGATGACCCGCGATCGGCGCCAGCGTTCCGTCGAAGTCCAGCGCGACCAGCATGCGACCCGCACGCCGCCGCGCAGCGCGCCAACCATCGATCCTCTCGCCGGCATGAGGGAGCATTCCGCCTCGCGTGCTTCCGGTTCCCGCCGCCCGACGCGGCCCGATGCGAAGTGTACGGCCGGGGTCCGCGCCAGGCAAACGCCGCGGCAGCGGCGCGGCGCGACTCCGTTGCCCCGGACCGGACCCGCGGTTAAGTTGAAAGGGTACCACATGCACTATTCGCGTAACCCGTTTGCTTTCAATGCGTTCGATCCTTTTCGCCGCCGACGCCGCGCGACTGCTCGCGTGCGCAGACTGAGGAGACATGTCGTTCGTCCACCTGCACACGCACAGCGAATACTCGCTCCTGGACGGCGCGAACCGGATCGAGGACCTGGTCCGGCGCGCGGCCGACCTCGAAATGCCGGCGCTCGCGTTGACGGACCACGGCTGCATGTTCGGCGCGTGGACGTTTCAGAAGCAGGCGGCCCGGATGGGCGTCAAGCCGATCCTCGGGATGGAGGCCTACGTCGCGCCCGGGGACCGGCGGGACCGCAGTGCGGCGGCGCGGGGCGAGCGTAACTACTACCACCTCGTGCTGCTCGCGCGCGACCTCGAGGGCTACCGCAACGTGGTCCGGCTGACCTCGATCGGTTACATCGAGGGCTTCTACCACCGCCCGCGGATCGACCGCGAGGTGCTCGCGCGGCACGCCGAGGGCGTGATCGTCACGTCGGCCTGCATGGCGGGCGAGGTGGCGCAGCACCTGCTGGCCGATCGGTGGGATGCGGCCCGCGAGGCCGCGTCCTGGTACGCCGAGGTCTTCGACGGGCGCTACTACCTCGAAGTCCAGGCGCACGATACGCCCGGCCAGGACGTGCTCAACGAGCGCGTGCTGAAGCTCGCCGACGAACTGGGGCTGCCCGTCGTCGCGACCAACGACGCGCACTTCCTGCGCGCCGACGACCACGACCCGCATGACGTCCTGCTCTGCATCGGGCTCGGCAAGGACCGCGATGACGCCGGCCGGATGCGTTACGATGGCGGCCTCTACTTCAAGACGGCCGAGGAGATCGCCGCGCGCTTCCCCGACCGGCCGGACGTGCTCGAGAACACGCTCGCGATCGCGGACGCCGTGGATGTGCGCTTCGAGAAGCGCTACCACGTCCCGAAGTTCCCGTTGCCGGAAGGGTTCGAGAGCGAGGCGTCGTATCTCCGCGAGCTGACGATGGAGCGTGCGGTCGCGCGCTACGGGCAGCCGCTCCCCGAACACATCCGCGAGCGGCTCGATTACGAGCTGGGCGTGATCAGCAACGAGCGCGCCGACTACGCCGGGTACTTCCTCATCACGCAGGACTTCATCAACTGGGCGAAGGAGCGTGGCATCCCGGTCGGCCCGGGGCGCGGCTCGGCCGCGGGCTCGCTGGTCGCGTACGTGCTCGGGATCACGGATGTGGACCCGCTCGAGTTCGACCTGCTCTTCGAGCGGTTCCTGAACCCCGCGCGCGTGTCGATGCCCGACATCGACATCGACTTCTGCTACGAGCGCCGCGGCGAGGTCATCGAGTACGTGCGCGGCAAGTACGGCCACGAGTCGGTCGGCCAGATCATCACGTTCGGGACCATGAAGTCGCGGGCGGTGATCAAGGACGTGGGGCGGGTCCTGGGCTTCGAGCCCGCGGAGACGGACCGGCTGGCCAAGCTGGTGCCGAACTCGCCCGCGCACGCGCTGACGGTCGCGGAGGCGGTCGAGCAGATCCCGGAGTTGCGCGAACTCTACGGAACGGACCCGCGGATCCGGCGGCTCCTCGACTACGCGAAGGTGCTCGAAGGGTTGGCCCGGCACGCGAGCGTCCACGCGGCCGGGATCGTGATCGCGCCCGGACCGCTGCACGAGTACGTCCCGGTCTGTACGCAGCCGACCCGTGGCGCGGGGGCCGGCGCGGCCGCGCGCGGGGGGCGGCGCGATGGCGCGACATCCGCCGAGGCGATGGCGAGCGGCGAGAGCGCGGGGGGCGGCGAGGGCGTCCTCGTCACGCAGTGGGACATGACCGCGCTCGAGCAGGCCGGGATGCTCAAGATGGACTTCCTCGGCCTGAAGACGCTGACGGTCATCCACGATGCGGTCACCTGGATCCGCCGGCTGCACGGCGCGCTGCGGCATCCGGTGACGGGCGCGGAATACGAGCGGATCGAGGACGTCCCGCGCGATGATCCGGCGGTCTACGAGATGCTCGCCCGGGGCGGTACGACCGGCGTCTTCCAGTTCGAGTCCGCGCTGGCCGGAGACAAGCTGCGCGCCATGCGGTGCGACCGCTTCGAGGATCTGGTCGCGACGAACGCGCTGATCCGGCCCGGTCCGCTGGACAGCGGGATGACCGACGTCTACATCCGACGCAAGCTCGGCCGCGAGCCGGTCCGCTACCCGCACCCGAAGCTCGCGGACGTGCTCGAGCCGACGTACGGCGTCATCACCTACCAGGAGCAGGTGATGCGCATTGCGCAGATCCTGGCCGGCTTCACGCTGGCCGAAGCGGACGTGATGCGCAAGGCGGTGGGGAAGAAGGATGCCGAGCTGATCCGGAGCGAACTCGAGAAGTTCCGGTCGCGCGCGGAGGCGAACGGCGTGGATGCGCGCACGGCCGCGGAGATCGCCGAGCAGATCGAGACGTTCGGCCGCTACGGCTTCAACCGGTCGCACAGCGTGGCGTACGCGCTGCTGAGCTACCAGACGGCGTGGCTCAAGCGCCACTACCCCGCCGAGTACATGGCCGCGCTCTTGTCCGCCGTAGTGGACAAGACGGAAGATGTGGTGAAATATATCGCGGAGTGCCGTGAGATCGGGCGCTACATCCCGGAACTCAGGGAGGGGATCGAGGTCCTTCCGCCGGACGTCAACGAGTCCGAGTGGAAGTTCACGCCGGTCTCGGGCAACCGGATCCGGTTCGGGCTCGGTGCGGTGCGGGGGGTCGGCGCGGCCGCGGCGCGCGCGATCCTCGAAGCGCGCGAGGCGGACGGCCCGTTCCGCTCGCTCTTCGACCTCGTCGAGCGGATCGACCTGCGCGCCGCGGGGAAGCGTACGCTCGAAGCGTTGACGCTCGCCGGCGCATGCGACGACCTGGCGCCGCGGCTCCCGTCGGGCGCGGGCCACCGCGCGCAGCTCCTCGCCGGCCTCGAGGGCGCGGTCCGCGAAGCACAGCTCCGCGAGGTCGAGCGCGAGGCCGGCCAGGCGTCGCTGTTCGATGCGCTGGCCGGGGATGCCGGTGCGGCCCCCGCCGCGAATCCGGAGCCGAAGCTGCCGGACGTCGAGCCGTGGACCGAGACGGTCCGTCTGGCGCGTGAGAAGGAGACACTGGGCTTCTTCATCAGCGGCCATCCGCTCGACCGGTATCGCGAGGAGATCGCCGTCTTCGGCGACATCAACACGGCGAACCTCCGCGAGCACCGGGACCGGAAGGTCGAGCTGGCGTGCGTCATCACCGGCGTGAGTCGGCAGATCTCGAAGCGGAGCGGCGATGAATGGGGGCGGATCACCGTCGAGGATTTCCACGGGACCGCGACCGTGCTGGCGTTCGGCGAGGCGTGGGCCGCGTGCCGCGACCGGGCCGCGCAGGATGCAGCGGTCCTGGTTCGGGGTACTGTCTCGGGCCGCGACCGGGACGAGGACGCGCCGCCGATCTTCCTGGATGAGCTGCTGCCGCTGGCGGAACTGCGGAGCGGCGGCCACCTCGCGCTCGAACTGCTCCTCGGGCCGAACGGCGCGACCACGGACGTGGTGTCCGCGGCCACTGCGGCGTTGCGCGCCCACAGCGGTGCCGTGCCGCTCTACGTCCGCTGGTGCCCGGATGCACCGGCGGATGGCGGCAACGGCGCCGGCAACGGTGCCAAGGACGGGAACCGGTGGCGGTTCCGCTCGCGGACGCTCAGCGTCTCGCCCGGCGATGGGCTGCTCGACGAGCTGCGCCGGCTCCTCGGCGCTGACCGCGTCCGACTGATCAAGGCATGAAGGGAACGAACCCATGAACGCACAGCGCCTCGACTTCGAGGAGGGGATCGAGGAACTCGAACGACAGATCGAGCGACTCCAGGTGCTCGCCCGCGAACGCGGCCTCGATGTCACGCGCGAGCTCGCCGTACTGGAAGAGAAACTCGAACAACTCAAGCAGGACGTCTACGAGGGGCTCTCGCCCATCGAGCGCGTACAGCTCGCGCGGCACCCCAGGCGCCCGTACACGCTGGACTACATCGCCCGCACGTTCACCGACTTCATCGAGCTGCACGGCGATCGGACGTTCCGCGACGATGCGGCCATCATCGGCGGCTGGGCGCGCCTGGACGGCCGCAGCGTCATGGTGATCGGCCATCAAAAGGGCCGCGACATGAAGGAGAACCTGCGCCGCAACTTCGGGATGCCGCACCCCGAGGGGTACCGCAAGGCGCTGCGCCTGATGGAGCAGGCCGCGAAGTTCGGCCATCCCGTGGTCACGCTGATCGACACGCCCGGCGCGTACCCCGGGATCGGCGCCGAGGAGCGCGGGCAGGCGGAGGCGATCGCGCGCAATCTGCGCGAGATGGCACAACTCCCGGTGCCGACCGTCTCGGTCGTCATCGGCGAGGGCGGGAGCGGCGGCGCACTGGCACTCGGCGTCACGGACCGCATCCTCATGCTCGAGAACGCGGTCTACAGCGTGATCTCGCCCGAGGGGTGCGCCGCCATCCTCTGGAAGACGAGCGATGCCAAGGCCGAGGCCGCGGCGGCACTACGCCTGACCGCCTCGGACCTGGTCGAGCTCGGCGTCGTCGACGAGATCATCGAGGAGCCGCTCGGCGGCGCGCACGCCGACTGGGACGCAGCAGCGCGCCGGCTCGGCGCCGCACTCGTCCGCAACATCGATGAGCTGCGCGCCCTGCCGCCGGACGAGCTGATCCGGCGCCGGATCGAGAAGTACGAGCGCATGGGAGAGTGGAGGAACGCGGGGTGACGGGCAGGCTGCGGCCGAGGAGCGCAGGCCGGACTTCCCGGCCCGAGCGTGACGCCGGCCCGACCGGCGGGCGGCCTCAGCCTCGATCAACACGAAACCGGGAGGGCCATCGTGGCCCGTATCGTTGAAGTCAGTTTCAAGGGGAACCGCCGGGATTACTACGGCTTCGATGGCGGCGCGATCCCGGTGAACGCGCACGTCATCGTCGAGGCCGACCGGGGGGAGGACCTGGGGCGGGTCACCGCGGAAGGCGCGATCGCGGAACGGAAATGCAACGGCTGCTCGTCCGGCTGCGCCGCGCCGATCCCTGTCCGCCGCGTGCTCCGCCCGGCGCGCGCCGAGGAGGTCGAGCACGCGCGCACGCTCCGCGCCGATGAGGTCCGCGTCCGCCAGATCACGCGCGAGAAAGTCAAGAAGTTCGGCCTCAAGATGAAGGTCACCGAGGCCGAATGGCAGTTCGACCGGAACAAGCTGACCATCTACTTCACGGCCGAACGGCGGGTCGATTTCCGCGAGCTGGTGCGCGACCTGGCGCGCACGTTCCGCACGCGCATCGAGCTGAAGCAGATCGGCGTCCGCGATGAGGCCGCGCTGCTCGGCGGCGTCGGACGGTGCGGCCGTGAGCTCTGCTGCTCGACCTGGCTGCGCGAGCTCAAGCCCGTCAGCCTCCAGCTCGCCAAGGACCAGCGGCTCTCGCTCAATCCGGCGCAGATCTCGGGCTGCTGCGGCCGTCTCATGTGCTGCCTCACCTACGAGCACGAGGCGTACGTGCAGGCTCGCAAGAAGTTCCCGCGGGAAGGCAAGACACTGAACACCGCCCGCGGGAAGGAACGCGTGGTCAGCGTCGACATCTGGCGCGAGCGCGTTCTACTCAAGGACGAGGACGGCAACCGGCGTACGGTAGAGCTGGCCGATCTCAGGGCCGAGGTCGCCGCGGCGGGCGCCGATTCCGGCGGATGGAGAGGACGGAAGGCGTGAACGGCCGCGACACCTACTACATCACCACGGCCATCGACTACGCGAACGGCCCGCCACACATGGGCCACGCGCTCGAAAAGATCGGAGCCGACGCCATGAGCCGCTACCACCGGCTCAAGGGAGAGGACGTCCACTTCGTGATCGGCCTCGACGAACACGGCCTGAAGGTGCTCCAGAGCGCGGACGCCGCCGGCATCTCGCCGCAAGAGTGGATCGACGACATCGCCGGACAGTTCCGCGCCGTCTGGACCGAACTCGGCATCGGCAACGACGACTTCATCCGGACCACCCAGCCGCGGCACCGGCGCGCCGTCGAGGCGATGATCGAGCGGCTGCACGCCGCCGGCGACCTCTACCGCGGGACGTACGCCGGCTACTACTGCGTCGGCTGCGAGGCCTTCAAACGCGAAGACGAACTGATCGTCGCCGCCGGCGATGAACCGGGATCCGGACTCCGCTGCCCCATCCACCCCGCCCGCGAGGTCGTGTGGATGGAGGAGGAGAACTGGTTCTTCCGCCTCTCGCGCTACCAGGAGCCGCTGCTCCGCCTCCTCGAGGAACGCCCGGATTTCGTACAGCCCGAGATCCGCCGCAACGAAGTGCGCCGCGTCATCGAGGACGGCCTCGAAGACATCTCCGTCTCGCGCCGCCAACCCTGGGGGATCCCCTGGCCCGGCGAACCGGACCAGACCGTCTACGTCTGGATCGATGCCCTGACCAACTATCTCTCCGCCATCGGATTCCCCGATCCCGACTACGAACGCTGGTGGCCCGCCGCCGTCCACGTCGTCGGCAAGGACATCACCCGCTTCCATTGCATCATCTGGCCGGCCATGCTCATGAGCGCCGGCATCGAGGTCCCCCGCAGCGTCTGGGCACACGGCTTCCTCCTCTACGAGGGACGCAAGATCTCGAAGTCCGAAGGCGTCTGGATCGACCTCGGCGAAGCCATCGCGCGCCACGGCGCCGATGCGCTCCGCTACTACCTCCTCCGCGACATGCCCTGGAACGGCGACGGCGACTTCTCATGGCGCCGCTTCGATGAACGCTACACCGCCGAACTCGCCAACGACCTCGGCAACCTCGCCAACCGTACCCTCTCGATGATCGAACGGTACCGCGACGCCATCATCCCCGCCGGCGCGCCCACCGCCCTCGATCAGCGCATCGCCCAGGCCCTCGCCCAGTACCGCGACGCCATGGACGCCAACCTCCTCCACAACGGCGCCACCACCGCGCTCGAACTCGCCGCCGCCGCCAACGGCTTCGTCGGCGAACGCGCGCCCTGGCAGCAGGCACGCGAGCCCGCGCAGGCCGACGCCCTCGATGCCACCCTCGCCTCGCTCGCACGCTGCATCGCCACGCTCGCCACCATGCTCGAGCCGTTCATGCCCCGGAAGATGGCAGAACTGCTCTCCCGTCTCGGGCTCGACGCAGTCCCCTCCCTCGCCGCGCTCGACTCGCTCGACCTGGCCGGCCGGCACGTGACCCGCGGCGCGGTACTGTTCCCACGGGATACACAATAATATCTGCCGGGTCCGAACAAAAAATGTTCAACTCCCGCCGGGGGCGGGAGCGGGCATGTTTTGGGATGTTGTTCCGTTGCATGAAGTTGTGACGGAGCGGCGAATCGGAACGCGCTTTGCCTCCAAATGACCGGCCACATGTCGCTCTTGACATTGGTGGAATTGGGAGCGTAACGTGGCACCAGAACCCTCCCCCAGTCACCAAGCTGGTCCGGCGCTGGACGCCCGGAGTAGGGACTTCTGTCTCCGCGTGGGGATCGCGCGTGTTCCAGGATCGAATGGGTGATGGCTCGACGGCAGTGGACGCTTCTGATCTTTGATGACGCCGAGATGCGCCAGTTCCAGATCCCGCGGAAGTGGGTTCGGAACGGGGGGATCGCGGCGTTCGTCGTTTTGTCGGTCCTGGTGGCGCTCGCGATCGGCTTCTTCGTGAAGGAGGGTCAGCGTCTGCGTGCGGCGCGGTTGGAGAAGGAGAATTCGCTGCTGGCGCAGGAGGTGAAGACGATCCGGTCGCGGCTGGCGATTCTCGAGTCGTCGCTGGACGATCTTGCGGACAAGGACGAGTACTATCGACTGCTGGCGGGTCTCGAGCCGATCGACGAGCAGGTGCAGCAGGCGGGGATCGGTGGTCCCGGGACGGCGACGCTGGGGTCGAGCGAGTTGTATCGGCTGGATCCGGAGCAGGGTGCGGCGACGTTCGCGGCGGCGTACGATCTGGACAGCATGATACGCCGGGCGCGACTGCTGGCGATGAGTTGGAGTGAGGCGACGGATTCGCTGGCGGCGGAGTACGATCGTTTGGAGTCGCATCCGTCGATTCTGCCGACGCGGGGGTACGTGTCGAGCCGGTTCAGCCGGCGGCGCTGGCACCCGATTCTGAACATCGCGCGTGCGCACGAGGGGATCGACATCGTGGCGCCGCGGGGCGCACCGATCTTCGCGGCGGCGAAGGGTCGGGTGACGTATGCGGGGCGGCGGGGTGGATACGGGCTGATGGTCGAGGTCGACCACGGTCACGGGTATGTAACGCGCTACGCGCACGCGTCGCGTGTGGTGGTGAAGCGGGGTCAGCGGGTCGAACGCGGCGACAAGCTGGCCGAGGTGGGTGAGACCGGGCTGGCGGTGGCGCCGCACCTGCACTACGAGGTGCTGAAGGACGGCCAGCCGATCAATCCCGTGGATTTCATCTTCGAGGAGATCCCGGACTGACCGACCGCTCCTCCACGACTCCGGCAAAAGTCTTGCGCGCCCTCGACGGGCGCGTTTTTCGTTTCCGGAGGGGTGGTCTGGATGATTCTGGCGCTGGCCACGATCCTGACGGTGGTGGTGGGGCTCCCGCCGGGCGACAGTCTGTTGAGGCCGGACCTCGCGGCCGACCCGGAGGAGGGTCCTGCGGTCATTGTGCGGCACCGGCCGGCGCAGCCGCTGGTCGCGGTGCGGTTGTCGGTTCCGGCGCGGGCGCCGGCCGGTGCGGTATCGCTGCTCCAGGAACTGGCGCGGGCGCCGTTCGAGACGGGAGCGGCCGCGCTGGGCGCCCGCGCGACGCTGGCCCGCACGCCGACACACGCGATCTATTCGGTGGTCGGCCCCGCGGAGGTGTACCCGGAGATGGTCGCGCTGCTGCGGCGTGCGGTCGGGCCACCGGACCTCTCGGGCGTGCGGCTCGTCCCGGCGCGGCACGCCGCGGACCGGGCGCTCGCGGCGGAGCGCGACACACCGGAGCCGCTCGTCCGTCACCGGCTGCGGCAGGTCCTGCTCCCGGAGCTGCCGCGGGCTGGCGCGGCCGCCACCCTGACCGCCGGCGACGTCACGCGGGTCTGGCGGCGGTTCTTCATCCCGGAACGGATGACGGCGGTCGTCGTCGGCCCGATGCCGCCGGAGGAGGCGCTTGCCCCGTTCCGCGGCTGGCAGCGTCCGCCGGAGCCGAGCGGGGTGCGCCGGCCGCCGGTGGCCGCGTCGGCCGACCCGGCGCCGCAGGTCGTTCGGCCCTGGATCGGCCTGGCCTACCGGACGCGTGCGGAGCCCGCGGTCCTCGCGGTCACCGCCGCGCTCCTCGCCCGCCACCTCTCGCTCCTCGCGCTGCGCTCGTGCACCGCCGAATTCTGGTGGAACGGGGAGCGCCGGGCCCTGGTCATCATCGCGTCGGCCGAGCCTCCGGCGGAGGCCGCGGCCGATTCGGCAGCCGCGGCGATCCCGCTCGCCGAGCGGCTGCGCGCCGGCCTCGCGGAGGTGGCGGCGGCGCTCACGCCAGCCTCCGTCGCCATCGCGCGACGCGGACTCATGCACGACATGTTCGTGGCGGCACGTACGCCGCAGGGGCTGGCGGAGCTGATCGGCGACTTCCATGACCGGACGGGCGCAGCGGATGGGGCGCAGGAGTTCCTGAGCGACCTCGTCCGCGTGGACGCACGCGATGTCCATCGCGTGCTGGTCTCCCTGGACGAGGTCGCGCCCGTGGTCGTCGAGGTGCGGCCATGAGGTCGACCGGCGCCGCCACTGCCGCGCAGCTCGCCGCCGCGACCGCGCTCTTCGCCACGCTCCTCGCCACGCCCGCGCGCTCGCAGGGCCGTCTCGTCATCCTGGACGAACCTGCCGGGACGGCGGTCGGCCTTGCCGTCGTCATCAATGCGGGCAATGCGTGGGAGACGGCCGCGGAGTCGGGGCTCGGCCGGCTGGCGGCGCAGGCCGTGGTCGAGCGGGCGCGGCCGCGCCTCGCCGCGCTGGGCGCCACCGCTTCCGTCGCATGCGACGCGACCACGGTCCGCTTCTCGCTCGTCCTCCCTGCTCCGACATGGCAGAGCGCCGCGGAACTCTTCTTCGAGACGCTCTTCGAATACCCGGTCGGCGCGGATGCCGTCGCGCGCGCCAGGGCGGCCGTACTCGAACCCGTACGTATGGAAGAGCACAGCTTCACCGGCGACATCAGAGCGGCGCTCGCGCGGGCACGCTTCGGCCGCTCGAGCCGGTGGGCCCGACCGCCGTGCGGGCGCGCGGAGACGCTCGCCGCGCTGGGCGCGGACGACGTCGAGCGCATGATCCGCACCCGCTTCCTGCCCACGCGCGCGACCGCGGCGATCGTCGGCCCGGTGGACACCGCCGCGGCCGGCGCACTGCTGCGACGCTGGCTCAGCGACAGCGACCTGCCCGTACTCGTCCCGGCGCCCGACCCGACATCCGGCGGCCACATCCGCGTCGAACGGGCGACCGTCACGACCTGGGTGGCACTCGCCTTCCCGTTCGACCGCGACGCCGACATCGAGGCGCTGCGGCTGTTGGGCTTCCGGATCCGCGAGGCCGTCGGCCCCTCGCCCGCGCGCCCCGAGATCTTCGATGCCGCCGTCGAACTCGAACGCCACGGCGATGGCGGCGCCCTCATCGTCTACCTGGTCACGGCGCCGGACCGCGCCCGCGATGCGGCCGATACCGTCCGCGAACTGATCCACCGGTCCGCAGCCGAGCGCATGCCCGCCGCGGAATTCGACGCGCTCCTGCAACGCTACCGCGGCCACCGCCTGCTCGCCCTCGCCGCCCCCGAAGCCCGCGCGATGGACGCGGCGCTCGAGCTCTTCTTCGATGGCGCCTTCCACCCCGCCGCGGAACGGGTCGCCGACCTGACCCGCAGCCGGTTGCGTCACGCCGCCGACGCGCTCGGCACCCCGGCCAGCGCCGTGCTCGGTCCCCCACCGGGCGCCCGCGGCGGCACGCGGACACCCCCCGGCGCGGACGGTTGATTAATCCGGTGGGCAGATATAGCTTTTCGACGCCGTCCGACCCGACCTCCGGCGCAAGTCGATGGTGCGGCCGCTGTGGCGGTGCACGCGCGCCACGACCTGCGGTTCCATGAATTCTCCCACCCGCGCCGTGCGCGGACCCTGGAGCATGGAACGGCCGTTCGCGCCCGCGCTCGCGCACGAGGATCTCTTCGGCCGTACTGGAACGCCGCGATCGATGTGACGGCGGGCGTGCCGTTACAGGTCCAGCTCACGCGGGAGAACGCGGAGGTCCGAACGAAGCTGTGATCCGCGCGGACAGCACGCGGCATGCATCGCGACGGTAGGCGGATGCGGCCGGTCCCGTGAACGGGCCGGCCGTTTCCACGGGGACCCTCGAGGTGGAGCGCGCGAGGCGATGGCAACGATGCGGGACGTCACCGAGGATCGGGCGGCGCTGACGCTGGACATCGACGGCGATGGCGTCGCCTGGTTCATCTTCGACCGGCCGGAGAGCCGGGTGAACTTGCTCACGTCGGCCGTCATGGCCCGGCTGGACGGACTCATCGCCGAGAGCGAGGAGCACGCGCGGACCGGCCGCGTCAAGGCGCTCATCATCCGGAGCGGCAAGCCCGGAACGTTCATTGCCGGCGCCGACGTCGCGGAGATCGCGGCCGTCGCGGACGCCGCCGAGGCGGAAGCCGCGGCGCGGGAGGGACAGGCGATCTTTCGTCGGCTCGAGCGGCTGCCGATCCCGAGCCTCGCGGTGATCGATGGCCCGTGCCTGGGCGGCGGGACGGAGCTGGCGCTTGCGTGCACGTACCGCCTGGCGAGCGACCGGCCGGAGACGCGCATCGGGTTTCTGGAGGTGCGTATCGGGATCATCCCGGGCTTCGGCGGGACCACGCGGCTGCCGCGCCTGATCGGGCCGCGTGCGGCGCTCGAGCTGATCGTGAGCGGCCGCGCGATCCCGGCGCAAAAGGCGGCGCGCATCGGACTGGTCGATGAATGCGTCCCCCACGACCTGCTCGAAGAGCGCGCCCGCCGGTTCGCGTGGGAACGGATCGACCGCGGGCTGATGCGCCCGCGGCGCCGGCGCGGCTTCGCGGTCCGACTCCTGGAAGACACGGCGCCCGGCCGGCGCATTCTCTTCGCACAGGCGCGCAAGCGAGTGCTGCGCGAGACCCGAGGGCACTACCCCGCGCCGCTCGTGGCGATCGACACCGTGCGGGAGACGCTCCCACTGCCGCTGGATGAGGCGTTCGCGCGCGAGGCCCGGGCCGTCGGCACACTCGCCGCTTCGCCCGTGTGCAAGAACCTCATCCACGTCTTCTTCCTCATGCAGGGCGCCAAGCGGGCGGACGTCCCGGCAGAGCCGCGGTCCGTCGAGCGCGTCGCCGTCGTGGGCGCGGGCGTGATGGGCGGCGGGATTGCACAGTTGCTGGCGTACCGCGATATCCCGGTGCGGCTCAAGGACATCCGGCCCGATGCCATCGCGCACGGGCTCCGCCACGCCCGCGAGGTGTTCGACCGCGCCGTCCGTAAGCGGCGGCTCGACCGCCGCGAGGCGGAGCGACGCATGGAACGCATCGCGCCGACGCTCGATTACTCCGGGTTCGGCACCGCCGACCTCGTCATCGAGGCCGTGGTCGAGCGCATGGATGTGAAGAAGCAGGTGCTGCGCGAGGTCGAGGCGGAGATCCCGGCGGACGCGATCCTGACGTCGAACACGTCGACGCTCTCGATCACGGAGATGCAACACGCGCTCGAGCGGCCCGAGGCGTTCTGCGGCATGCACTTCTTCAATCCGGTGCACCGGATGCCGCTCGTCGAGGTCGTGCGTGGCGCGGCCACGGCGGATGCCACGATCGCCACGGTCTTCGCACTGGCGCGCCGGCTCGAGAAGACGCCGGTCATCGTCAATGACGGCCCTGGTTTCCTCGTCAACCGTCTACTCGCGCCGTACCTCAACGAGGCCGGCTGGCTGCTCTCGGAAGGCGCGTCGATCGAGGCGGTCGATGACGTGCTCCTCGACTTCGGCATGCCGATGGGGCCGTTCCGCCTCCTCGATGAGGTCGGCCTCGACATCTCGCGCCACGCCGCCGGCGTGCTGTACGAGGCGTTCGGCGACCGGATGCAACCGGCGCCCGCACTCCTCAAGCTGGGCGAGACCGCCCGTCTCGGCCGGAAGGGCGGGCTCGGATTCTACCGATACGAAGGCGAGAAGGCGACCGAACCGGACCCGGAGATCTACGCGGCACTGGGCGATACCGTACCGGCCGAGCGCCGCGCGATCCCGGCGGAACGGATCCGGGAACGGACGATCCTGGTCATGATCAACGAGGCGGCCCGGGCACTCGAGGACGGGATCGTCGACGACCCCGGCGCCGTCGATCTCGCGCTCATCACGGGGATCGGATTCCCGCCGTTCCGCGGCGGACTCCTGCGTTACGCCGACACGATCGGGCTTGCCGCCATCGCCGACCGGCTCGAAGCGTTCGAACGCGATCTCGGGCCCCGTTTCCAGCCCGCGCCGCTGCTCCGCGAATACGCCGCGGCCGGGCGCGGATTCTACGCGTGATGGACGGCTTCGTCCACATTCACTACCACCGTCCGCCGGACCGACACGACATCTTCGTCCAACGGCTGGTCCACCGGACGGCCGGCGTGATCGTCACCTTTCTCGAGCGCACTCCGCTGCCGCGCCCGATCGAGATCGGCGGGCGCATTGCCCTCGAGGACGGCGCGCCCGCCATCTGGTTCACCTTCCCGGGCGCCTGGCACGACATCGGCCGGTTCCACCGCGCGGATGGCACGTTCACCGGGATCTACGCGAACATCCTCACGCCCGTCCGCTTCGAGGGCCCGGACACCTGGAGCACCACCGACCTCTACCTGGACGTGTGGCTGGAACCGGACGGCCGCGCCGCCCTGCTCGATGAAGACGAGTTCGCCCGCGCCGCCGGGCACGGCTGGATCGATGCCGAAATCGCCGGAGCGGCTCGGGCGGAAGCCGAGCGCATCCTGGCACGGGCTCGGCGGAACGCCTGGCCACCTGCCGTGGTACGGGAGTGGACCCTCGAACGCGTGCATCGGCACCTCGCCGGTGCCGAGGCCGCGCCGCACGAACGGCGCCCCCGCCCGCACGCGGGCCCGGGCCCGGCCGCGCACTGACCGCCGTGGCACGTTTCCGGCACCCGGCACCGCTCGGGCACACGACCACGCCGCGCGAACAAGAGATGAACCCGCACGAGGCACGACGCATGAACGAGCAGCCAGGCGCCCCGGCACGCACCACGCGCCGCCGGACGGCGTTCCTCCTCATCGCGACCACGGCCACCCTGCTCACGCCCGCGATCTCGAACGCACAGGCGCGCGGCGAACTCCAGCGCGCGGGGCTGAGCCGCGTCAAGGGAGATCCATCCGCGCCCGTGCTGGTCTACGAGATCGCGGACTTCCAGTGCCCGTACTGCGCGCGCTTCTCCCGCGAGGTGTTCCCCGCGCTCGACAGCCTGTACGTCCAGACCGGCAAGGTCCGCTGGATCTTCGTCAACCTGCCGCTCCCCTCCCATCCCCGCGCGTGGTCCGCCGCCGAGGCGGCGCTCTGCGCCGGCGCCGTCGCCGACCGCTTCTGGACCATGCACAACCGGCTCTTCGCCGACCAGAACACATGGTCCGGCGCCGATGACCCCGTCCCGGTCTTCCTCGGCTACGCCCGCGCCGCGACCATCCCCGTCGACCGCTTCCACGCCTGCCTCCTCGCCGATCGCGTCGCCCCCGTCCTCCTCGAAGACGTGCTGTTCGCCGCCGGCGTCAAGGTCAACGGCACGCCGACCTTCATCATCGATCGGCAGCAGATGGTCGTCGGATTGAAGGATCTGGCGGAATGGAAGGCACTGCTCGATGAGGCACTGCGGAAGAAGGGAGCCCGATAGGACGGCGGGGCGGCCCGCCGACCGCCCGGGGAGTGGACGTCAGTCGCTCGGCCCCGCCCCGTCCTCGACGTATGCCGCGACCAGCCGCCGCGGATCCACGAAGATCTCACCCGTAATGCGCGGCTCCTCCCGCAACGCGTCGATCAAACGCTCGTAACGGCCGAGCACCTGCACGGGAAGCCGCACCACCAGGTCGTGGAACGAGCCGTGGTCGGCAAGAACCAGGTGGACGGAAACGCGCTCTTCAGACATTACCCGCTCCACGCCGGCGCAACTCGGCCAGCGACAGGACGAAAATGAGCGTGGCCAGCACCGCCGATGCCACGCACCACCGGCACCACGCGTGGATGACGAACGCCTCGATCCCGGTCAGGTACGCCGAGAACCCGAACGCGACCGTCCCCAGGGCAACGAGCAGCAGACCGAGACGACGATCGCGCACGAAACCGCCCTGGAGCCCGACCAGCGACAGCACGAAGATCGCGCCGTAGCCCGCCACCCCCCAGGCCGGCACGGGAACGCCGAGAAACACCGCCCACGGCGACTCCTGAACCGTGCTGCAACTCCCCTCACCACACACCAGCGTGCCGATCACGCCCAACTTGTACAGCAGCATGTACCCGGCGATGAGGATCCCGACCAGCGAGAGGACCGCGATCCCCATGCGATTCACCGGCGGCCGCGCCGCGACCTGCCCCGCGACCGGTGTATCCGCCGCCGCCGTGTTCACGCACCCGGCTCCTGACCGATCAGCTCCGCGATCTCATCGATGTCGTTGAAGTTCCGCACCCGACGGTTGTCGATGATCAGCGTCGGAGTCCCGGTCACGCCGAGCTGCTCGCCCAGCATCCGGTTCGCCGACACCACATCCGCGTACCGGTCGCTCTCGAGACACCCCTGGAACGCGTCCCGATCCAACCCGAGCTGCTCCGCGTAATCCGTGAAGGTGCCGATCGGCGCCCCCCGCTCGTACGACCACTCCGCCTGCCGCGAGAAGAGCAGGTCGTGATACGCCCAGAACGCGTCCGGTCCCCCCGCCGCCTCCGCGCATCGCGCCGCCCGCGAAGCCAGGAACGAATGCGCGTGCACCGCCGTCAGCGGAAAGTCATAGAAGATGAACTGCGCGCGCCCCGTCTTGACGAACCGCTCCACCACCGCCGGCTTGGTCCGCAGCGCGAACGACGAGCACGCCGGACACTGGAAATCCCCGAACTCGACGATCTTCACCGGCGCCGTCGTATCCCCCATCACCACGCCATCCGCCTTCGCGAACAGCGCCCGCGGGTCCTCGACCCCCGTCAGCTCGACCGGCTCCGTCGCCGCACCCGTCCCGCGCCGCATCGCGTACCCGATCGCGACGATCCCGACCAGCGCGACCACGGCCAGTACCGCGTAGAAGCCCCGCAGGCCGCCCGCGCCGCTCGCGTTCGCCTTCGCCTTCTTGCGCGCCACCATCCAACTCCTTGCAACAGAACAGGATATCGATCGTCACCGCGTGGACCCGCCGGGTCAAAGATGGCGGAATGCGCAGTCAAGGGCAAGGCCCGCGATCGCGGGATTACGGCGTCGCTCCGTCGCTCCACCCCGTCGGTCGGCGGGCTCGCGCGCGTCGCGATCCACGGCTCGGCGCGACCCGCGCGCATTCACGCCTGCCGGGTACACGCCTTGCGTCAAATGTTTACCGGTGTTTACCGGCAGCGCGCAACCGCGCGCGACCCATGTCCAGCGATTGCGACGAGCACCATGGCGCTCAAAGCACTATCGGAACATGTGGATTCCGCGCTTGCGGCGGGCGCGGTCGACATGCGCGGTTGGGAGGTGCGGACCATGGTGGACGGCGAAGACGCGGGCGAGGTGGATGACGTCCTGGTCGATGACGCCGGATCGGTGCAGTACCTGGATGTCGATCTGGGCGCACTTCGGAAGCACGTGCTGATCCCGCTCGAGAACGCGCGGCCGGATGAGCTGGAGCGAAGGGTGTGGGTTCCGGGGATGACACGCCAGCAGTTGCGGGATGTGCCTGCGTACGAGCACGACGTGGGGACGGTGACGGAAGAGTATCGGCAACGCGTGAGTGCGTTGTACGCGGGGTACGCCGCGGGCGAGGCTCCATCGCGGGAGGAGCGGCGGGCGGCGCGGCCGGTGGCCGAGCGGACGGAGGCGCCGGAGTATCTGGCGAGTTTGAAGGAGTTGACGGACTACCAGGTAGCGGAGGGGGATCCGGACCCGCGGGGCTGGGAAGTCATCGGGGGGGACGGCGAGCGGATCGGGCGGGTCCACGAGTTGTTGGTGGACACGGCGGCGATGAAGGTCCGCTATCTGGACTGCGACGTGGATGCGCGACTGCGACCCGATGGCGAGACGCGTCACGTGCTGATCCCGATCGGGTACGCGCGGTTGGATCAGGATGGGAAGCGGATCACGGTGGACGTCATCTCGTCGGAGGACGTACGCGGGTTGCCGGCGTACGATGGCGGCAGGGTGACGCGTGCGTACGAAGAGGAGGTGGAGGCGCGGTACGCGGCGCATCGACGCGCGGTGGATGACGCGTCGGGCGCGGGTGGGGAGCGGGGTTGAGATGGCCGTGTCGGGCGGGGGGCGATTCGGCGGGGTCGGCGGACGCCGAGATGCTCGCGGATCGCGCGGCGCGACCCGGGATCGGCTGGCGGCGGTGGTGCAGTTGGGACCGGGCGCGTGGATCATCGGCGTGGCCGCTCTGGCGCTGGCCGGTTGGGCGGTGGTGGATCTGATCCACGCGGACGCGGAGCTGCCGGCGATCCGGTCGGTGCCGGCGCCGGCGGCCGCGGAGGCGATCGGCTCGCCGGGCGGCATCGTGCCGCTGCACCGGCTCCTGCCGGATGCGACGGACGATCTGGGCCGGCGGGTGCGCCTGGATGGGGTGGTGGTCGGGGCGGTGTTGCCGGCCGGCTTCTGGGTCCGGGACCTGCGCGACAACATCGTCTTCGTGGCCGTCTCCGCCCCGGGGGACGGGCGGCCGGCGGTGCGGCGGGGGGACATGGTGCGTGTGCGGGGCGTGGTCGCGCTCCTCGGGCCGGGCGATGACGCCCCGTTGCGCGAGGCCGCGGGGCTGGCGGTCCCGCCCGCCGCGATCCTCATCCGCGACATCCAGGTCCGCGCCGCGGCCGAGGCGATCGAACGGCTCGAGTCGCACGGCCCGTGAGGCGATGACCGCGCTGGCGCGGCCGGCGCATCCATACGGCGTCGCACCGGCGGGTCGCGAACGCGCCGGCGGCGGCCGCGCGGCTGCGACCGTGCTGGCGCGGTTGTCGCATCACTTCGGAGTCGAACGCGCCCGCGAACCGAGCGCAGCGAGCGACCGCGCGGCTCCGAACCCGCAGGCGTGCTGCTCTAATCGCCGAGGAGCGCATCGAGCGCCGACGTCGTGTCCGAGAGGTCGTCGAGGACGGCCGCGGCGCCGGCCGCGCGCAGTTCATTCGCGCCGTACCGGCCGGTCGCGACGCCGACGGCGCGGACGCCGAGTGCCGCGCCGCACGTCATATCGAAGGGCGTGTCGCCGATGATGACGACGTCCCGGCCGGTGTACGTCCGCCCCGTGAGCGCGGTGGCCCGCTCGATGGCGATCGCCGCGAGCTGGTCCCTGCGCTCGTGGTCGGAGCCGTAGGCGCCGGTGCGGAAGTGTCCGTCGAGCCCGACGGACCGGAGTTTCAGCCCGGCGCCCTGCTCGATGTTGCCGGTCAGCAATCCCTGGAGCACGCTGTCGCTCCGCTGCCCGAGCGCCGCAAGGAGGGGTCGCACGCCCGGCAGCAGCGTCGTGACGTGTCCGGGTCGCGCCAGCTCCACGGCCAGCTCGCGCAGGTAGCACTTCCAGAGCGCTTCGAACCCGCGGTCGATCACCCCCCGCGCGAACCCTGCCGCTTCCAGCAGCTCTCGCGCGATCTGCGGGTCCGTCTTCCCATCGAACGGGTGGGTGGCAATGGGGCCCGCGGAGCCGTAGACGGCCAGCAGCGCGCGGTGGAACGCGCGCTTTGCCGCCCCGTTCGTGCTCAGGAGCGTGCCGTCGATGTCGAAGAGGAGCAACCGGCGCATGGACGTCGAGGATCAGCTCCCGGCGGACGGATCACACTCGCGGCCGACTTCCCGGCGCCGCACCCATCTTCCCATCACGAAACGGCTCGCTCGATAGCCCGCTCGAGCGCGTGCGCCGCGAGCACGCCGAGGGTGAGGAGGAAGGCCGGGCTCAATTCCCGCCCCTCCGGGGCGGTGGAAAGGGCGAACGTGACATCGCCATCGAACGGTGTGTGGACCGGCGAGATCCGCCGCGCCACGGCCGTCGACGCACTGCGCGCCAGGACTTCGAGCGCGGTCCGCGTGAGCGGCGCGTCCGTGGCGACCACCGCCAGCGTCGTGTTCGTGCCCGGGCCCTGGGCGAGCGACGCGAAGTCCGCCGCGAATTCGCCCGCGGCGATCGCGCGCGCGGTGTCCAGGAACCCGCCCTCATCGTCCCGCGCGCCGGCAAGGATCCCACCCGATCCGTCCAGCACATCGCCGACGGCGTTGACGACCGCGAGCGCACCGACGGTGCACCCCGGCCCGTCGACGGCCCAGCTCCCCAGCCCGCCGGGCATGGCATGCTCGATGCCCCGGATCTTGCCGACGGTCGCGCCGGTGCCTGCGCCGATGGCGCCCGTACCTTCGTCATCGCTCCGGGCCGCCTCGCATGCCGCGCGTCCCATGGCGGCGTCGGGGCGGCGGTCCGCGCGGCCGGCGCCGAGGTCGTAGATCACGGCCGCGGGCACGATCGGCACGCGCCCCTCCCGGGTCGCGAACCCGGCGCCGCGCTCCTCGAGCCAGCCGACGACGCCGTCCGCGGCGGCGAGGCCGAAGGCGGAGCCACCGGTGAGCAGGAGCGCGTCGACGCGCGGGACGAGGTGCGTGGGCAGGAGCGTCTCGAGTTCGCGGGTGCCCGTGGCGGGACCGCGCACGTCGCATGCGGCGCGGAACGGGCCGATCACGACCGTGCACCCGGTGCGGGCGTCCGGGTCCGTCGCGTGGCCGACGCGGAGACCGGGAACCGCGGTGAGCCCGGGCATCAGGCGGCCAGCTCGCGGCCGTCGGGGCCGCGCCCGCTTGCCCGGAGCATGACGGCCTCCCGGAACGCCGCGATGATGCGCCGGTCCGGATCGGTTTCGGGAGCGTCTGCCTCGTGCCGTTCCGGGTGCCACTGCACGCCGAGGATCCACGGCTCCCCCGCGGATTCGACGGCCTCGATCGCGCCGTCCTCGGCCGTCGCCGTGATGACGAGGCCGGGCGCGACGTCCTTGATCCCCTGATGGTGGAACGAGTTGATCAAGAGGACCTCACGCGCCACGGTCTGCGCAAGGCGCGAACCGGGGACGATCCGGATGCGGTGCGTCCGGCTTTCCCACGACTCGACCTGCCGGTGCCGTACCCGGCTGGGCGCCTGCGTGGCCAGGTCCTGGTACAGGGTTCCGCCCATCCCGACGTTGATGAGCTGGCACCCGCGACAGATGCCGAGCACCGGCAGCTCCCGCTCGAGCGCGAGGTTCAGCGTGGTCAACTCCGCTGCATCGCGTGCGGGGTTGACCAGCCCGAGCCCCGGCAGCGGCGCCTCGCCGTAGCGAGCGGGGTCGATGTCCTCGCCGCCGGTCAGGACCAGGCCGTCGCAGCGGTCGAGGAGCACCGGGAGCGACGCCTCCCTGTGCGTCGGCGTGACGAGGATCGTCGTCAACCCGATGCGTTCGAGGACGCGCACGTAGATCTCGTACAGCGAGATCTGTGGCCGGCGGTACGGGCCCGCCTCTGGCACGAGAGTCGTGGTAACGGCAACGAGCGGTCTCATTCAACCACGAAGGAGCTCCGTCGCGTGCCGCGCCTGCCGGCGGCCGGCGTCGATGTCCTCCCCGATCCCGACGTACGCGATCCCCGTGCCCGCGGCGAGATCCCCGGGCGATGCGAAGGCCACGCCGGAGCGTGAACCCGGGCGGAAGAGCACGTCGCGCGTACGATCGAGTACTTCCTCGAATCCGAGGCGCAGGCGCCAATCCGGCTGGAGGGCGACGAACGGCGAATCGACCCAGTCGCCGGTCAACCGGTTGACCAGCGTCATGGGGGTCGACGTCCCACCCCAACGGCCGTTGCACTCGACCCAGCGCAGCGCAGCGTGTTCCACGTCCCGACCGACGAGAATCGCATCGAGGCTGCACCGCCCGAAGTACCCGAGCTGCTGGAAGAGCGTACACAGGCGGACGGCCTCGTACGCGATGCGGCGGCGCACCCGTGCGGGTAGCCCGCTCGGGACCGCGCCGATGAACCGGCCGACCGCACCCGAGACGATCTGGTCGAAGATCCCCTCGACCAGCGGCAATCCCTCGCCGCTCAGCGGGATCCAGAGCTGGACCGACGGACTGAGCGCGACGGGGGATTCCCAGATCGCGATGAGCAGTGGGAACGGCCGTCGCCAGCCGAGTCCGGAGAGGAAGCCGGCGATCTCGCGTTCCAGTGCGGCGTGTGACAGCGTGCGGAGCCGCGAGCCGTCGAGGAGCGCGTTCCCCAGCGAGCCGGCCGCACGCGGCAGCTTGATGACGAGCTGATCGGACTCGCGGGCGAGTTCCGCGGCATGCCGCGCGAGCGCAGCGAGATCCCGCGCCTCGTAGCCTCGCGGGACCGCAGCCGGCCCCAGCAGCTCGACGACTCGGCGCGCGAACCACAGCTTGTCGTTGACGTAGTGCGCCAGCGCCGGCGGCGGAGCCGCGACGCCGACCGGAACGCCGGCACGCCGCGCGATCGCGGCAGCCAGCCGCCACACCGCGCCGGAACTCACGTACGGCTGCACGGTCATGCCGCCCCGCGCGCGGGCGATCTCGGCCAATCGGGCGAGGACCGCCGGATCCCGCCGGCAAAGGGTGGCGAGAGAAGCGCGCCGCTCCGAAGCGGCCGTCCGGATCACCTCGACGGACCCGAGGCCGAGGAAATCCCGACAGTAGCGCTCGAACGCCGGGACCCGCGCGACCGAGATCGCCAGGCAATCGCCGTCTCCGGCCAGCGCGAGCGGACGGTATTCCAACCCGCTGGCCTCGGCTCGACCCGCCGATTGGATCCCTGCCGTGTCGTGGAGAAAGAGGCTGCCGCCCGGGGCAAGGCCGACACGAACCGCTCGGCCGTACGTTTCGCCCGCTCCGATCGCCGGGTTCCGCTGGCGAATGCGGGCGGCCATGTTCGCGATCTCGCGGACCTCGTCGGCCCCGATCTCGACCGGCGCGTGCTCGATGATCGGCAGGTGACCATGCTCGCGGCGCCTGGCTGTCACTCCCAACGGCTGATCGGCCGCCATGGACTCGCCCGGGATCCAACGGATGCTCCGAGACGGGAGACGTAGCAAGATCGCAGCCAGGGCGGCAGGCGCGCGATCGGCGCCGCCCGGAAAGCGTGAACGCCGGCGACCCGTGCGTCGCGATGCACGGGGCCGAACCCGCCGCCGGCGGCGGCCCGCCGGTGTGTGGCGACCCTTGCAATGCGGTGCTCGGCCTGGACTTCAACGCGCTCCCACCGTCACCGGCGCGCCGCGCACCGCATCCATGAGCAGCTCGCCGACGCGGGCGTTCGTCACCAGGCCGCCGAAGCGCTCGGCGCCGGGGCCACGCGCGAAGAGCGGGATCATCGCGGCCGTGTGGTGCGTGGTCGTGTAGTGGGCGACCAGCGCGCCGGAGTCGTCCTCTTCGAGCGCCAGACCGCCCGTCTCGTGGTCGGCGACGACGACGATCAGCGTCTCCGGGTGGTCCTCCTGGTAGTCGAGCGCGACGCCGATCGCGGCATCGAGGCCCAGCATCTCGGCGGTGACGGCCGCGAGCGGCTCGTTCGCGTGGCCGCGCCAGTCGGACTGCGACCCTTCGACCATGAGGAAGAAGCCGTCGGGGTCGCGGTCGAGGATCTCGAGCGCCGCACGCGTCATCTCGGGGAGCGTCGGCGAGCGCTCGGGCGCCGGCGGCATCCCGCCGTCGGCGAAGAGCCCCAGCAGGGTGGAAACGGTGTCCAGATCGAGCGCGCGCAGCGCCGCCCCATCCTCGACGTACGTGTAGCGCCGCCGCAGATCCGGCAGCAGGTCGGACGCGCCGCGGCCCGTGCCGTCGAAGAACCGCCGCCCACCGCCGAGCAGCACCTCGATCTGCTGGGCCGCGTACTGGCGCGCGATCTCGGCCTCCATCCGGCGGTCCACCACGTGCGCCGCGAACGATGCCGGCGTGGCGTGCGTGATCGTCGACGTCGCGACCAGCCCCGTCGCCATCCCCCTCTCCTCCGCGACTTCGAGGACCGTCCGCCGCGGCTCCCGGTCCGGGCCCACGCCGATCGCGCCGTTGTACGTGCGTAACCCCGTCGCGTAGACCGTCGCACCCGCCGCGCTGTCCGTCACCTTGTTCGACGCGCTACGCGTGTTCACCAGCCCCACGACCGTGAACCGGTCGACGGACAGGTGCTCGGACGCGAAGCGCGCGGCCGTCCAGTACGCCACGCCCGCACCGTCGCCGATGAACAGGATCACCCGCGGCGGCGCGGGTTCCTGCGCCGGCAACGGCGATGCGGCGCAGGCCGAGATCAACAGCACCGCGAACAACGGAACCGATCGACACCGCATGGGTCCTCCGAAAGTCCAGGGGAGGGAACCGGACGGCAGACGCGCGGCGCGTCTCTTGCACCCTGCCGCCGTGAAAAATATTGTTCGCGCACTCGGCGCGCTCCGCGCCCCACGATCCGCCCGCGGCGGATGGGGGAGCCGAACCCGCACGACAGCCCGGGAACCGCCCATGACCGACCGCGAGCCGTACGCACCGGAGGAGCGCGACCCCGATGTCGAGCTCTACGACGCCGCGCCCCCCGACATGCCCCCTTCGCCCGCCGGGGCCGATGTCGAGATCGGCGGTGAGGCCGCCGCTTCCCGGCGCCTCGCGGGACTCCCGCACGAGCTCGCCCGCGATCCCGAGCACCGCTCCGGCATCGCCACGCCGAGCGCCGAACCCTTCCTCGGCTACGACGGCCTCGAAGTCGATGACGTGATCCAGTGGATCGGCGAGTCCGACCCGGAGCCATCGCTGCTCCGCGCCATTCTCACGTACGAACGCGAACACCGCCGCCGCGAGCCCGTCCTCCGCACCTGCCGCGACCGGCTGCGACGGCGCGGAGAGCCATCCGAAAGTTAGATGCGGCGGGGCAGTGGGGGCAAGGCGGGGGCGGCGGGATCTCTGGAGTCGGGCAACTCGTGTGCGCTGCCGCACGATTCCCCGCCCTGGAGCACGGTGTGGCAGCCTGGATCAAGCCGCCGCCTATCGTGATGGGGCGCTCGGTACCCGTTGGACCTCGATCGTCTCCACACCGAGCGAGTCCCTATGGATGCCCACCAGGTAGTCCCGTCCGAGATCCGTAATCGCCAAGGACCGCGGTGTCTCGGCGACCGCGACGACTGCGCGGGACTTCAGATCCCACACGAGCCACAACAATGGGAGATCGAGAGGGACCCGCCCCAATCGAATCCAGAGTCGGCCCGCCGCATCGCCGAGAAGTCCACGAACTGGCGGAACCGACGAAGGGATCGGCATCTCCGCGAATCTGCGGCGGGCCTCGGGCTGGTTCGCAGCACGGAACCCTGCGACATAGCGATCGGCCAGCCGCTCCAGATCATCATCGGAGAGGCGCGCCGGCGGCGGTCGCCAAGAAATGGTTCGAGAAAGTCCGAACCCGCCCCGGTCGCCAGCCAAGCCGCCCCCTGATGAACCCGGATCCACTGACCACGAAAAGACTTGCACCTGAGCCTGCCTACCCGATGCCAGAGTCAATCGACTGCCGGCAGCCTCCATCAAGCCCCGAGATCCGAAGGGCAACACGGCAACCGAGAAGCCCCGTCCATTGCGTTCAATGAAAAGGGGGGCGGCCGGAAGCCGACCGAGGCTGTCGATCAACATCCCGTGCTCGTCCAACAGGAGCAGCAACATGGGGTCGGTTGTCGATCGCGATGATGGTGTCGCCAGGTCCGAGAAAGAGATTCGACAGGCCGCGAAATTCTCCAGGGCCGCTCCCCTCCCCGCCGACCTGTGCGAGAATGCCACCGTTCGGTTCAAAAATCCTGACTTCAGCACCCGAGTTCGCGACCACGATTCGTCCGGTGCTGGTTCGCAGCGCATCCGCAACGCGGAAGAACTGCTGCGGACCCGCCTGCCCGCCGATCGAGACGACCGGCTTGCCACCAATCATCCAATGCGTCGCGGAAGCGAACGATCCGACGACCTCCGACGCGCCGTCGTACGCCGGATCCTCCGCCGACCGCTGCGTCGTGTCTTGGTTACAAGACACCAACCAGAGCAGCAGCAACAATGGGCCGGTAGAGATCGCTTTGCTCGACATCGAGCTACCTGGCCAGCGGGTAAGCACGAGCGTTCACACACGTCCAGTTGCCGACGATATCGTCCAGGCGTGGCAGCCGCGAGGAGGATGGCGTCTAGCTGGGCCGCGGGACATCCAAGCCCCGATTGCCGAGCAGCGGCCGAACCACCTCGCGCTCGAATCGCCGCCCGACATCTGCGCGCCCCCCGGCCGCGAGTTCGCTCAGCCTCCGTCCCATCAGACGCGCGGCCAACGAAGCCAGCGTCTGGCGGTGAACATTCGACTCTGCCGCAACCGCAGCCCAGGATCGACCCCGCACCTTTCGGCCGACGGCGTGGAACAGGAGGATCCAATCTAGAAAATCCTCGAGTCGAAAGGGCGGAACCGCAAACGTGCTGCGCCAATCCAGCCACAACGTCCTGCGGTCACATCCGATGGCCGTCGCAAGTGCCGAGACGGTACGGATCGGCGGGTTACTCCTACACGCGAGGGCAAGCGCCCGGCGAACCCGGACCGGGAGCTGGCCCGCTGCCTCAAGCGCACCGGCAAGGCGTTGCAGCAGCCCGCCCGTAAGTGCCCGTTCGACCGCGAGGGGGAGCGTTTGCTCGATCTCAGATGTCCAGACCACCTGTTCGACGGGCAGCGCTACAAGCAGCCGAGCATTATCGGGATCACTGCTTGTGACGAGTACCACGGGGTGGGCGGGCAAGCGGCGCTTCAGCATGCGGAGGCGCGAGACCACGGCGCCGGGCGCGAGCCGACCGACCGCGATGATCGAACAATCCGCCGCGCCGGCGGCGCGCGCGAAATCGGGCCACCAACCGGTCGCGATCCGAACCGCATCGGAAGGGATCGACGACTTGACGCGTTGGAGGTATGTTCGATCCGGGGCGTAGAGGGCGAACATGATCACCTTCGGGCAATGGAAGTCACCGTGAAGAACGGATGCTGCGTTCAAGAAACGACGGCCGGCGACGATTCGCCGGCGTGAGGATCCACGGCGGCGCCACTACGCGCGGCGGTCGGCTCTTCCGCGCCTACCTCGACCGTCGGCCGCCTGGCCGCGTCCGGCTACGACATGACGGAGGGCCGCTCGCAAACCAGACGTGTGGGGCAATGGGGCACAGCGTGGCCGACGCGATGTTCGAAATAGTGCGGATACCAGCAAGCCGCGCCCATGTCGGTCTCTACGTCCAGAGGCAAGTCGTGCAGCGCATGCACTGCACGAGTGCCGGCTCCTGTGCCGCGGCCTGGGGCCATTTGCACCCGGAGCGGAGATGATCCGCAAATCGGAAGCTCGGTCCGTAGCGCCCGACCGGCATGTTGAATGGCCGTTCTACTCCATCTGACCGAGTCCATTGAGAAGGGCCTGATCGCGTCTTCGCTGAGGCAACGACTGCCAGATACTCTGGAATCCGCCCTGTTGGTGACGCGCTGATTCGCCGGCGGAGTCGAGCGGCGTATCATGCGCCGCTCGACTCCGCCGGCGAATCAATGGACACGCGGATCAGCCAGCTCGATCCAGCGCCCGAGGCCGAGGTTTCCGATCCGGGAACGTCGTTGGGCGAGCAGGTCGTTCAGCACCCGTTCCAACCTCGCGTACGCTCGGTGCGCTGCTCCTCGTGGAGCGAAATCCTGGATTGTCGTGACCTCGGTGTGCAGCGGCATCGAACGCGACGTACGGCGTTCGCGAAGCGTCGTGAGCGCTACGGCCAACGCTTCGACCGTTGCTCCCGCAGGATTGAGCAGAATAACATCCTGCTGATTGGGCCCGGCGTAGCGAATGACGAGGGCGTGGGCGCTCGTTGCAGGGAAACTGTCGGGTACTGCCACGATCACGGGCTCCGAAATGGCGCCCTGCGCCCATGCCGACTGACATCCGGCAAATGCGAGGGCGGCGCAGATCAGGGCTTGAGCGACGGCCCTAGTGTGCATGGACCATTGCATTGGGAGGTCTCCTGATGAAGGTTTGCTATTGCAAGCTAGTCCCCCGAACACGCGGCTGGACTCAGAAGCTGTGAACGAAGTCCTCATGGTGCCAGTCTCCGGGCCATGAGGTGGATCATGGCCGCATAGATCCAGGCCACGCTGCTTTGGGTGGTCGTCTCGTACTCACTCCGGAGTCGCCGGTAGCGCAGGAGCCAAGCGAACGTGCGCTCGACGATCCACCGTTTCGGCAGCACCACGAACGTGCTCTGCCCCTCGAGCTTGGGGACGATCTGGAGCCAGAGGCCCAACTCCTCGGCCGTCCACGCCTCCAGCGTGCCCTGGTACGCTTGGTCCGCGAAGAGCGTCTCCAGACGCGGGAACTCGTCCCAGCCGAGCTGGGCGAGCAGCGGCCGCGCACCGACTGAATCGGGTACGTTCGCCGCATGCACCGCTACGGCCAGGATCAGCCCGAGCGTGTCTACGACGAGATGGCGCTTTCTGCCCGTGATCTTCTTGCCCGCATCGAAGCCCCACGCCTCCCCCTTTTTTCCGCCACCCGGACGGCCCCCCTGGACAGACTGGCTGTCCAGGACGGCGGCACTGGGCGTGGGCTCCTTGCCAGCCTTCTTCCGCACCGCTTCGCGGAGCGCCGCATGCACCCGCTCCAGGGTGCCGTTGTCCCTCCACCGGCGATACTACCTCCGGTACTGCTGCCAGACCGCGCTCCAGGGCGGGAAGTCGTGCGGCAGCGCACGCCAGGTGCCACCGTTCTTGGCATGGTAGAAGATCGCGTTCCACATCTCGCGCAGCGGGTACTTGCGGGGCGTCCCCGTCCGGCCTCCCTTGGCCGGCGGCATCGCCCCTCGCACGATCTCCCACTGCCGCTCACTCAAGTCCGTTGGATATCTCAATCGTTGCATGCGGGTACTACCCCGTTGCCACGACTTCGTTTACAGCTTCTCACAGCGGTACGCAGCCGTGAAATTCACTGTATAGGTACTCACCGGTTTCCGCGTCGTAGTATTCGGTCCAAGAGCAGATCATCCATTCCTCAGTATCCGATCCGCCATCGCTACCGCCGCTGTCTCCGTCGTCATCACCGCCAGCATCACCGCCATCCTCGCCGCCAGGGTCATCGGTCGGGTCCTCACACCCCGGCTGGTAGTCGATATCGGTGTCGCCGGAAGTCGTAAGACCCCACACTAGCCCCGCGTACTGGTGCCATGCCTTGAAGTCGGCCTCGGCAGTCAACACATGCCCGCAGTCATCCGGAACAGGCACGGCTCCGCTCGTGTCAATCCGGTACTCCCACGGGATGAGTTCAGCCCGTTCGCCTTTGCGCGACGAACTGGCCACGGTGGTGCCTTCGTGCTTAGCCCGCAGGCTAAGGGTCTCCTCACCATTGGTCCCGAAAAACCGCATCGACGCGGTTCCCCATGCAGTTGCACCGTCGAAGCCGGCATCGAGACTCGTCCAGAGGATCGTCGGCGGCCTTTCGAACTCGGGTGGAACCGAAGTAGGTGCGACGACATTCGTTCGCCCGCTCGCGATGGCTGGTGCATCGGCGCTCGAACGAGTCAGATCCGGGACCACGATGTTCAGATCACGGGCCTGAACGGCGGGCACCGTCACCGCATCATCGCATCCGGTAAATGCGCTGATGCACGCGCCCAGCACGAGAACTGCCAGCCTACCGCTCATCCTCACCTCCTTGCTCGCGCCTGTACATTTCCACCCCGGCTGCGCAGCGAGTGCGCGGCTCAGGGCACATCGGCTCCGCAATCGATACGAAGGCGGAGCAACAAACTGCGAACGACGGGATCGTGATCCGTGCGGCCGCGGGCCGGGCCGGCCAACAGCAGCTCGGAAGGCGCCGGTGTAGTCGCGGCAAACTTCCCGTCATAGGGGTTGGGGATGTCGCCGAACGCCAAAAGGCTATCGGCAGCTTCACCAACGAAGCGCAGCTCGCGCACGGGCTGTCCGTCGACCACGTGATCAGTCACCCAGACGCGCCGCCCATCCGCCAAGGAGACGAGAGCGAACTGCGCGACATCCGGATCCACCTCGATGACACGCCTGGTCCCGCCATCAATCGCTCCAAATCTCGCACGAACCTCCCGGCGGCCCTCGACCCTGGACCACCAGGTCAGCAAATCGCCCCTCGGTGACAAGGAAAGCTTGGGGTGATGCACGGGCGCTCCATAGCCGGTCACGAGCTTCCGCCATTGCCGCCACACCGGCTGCCGCGCGTACAGGAAGAGCGAGTTCCCATCGACGCGCCGTGTCGTGTCGGCCTCTACAACGGCGAGAACCAATTCTCCCGATCTCGAATAGGCCGGCTCGGCGTAGTTGGCGCTAAAGGTCGGAACGATCTGGTACGACCAGCGGCCGGCGACCCGTTCATAGACGAGCACCCGCCGCTCATCCTCGGGTCCGGCTGCGGCGACAAGCGTCCACGCGAGGCGATCGCCGCTCCGAACCAGCGTGGAGCCGCTGAACGGCCGAATGGTCACGTCGGCTGGCAGCGGAAGCTCCTCCAGCGCGATCCATGATTGGCCATCGAAAGCTCCGAACCAAAGCGCTACGACCCGCTTGTCGATAATGCGCCGCGTCTCGCTGGTCCATTCCGCCTCTTCGAACGCGATCCACCAGCCGCCCGCCTCGCGCGCCACGGCGCGCACGCCCATGACGAGCATCCCTTCGACCGGCGTGGGGACAACACGTGTCGCACCGTCGCTGGCGATCACGACACCGAAAACGGCATTGCGTACACTCGATGCCTTCCCACTCCCCACCGCCGGCTTCCACAGGTAATTGGGCGTGCCGGCGAGCAGAACATTCCCATCGGAAACCGAGAATGTCTCTGGTTCGACATACAACTCGCCGCCGGAAACGGCCACGATCTGCCGCAAGGTCTCGCGCAGTACGCAGGCGGTGTGATCGTCACCGGTTTCCCCGCCCCCGACTTCCTGGGCGCGCACGGGCGGGACCGCCGCGGAGGCAAGGATGAGGTCCAAGAGCAACGCACAAGCCCAACGGCCACCCGGCCGGGTGAGAGGTATCTGTTTCAACATCTGGGACCGCACGGCGCTCCTCGCAGCGACTGCCCGCGCTCGGCGCCCATCCGCGGTCGACTCACACCCAATATTCGGACAGGCACGGCAAGGGCATCGGATGTTACCGGTAGCCATTCGACGCCCGCGGCTCCCACGGATGCATGACAGCATCTCCGGCTGGAAACGGTAGATCGCAATTGCGCCAACCATGGCACACACGAACGTAACACATTTCCTCCACACGACTCAAGGCGAAAGGCGTCCAGCCAAGTCGAAAAATGTCCCAGCTGACGGGCGGTCGGCGATCCAAATATCTCCCGCTCGAACCGCCGGCCAACATCCTCCTACCCCCACGTCGCGAGATCCCTCAGCTTCATCCCCATCGGCCGCCCTGCCAGCGAGGCCAGCGTCTGCCGGTGGAGGTTCAACTCTGCCGTGACCACCGCCCACCGGCACTTTCCGGCGTGGAAGTGGAGCCGGAGGATCCATCGAGGGAGTCTTCGAGTCGAAACGGTGGGATGGAAAACGCGGTGCGCCAGTCCGACCACGGCATCCTGCGATCACAGCCGATGGACCTTGCGAGTGCCGAGACGCCGTGAATCAGCGGGTTGCGCCTGCACACGAGGGCAAGTGCCTGGCGGACCCGGGTACCCGGGTCGGGAGATGTTCCGCTGCCTTGAGTGCGCTGGCAAGGCATTGCATGAACGGACCGGCACATGGGTAACACTTTAGACCGGGCACATGGGTAACACTCACCCGTGCTGCTTACGTGCCTTCAGTCCCCGGTCGAGTGGCCGAAGGACGCCCTCACGGTCGTCCAAGATCGCAAGCAGGGCCGGACCGAAGTAGATGTTCCACGTTCCGGCGCTGTTCAACTCCACGCCCACCTCCTGTCGGTGTAGGGTCTCGCTCACGAAGTAGGCGCGACCGCGCCACTTGAGCTGGCCATGAGCAGAGATGCGGCGGCGCTGGAAGTGCTCCGGATAATTCATCTCCGGCAGCCGCCGCAGCAAGCTCCGGCTCGGGGGGGCGTAGACGGAGGCGGGCGGCCTCTGGTCGAGCGCTTCGTGCGGCCGCTCCTCGTTGTAGACGGCCCGGAAGCGCTCGAAGGCACGCTGCTGGAGTTCGGGCGTGGGGCGCGCCGGGCGCGCCGGGCGCGCCGGGCGCGTCGCCTCCGCCTTGAGCGTGCGGTGCATGCGCTCGTGCGCTCCGTTGTCCTCGGGATGGCGCCGCGGCGTTCGCTCGAGGCGAATGCCTTCAGGCGAATGCCGAGACGGATCCACCAGACGGCGAGCTTGGAGAGACCCCCGATCGCCGTGCTCCGGAAGGGCCCTCCGTTATCGGTCCGGATCACCTCGGGCAGCCCGTAGTCGGCGAAGATGCGCTCGAAGGTGACCCGAGCGCCCGCCGTCGCCGTGCTTGGCAGGGCTCGGCAGGCCAAGAGGTAGCGGCTGTGGGCGTCCATGACCGTGAGCGGATAGCAAAGCCGTCCCGAGCCCAGCCGGAACTCCCCCTTGAAGTCCGCCGTCCAGACCCGGTTCGGCGCATCCGCCGCGGTACGCGCGGGATTCCAGGCGCCCGGCCGCCGACGCTTCCGTCTCCGCCCTTCGATGAGCCCCTCGCGCCTCAGGATCGCCCCGATCGTACTACAGGCGCAGCATGCGGGCCAGCGCACCTCCGGCTCCAGGGCGAGCAGCCGGGCCCGGAGCTTTCGGGGACCCCAGGGTGGACCCCAGGTCGGGTGTGCCCGGCGCAACTCGATGAGCTTCGCCACGATCTCCGGCGCGGTCTCAAACGCCTGGCGCCGCGGCGCCCGCGAGCGATCCGCCAGTGCCGAAAGCCCCCCGCCTCGTAGCGGGCCAGCCATTTGTAGCCGGTCCGCCGGCTGATTCCGTACTTCTCGCACAGCTCACTCATCGAGCTCCAGCCCTCGCTCGCCTCGAGGACAAATCGTATCCGCTCATCCATCGCGCAGGTAACACTCCATGGCACCGGACACCTCCTTCGGGGGTGCCCTCAACTTGCGCCTCGAGTGTTACCTTTGTGCCCGGTCCATTGTGGTACGTGTCTGCCCGGTCCGTACCCGCGCCTCGATCCGCGCCACCAGATCGCGCAGCCGGAACGGCTTCGGCAACACCTCCGCCGCCCCCCCGTCCCGCGCCTCCGCGTGCACCTCCGCGTCCGGCACCGCCGTCACCATCATCACCGGCAGGTCCCGCCACCGCCCGTCCCGCCGCAGGTGCCGGAGGACGTCGATCCCGCTCATCCCCGGCATCATGACGTCCAGCACGATCAGGTCCGGGCACTCCGCCTCGACCAACGAGAGGAGCGCCGGGCCGTCGGGCGCGGTTCGCACCGCGTAGCCCCGGCCCTTCAGTGCGACGTCCAGCCCCCGGCGTAGGGCTGCATCATCGTCCGCAACGTAGATCATGCCGGTCCGCGTCATGGTCCCGGCGCGGTATGCAAGACCGGCGCCACGCCAGGATACTCGAAAAATGCCCGGAACTGGATCACAACACGTCAAATACCGCGCAATGTGTGGCGCGAGTGTCCCAGACCGACCCGCAAACGCCCCGGACCCGCGGCTGTGGTGGTGCGGTGGCACGACAGCCGAGCGGCCCCGCGACCGCGCCGGCCGTCGGAGCTATGCGCTCGTCGGGCTCCCGGCGGGTTCGGCGATGCGGCGGTTGCCGCCGGAGAGGATGATGGCGGTGCGGCGACCGCCGGGCGTCCAGCGGCCGGAGAGGAGCGCGGCGACGCCAGCGGCGCCGGAGAACTCGACGACGAGTCGAGCGTCGTGGAGCAGGCGCGCGGCGGCGTGTGCGATGGCGTCATCGCTCACGGTGACGACGTCGTCGACGAGGTCGCGGGCGTGCGCGAAGGTGAGGTCGCCGGGGCGGACGGGCGCGAGTCCGTCGGCGATGGTCGGGCGCGGCTGGATGGTGACGGGCGCGCCGGCGGCGAGGGACTGGTGCATGGCGTCGGCGTTCTCGGGTTCGACGCCGATGATCGTGCAGTCGGGCCGTGCGCGCCGGATCCAGGCGGCGGTGCCGCTGAGGAGGCCGCCGCCGCCGACCGGGACGAGGACGGCCTCGACGTCCGGCCAATCTTCGAGGATCTCGAGACCGACGGTCCCCTGCCCCGCGATGATGTCCGGGTGATCGAACGGCGGCACGATGTTCAGGCCGCGTTCGGCGGCAATGGCCTCGGCGCGCTCCTGGCGCTCGATCGACGTGGTGCCTTCGAAGACGACGTCGGCGCCGAGGCGTCGCGCGCCCTCGACCTTGACGGCCGGCGCGGTGGTCGGCATGACGACGACGGCGGGGATGCCGAAGATGCGGGCGGTAAGCGCGACGGCCTGGGCGTGGTTGCCTGACGAG
>DASVCS010000169.1:0-9687 GCA_036381495.1 Longimicrobiales bacterium
CGGGTGAAGAAGAGGGTGCCGTCGGGCGCGTAGCTGCCGTCGGCGGCCTGGGCCAGCGGGAGCACGGTGCGCCTCTGCCCGATGGCGCTCGCCTTCTGCGCGAGCAGCGTGGGCTCGGGACGCGGGCCGGGGTCGATCACCACCAGCTGCGCGTTCGGCAGCGTCGAGTACCGCCGCGTCGTGTAGAGGATGCGGCCGTCGGGCGTCCAGCCGACGACCTCCGCGCCGCCGCCGTCGTACGTCCGGCGCACGGGGACGCCGCCGTCGATCGGCATCGTGTAGACCTCGGCGGGGCCCTCGTACTCGGCCGTGAAGGCGATGGTCCGGCCATCGGGCGAGATCGCGGCGTGCGCCTCTTCGGCGGGGTGCGTGGTCAACCGCCGCGCGACGCCGCCCCGGGTGCCGACGCGCCACAGGTCGCCCTCCGCCGTGAACACGATCACGTCGCCGTGGATCGCAGGGAACCGGTAATAGCCGAGCGGTGCGGCCGACGAATCCGACGAGACCTGCGCGGGGGCAGGTCGGGCGAGCGGCACGACCGCGACGGCCGCGGCGAGGAACAGGGCGGGCACGAACGGACGGCGCATAGGGCATCTCCGTGGAGCCAGGGGTCGACCGGCGAGCTGCGGTGCGGGGATGATGCAGAGGCGAACCGGCGGGGGCAAGGTGGAGAACGTGGGCGGGATGTGGCGTGCGGGCGCTCGCCGTGAGGGGCCGGGCGCATGGCGGGGGGCGCAGGGAGTCCGGCGAGTGGGCTGACGGCGCTCGAGCGGCCCGCCCGCGGGTTCGGACAGGCGCCGGCGGGTAAACCATCAATTGCCAGGATTTCGCTCGGGAAATCCTGGATGCGCGAGAGCTCGTGCAGGACACGTCCTACACCCTTCTGGCGGGCCCGCCAAGCGGCTCGATTGGCGTCGTTGCATACGATGACCATAGGTTCCGTTTCCTGAGCGACGAGGAGCTTGGCCGTTCGGGGATCGATCACGGCTACGGGATCTTCGGCGGCCTCGACCCTTACCTGCATACGGAGTTGCCGCCATGCGGATCACAGCTTCGAGCGCCGTGCTCCTGGCCATGCTGTCGGCCGTCGCGCCGGGATCGGTGCACGCCCAGGCCCGCCCCGACCAGCACGCCCTCGCCCGCGATCTCGCGCACGGAAATGCGGGCGAACGGGGGCATGCGCTTGCGATCGCTCGCCAGATGCCGCCGGAGAGCATTCGGCCGGAGCTGCGCTCGGCCCTCATCGCGGAGCTCGAGAGGGCGGCCTCGCTCCGAAAAGAGGCGCGCCGTCGCGGCGTATTCCTGACGGAGCTCATCGATCCGGAATACGCGCTGGGATTGTCGAGCGTGGTCGCCGACCTGGGAGATCCGCGCGCGATCCCGGGGCTGGTGGGGTCGCTGGGTGCCGGCTACAAGGTCTGCCGCGCTCTTGCGATGTTCGGCGAGCAGGCGGCGCCGCTGGTCCTGGACGCCGTCAGGTCCCTGGAGGAGACCGCTCAGATCGACGATGCTCTGCTCGTTCTGCGGTTCATGGTCGAAGGGGCTGCGGGGCAGCCGCTTTCCGCTGCCACCCTCCAGCAGATCCGAAGCGTGGCGGACCGGCGCCTGACCGGGCGGCAGCACGTCACCACGTTGTGGAACGCCATGGATCTCGCGATGGCGCTGAACGACTCCGGTCTCCAACAGATCGTCGAAGCTCTCGCGTCCGATCGGGGAGAGGTGATCGCCCGAGGGGTCACGGAGCCGGATCTGATCGAGAAGACACAGAAGCTGGCCAGGGACCGGCTCGCCGGCGTTCCGCCGCTCCCCCGGTGGAATTGACGCGCTGATCCCCCGGCCCCGGGCAACCGACCATGGACCCTCTCACCCACACCCTGACCGGCGCCGGCCTCTCGCGCGCGGGGCTGAACCGCGCGACGCCGCTCGCGACGGCGGCGCTCGTCCTGGCCGCGAACGCCCCCGACGTCGACATCCTGGTCTACGCGTTCGGCGGCGAGTACGCCGGGCTGGCGTACCGCCGCGGCTGGACGCACGGGCCGCTCGCGTGGGCGGTGGTGCCGTTCCTCGTCGCCGGCGCGGTGCTGGCCTGGGACCGGTGGGTGCGCCGGCGGCGCGCGCCGGACTCGCCGCCGGCCCGTCCCGGCCCGCTCCTCCTCACCGCGCTGCTCGGCGTGCTGACCCATCCGGTGCTCGACTGGATGAACACCTACGGAATCCGGCTGCTGATGCCGTTCGACCGCCGCTGGTTCTACGGCGATGCGCTCTTCATCATCGACCCCTGGGTCTGGCTGCTGCTCGGCGGCGCGGTCTTCCTGAGCGGCGAGCGTACAGTGGCGGGGGTGGTCGGGTGGACCCTGCTGGCGGCGCTCACGACGGCGCTCGTGGTGGTGGCGCCGATCGCGGCGGCGGCGAAGTGGGTCTGGATCGGCGGCGTCGCGGCGCTGGCCGCGCTGGGATTCCTCCAGCGCGCACGGTACGCGAGGGCGCACCGGCACACGGCCGCCGAACGCGGCGCAGCGGCGCGTCCCGGGTTCCACACCCGCGTCGCGCGCTGGGGCGTCGCCGCCGCCGCGCTCTACATCGCGCTCATGGTCGCCGGCGACCTCGTCGCAGGGCGCCGGGTGCGCGACGCACTCGCCGAACGCGGCATCGCGCCCGTCCGCGCGGTCATGGTCGCGCCGGACCCGGCCAACCCGTTCACCGGTTCGGTGGTCGCCGCCACGCCGACGGCATACCGGTTCGGCGCGTTCCACTGGCTCGGCCGCCCGCAGCTCCGGCTCCGCCCGGACAGCCTCCCGATCCGCCCCACGGGCATGGACGCCGTGATCGCCGCCGCGGCCGGTACCGAAGCCGCGCGGAACTTCCTGAGCTGGTCGCGCTTCCCCTTCTTCGCGGTCGAGTCGCGCCCGGACGGTTGGACCGTCCGCATCGGCGACGCCCGCTACGCGGACACGCCCGGCGCCGGGGGGCTGGCCGGACTGGTCGTGCGGCTGGATCGACACCTGCGGCCGCTGCGGTGAGATCGACACGCGGACACCGGTCTCCCGCCGGCCACCCCGAGTCACGATAGCGGTCCCCGCGCAGCCACGGTCCGACACCTGCCGTGGGCGGCGACCGACACGCCACCGCCGCTTCGCTCGCCGCCCGCCGCCGCGCGTTCGCGATCACCTCGCCCTCGGGGCACGCGCACCTCCTCGAGATCGGCCCTCCGACCTCGATGCCGTTCCCGTCGACCGACACTCCCGGAGCGAATCCGCAACCGAGAACTACGCAACCCCAATATCTACCAGGTTAACAAACGTAATTATTGCGTCGTCATCGGGTTGCGCCTACATTGTGGGCCAACAGGTGAACGGATGCAGACCATCGGGTCGACCATCGCCTCCGTTCCCGAGCCGCACCGGGCCATTCATGCCCATCCGGCGTCGTTGCCGCCGTGCCGTCGTTCGGCGGCTCCGCCACACCGCGAGCACCCGGTTCGCCGAGCAATCCGGGGTTTCTCGGTCGCCGCCGTCCAACGCCCAGACATAGATCACGGTTGACCACGAGTTCGCGCCACGGCCGGACATCGCTGAATGGAGGACCGATGATGGCTCTCGTCCGACTCACCCCGCCACCAACGTACCGTGACCGAGTCATCTGCTTCAGCGGCGTTCCGAGGCTCGCCGGGTTCGCCGGCGTGCTGGTCCGATGTCGCGACGTCCGCGACGTGAACGATATCCTCGGACGAATCGAGGCGAGCGGCAGCGCGGCTGCGCACGTAGCCGTCGGTCTGGTGATCCCGAAGGACTATGATCTTGCCAGGGCGGTGGCGAGCAGAGCGATCCCGATCGAGCCCTTGCTGTTCACCGATGATCTGCACGGGGACCGTCCGCCGACCGCAGCTCTGGACGTTCTGTCGCGGCGGACCGCCGTGCAGCGGTTGTGCCGGGAGGCAGAGCAACGACTCGTGGTCCGGCCGTCGCCTGAACAGTCGGACATCGTCGTCCGGCTGATCGAGGCCGGTGCGCGCGGTCACGGCATTCGCTTCGCGGCACGCAAGCTGGGCATGAGCCCGGCGACGCTCAGACGCTGGTGCAGCAGGTGGGGCCTGGGCAGCCCCGGACGGCTGCTCACGACCAGCAGGATCTACGTCGCGAGGCGATTGCTGGAAAGCGGCGTCCACCTGGCTCGCGTCGCCGAACTGGGCGGTTGGACGAGCGTACGCGCGTGTCGCATGGCACTCCGACGCGCGCGCGACAAGCAGATCGGTCACTCGCTGGCCGCGGATGGGACCGCCGTGTGGAGCGGTTCATGATGAGGTGAGGAGACGGAACCTTCTGAGCGTCTCGACCCCGTCCATATCCGTATGGATCAGGTAGAGCGCGCCGTGCGATAGGCCGACGATCCGGGCCCGCTCCGGAAGCACGATGGTACCGAGCCGGCGACCGGATGCCTCGCGCACGTCCCATTGCCGTCCCGCCGTCTGGAGCCAGATCGACCCCGCGGGCCCCACACGAATCGCCGTGAAATGCGGCTTCTGCGACGGAAAATCGATCTCGATCCGGGCACTGTCCAACGCCGGATGCTGCTGACGGTACCGCTCGCGGTCCTCTGCCGTGACCGCCGGCGCGTCCGCGTCCACTCGGAACAGGACTCCGACGGAGCCATCGCCGCCATGGTGGTAGATCGTGTAGCTCGAGCCATCCCCGTAGATCAGGTCGCCGTCCCGGCGGACGGCCCAGACGGCGTTGGGTGCGAAGGGCGCGTCCACGAACTCCGTGATCCGCTTCCCTCCCACCGTGGTGGTCACGGGGATCTGAGGCACGAGGTCGAGCTCGAGGACCGGATGCAACTCGCCGCTTTCCGGGTCGACGCGTGCGATCGTCCGTTTGGCCGCGTCGCCCATCCCCTGAATCGGGCGGAACTCGACGTAGAGCATGCCGTCCCCACCGAGCTGCATGGCGACCGGGAACCCGAGCTGCACTCCGAGCGTGATCGTCGACTGGTAGGCTCCGTCGGAGATTCGAAAGCGCGTGATTCGGCTGGCGGCGGCGTCGAGGATGTAGAGCGAGGTCGTGCGGTCCGTGGCGATCGACACAGGCGACATCAGCTCGCCCGGCCCCGCGCCCTCGCGGCCGATGCTCCGGATGAAGCCGCCCGCGTGATCGAATACGACGACTCGCTTGTCTCCAAAGCTCAGCGCGTAGAAGTTGCCGGCCGTGTCTTCGACGACGGCCGGAACCGTATAGAGGACCTCCTCGGCGGGAGCGTCGGCGCCGCCGATCGTGGGGCCGGGCTCGACAGCCCAACCCGGGACATCGAGCGCGATTCCCCCGGGCCGCAATCCAGACGATCCGTCGCCGGCATCGGAGCCGGCATCCGCGCACGCGGCGTGAATACCGGCAAACAGGAGAAGCAACGTAAACCCGTCGATTTTCATGAGAGGACGTTCAGATGTTCGGCGTCGGTGATCCACCGGTGATGTGACCGGGGCGCGGCCGGCTCACGGCCAGATTCGGGCGAGGTGTTCTCGAAGGCGCTCATCGCCCTGCCAGCCCGATGCCACATCACGCACGATTCCCCGCTGGTCCACGAGGATGAGGATGGGGACGGCGGTGAGCCCGAAGCGACGAACGAGTTCGGCACCCCGATCGCGATACATCTCGACCGCCGGGTACCGACCGCGGAGCCGCGACGTCTGGGCCGAGTCTCCGACGGAAATCGCCACGACGCGCGCCCCGCCGATCGCCTCCGTACCATGCCGCAGGGCGAGAAGGGACTCGAGCATCGTATGACAATGCCCGCATCCGGGATGAACGACCAGCACCGCGGCGTTTTCCCCGACCGCCGCCGGACCCTCTACCGTCCGGCCATCGGGTCCCTCGAGCACGATCGCCGGAAACTGGCTGCCCACCTCGATCGCCACAGCCGCAGCGGCTGTCTGCGCCCCGGCCCAGCCCCGGTACACGAGGACGAAACACGCAACCACGAGTGGGGCTGCCACGACAGCATTCGAAATCAAGTGCCGCTTCGAACCCATCGTTCGTCTGGCCACGGTTCCCTCCTTCGAAGACCGGTCGAGTCATGTGCGCCATCGGGCGTGTCTCGGCACGGCACCGGAACGTCTCCCCGCCGGGCCATGAGTCCACCCACCGTCGCATGCACCACCCATCGCGGCTGGTGCGTTCCCACTTCCGGCCGCTTGGCCGGAAGTGGGAACGCACCCGCTGTCTGCTAGAAGTCGCAGACGAGCTTGGCCACGGCCTTGCAGCCACTGACGTCGCACTCGACGCCGACCTCGACGTGACAATCGGCGGCCGCGACGGCCCTCGACCGCTGCAACAGCCCGGAGAAGCCGAGCAGCCCCATGCTGAGCAGCGAACTGATCGCAAAGCGCTTGAGCGTGGTCATGCTACCCCCCCTGATGAAGTGGACAGGTCGTTGCGCGCTGCACTCGTGCGGATACGGGAAATGGGGTGTGCAACGCGTGCATGAGTGTGCCGGCACGCTCTACGATTGCTCGCGGCACATCCGGGCGCAATGCACAAATCGGATCGGATCGGTCACAAACTCCGTCACGACGCGCGGCGCGGATCGGAGGAGCGTGAGTGCGGCGCTGCCGCGCAGAAACGTGACTGCGGCAGCGCCGCGTGCGGTGTGAACGGCCGCGGGATCGGGCGGCCTGCCGTTCAGGGCGCCCCCGCGCCCTCCCCGCCCCGCGTCAGCCGGTAGATCAGCAGCGCCGCGCGCTTCGTCGCCTTGGGCAGCGATTCGAGATCGAGCGTCTCGTCCGGCGTGTGCGAGCCGGAGCCGTACGGGCCCAGCCCGTCGATGCCGTCCACGTACGGCGCAACGAATGAGATGTCGGCGGCGCCGCGGCGGCCGGGGTCGAACGGCTCGATCGCGCCGTAGCCCAGGTCGCGGCTGACCTGGTCGAAGACGCGCAGGACCGCGCGGTTCCCCTCCGTCGGCGGCATCGACGGGTAACCGTCGGTGAAGGTGATCTCGGCGGAGGTCTGCGGGAGGTGGCGGGCGACGATGGCGCGCATCTTCGCGCGCGTCCGCTCGAGCTGCTCGTCGGAGATCGTGCGGATGTCGCCGCTCACGACCACGCTCTGCGCCACGACGTTCGTCTTGCCGAACGCGGTGCCGCGCTTCTCCGCGTCGTCGTACGTGACGTCCGTCCCGCCCAGGATGACGCCGGGGTTGAACGTCAGGTACTCCTCGCCGCGGAGCTCGTCGTAGAACGCGTTCAGGATGCGGGCGGCCTCGTAGATCGCGCCCGCGCCGACGCCACGGCTGAACACGCCCGACGAATGCGCGCGCTCGCCGGTGACGCGCAGCGTCCACGCAGTCGAGCTGCGGCGCGCGATGACGCCGTACTCGGTGTCGCGGCTGCGGGAGCCGCTCTCGAAGCCGAGTGCGATGTCGCTCTGCTTGCCCGCCTCGATCAGCGCGCGGCGCGCAACGCTCAGCGGCAGGCCGGGACTCTCCTCATCGCCGGTGAACACCACGCGGATCGTCGTCCCCTCGAGTGCGCCAGCCTGGTGCAGCGCTTCGAGCGCCTGCACGATGACGACGTCGCCGCCCTTCATGTCCACGACGCCCGGCCCGCGGGCGATGCCATCACCCATCGTGAAGCGCCCGGCCGGGCCCTCTTCGTCGAACACGGTGTCCAGGTGGCCGATCAGCAGGAGTCGCTTCCCCCGCGTCCCCGTCCGCTCTGCGACCAGGTGGCCGGCGCGCCGGAGCGAGTCCGGCAGGTCGACCCAGCGGGTCTCGAAGCCGAGCGGCTCGAGTTCGGCGGCGAGCAGCTCGGCGACGCGCCGGATCCCCTCGGGGTTCATGGTCCCGCTGTTCACGTTGACCAGCCGCTCGAGCAGCGCGAGCGCATCATCGCCGTGGGCATCCACGTACTCGACGATGCGCTGTTCCTCGGGCGAGAGCTGCTGTGCGCGGACCGCGGAAGGCACCGCCGGGAGCAGGAGACAGAATGCCGTGAACGCCAAAGCCTTGGGGGCGATACGTGAGGTCATGGACGATCTCCGGACTTCGGGTACGCGGCGTCGTGTGCCACCGGATCCACGCCGACGCCGGCCGGCGCGCCTCGGACCGCGGCGTTCGCCCGGCCCGCAATTGCCGCGGCCGGCAGCGCGACCGAGGGGACCCGGGTGCGTAGGAATACGGCCGGGACGCGGGCGAGGCAAGGCGGGCGGGCGCGGTCGCCGCGCCGACGGCCCCGCCTGCCCGCGCCCACGAGCGCGCGCACGCGCACGACGACGCGCACAACCACGAGCACGACCACAAGCACCCGCACCCGCACGCACGCGCACGCGCACGCGCACGCGCACGACCGTGCGGAACCCCGCGCGCCGGGATCGGGTTCGGAAACGGAGTTTGCCAGACCCCGACGCCGTTCGATCCCGATCCCGATGTCGGGCAACGGTGGTCGAGCGCGGGAGGGAAGCCGGAGCGCCGAACGGTTCGGGCGCCCTGTGTACCGGCGCAGTCACGCTCTTGCGTGCCCCCTGAATCGGCCTAGCTTCACCGTATGAACATGAATCCGAAGATTCCCACGTTGCTCTGCGTCGCGGCGGTCCTCGCCGGGGCGCCGGCCGCGAGCGCGCAGGTCGCGTCGACGGAGTACGACGGCGCCGCGGCGCTCGGCCTCGCGCTGCGCCGGCTCGGCCCGACGCAGCGGGTGCTCATGATCGCCGCGCACCCGGATGACGAGAACACGTCCGTCCTCAGCACGCTCGCGCTGGGCCACGGCGCGGACGTCGCCTACCTGGCGCTGACGCGCGGCGATGGCGGCCAGAACGCGATCGGCCCGGAACTCCAGGAGGCGATCGGGCTGATCCGCTCGGAAGAGCTGCTCGCCGCGCGGCGGCTGGACGGCGCACGTCAGTTCTTCACGCGCGCCTACGACTACGGCTTCTCGAAGAGCGCGGCGGAGGCGTTCCAGCACTGGCCGAAGGACTCGGTGCTCGCCGATGTGGTCGCGGTGATCCGGCGCTTCCGCCCGGACATCGTCGTCTCGGTCTTCACGGGCACGCCGCGCGACGGCCACGGCCAGCACCAGGCGGCCGGGATCCTGGCGCGCGAGGCGTTCACGGCGGCCGGTGATCCGTCGCGGTTCCCGGCGCAGATCGCGCACGGGTTGCGGCCGCATCGGCCCGCCAAGCTGTACCAGTCGCTCTGGCGCGGCACGCCGGCCGGTGCCGTCCCGCTCGAGACCGGCACGTACGACCCGCTGCTCGGCCGTTCGTACCACCAGATCGCCATGGCGAGCCGGAGCCGGCACCGTTCGCAGCAGATGGGGCGCACGTACCCGCCCGGCCCGCAGCAGGTCGCGCTCAACCGGGTGGACGTGGAGGCGCCCGGCGAGGCGTCGATCTTCGCCGGCGTGGACACCACGCTGTCGGCGCGCGCTCGGTCGCTCGGTGCGGCGCCGGACCTCCTGCGGACGCTCGAAGCCTACGATGCGGCGGTCGCGCGCGCCCGGGGCGGGTTCAACCCGCTCGAGCCCGGCGCGATCGTGCCGGACCTCGCCGAGGCACTCGAACTCGTGGACCGCGCCGCGGCAGCGCTCGCCGGCCGTGACGGCGACGCAGCCACCGAACTGCGCTTCCACGTCGAGGCGGAGCGCGCCGATGTCCGCGCCGCGCTCGCACTCGCCGCCGGCGTGGTCGTGGGCGCCGTCGC